>NZ_JAPUVR010000060.1 GCF_029255125.1 Accumulibacter sp. | reverse complement strand
TGTGGACGGATTCCGTCAACATTGGCGATTGACCCCGGTGCACCGCGCCCCCTATACTCTCGCCCGAGCCGTCAAGTTTCCTGTACTTGTCTGTGCTGGGGGAAGAGAGCATGGGTCTGCGACTGAAATTCAATCTTGTCCTGCTGGTCGTCTTCGCCGGCGGGATGGGTGTCTCGGCGATCGTCTCGCATCGTCTCCTGAATGAAAACGCCAAAGAGGAAACGCTGCGCAACGCCGGACTGATGATGGAAGCGGCACTCGCCGTGCGCACCTACACGGTAAAGCAGGTCAAGCCGCTGCTCGATCCGCACCTGGCCGACACCTTTCTGCCCCAGACAGTGCCCGCCTACGCAGCCACCGAAACCTTCAACAACCTGCATGTCAAGTATCCGAACTTCACCTACAAGGAAGCGACGCTCAACCCGACCAATCCGCGCGACCGCGCCGTCGAATGGGAGAGCGATCTCGTCCAGCGTTTCCGCAACGATGAGAGACTCACCGAGTTGACCGGCGAACGCGACACGCCGTCCGGACGAACGCTCTACATTGCCCGGCCGATCACGATCAAGGATGCCGCCTGTCTGGCCTGCCATAGTGTGCCAGCCGCGGCTCCCGCTTCGCTGCTGCGCATCTACGGCGACAACAACGGTTTCGGCTGGCAGTTCATGGAGACCGTCGGCGCGCAGGTCGTTTCGGTGCCGATGTCGGTGCCTCTGAACAATGCGCAACGCACTTTCAATACGTTCATGTTGTCGCTCGGCGGCATCTTCCTGCTGACTTTCGTCGTACTCAATTTCATGCTTTCGCGAATCATCATTCGGCCGGTCGCCCACATGTCTGCCCTTGCCGACCGCGTGTCGACCGGCGACTTCGATGTCCCCGAGTTTCCGGCGCGCGAGCGCGACGAAATCGGCGTCCTCGGCAATTCATTCAATCGTATGCGGCGCAGTCTGCAAAAGGCGATGGCGATGATCGATGGCTGAGCAGCAAACAATGAGCGCCCCGGCCCGCATCGGCAAGTACGAAATCCGCGGCCAGCTCGGCATGGGCGCCATGGGTGCCGTCTATCAGGGATTCGATCCGGTGATCGAACGCCTGGTGGCGATCAAGACGATCCTCGCCGAATATCTGGAACATGTCGAGTACGCGTCGGCGCTGGCGCGCTTCAAGCGCGAGGCGCAGGCCGGCGGACGCCTGCAGCATCCCGGAATCGTCGGTATCTACGAATACGGCGAGGATGAGCGGATGGCGTTCATCGTCATGGAATACGTGGCGGGCAAGGAACTGCGCCGGCTGATGCGCGAACGTCCGGGCTTGCCGCTGATCGACGTTTTCGAGGTGATGAAGCAATTGCTTGCCGCGCTCGATTATGCCCACCGCAATGGCGTCGTCCACCGCGACATCAAGCCGAGCAATGTGATGGTGCAGGACGCGATGAAGATCAAGGTGATGGACTTCGGCGTTGCGCGCATCGAGAATGCCTCGCTGACGCAAACCGGGACCGTGCTCGGCACACCAACGCATATTGCGCCCGAGCAACTCGCTGGCCAGACGGCAGACGGACGCGCCGACCTCTGGGGAGCCGGCGTGATTCTCTACGAATTGCTCACCGGCGAAACGCCTTTTGCGGCCGACACGCCGGTCAGCGTGATGTACAAGGTCATGCATGTCGATCCGGTACCGCCCTCGACCATCGTCCCGACGCTGCCCGCGGCGTTTGATGCGGTGCTGGCGCGCGCACTCGAGAAGGACCCCGCCAAGCGCTTCCAGAATGCGCGCGACTTCGCCAATAGCCTGGTCAGCGCTTTTCTCGCCGCCCGTTCTGCTCCGACGCGCGACGGCAGTAGCAGCACAACACAGCAGGACGCACCGGGAGGTCCGGCGAGTGCGCCACCCGTACGGCGAGCGACGCCGCCACCCACACCACCCGCCAGCGCAGCGCTGACGCTTGCACCGGAAACGCTTGAGCAGGTGGAAGTTCTGCTCAGTCGCTGCATTGGCCCGCTCGCCCGGCATCTGGTGCGGACCAGCCTGGCTCAGGCGCGCAGCGTACGCGAGTTCTTTTCGCTGCTGGCGGCGAACGTTCCAGCCGGCGGCGAGCGAGCCGCCTTCGTACGCCAGCTTGCCCAGATCGAAAAGTTGGCCGCCACGCGCCCAGCCGCGCCGCCGGCGACAACGCCGCCGGCGACTGCACCAGCGCTTTTCGATGCTTCGCAGCTCGCGCTGGCCGAGAAACGGCTGGCCGAGTACGTCGGGCCGCTCGCCCGGGTGCTGATCAAGCGCGCGGCGAACGATTCCGGCGACATCAACGAGCTCTATCGCAATCTTGCCAAGCATATCGATTCCGAACGCGAACGTGCCGCCTTCCTGAAAGGGCTGGCTTAGGCCCACACTGGCGCGCTGGCTTGCGAGCACACCGAACGATGATCGATATTTCAGTCCTGCCGGTGACCGACGCCGATGTCGAAGCGATCATCGATCTTGCTCGCGTCGTCTGGTACGACACCTATCCGGCAATCATCAGCCGCGCGCAGATCGAGTTCATGCTTGCCCAGCGCTACACTGCGGCGAGGATTCGTGGCGAGTTGCAGCAGGCTGGCATCTGGTGGGATCAGGCGCATGTCGGCACGCAATTGGCCGGCTTTGCCTGCAGCCTGCTGACCGCGAACCATGAGCTCAAGCTGGACAAGATCTATGTCGACCCGCAGCATCAAGGTGCCGGCGTTGGCGCCCGCCTGATCGCGCAAGTCGCGGAGCACGCCCGCGCCGCAGCGTGCACGACGCTGATTCTCGCGGTCAACAAACACAACGAGCGCGCCATTGCGGCCTACCGCCGGCACGGCTTCGTCGTGCGTGAAGCGGTTTGCGTCGACATCGGCGGCGGTTTCGTGATGGACGACTTTATAATGGCGAAGTCGCTAGATACGAGTTGCTGATCGTCGCGCCCGATGAAAATGACGTTTGTCAAGATGCACGGCCTGGGAAACGATTTTGTCGTCATCGACGGCGTGCGCCAATCGATTTGCCTGTCTGGTGAACAGCTTCGCTTTCTCGCCAACCGCAATTTCGGCGTCGGCTGCGACCAAATCCTGCTCGTCGAGAAGGCAACGCGGCCCGATGTCGATTTCCGTTACCGCATCTTCAACGCGGACAACCGCGAGGTTGAACAGTGCGGCAACGGCGCGCGCTGCTTCGTTCGCTTCGTGCACGAGCAGGGACTGACCGACAAGCGCGAGATTCGGGTCGAAACGCTAGGCGGAGTCATCGTTCCCCGCCTGGAAGACGACGGTAGTGTGACGGTCGATATGGGCGTGCCGGCGCTGCCGCCAGAGCAGATTCCGTTTCCCGGCGCGGGTGCTGAGCTGGTTCAGATGCTGCCGCTGAGCGACGGTGAATCGGTCGCCGTCACCCCGGTCAGCATGGGCAACCCGCACGCTGTGCAGGTGGTGAACGAGGTCGATGCCGCCCCGGTCGCCCGCCAGGGGCGACTGATCGAGACGCACGCGCGCTTCCCGCAGGGCGTCAACGCGGGCTTCATGCAAGTCGTCGATGCGCACCGCATCCGCTTGCGCGTTTTCGAGCGCGGGGTTGGCGAAACGCTCGCCTGCGGCACCGGCGCCTGCGCCGCGGTCGTCGCCGGCATCGCGCGTGCCCTGCTCGTTTCGCCGGTGCAGGTGGAGACGCGCGGCGGCAGCCTGAACATTACCTGGCCGGGCCGCGGCACGCCGGTCGAGCTGCGCGGCCCGGCGATCAGTGTATTCAAGGGAGAAATCGAGTTATGAAAGCCGACGACGTCGTCCACTATCTGCAGAACAACCCGCAGTTCTTCGAAGAGCACGCGGAAGTGCTGACCAGCATGGTCGTGCCGCATCCGCACGGCGGACGGACGATCTCGATCACCGAACGGCAGATGCTGGCGCTGCGCGACAAGAACCGGCAGCTCGAAGGCAAGATGGGCGAACTGTTCCAGCACGGCGAGGAGAACGATGCGATCAGCGAGAAGATGCATCGCCTGGCGGTCGGCTTGATCGCCACCAGGAGCTTCCAGTCGGTTCTGCACACGCTGCATTTCCATCTGCGCGACGATTTCGCCGTCCCGCACGTGGCCGTTCGCCTTTGGCGCCGGCCGACCGAGTGCGAGGAACTGCCCGAATTCGCCGATGTGAGCAGCGAATTGCAGGCTTTTGCCGAAGCGCTGGTGCAGCCGTATTGCGGGTCGACCGGCGGGTTCGAGACTTCGTCGTGGTTTGGCGAAGCGGCCACGCACGTGCGTTCGCAGGCACTCATCGCCATGCGCCAGGGTGGCGGAACGACCGGCATGATCGCGCTTGGCAGCGAGGATGGCGAGCGCTTCTACCCGACGATGGGAACGATCTACCTGCAGCGCATCGGCGAAATGGCCTCGGCGGCTCTGCTGCGCGTCCTGCGTTGAAGCGATGAGCGCGGACGAGCACGCGACGGTAATCCGCCGCTACCTCGACGAACTCGCACAGCAACGCCGCCTGTCGTCGCACACGGTGAGTGGCTACCAGCATGATCTGGCAGCACTTGCCCGATTGCTCGGCGAACTGCCCGGCGCGCCGGCCTTGGCAGCGCTGCAGCCGCAACACGTGCGCCGCTTTGTCGGCAAGTTGCACGCGAACGGCCTTGGCGGTCGTTCGCTGGCGCGTACGCTCTCGGCCTGGCGTGGCTTCTATCGCTGGCTCGGCCGACAGGGCGACGTGCCGAGCAACCCGGTGGACGGCATACGTGCGCCGAAGCGGCCGCAGGCCTTGCCGAAAGCACTTTCGCCCGACGAGACGCATTGTCTCCTCGAAACGAGCGCTGATGACCTGCTCGAAGTCCGCGACCAGGCGATGTTCGAGCTCTTCTATTCGTCCGGGCTGCGCCTGGCCGAACTCGCCGCACTCGACGTTTCGTGCCTGCCGGACATTGCCGACGGGGAGGTGCGCGTGCTCGGCAAACGCAGCAAGCAGCGCATCGTTCCGGTGGGCAGCAAGGCGCGCGCGGCGATCACCGCCTGGGTTGAGCAGCGCTCTCGCCTGGCGCAGGCGGGAGAGCAGGCGCTGTTCGTCGGACGCCGTGGGCAGCGCCTGGGCCTGCGCATGATTCAGCTTCGCCTGCAGCGCCGGGGTTTGCGCCAGGGCCTGCCGACGCGCGTGCACCCGCACATGTTGCGCCATTCGTTTGCCTCGCACGTACTGCAATCGTCCGGCGACTTGCGCGCCGTGCAGGAAATGCTCGGGCACGCCAGCATCGCCTCGACGCAGGTCTATACGCATCTCGATTTCCAGCATCTGGCGACGGTTTACGATCAGGCGCACCCGCGCGCCCGGCGCAAGCCGGAGCCGGCATCCTGAGCGGCCACTCGATGGCCGCGCGCCATGCACGCGTCTGGCCGCGACGGCCGCTCGCTTCGCCCGCCAGTATGGGATAATCCCTCGTTTATTCAACCAGCAGCAGCGCCACCCGCGGTGCTGCAACTGATGATGCTGAAGCTGATCACCTTCTCCTCGCTTTTTCCCAGCGCGGTTCGCCCCAATGCTGGCCTGTTCGTCCGCGAGCGAATGGGTCGGGTGGCGCAACGCATTCCGCTGGTCGTCGTCGCACCCCAGGCCTGGTTTCCTTTCCAGGGAATCATTCGCTGGTTCAGACCCCACTTCCGCCCGATGGCAGTGCGCTATGAGCAGATGGGCGCGCTCGAGATTTTTCGCCCTTACTACCTTTCCGTTCCCGGCATTCTCAAGGATTTCGATGGACTGTCGATGGCGCTGTGCAGTTACCGTACCGTGCGCCGCCTGCAGCGCCAGACCGGTGCCAGCGTGCTCGACGTGCACTTCGGCTACCCCGACGGTTATGCCGGAAGCCTGCTCGCGCGCTGGCTCGGCCTGAAATTCGTCGTCACCTTCCGCGGCAACGAGGATCGCACCTCGCGTACTTCCCGGCGCAAGCATCTGATGCGTTGCGCCAGTTCGGCCGACCTGCTGATCGGGGTCTCGGAGCAGTTGCGCGCGCTGGGCGAGTCACTTGGCGCGCCGAGCGAGCGTACCTGCGTGGTCGGAAACGGCGTCGACCTGAGCAAGTTTCGCCCGATCCCGCGCGGCGAAGCGCGCGCCGCACTCGGTTTGCCGGCCGATGTGCCACTGCTGATCACCGTCGGCGGTCTCGTCGAGCGCAAGGGTTTCCATCGCGTGATCGAAGTCTTGCCCAAGCTGATCGCCCGGCATCCCGGCTTGCGCTACCTGGTCGTCGGCGGCGGTTCGCCCGAGGGCGACAATTCGGCTGAACTGCGCGCGCAGGTCGAACGTCTGGCGCTGCAGGATAGCGTCGTGTTCTGCGGCCCGGTCGCCCCCGAGAGATTGCACGTTTACTACTCGGCAGCCAACGTCTTTGCCCTGGCCACCCGTTTCGAGGGCTGGGCCAATGTCTTTCTGGAAGCGATGGCCTGCGGCCTGCCCGTCGTGACGACTCTGGTCGGCGGCAATGCGCAGGTCGTCTGCGACGCGCGGCTTGGCCTGCTCGTCCCCTTTGGCGAGCCGGCCGAGCTCGAAGCGGCCCTCGATCAGGCCTTGCAGCGCGCATGGGACGCTGCCTATTTGCGCACCTACGCCGAGAACAACGCCTGGGATTCGCGGATCGAGCTGCTCGTCCGCCATTTCCATGCGGTCAGCGCCGGAAACCCTTCTCTTACTTCACCGCATGCTTAGGGCACCATCATGAAAATCACAGTCATCGGCACCGGTTACGTTGGCCTGGTCAGCGGAGCCTGCCTGGCCGAAGTCGGCAACAATGTCCTTTGCCTGGACCTCGACGAGCACAAGATCCGCATTCTGGAAGAAGGCGGCATTCCCATCCACGAGCCGGGCCTGCTCGAGATCGTACGCCGCAACGTGGCCGCCGGTCGCCTGCAATTCACCACCGATGTCGAGCGCGCAGCGAAGTGGGGGCAGTTTCAGTTCATCGCGGTTGGGACGCCACCCGATGAGGACGGTTCGGCCGACCTGCAGTATGTCGTCGCCGCTGCACGCAGTATTGGGCGCCACATGGACGCCTATTGCGTTGTCGTCGATAAGAGCACCGTCCCGGTGGGCACCGCCGACCGCGTACGCGCGGCGATCGCCGAGCAACTCGCCGCACGTGGCCTTGACCTGCCCTTCGCGGTCGTCTCGAACCCGGAGTTCCTCAAGGAAGGTGCGGCCGTCGAAGACTTCATGCGACCCGACCGGATCATCGTCGGCGCCGACGATGAACGCGCGATCGATCTGATACGCACGCTCTACGCGCCTTTCCAGCGTAGTCGTGAGCGCCTGTTGATCATGGACGTCCGCTCGGCCGAACTGACCAAGTACGCCGCCAACGCGATGCTCGCAACCCGCATCAGTTTCATGAACGAACTGGCCAATCTGGCCGAGTTGCTGGGGGCCGACATCGAGCAGGTTCGCCAGGGGATCGGTTCAGACCCGCGCATCGGCTGGCATTTTCTCTACCCTGGTTGCGGTTACGGCGGTTCCTGCTTCCCGAAAGACGTTCAGGCCTTGCAGCGAACAGCGCGCGATGCGGGAATGGAACTACAGGTGCTCGCCGCAGTAGAAGACGCCAACGACCATCAGAAGCGCGTCCTGGCGAAGAAGATCGTCGCGCGTTTTGGTGAGGATCTGAGCGGCCGGCACTTTGCCCTCTGGGGGCTGGCCTTCAAGCCAAATACCGACGACATGCGCGAAGCGCCATCGCGCGTCCTGCTGCAGGAACTGTTTCAGCGCGGCGCAACGGTTTGCGCCTACGACCCGGTCGCCATCAACGAAGCGCAACGCATCTTCGCCAACGAGTCGCGGCTGAGCTACGCGACGAGCCCGATGGCGGCTTTGGTGGGGGCCGACGCTCTGGCCATCGTGACCGAGTGGAAGGAGTTTCGCAGCCCGGATTTCGCCACGCTGCGCACCGCACTGAAGCAACCGGTGGTCTTCGACGGCCGCAACCTCTATGAGCCGAAGATGATTCTGGCCGCCGCCATCGAATACCACGCGATCGGCCGCCAGGGCGCCCGCTGAGCGCCAAGCCGGCCGGCCGGCCGGCCGGCACAGCGACAGCATTCACCGTTGCGGATCGCCGAACAAGGCGTACGGCGCCCAATGGTAGGGATGGCTCCAGCGGCCAGCGCCGATGCGGCCGTCGATCAGCGCAAGCTGCGCCTGACGCAAGCTTTCGGCACGCGCCGTGCCGCCTTTCGCCGCCTCGAAGGTCGCCGTGCTGAGCGCCGCAGAAGACTCGCTATCGACCGCCCAATGCGTCGCCAGCACCGAACGCGCACCGGCGAAAAAGAAGCCGCGGACCAGCCCCGACATCGCCGCACCGCCCCGCTCGCCAGCCGCCGTGTTGCACGCCGAAAGCAGCACCCACTGCGCATTCAGGCGCAGGTTCAGCACGTCGTCGAGTTCGAGCAGTGGCGATTCGCCGTCGTCGGCAGTCGCCGCCATGGCGAGCGCCGGTTTGCCGATTCCCGGTGCGTCGCCGGGCATCAGGCCGTGCGTGGCAAAGCCGACGACCCGCCGGTCACTCAGGTCGGCGTCCAGGACCGCTCTTCGCGTCGCGCGCGCACCGAAAAACAGATCGTTGTCGGGGTCGGCCCCGACCGCCGCAGCGACCGCCAGCATTTCGCCGCGGGTCTCCGGCAGCGGTGGCATCTCGCCATAGCGGAAGCCCCACTCGGCGTCGTAGCGTCCGCCAACGGCCCGGCCAGCGCGCGCCGGCGCCGCGCGCCGCGACGCGCCCGCCGCCGACCGGTTGGCCGGCGGAGGTGCTGCGCTCGCCGCCAGCTTATCGCCCGCAGCGGTGAACACGGGATCGGCAAAGCCAATCATCGCGCGTGCGGCAGGCGCCGGCTGCACCCGGCGCAGCGCATGCAGGGCGGAAGCCGAGGGCACCTGCGTCACCGCCAGCCGCCGGATCAGCCAGGCGGGAGCGCCGCCGTCCGGCGCCGCGTCGGTGACCAGCGCCGCCAGCGGCAGGCTGGCCAACGGCCCCTGCGTGGCGACGATCAGCGACCGCAGGCCGCTCAGCCTGTCGCTGAAGCGGCCGAAGATTTCGCGGTAGAGCGCGTGCAGCAGCGCTGGCTGGAGCGCCGGCTCGCGCCCGACCGGCTGGTCGGACAAGTCAAGCATGCGGCGCAGCTCTGCGACGCGTTGGGCAAGATCGCGCCGGCTCAGGCGACTGGCGGCAAAGCGGCTGCCACCATCGGCGGTGAGCAGCCAGGCGAGCGTCGCGCTGTCGGTCGAATGGACCACGAGCAGCGCCTCGCCCTGGCCGAGCAGGCGCTGCAGTTCCTCGGCGCGCGGCGTCGCCGGCGTGATCAGATCGGCGTAGCCGGGAAATTGCTTGGCCATCGCTGCCCGCTGCGCGTTCAGGGTGTTGCGCGCGGTCAGCGCTTCCGCCTGTTGCGCCTTGACCTGCTCGCGGGCGTGGCGCAGGCGTTCGCCGTGCGCCTTCCGCTCGCTCTCGGGCAGCGCCTTGAACGCCTCGGTCTGCGCCTCGCGGCGCAACTGGTCTTCCCGCCCGAGCGCGCCCGCCACCTGGCTGAAGAGCGCGGCCACCGCCCGCCGCTGCGTCTGTTCCTGCTCGACGAGCGTGCGCAGCGCCGGCGTACTCGCCAGAACGCGCGCCGTACTGTCGGCCAACGCCCGCTGCGTCACGCTCAGGCTGCTGCGCTCGGCGATCTGCAGCGCGCGTTCACTGAGCTGCGGGTCTACGCTCTCGCCGCGCAGGGCGCGTTCGCCCACGTAGCGCAGGAATTCGTCGAAGGCGATGCCAAAAACGTAGCCGCGTACGCCGCGCAGGTCGAGATCGAGCCAGCCACCCGGATTGTCGAGCGTCGCGGCAAAGAGGTCCTCGTAATCGCCGAGCGCTGATCGGAGATCTCCACGCAGCAAGCGGACGACGCCACGCACCCCGGCCGCTTCCTGCGTCTGCGGATGGCGGCTGCCGTACAGGCGGAGGCGGAAGCGGTGCGAACGCTCGGCTTGTTCGAGCGCTTCGTCCAGACGACCGTTCTTGGCACCCAACAGCGCCAGCAGACGCCAGTCGGACGCCCGCGTGCGAGCCAGCAGGTCGGCCGGCATGGCGGCGAGGAAGCTGCGGTACGACTCGTCGGCCTCCTGCCAGCGACGCAGGCCGATCAGTGCGCGCACAAGCTCCTGCCGGGCCAGCCAGCGCGTGTGGCTGGCGCTGCTCGCACCGGCCTTGTGCAGCATCTCGTCGGACAAACGAGCCGCCGCCAGCGCCGCTTCATACTGCTGCGTGGCGTTCAGGCTGGTCGCCAGGCGGTAGTTCCAGCGAGCGCCGTAGCCATCACCAATTTCGCCGGCGCGCCACAGCGCCAGATTTGCTTGCGCCAAATCAATCGCCTCCTGTACCCGCGCCTGGCGAACCAGCGCGTAGGTCAGCAGGCCAAGCGACGAGTCCAGCCAACCGTAGGCGCTGAGCGTCGCGGCGTCACGCCCATCCTTGCTCTGCGCACGCGCGTTGCGTACTTCGCGGCGGGCCAAGGTCACCGCTTGGCGCAGCGTCGCCACCGAGGCGGCAGCATCGCCCTGCCAGCGTTCGATTTCGGAGCGCGCATGCAGGCGCAGAACGCCGATTTGTGGCGAGCGCTCTGGGTGCTGCCGAATCGCCTTTTCCGCCAGACTGTCGGCGCGCGACCAGAAACGCATCAGCAAGCTGCGGTCATTACCCTGCGCCGCGAAGTAGGTCTGCCGCAAAGCGACCAGCGCACGCGTCGGCAGCGAAAGCCGATCGTCCTCGAGCAGCGGTTCGCAGGCGGCAAGCGCCCTGCCCTGGCTGCCCCAGGTGAACTCAGCGCTGAGATAGGTCGGGATCCACGTCTCGCCGTCGGCCCGCCCGCGGCCCGCTTCGACCAACTGGCGCGCGAGATCGACCTGCCGATCGCGTTCGTCGAGCCGCTGCGCGGCGCGGTACTGACGCTGGAGCGTGGCGAAGCGCGCCGCGGGCTCTTCGGGCAAGGGCTGGGCAAGCAGCCGCACGGCCTCGTCATGGCTCAGTTTGCTCGCCCCGCTGTCGAAGTCACCCTCCTCGGTCGGCGCTTCGTCTTCCATTTCGCTTTGCGCCAGCGCTGAAAACGCTGGCAGCCACAGGCAGCCTGCTGCAACGCAACAGGCCAGGAAGCGTTGCTTCCAGACGGCCGTCCGCGTCCCGAGCGAATTCACACCGTGGGATGAAGATGAAGCTCTTGCCATACCGATGCTCTCCTCGCCAAGCTCGCCGGCAAAGCGGCGTGAATGCCGATGTTAGCGAATCGCGCAACGCACTGATAGTCTGCCCAAACGCTTCGCCGCCTGGGCCAGGCTCGGGGCCAGTACCGGATCGTCGGCACGCCCGGGCCGCCGCACTGCCGGCTCGCCCCCTTCTTGCTTACTCAGATGGCTCGGCCTCGGCGTTCACTCGCGCGAGCGGTGCGCCCTGCCCGCCCGCGACGATTGCTCGACGCGCGCTCAGTATTCGACCGGCAGTGGGTCGAGGCTGCGCCACAGATACCAGGTCGCCACCGAACGCCAGGGACGCCAGCGTTCGCCAAAACCGGCCAGTCGCCGCCGATCGGGGCGTTCGCCGGCGCAATAGTGCAAGGCCACCGCCTTCTGCAGGCCAATATCGTCGAGGGGCAGAACGTCCGGGCGCAACTGGTTGAAGATCAGAAACATCTGCGCCGTCCACAAACCTATGCCGCGAACCGCGCCGAGTTCAGCAATGATCTGAGCATCGCTCATTGCGGCCCAATGATCAACATGGATACAGCCCGTGGCAAAGTGTCGCGCCAGATCGCTGACGTACTCGACCTTGCGCACGGACAGGCCGCAAGCACGCAAGGTCGCTGCATCGCTGGCCAATACGGCGTCTGGCGTGATCGCTGGCAACGCGGCCAGAACGCGCGCCCAGACACTGTCGGCGGCCTTGACCGAAATTTGCTGGCCAACGATCGAGCGAACCAGGGTGACGAAAGGATCGCCACGCGAGATCAGGGCCAGACCGGCATAGCGCCCGATCAGCTCGGCCAGAGTGTCGTCGGCCGCCGTCAGTTCGCGCGTCGCCTGCGGCCAATAGGCAGGCGTCATGCCGGGGCCCGCGCGACGAGTGCCGGCCAGTGGTCGGTACGAGGATGCGCTGCGGGATGCGCTGGGGGATGCGCTGAGGCATTGCCCATCGCTCCTGCCTATTCCTGAATGGCCATCAACTCCTTGTCGGCGTAGCGCAAGCGCGACGCGAGAATCTTGGCAATCGACTCTACCAGATGGAAGGCAAGCCGCTTGTGGTCTTCCCGCAGTTGATCGAACACCTCGCGCCGCATGACGAAGAGTTCGGTGTCTTCGGTCGCTGTCGCGTCGTTCATCCGGCTGACCCCGGAAATGAACGAGACGCCGCCGAAAAAGTCGCCACGTCCGTAGGTCAGCGTGTGGTACGAGGTCTTGGCACCCGACTCCGGCCACGTGATGCGCACGACACCCTTGCGAATCAGGTACAACTGGTCGCCTGGATCGCCCAGGGCAAAAACCTTCTCGTCCTTGGCCACCGATCGCCGTTCGAGCAACTCGGCCAGTGTGATCAGCGTATCCTCCTTGCAGTCCTTGAAGATCTCGAGCTCGTAGATTTCGAGCGGCGGCAACTCGGCAGCCTTTACCGGGCTCTCGCCGAGAATCTGGTCCTCGATCCACTCGACCGCCTCATCCAGCGTCTGGAAGACCTTGACACGCTCGGTCGTCGTCGTCAGTTCCATCCGGTCGAAGAACTCCGCGATGTTGCGCCCATTCGGCAAGGTATGTGACAAGCCACTGAAAATCAGATAGGCGCCGCGCTCGCTTAGCGAATCCCGGATCTGACTGAGCAAATGCACGGCGGTCACGTCGACCGATTGAACACGCCGCATGTCGAGCACGATGTAGTTACGTTTACGCAGTTCGGGCTCGAGTGCCAGATAGAGCTGGTCCTTTGTCCCGAAGAAGAAGCTGCCCTGCAACTCGAGGATCACTGCCTCGTTTCCTCGTTTGGCGAGCAGATCCATGTCCTGCGCCAGGCGTACGCGCTTCGAGAAACGGTTCGACCCGTCGATCTTGTTGCGGATGATCGTGCTGCCGAGTTGCTCGCGGATGAAGAGGAACATCGCCAGTGCAATGCCGACGCCGGAGGCCGCGATCAGGCTGTAGCCGACGGCTACCGCGACGACGACGACGATGACGATGAAGTCCATGATCGTCCACGGCGACTCGAGCAGTTGCAGGCTATGACGGTCGATCATCCGGAAGCCGACGACGATCAGAATTCCGGCCAGAGCGCCAACCGGAATCCATGTAATGAACGCACCAAGAAGGAGGAAAGCGATCAGCGACAGGACGCCTTCAACCACACCCGAAACGCGCGTCTGCCCACCACTGGCCAGATTGACCAGCGTGGCGCCCATCTGTCCGGCTCCAGGCATGCCGCCGGCACAGGCGGAAGCAATGTTGCCGACGCCCTGCGCGACCAGTTCGCGGTTCGAATCATGGCGCGAGCGGGTTAGCGCGTCGAGCACGACGGCGGTCTTCAGCGTATCGATCGACAGCAACACGGCCAAGGTGAACGCGGTTCCGAGCAAGCTGCCGATCTGGCTCAGCTTCAGTTCGCCAATCTCGCGCCAGCGACCGGTAATCGCGTCGAGCAAACTCGACGCAGAACCGCCGAGCGTGCCGATGATCAGTTTGTTGCCCTCGACGACGAACATCGACTCGTCCACCCAGAAGGCCAAGCCAAAGTAGGTCAGCACGCCCGCCAACAGGCCAAGAATCGCTGCCGGCACAGCGCGCGTCACCATCGGCGCGAGGATCATGACGCCAGCGGTCACTGCTCCGATGACGGGGCTCTGCCAATGCCACAACTCGGGAGAGATGAGCGTTTTCCACAGCGAGTAGCCACCGAAAACGCCGAGAAATTTCGGGATCTGGCTGCCGATGATGATCAGCCCCACCCCGGTCAGGTAGCCACTGACCACCGGAAACGGGATGTACTTGATCAGGCTGCCGATGCCCATGAATCCCAGCGACAACTGCACGATCCCGGCAACCAGGCCGAGCGCAGTCAGCATGAGAACGATGAAGGGTGCCTCGACTTCCTGCTGCACCAAACCGATGGCAAACGCCGAGAGAACGGCGGCAGCGGGTGCACACGGCGCCGTGATCAGGCGGTTGGTTCCACCGAGCGCCGGCGCTACCAGACCAAGTGCCGTCGCCCCGAGAATGCCGGCCAAAGCGCCAAGGCCCGCATAGCCCGGCCCGATCGACCCGTAGATCGTCACCCCGAAAGCGATGGCCGACGGCAGGGCGACGAGCATGGCTGCCAGCCCACCCCAGAAGTCGCCGGCCAATTTGTCATTCTTGAGCTTCAGTGTCAGTTCCACGCTTCCCTCCCCACTGGATATTGCGACGACATGCGATCCTCGCAGCAGCCCGGACGAGCTGAGCGAGTCCCAACGCCACTCGATCTTTTCTGTTCAACCGAGCGTGTTACAGCAACCGCCGGTCGTTTGCCGCGGTTGCAGTGTCTTCGGCTGGCATGACAAGTACCCGCCCATGCGAGCACCGCCACTGCCATCCGGCAATTGGGTGAGGCGCAAGCCGCCACGCTCGGCCTGCGATGATACCCTGCCCAGTGGGCAGGGCCTTATCCCACAGACCGCAGCGCCCGGCGCCGGTTCCCGGCGCCTCAGCCGCTCAGCACGTTAGCTTCGTTCAGGTCGCGGAAGAAGCGATAGCAGTTGCGCCCGTCGTTCTTCGCATAATACATCGCAATATCGGCGCTTTTCAGCAATTGGCTGACGTCTTCACCGTGCTGCGGGTAGGCAGCGATGCCGATACTGGTCGAAATGTCGATTGCATGGGGCCCGATGGTGAACGGTTGGCTCAGCGCCAGCAGTACTTTCCTGGCGACCAAAGCCGCATCCGCAGCCTTGTCGATCTGCGCCAGGAGAATGACAAACTCATCACCGCCGAGACGTGAAACGGTATCCGACTCGCGCGGAACGCAGGTCCGCAGGCGCAGTGCGACTTCCTTCAGCAGGAGATCGCCGACATCGTGACCGAGAATGTCGTTGACCGGCTTGAACTTGTCGAGGTCGAGAAACATCACGGCCAGCGTGCCGCGGTCGCGCCGCGCCTGCGCCAGGGCCTGTGCCAGGCGGTCGCTGAGCAGCACGCGATTGGGCAGATCAGTCAATTGATCGTGATGCGCAAGGTGTTGGACGCGCTCCTCATTCGCCTTGCGCTCGGAAATGTCCTGCTTGATCGCGACGAAATGGCGGATCGCTCCCTTGGCGTCGGTAACCGGAGAAATGGTCAATGCCTCGTCGTACAGACTACCGTCCTTGCGCCGGTTTACGAGTTCGCCGCTCCATACTTCGCCAGCCAGTATCGTCTGCCACATGTTCTGGTAGAAACGGGCCTCCTGCTTGCCCGAATTGAGGATCTCGTTCGGCTTGCGGCCAACCGCCTCGGCCAGCGACAAACCGGTCATCCGGGTGAACGCCGGATTCGCCCATTCGATCGTCGAGTCCAGGTTGGTTATCAGGACACCATTGGCGGCTGAATTCAAGGCCGCCTCGAACAGGCGCAGGCGCGATTCGAGCTTCTGGCGGACCAGCGCATGCCTGATCGCCCGCCCGAGCGCATCGTGCTCAAACTGACCTTTGACCAGATAGTCCTGCGCACCAGCCTGCAGCGCAGCTTCGGCAAGCTGATGATCATCCTGACCGGTGAGGACGACGATCGGCACTCCCGGGACTTCAGCGCGCAGCGCCTGCACGGTAGCCAGCCCGGATGAATCGGGCAGCGACAGGTCGAGAAGGACGACGTCCGGCGGACTCGTCGCGGCAACCGCAATACCTTCACGCAGCGTCCGCGCGCAGATCAACGCGTTCTCGCGGCTCAGCGTCTGCACGCCAGCGCGCCGAATGTTCAACTGAATCAGCCGAAGATCGCCCGGATCGTCTTCGATGACGAGAATCGCGATCTGCTGCTGCGCCGATCTGTTCATCCGGCGTTCTCCTGGGCATCCACGTGCGCCGTCTGCGCCGTCTGACCGCAGTTGAACGCCGTTACCCGAGGTGCCCGCGTCGGTGGCGCGCTATGCTTGTTCACAGTCCCAGAAAAAGTTGTCATCCTGCCTCATCGCCCCCGCCTCGGAGTCTCCTGGCCTGTCAGTCGTTGTGCGGCAAACGCACGAGCGTGAACCAGTATTCACCCAGGATACGTACCATACTGATCAACTCCTGGAAGTCGGCTGGTTTGATCAGGTAGCCGGCGGCACCGAGTTCGTAGGCTGAGCGCACGTCGGTCTCGAGCAGCGACGAACTGAAGACGACCACCGGAATGGCCCGCAAGTCGCCGTCCTGCTTGATCAGCGCAAGAAAATCCAGGCCACTCAAGCGAGGCATTTTGAGATCCAGCACGATCAGGTCGGGGCGTGGTGCGCGCTGCCGCTGCTGACCGGCGCGACGCAGATAGTCGAGCGCTTCGTAGCCATCCCAGACGTGATCGATGTCGGCGGAAAAGCCACTCTGGCGCATCGCCAACTGCAAGAGACGGGCGTCACCCGCCTCGTCCTCAACCATCAGCATGCGGTTGCTACGTTGGGAATCGACCATGGCCTCTTCTTCACTCATCTGCCGTGCGTGGGCAATCTTGCAAGTGTAAGCCAGTATTGACTCAGCCGGCCAAAACCGGCGATCAGTTCGCTCACACTGGACGACTTGGCGACGTAACCTGCTGCTCCCAGGTGGTAGGCGCTGCGCACGTCACGCTCGGCGTCCGAAGTGCTGAGCACAACAACCGGTATCCCCCGCAGGCCAGCGTCGCGCTTGACTGCCGCCAGGAACTCGAAACCATCCATGCGTGGCATGTTCAGATCGAGCAGGATCAGGTCGGGCCGCTGGGCGGCAACGAACGACGGACCCTCTCGGCGAAGATAGGCAAGCGCCTCGCGACCGTCAAGCACATGCGCCAAATCGGCCTGAACGCTGTTCTCGCGTAGGGCAAGGCGAACCAGATGCGCGTCGGCTGCTTCGTCCTCGACGAGCAGAATCAGCGCCGGTCGCTCGCTGGCGGTCGAGTCTATGGCCATCGAGCCCCCCGAAGCAAAGCCTCAGGCTGACTGCTCGCCGGTAATTCGAGAACCACGCAGCAGCCACCGCTCACCGCTTCTTCGAGCCAGGCGCGACCAGCGGCGCTCTCGGCAATACGGCGCAAGATCGCCAAGCCGACACCGGTGCCCTCACCGCCGGACGACAAGCGCTCGAAGACACGAAACACCCGCTCGCGATACTCTTCCTCGATGCCGGGTCCGTTGTCGCTGATCAAGTAACGCACGCGCTGTCCCTGCGCAAGTCCGGTGATCTCGATGACCAGGGGCTGCTCGCCGCGCGCATGGCGCAGGGCATTATCCAGGGCAATCTCGAACATGTGCGCCAGCCGGCGGGCATCGATGAACACGGGTGGGAGCTGGCCGACAACGACCCTTGCACCAGCCGCGGCAATCTGCCCGGAGAAGCGGACAAGCACCGAACGCACCGTCTCGGCACCATCACATGGCTCGCTCTTGCCCAGCGGTTGATCTGCTGCCAAGAAAAGTTCGAGGTCGCCGAGCAGCTTGCGCAAGCGCTCGGCCTGCGCGCAAATGAAGTCGAGCGACATCGCCACCTCACGGTCGTCGATCCGGCCGGCGAGCTGCTCACGCAATCGCCCGCTGTAGCTGACGACACGGCGCGCCGGCTCCTGCAGATGGTGCGCGGTTACCTCGGCGAAACGCTGCAGATCGGCAGCGCGTTGCGCCAAGCGCTGTTCGAGCGCCTCTTCGTGCGCGCGGCGCGCGGCCATTGATCGTCGCTGCCAACCCGCCTGCCAAGCGAGCAGCAGGCTGAACGCGAGGCCGGCAAGAATCTTCCCGAGCAGCCCATAGGGATGATTCCAGCCGGCTTGCGGGGCAAGCTCCAGAGTCCACCCCAGACTCGCCAGGTGCAGCGGTTGCTGCACCGGTTCAGGCGGAGGGTCAGCCGACGAGGCGACGATGATGCGCTGCTCGTCACCCTTGTTCGTTCCACGCAACAACCGGTAGACGTAGCCGCGCTCGCCCAAGTCGCTCAGGCGAGCCTGCGTCAGCACCTCGGGCAACGAGAAGAGCACGATGGCAAAACCCCAAAAGACCTCGCGTCCCTGCCCGTTGTCGAGAAAGACCGGCAGGCGTCCGGCCGCCGCCAGGCCGCCGTGAAGCAGATGGAACGGTCCAAGCACAACGACCTGACCACTCGCACGCGCCTGGCGCATCTGCTCGCCACGCACCGGGTCGCGCAGCAGGTCGTAGCCGATCGACTCTTCGACACCGCGTAGCGGAAAGACCTGACGGACGACGCCGTCCGGGGCCAGTTGCAGGCCGATCGCCCCGGGATACGCGCCGAGCATGTGCCTGGCGGCGGCCTCGAAATCGTCGATCGATCCGTTGCCATGCCGGAGCATCGCGGCCAGCGCGTGGGTTGCGCCAAGAACCCGTTCGATCCCGAGCTCGATGGCGTGTACCTGGGCGGCCGCCAGATCGGCCGCCCGGCTCCGCTCCTCAGACAGGCGCGCGCGCTCCTGATGCCAGATGACGCCAGCGACCAGCATGGCGACGATGAAGAAGACGATCGCCTGGATGCGTACCGGCCAACGGTATGCCGCGCGCTGGAGATCGTCGGCCACTGCACCGACAAGTGCCAGCCCGCACTGCTTGGCCGATGTTCTCACGGCTCGCCTTCCGGCAGGGGCAAGGCCACGCAGAACGTGCTCCCCAGGCCATCGCCGGCTGACTCGGCCCAAATTCGGCCACCGTGATGCTCGGCGATCTTGCGGCATAGCGCCAGGCCCACGCCGGTACCCTCAAAGGTCGAGCGACTCTGCAATCGCTGAAAGACATGGAACAGGCGATCCTTCTGTCCCTGGTGAATACCAACGCCGTTGTCGGTGACTTGCAGGTGCCAGTGACCACTTGACACGCTGCTGCTGATGCCGATTTCCGGAGCCCGTCCGGCGAGGCGGAACTTGGCGGCGTTGCCAATCAGATTCTGCAGCAGGCGCAGCATCTCGTCCGGGCGGACAAAAACGCGCGGCCAGATACCCTGCACCGAGATCTGCGCGCCGCTTTCGGCGAGCGCCGGCTGCAGGAAGAGCAGAGCTTCATCGAGAATCGCCCGACTGTCCACCCAGGCCGGAGGTTCGCCCAGTCGGCCGACGCGCGAGTAGTCGAGCAGCGCAACGAGCATCTGATCCAGGCGTCGCGCGCCATCGATCGCAAAACTGAAGAACTCGCGCTGCTCACCCTCCAGCTTGTCGCCCAGATGGGCATCGAGTAGCTGCAGGTAACTCGAGATCATGCGCAGCGGTTGGCGCAGATCGTGCGATATGGCGTAACTGAAGCGCTCGAGTTCGGCATTCGAGCGTTTCAGCTCCTGCTCGGCCTGTTTGCGCTCGGTAATATCCTGCGTCGTTCCCAGGCAAACCCCTGGCCTGCTGTCCGCACCGCAACTGAAGTCCGCTATCTGGCGCACGTGCCGAACGCTCGCGCCGACGACGATCCGGTGTTCGTGTTCGAAGGTCTGGCCGCGCTCGATCGCCAAGCGCCACGCTTCCTCCAGGGGAGCTCTGTCTTCCGGAACCACCTGCGCCAGATACGCCCGATAGTTGCCGCGTGCTCCCTCGCGGACGCCGAAGATGCGGCAGGTTTCAGCCGACAGGTGCATTTCGTCGGTCATCAGGTCGTAGGTCCAACTGCCGACATGCGCGACCGACTGAGCGCGGATCAGATTTGCCTCGCTTTCGCCAAGCGCACGCATCGCCCTGTCCAGTTCCTCGACCTTGTGCTGCAGATCGCGCTGCAAGGCCTCGTGCTCGCAGATCAGGCGGTAGGTACGAATCGCCGAGCAAACCGAAACATAAACCCGGTCGGCATTCAGCTCGGACTTCAGCCGGTAGCCGTTGATTTCGTAATCGCTGACCACCTCGCGCTGCGGGGCATAGCCCGGTTGTCCGGTGATCAGGACGATCTGCACGCTGCGGTTGGCGAGCACATCGCGTACGTGCCGGACGAGATCCAGCCCGGCCCGATCGGATTCCATCACCACATCGAGCAGAATCAGCGCCACATCGCGGTGCGCAAGCAGGAGCGCTTTTGCTTCGCCAGCCGAGCGCGCATCCAGCAAGTGCAGCGGGCGACCGTCCACCAGCACATCGCGCAATGCGAGATGCAGCACCGCGTGCACATCGGCTTCATCGTCGACCAGCAACACCTTCCACGCCTCGCCCATTGCGCTAGGCGCCGTCCCGCTTTCATCAATCCAGATGTCGCTGCCGGAACTGTCTTCAACAGCCGGGTCGTCCATCTCGAGGCGGTCGAGGTCTGCTGTCACGGGTTGTCCTTTGTACCTGTCGGAAGATTCGCCCGGGCATCGGCTGGGCGCAAGGAGCATCTGGGCGACGCCTTTGCGGCGATCTGCCACGACGCAGGGAAAAGCGCCTGCTGCACGCTCGTTGGAGGCGCGATCCGACCCTTCGCAGTCGGGCAGAAAGCGTCTCCCGATACCTCTTACGGCCGTTTTCCGGCTTTCTTTAGGCGCTCTGAGCGGCTGGCCTGCCGGCCAGGCTCGCCGCGCGGTGGGCTGCGCCACGGCGACGCTGGGCGGGCGCCTGATCCCGGCGAAAACGCTCTCTGTTACAATGGCAAGCCGTTTCAAGCCAGCCGCAAGCGCGGCGCGACCTGGCGCATTCGCCTGGTTTCTTTTTCTCCAGACAGAGGCAATCATGCAACCGACAGTCAAACCCAAGAATCTCAACTTTTCATCGGGTCCGTGCAGCAAGCGTCCTGGTTACGATGTCCGGGCGCTGCAGCTCGACACCCTGGGCCGCTCGCACCGCTCGGCTCTCGGCAAAAAGGCGCTTGGCCTGGCCTGTTCGGAAACGGCCCGCATCCTTGGGCTGCCGGAAACCTACCGGGTCGGCGTCGTACCGGGATCGGATACCGGTGCGGTCGAGATGGCTTTGTGGTCGCTCCTCGGCGCACGCGGGGTGGACGTTCTCGCCTGGGAGTCATTCGGCTCCGGTTGGGCAACCGATGTGGTCAAGCAGTTGAAACTGCCGAACGCCCGGGTGCTGAAGGCAGACTACGGCGCCATCGTCGACCTGGCCGAGGTCAATTTCGACCATGACGTTGTATTCACCTGGAATGGAACGACCTCCGGCGTGCGTGTGCCGAATGGCGACTGGATTCCAGCCGAGCGCGCCGGCTTGACGATCTGCGACGCAACCTCGGCAGTCTTCGCGATGGATCTTCCCTGGGACAAGCTCGATGTCGTCACTTTCTCCTGGCAGAAGGTGCTCGGCGGCGAGGGGGCGCACGGCATGCTGATTCTGGGTCCGCGCGCGGTCGAGCGGCTGGAAAGCTATACCCCACCCTGGCCGCTACCCAAGGTCTTCCGGCTGACCTCGGCGGGCAAGCTGAGCGAGGGAATCTTCCGCGGGGAAACGATCAACACGCCATCGATGCTCTGCGTCGCCGATTATCTCGACGCGCTGAATTGGATCGAAAGCATCGGCGGCGTGCCGGCTGCAATTGCGCGCAGCGAAGCCAACCTGCGCGTCATCGCCGACTTCGTCGCCGCCAACGAATGGATTTCCTTCCTGGCCGCCGACCCCGCAACGCGTTCGAACACCAGCGTCTGCCTGAGCGTCGATCTGTCGGCCGAGCAGGTGAAGAAAATGGTGAAACTGCTCGAAAGCGAAGGTGTGGCTTACGATATTGGCTCGTACAAGGACGCGCCGGCGGGCATACGCATCTGGTGCGGAGCGACCATCGAAACCTCCGACCTCGCTGCCCTGATGCCCTGGCTGGCCTGGGCCTACGCACAGGTCAGCGCCTGAGCCCAGCAGCCCCCTCCTGCAGACCTTTTCCAGCGAGCCATCCATGTACAAGATCCGAACCTACAACAAGATCTCGGTCAAGGGCCTTGACCGGTTCCCACGTCAGAACTACGAAGTCGGCAGCGACATCGCCCACCCCGACGCCTTCCTGTTGCGCAGCCAAAAGCTGCAAGGAATCGAAGTCCCTCCCTCGTTGCTCGCCGTCGCGCGCGCCGGCGCCGGGGTCAACAATGTACCGGTCGCCGACTACGGCAAACTCGGCATTGTCGTCTTCAACACGCCGGGCGCCAACGCCAATGCCGTCAAGGAGCTGGTCATGGCCGGCATGCTGCTCAGTGCCCGCGGTATCGTCGACGGCATGAACTACGTCCAGTCGCTGGCCGATCTGAGCGACCCTAGCGAGATGTCGCAGCGCCTGGAGAAGGAGAAGGCGCGCTTTGCCGGCAGCGAAATTCGCGGCAAGACGCTCGGTATCGTCGGCCTGGGCGCGATCGGCTCGATGGTCGCCAATATGGCGCTGGCCATGGGGATGCAGGTGATCGGCTTCGATCCGGTGCTGTCGATCGACGCCGCATGGCGTTTGTCGAGCGACGTTGGCCGCATGGAGAACCTGCAAGCGCTGCTCGCGCGCTCCGACTACGTCTCGCTGCACGTCCCGGCAGCAGACGCCACGCGCCACATGATCAACGCCGACACGCTGGCAACGATCAAGCAGGGCGCCGTCCTGCTCAACTTTGCGCGCGACGCGATCGTCGATGCGCAAGCGGTCCTGCGCAGTCTCGACGCCGGTCGACTGGGCAAATATGTGTGCGACTTCCCCGAATTGGCCCTGCTTGGCCATCCCAGAGTCATCGCCATGCCGCACATTGGTGCGAGCACCGAGGAATCCGAAGAAAACTGCGCCGTGATGGCCGCCAACCAGTTGGTGAACTATCTGGAAAACGGCAACATCGTCAATTCGGTCAACTTCCCGAAGGTCGTCATGGAGCGCCGACCCGGCACGGCGCGTATCACTTTCTCGAACAACAACGTTCCCGGCGTGCTCGGTCAGGTGCTATCGGTCCTCGCCGAAAGCAAGGTCAACGTCGTCGACATGATGAACAAGAGCCGCGGCGAATTGGCTTTCAACATCATCGATGTCGAACATCCGCCAAGCGACGATGTGGTCGCGGCGATCAGTGCGCTTGAACACGTGATCCGCGTGCGGGTGATATGACGCAGTTGTTCGTCGACGGCGCAGCCTGGCAGGCTCTGCCGGCGCTTGCCTTCGCCTTGCTCCTGGCGGGTGTCTTCGTCCTGATCATCCGCCAGAACCGCAAGGATCTGGTCGAACTGGAAGAAATCCTGGCCAACGAGAGCGGCGAGTGGTAAAGCGGTCGGGCGGTCGGCCTGCCGGCTTCCACGCGCCGTAGCGCGGTTGCCGTAGCCGGCGGTTCGATGCAGCAAATCCCTACTCGTTTGCACGCCTCGCAAGGCCAATTGGTCCGAAGAGGCGCAACGGAAGCACGACGGAACCGAGCGGGGTCAGCGACACCCGCCATCGACCACGCGCGGACTGGCTGACGTTGCGTGCTTCGCGGACAGATACGCCGCGTTTGCCGAGTTCCCGAAAGTCGGACCGAACCCGTCGCTTGGACCGACCCCGTCGCTTTCAGCGATGGCATCGTGACCTGCGTCAGACGAACTTGTCGAGGTTGCGCTGAGGCCTCAGCACCTCGCTGCTGCCCGACTTTGCCGGCAGCCGTGCAGTGCATGGCCTCGCCCAGCGCAGCGCGAGAGGAGTCAGTCGCCAAGGCCTTGGTGGGCCGCCAGGCGAGCACCCGCCTCGGGGTCCCGTCGAGCACGGCGGACAGAAGGAGTAAGCCGAACGGGTAGCAGACCCGGAGCTTGTGCTTGCGGTCGATCATCGTCGTGCGGCAAGCTCGCCCGCCTGGCTGAGCGTCGTCGCCAAGAAATGGTTCTCCAGCACCGGCTGCATGCATCGAGCAGCGCCGTTTGCGCGACAAGGTCGTAGAATCGGCCCGATCCACCTCCCGACACGCAGACCATGATGCTCGATGAAATCAATCATCTGGAACTGATCGGCAGCCTGATGCAGCAGATGTGCGTCTATCTCGTGATCGCCTACCTGCTGAGCAAGACGCCGCTGTTCGCGCCGCTGATGCAGGTAACCGTGCGCCTGCCCGGCAGGCTGGTCTGCTACCTGGTGTTTTCCGGCTTCTGCGTCATGGGCACCTACCTCGGCTTCCAGATCGAAGGCGCCATCGCCAACACGCGTGCCATCGGCGCCGTCCTCGGTGGCCTTCTCGGTGGACCGGTGGTGGGCCTCGCCGTCGGCCTCACCGGCGGCCTGCATCGCTACTCGCTCGGCGGCTTCACCGACGCCGCCTGCGCGGTGTCTACGACCGCCGAAGGCGTGATCGGCGGCTGCCTGCACCTCTACCTGCTTCGCAGCCAGCGCGCCGACCGGCTGCTCAGCCCGACACTTGCGTTCTGGACGACGCTCGGCGCCGAGTTGCTACAGATGCTGATCATCCTGCTCATGGCCAGGCCGTTCGACCAGGCTGCCCGCCTGGTCGCGCATATCGTGCTGCCGATGACGCTGACCAATGCCGTCGGAGCGGCCCTCTTCATGCGCCTGATTCTCGACCGCCGGGAAACGCTGGAGAAGTATTCGATTGCCTTCTCGGCGAAAGCGCTGCGCATTGCCGAGCGCTCGGTCGGCGTGCTCCTGCAGGGCTTCAACGAGCATAACTGCAAGCGCATGGCGAGCGTCATTCAGGAAGAAACCGGCGTCGGTGCGGTGGCGATCACCGATAGCGAAAAGCTGCTCGGCTTCGTCGGCATCGGTGCCGACCACCATCTGCCGGGTACGCCCATTGCTTCACCGCACACGCGACACGCCATCGAACGCAATGAAGTCGTCTATGCCGACGGAGCTACCCTTCCCTACTGCTGTTCGCTGAGCAAGGACTGCAAGCTCGGTTCGTGTCTGGTCATCCCGCTGCGGGATGAAGCCAACCATGTCTTCGGGACGATCAAGCTTTACGAACCGAAGCGGAAACTGTTTTCCTCGCTCAATCGCACGCTCGGCGAAGGGATCGCACGCCTGCTCTCGAATCAGGTGCTTGCCGGCCGGATCGAGGAACAGAAACGACTGCTCGCGCAATCGGAAATCAAGCTCCTGCAGGCGCAGATCAACCCGCATTTCCTGTTCAATGCGCTGAACACGCTGGCGGCAGTGATTCGCCGCGACCCGGAGGCGGCGCGGCAGCTTGTGCAATACCTGTCGACCTTCTTCCGCAAAAGCCTCAAGCGGGTCGGCAACGAGGCGACGCTCGGCGATGAAATCGAGCATGTCGATGCCTACCTGCGCATCGAACAAGCGCGCTTCGCCGATCGCCTCGATGTCCAGTACGCCGTTCCCGCCGATCTGCGGCGGCTGCGTCTACCCGCCTTCTCGCTGCAACCGATCATCGAGAACGCGATCAAGTACGGCATCGCCCAGATGCTCGAGGCGGGAACCATCCGGATCAGCGCCCAACGGCAGGAGGGCGTGCTGACGATCGTCGTCGAGGACAGCGCCGGCCTGTATCGGCCGACACCGGGAGGCGAAGGCCTGGGGATGAACCTGGTCGATCGGCGGATCAAGATTCGCTACGGTGCGGCTTACGGCATCGAGGTGAGCTGCGAACGCGATTGCTGGACGCGCGTGGCTATTCGTCTACCGGTGGAAGAGGAACTTGCACCATGCTGACTGCGCTGATCATTGATGACGAAGCACCCTCGCGCGAGGAACTCAAGACCCTGCTCGCCGCAGCCGCCGACATCGAGGTGCTGGGCGAATGCGCCAACGCGATCGAAGGGCTGTCGGCCATCCGTCGCCTGCGTCCGGATGTCGTCTTCCTCGACATTCAAATGCCGCGCGTGAGCGGGCTCGAAATGGTCGGCATGATCGACGCTTCGGCGCTGCCGCAGATCGTCTTCGTCACCGCCTACGATGAACACGCCTTGCAAGCCTTCGAGGAACACGCCGCCGATTACCTCCTCAAGCCAATCGACCCGCAACGGCTGGCCCGCACGCTCGACTGGTTGCGCTCGGGAGTCCGGCGCTCCGGCACGGCGTTTCCGGGATCGGCCGAGAAGCTGCGCCAGGTTCCCTGTTTCGGCCGCAACCGCATCTTTCTTCTGCCGCTCGACGAAGTGGAGTTCGTCCACACCGACATCGCCGGCGTCCAGGTCGTCGGTAAGGAGCGGCAGGGGACCACCGAACTGAGCCTCAAGATCCTGCAAGAGCGTTCGTCCTTGATTCGTTGCCACCGACAGTTCCTGGTCAACCTCGATCAGATCGCCGAGATCGAGTTGCTCGACAATGGCGCCGCCGAGATCGTCACGCGCAGCGGCAGACGGGTGCCGGTCAGCCGCCGTCATCTGCGCGAGATGAAGGATCGCCTGCTGATTCCGTGAGAGATTTCGCCCCGCCGATTGTGTCACAAGAACAAACGTGCAATCGCCCAGCCGACGCTTGCCGCCTGGCGTGATGTCTTGCACTCACGGCGCAAACCAGGCAAGGAGCTGCGCTCGCAATCGCTGGAACGTCTGGTCGGTGCAGTGTTGAAGACTGACGCGTCCCGTGATGCTCTCGTAGATGGCCGAAGACCGCGGCCGCTTTTGCCTACGGCAAACGGCTTCGATCGCCTCCTTCGGCTGCAGCGGCTTGCCGGCAGCATCGAATTCGAAACCGCGGTGGCGCAGCCAGTCACGAATCGATTCCTCCGTGGACCACTGAAGAGCTTCGTGCAGCACGCGATCGCTTCCCCAGAGCCATATATCGACTTCCGGCGCGATGACGATGCACTTGGCACGCGACCCCCAGACGCGTTGCAGTTGCTCGTCCAGTTTTCCTTCCAGCGACAAAGGAGTTTCCCGTTCCTCATGCCCGCAGCCTTGAAAATCCAAAAGCATGAGCGCGTGCGAAAAACGGCCAGCGTCGCATGCCAGCATGTCGGCGCCACTCGTCCGCACACCGCCGTCACGACCCATGTGCGGGCGGATGTCCCAAGTCAACGGCCGGGTTCCCAGGGCTTGTGGGCGGCCCAGCGCACCGCGCAGGGCAAACTGCATGTTCTTGTCGGCAACCAGCACCACCAGGTCCTGCACGGCCGTCTCAGCTCAGAATGCCGGCAGCAAACAGGACGCCGAGATCGGGCTTCCCTTGTCTCCATTGCTGCAGGGCAGGATGCCGGTCGCCGGCAACGATGTCCGTCGCGCCCGTGCTGTCCTTGGCAAAACAAAGGATCTGCGCGGGGTCGAGCATGTTCAGCGCAACCGGGCTGTGCGTGGCGATGAGCACCTGACCGTCATAAATCGACGAGAGCGACTGGATGACGGTCTCGATGGCGCGCGGATGGATGCCGTTTTCCGGCTCTTCGATCAGGAAGACGCCATCGAGATCCTTCAAGTAAGCCGTTATCGTCAATGCCAACAGGCGCAGGGTACCGTCGGAGGCCAGCCACGAGGGCACCTCAGCACCGTTGGCGTACTTGATCACCAGATAGCGGTGGCGATCGTCCTCACGTTCGATCGTGTCGATGTCGGCGATGTCCTCCAGTGCGGTGCGTACATGATCCAGCCAGTGTTCAAAGCGCTGCCGATCGCGCCGCAACTCGGCTATTACCCATGGCAGGTTCGCACCATTCGTCTGGAAGTCGCGACCCAGCCCCGGAGGACTCGCTCGGCGAATGATCTGACTGTTCAGTACCACCTTCCGCACCCCCGTCTCGAGCAGATCGCGAAACCACGAACTGACCGGAAAGCTGGCCTCATCGGCAGGGATGTGCGCCAGGGCCAGCTTGCCGCGCCCAAGACGAAACGACGGGGAGTACGACTTCGCCCCCTCGGTGTAGTAGTTGTCGTTGCCACCGGGTGTCTTCTTCATTACCACCTTGTAGCCCGGTCGTCCTTTACCGACGAATATCGACGGCGCATCTTGCCGTACCAACGGAAAGAGATCCCGTTGCACGGGCAGATCGTCCTCGTTGCTTGTGCGCAAGGACAGCGTCTCATGGTTGAGGCCCAGCTCATTGCTCGCCGCATCGAAGCCGACCTCCAGTTCGTAGCGCACGAACGTGAAGCGGCGCTTGCCTTCGGCCATGCGCGCGCGGACGGCCTTCGGAATTGGCGCCTCGACGGCAAGCTGAAACGCGTTTCTCGGGTCGGAGTCCCGCTCGGACCCCTGCCAGATCAGTTTGTCGAAACTCGCGCTGCGTGACAGGATGGTCTCGCGCACGTCGCCTCGCTGGCGCACCAGGTCGCTCAACAAACCGATCACGTCAAGAAAGGTCGTCTTGCCACTCGCGTTTGGCCCGACCAGCGCCTGCATCGGTGCCAAGACCTGATCGACGGCCTTGAGGCTGCGGAAATAACGCGTCTGAATACGGGAAAACATCGCAGCGTGCGCAAGGCCGGTTGGTTTGACGAGAACGGCGAGTATAGGCGCCTTTCAGTGTGCACGAAACCGCCGGTTCGCGTTCCCGTCAGAACGTTGGTCCTGGTCGATCGATCCCGAACACGTCACCGCACGCAGCCTGCCTCGGGATCATGCGCGCACTCGCCGCCCGCGATCGTCACTCACCGCGGCAGACGCCGGGCGGTCATTCGATCGCCGCGGCTCGACAGGGAGATCGCCAACGCATGAAGCGAGGAAGCAGGCCGGCCGACGCGTGTTTCTATGGGCCGCGCGACTTCCAAACAGGGGCAACAGCGCCATTCGGCGGGCCCGGGACACCGCTCAATCCGCGCACCGACCGCTCGCCGGATGGTACGCACGGCGGTCAGAATCAGGGCTAGATTGCGTGCTGCACCAGGTCAGGAGTCCCCGCGCCGCGGGCTTACTTCCTGTCAGTGCCTGGTCGATCAGCCATTCACCAGGCTTCGACGACCGGTTTCCCGCGGCGGCGTCGGCAGCTTTGCGAGAGGCTGCAGCCCACCGCCATGACACAATTCACTCCTGGAGGGGCCGTGAACATCGTTTCCAAACATGCCATCTGGTGGTTCTTGACGGCAGTCGGGGTATTCTCCCTCGGCACCGTGGCGCTGTCGCGTGGCGAAACCATCAACGCCTTGTGGATCGTCACTGCTGCGGTTTCGATCTATCTCGTCGCTTACCGCTACTACAGCCTGTTCATCGCCGACCAGGTGATGCAGCTCGACCCGACGCGTGCGACGCCGGCTGTCCGTCACAACGACGGCCTCGACTACGTGCCGACCAACAAGTACATCCTGTTCGGTCACCACTTCGCGGCGATCGCCGGCGCCGGCCCGCTGGTCGGCCCGGTGCTGGCCGCACAGATGGGCTACCTGCCGGGAACGCTGTGGATCATCGTCGGCGTCGTCATCGCCGGCGCCGTACAGGACTTCATGGTTCTCTTCGTCTCGACGCGTCGTGACGGGCGCTCGCTCGGCGACCTTGTCAAGTCGGAGCTCGGTTTCGTCCCGGGTATCATCGCCCTCTTCGGGACCTTCATGATCATGGTGATCATCCTCGCTGTTCTGGCGCTGATTGTCGTCAAAGCGCTGGCGGAAAGCCCCTGGGGAACCTTCACCGTCGCCGCGACGATCCCGATCGCCATGTTCATGGGCGTCTACAACCGCTTCATCCGCCCAGGGCGTGTGGGCGAAATCTCGCTCGTCGGCTTCGTGCTGCTGGTTGCCGCCATCCTGGTCGGCGGTCAGGTCGCCGAGAGCGCTACCTGGGCGCCGTTATTCACCTTCAACGGCAAGCAACTGACCTGGATGCTGATCATCTACGGCTTCGTCGCGTCGGTCTTGCCGGTGTGGCTGCTGCTCGCACCGCGCGACTACCTGTCGACCTTCCTGAAAATCGGCACCATCGTCGGTCTCGCCCTGTGCATGGTCTACGTCGCACCGAATCTGCGCATGCCGGCCGTTACCCAGTTCGTCGACGGTACTGGCCCGGTGTGGTCGGGAAGCCTGTTTCCGTTCATCTTCATCACCATCGCCTGTGGCGCGGTTTCCGGCTTCCATGCACTGATCTCCTCAGGAACGACGCCGAAGCTGCTCGACAACGAAAAGAACGCGCGCATGATCGGTTACGGCGGCATGCTGATGGAGTCGTTCGTGGCGATCATGGCGATAGTCGCCGCTTCGGTCATCGATCCGGGCGTCTACTTCGCAATGAACAGCGCGCCAGCGATCATCGGCAAGACGGTCGAAGGCGCTGCGCAGGTGATTTCGCAGTGGGGCTTCGTGATCACCCCGGAAGTGCTCACGCAGACAGCCAAGGATGTCGGGGAAAACAGCATCCTCTCGCGCGCGGGCGGCGCGCCGACGCTGGCCGTGGGAATGGCCCAGATCTTTTCGCAGGTCTTCGGCGGGCAGGCGATGATGGCTTTCTGGTACCACTTCGCCATTCTTTTCGAAGCCCTGTTCATCCTCACCGCCTGCGACGCCGGGACACGTGCCGGACGTTTCATGCTGCAGGATCTGCTCGGCACCTTCGTGCCAGCCTTGCGACAGATCAACTCCTGGCCGTCCAACCTGACGGCTACCGCTCTGTGTGTTGCCGCCTGGGGTTACATCCTGTACCAGGGCGTCGTCGATCCGCTCGGCGGCATCAACAGCCTGTGGCCGCTGTTCGGCATCTCGAACCAGATGCTGGCGGGTGTGGCGCTGATGCTGTGCACGGTCGTCCTGTTCAAGATGAAGCGGCAGAAGCATGCCTGGGTGACCATCGTGCCGGCCTCCTGGCTGCTCGTCTGCACGCTGACTGCCGGTTGGGAGAAGGTCTTCCACACTAATCCAAAGATCGGCTTCCTGGCTCTCGCCGACAAGTTCCAAGCCGCGCTCGACCGGGGTGAGCTCCTGGCCCCGGCAAAGAGCGTCGAACAAATGCAGCAGATCGTGTTCAACAACCATTTGGACGCCGCGCTGGCGATCTTCTTCATCTTCGTCGTCGTCAGCATGCTCTGCTACACGATTATCGCGAGCCTGAAAGCCTGGCGTGACGACCGCGTAACCAGTCGCGAGATGCCGTACGAGGCGATCCCCTCCGCCGGAGCCTGACAGTCCGTGTTCAACGACCTCGCGAGGTTCGGCACGTATCTCGGGCAGGCGGCCAGATTGATGGTCGGCCTGCCCGATTACGGCACCTATGTCGCCCACATGCGGGCGACGCATCCCGACCTGCCGGTGATGAGCGAAACGGAGTTCTTCCGCAATCGCCAGGAAGCGAGGTACGGTTCCGGCCGCTCCGGCGGCTGTTGTTGACCGCGTCGGAAAACCGGCACATTGCTCCGGCGCAAACGAAACTCCTGGCGTCCGCGCCCTGCTCTCTTCTCCTCCATCGACCACCGATGAACCCGACCCCCGCCTTACCCATCCCCGTCACCCTGCTCTCGGGTTTTCTCGGCGCCGGCAAGACGACGGTTCTCAACGCGTTGCTCAATCAACCCCAAGGCCGGCGCTTCGCTGTGGTCGAAAACGAGTTCGGCGCCGTCAACATCGACAGCCAGCTCCTTTCCCGCCAACCGGGCGGCCTCGTTGAACTGACCAACGGTTGCGTCTGCTGCACGGTCAGCGCCGACCTGGTGCGTGGCCTGCGTGACCTGGCCGCGCAACGGGCAGCCGGCAGGCTGGCCTTCGACTGGATCGTCATCGAGACGACCGGGCTCGCCGACCCCGGCGCCGTCGCCCAGACCTTCTTTGCTGCGCCGGAGCTGCGCGACGACTTCATGCTCGACGGCATCGTCGTCGTCGTCGATGCGTTGCATGCCAGCAGGCAGCTCGATCAACATCGCGTCGTCCAGCGCCAGGTCGGGTTCGCCGACCGGCTGCTGCTCGCCAAGTGCGATCTGGTCGACGCGGCTGCGATTTCCTCGCTGTCCGAGCGGCTACGCTGCATCAACCCGCGCGCAGCTCAGCAGTTGCTGCAGAACGGGCACGCCGAACCTGGTTCGCTGCTCGGCATCAGAGGCTTCAATCTCGATGCCTCGCTCCTCGCCGCCGATTCCGCCAGCCTTTCTCCTGCTCGTTTCGCGCCGATGCCAGCACCCGCGGCCATCAGCTGGTCGCGCCGACCGGCCGCGCACGAGGACGAGATTTCATCCTTTCTGCTCGAGGCTGGTGAGGTTGACCTTGAGCAAATCGGTCTTTTCGTCCAGTCGCTGGTCGACGAATTGGGCGACGAGTTGCTGCGCTACAAGGGAATCCTCGCCATCCCGGACGAAAGCCGCAAACTCATCTTTCAGGGCGTACAGCGCGTCGCCGGCTTCGCTTACGGTGAGCCCTGGGCACCTGGGCAAACGCGTACATCGCGTATCGTGCTGATCGGCAACCGCCTCCCAGTAGCGCGGCTGCGCGCGACTTTTCAAGCTGCGGCCGCGGCGGCGAACGGCAGACCAGCAGCGACCCGGATGCCCGCAACCTAGCGCTGGCAAGCCTGTAACAGATCCAGAATCTCGCGAAACTGAAAGTCCTCGCCCATCCCGGCGATACGCCGTGCCATGCCTGGATGGCCGGATTCGATATCCGCCAGCACCGCGTCGACCCCGCGCCTGCTCAGCGGTTGTGAATTTTTCGTTTCAACAACGAACAGCGTTTATCTGCCGCGCCGAAAGCGCCGGGTCCAGCCGCAAGCGATTCCGCGGCAGATAAACCTCGTTGGACTGAAGCGCCTCGACGGCGGTACTTATGGGGAT
>NZ_JAPUVR010000059.1 GCF_029255125.1 Accumulibacter sp. | reverse complement strand
GAAAGCGCTATGCCGCGGAAACGATCCGTGCGCTGCTCAGCGATTATCGCAATCTGTTGCTGCGCATCGCCGAGAATCCCGAACAGCGCGTCACCAGCATGCTGCTCGGACAGCGCGCGTAGGCCGCCAGGCATGGGTCAGGCTTGGCGGCTGGCCGGCCGTTGCGGGGCGCCCAAGGCCGCCGCGTGTTCGGGGGTGATCGGGTGATTGCGCGCGCGCAAGCAAGCTTGGCGCCGCTCAAATGCGAGCGCGGAGTCACGCGGTGAACGCGTCGACGAAGATCTCTGCAAGCGACTACGCTTCCTGGATTCTCTCTGGATTGGCGCTGCTGCTCGTCCTGCACGTGCGCCTCTTGCCGGCTGTGATTGCTGGATTGCTCGTCTATCAGGTGGTACACCTGCTCGCTCCGTGGCTTGCCCAGCACATTTCCGGTCTGCGCGCGCGAGTGTTGGCGGTTGGCATGATCGTCTTGCTCGTCGTTGGCGTGGCTGTCGGATGCGTATTCGCCATCCTGGCCGTCATGGACAGCGAAGGCGGCAGTTTCGCGGCCTTATTGAGCAAGATGGCGGAAATCCTTGATACCTCGCGAGCGGCCTTGCCCGGCTGGTTGGCAGACCTCCTGCCGACGGATGCCAGCGCCTTGCGCGAACGTTTCAGCCAGTGGCTGCGCGAGCATTCGAGCGAGCTCCAGATGATTGGCAAGGAGACGGGACGCGGGTTGGCGCACATCCTGGTCGGCATGGTGATCGGCGGGATGATTTCGCTCAACCAGCAATCCGGCGAGTCGGTCAGTGGTCCGCTGGCCGATGCACTGAGCGAGCGGGTCTTTCGACTGAGCGAAGCATTTCGCCGCGTCGTCTTTGCCCAGGTGCGCATCTCGGCGCTCAATACGGTCTTTACCGGTCTGTATCTGCTGCTCGTCCTGCCTCTCTTCGGCGTCCACCTGCCTTTGACGAAGACAATGATCGTCCTGACCTTTTTCGCTGGTCTGCTGCCCGTCGTCGGCAACCTGATCTCGAACACGGTCATCTTCGTCATCAGCCTGGCGCACTCGCCAGGAGTCGCCGCCGCCTCGCTGGTCTACCTGGTGCTGATCCACAAGCTCGAGTATTTCCTCAACGCGCGTATCGTCGGCAGTCAGATCAATGCCAAAGCCTGGGAATTACTGACCGCGATGTTGCTCATGGAGAGCGTTTTCGGTCTGTCGGGCTTGGTCGCGGCGCCGATTTGCTACGCCTGGCTGAAGGACGAACTACATAGCCTGCGGCTGATCTGACCGCACCCAGCGACCAGCAGGGCTTGCCTGTCGCGGGTGCGTCTCGTGCGTGGCTGGCGAGAGTCCGGCCAGCTTCGGGCGCCCCCGGCTCGCCGGCGCTGGCGACCGACCGCCAGCGCGCAAGCCTGGAGGAGAGCGCTGGCTACGACGAGACCGCTTCGCGCACAGCCGCCGCCAGCTTTTCGGCCGCTTTGCCGACCACCACCGCGTCCTCGCCTTCGACCATCACGCGCAGCAGCGGCTCGGTTCCCGAGGCGCGCAGCAGGACGCGTCCACAACCGCGCAGTTCGTCTTCAACTTCGCGTTGCGTGCTTCTGATCAACGTGTTGTCTTGCCACGGAAAACCTTTGCTGAGGGCGACATTGATCAGCTTTTGCGGATACAGCTTGAGCCCACCGAGCAACTCCTGCAGGCTGCAGTCTTTCTGGCGCAGGGCGGCGAGCACCTGCAGCGCCGAGACGATTCCGTCGCCGGTTGTGTGCCGGTCGAGGCACAGAATGTGGCCGGAATTTTCGCCGCCATACAGCCAGCCCCTTTGGCGGAGCATGTCCATCACGTAGCGGTCGCCGACCGCTGCCCGCGCCAGTGGCACGTTCAACTTGCTCAAGGCGTGTTCGAGCGCCAGGTTGCTCATCAGCGTGCCGACGACACCAGCCACGTTCCCCTGCTGCAGACGGCTACAGACGATTGCGTAGAGCAATTGGTCGCCGTCGTAAAGGTTGGCGGCGGCATCGACCATCATCACGCGATCACCGTCGCCGTCGAGCGCGATCCCCAGATCGGCACCCTGGGCGAGGACCGCCTCGCGGAGTGCAGCCGGCGCCGTCGCCCCGACATCCTGGTTGATGTTCAAGCCATTCGGCTCGGCACCAATGCTGCTGACTTCCGCACCCAGTTCGTGAAAGACGTGCGGCGCCAGGTGATACGCGGCGCCGTTCGCACAATCGACGACGATCTTCAGGCCACGCAGGTCCATGTCGAAGGGGAACGTTCCCTTGCAGAACTCGATATAGCGCCCATCAGCGTCGTCGATGCGCCGCGCACGACCCAGCCCGGCCGACGGCACGCACGCCAGGGGTTCGTCGAGCGCTGCTTCGATCTCCAACTCCAGATCGTCGGGCAGCTTGCTGCCGCCAGCGGAAAAGAACTTTATACCGTTGTCGTAGTACGGATTGTGCGACGCCGAGATGACGATTCCTGCCTGCAAGCGCAGAGCACGGGTGAGATAGGCGATGGCTGGCGTGGGCATCGGGCCAACCAGACAGACATCGACGCCGGCGGCGGAGAATCCGGCCTCGAGTGCAGCCTCGAGCATATAGCCCGAGATTCGGGTGTCCTTGCCGATGAGAACCGCCGGCCGTTCGCCGGCTTTGACATGGCTACGTTCGATGTCGTGCGCCGCGAGCACCCGGCCGGCCGCGTGGCCGAGACGCATGACGAAATCCGGTGTGATTGGAATCTCTCCGACGCGTCCCCGCACGCCGTCGGTGCCGAAATACTTTCTGCTCACGATTGGTCCCCCAGAGTCGCAGATGAATAAAACCAGCCAGCGAAGATTGCATTCTACGCACCTTGGCTTGCTGCAGGTCGTCTTTAACGCAAATGCGCCGCCCCCGCGGAGCACGCTTCGACGGCTTGCCAGACGGCCAGGGCAGCAACGGTCTCAGCCACGTCGTGAACGCGCAAGATGCCTACCCCGCGCTGCACGGCCAGCACCGCCGCACTCAGGCTGGCGGCGAGGCGTTGTTCGACGGGCTGCCCGGTCAGCATGCCGAGCATCGACTTGCGCGAAATGCCGGCAAGGATGGGCATCCCGTCAGGCGATAGCCGCGCGCAACTGCAGAGAAGTTCGAGGTTGTGCGCGAGCGTCTTGCCAAAACCGAAGCCAGGGTCGAGGACCAGCCGCTCGGCTTGAATGCCGGACGCGATTGCCGCGTCGGCGCGCTCCCGAAGAAAGCTCCGGACCTCGGCCACGACATCGCCGTAACTCGGTTGCTGCTGCATGGTCAGCGGATCTCCCTGCATGTGCATCAGGCAGACCGCGCAGTCGCTGTCGGCCACCGCAGCCGCCGCGCCAGGCATGCGCAGCGCGTAGATGTCGTTGATCATCGACGCGCCCCTGGCGAGCGATGCGCGCATGACTTCGGGCTTGTAGGTATCGATCGAAAGCGGTACGCCGCAGTCGGCCAGCGCTTCGAGCACCGGCAGCAGGCGGCGCAGTTCCTCGTCTGCCGTCGCCGGGATCGCTCCAGGGCGCGACGATTCGGCGCCAAGGTCAAGGATGTCGGCGCCGGCCGCGATCTGTTGGTAGGCTTGGGCGACGGCGCGCTCGACATCGTCCGCCAAGCCGTCGCCCGAAAACGAATCAGGTGTCAGGTTGACGATGCCCATGACGAGCGGGCGGCTCAGATCGAGCGTGTAGCTTCCGCAGCGCAGCATCGAAGCGCTGAACGTCAGGCCACCTGGGGCGAGTCGTGTGGACTGACGCTGGCGTATGCCTGCCGGCTTGCTCGGCATCGGACCGGAGCCAGCAGGAACTCAGGCCGGCGCTGGTGCACTGGGCGCAGCGTTCGGGGCGTTGCTGTCGGGTTTACTCGACGACCTGGACTGCGGCTGCTTCGGCGGACGTGGTGTCTTGCCTTCCATGATGTCGTTGACCTGGTCGCTGTCGATGGTCTCGAGTTCGAGCAGCGCCGCCGCCATTGCTTCGACCTTGTCACGGTTCTCCTCGAGCAGTCGGCGGGCCAAGGCATACTGCTCGTCGATAATCCGTCTGATTTCGGCGTCGACCTTTTCCATCGTGGCTTCGGAAAGGTTCTTGTGCGTGGTGACCGAGCGCCCGAGGAAGACCTCGCCTTCGTTTTCGCCATAGACCATCGGCCCCAGCGCATCCGACATGCCATAGCGGGTGACCATGTCGCGCGCCATCTGCGTGGCACGTTCGAAGTCGTTCGAGGCTCCCGTCGTCATCTGGTTCATGAACAGTTCCTCGGCGATCCGGCCGCCGAAGAGAACCGCGATACGGCTCATCAGGTAGACGCGATCGTAGGCGTAGCGATCCTCCTCAGGAAGTTGCATCGTCAGACCCAGCGCCCGCCCGCGCGGGATGATCGTCACCTTGTGCACCGGATCGGATTTTGGCATCAGTTTGGCAACGACGGCATGGCCTGATTCGTGGTAGGCAGTGTTGCGCCGCTCCTCTTCGTTCATCACCATGCTGCGCCGCTCGGCGCCCATCATGATCTTGTCCTTGGCTTTCTCGAAGTCCTCCATGTCGACCAGGCGCTTGTTGCTGCGCGCGGCAAAAAGCGCTGCTTCGTTCACCAGGTTGGCCAGATCGGCGCCGGAGAAGCCGGGCGTTCCGCGTGCGATGATGTCCGCCTTGACGTCCGGCGCCAAGGGGACTTTGCGCATGTGCACGACGAGAATCTGCTCGCGGCCGCGAATGTCCGGCAGTGGAACGACCACTTGTCGGTCAAAGCGGCCGGGGCGCATCAGTGCCGGGTCGAGCACATCGGGGCGGTTGGTCGCGGCAATGACGATGACGCCGACGCTGCCTTCGAAGCCGTCCATCTCGACCAGCATCTGGTTCAGCGTCTGTTCGCGTTCGTCATTCCCGCCGCCCAGACCCGCCCCGCGTTGCCGACCAACCGCGTCGAGTTCGTCGATGAAGATGATGCACGGCGCATGTTTCTTGGCATTTTCAAACATGTCGCGGACCCGCGCCGCACCTACGCCAACAAACATCTCGACAAAGTCTGAACCGGAGATCGAGAAAAACGGCACTTTGGCTTCGCCAGCGATCGCTTTCGCCAGTAGCGTCTTGCCGGTGCCGGGGTTGCCGACCAGCAGGACGCCTTTCGGGATTCGCCCGCCAAGCTTCTGAAACTTCGCCGGGTCGCGCAGGAAGTCGACGAGTTCAGAAACCTCTTCCTTGGCTTCGTCACAGCCGGCGACATCGGCGAAAGTGATCGTATTGGTCGACTCGTCGAGCAGTCGCGCCTTGCTCTTGCCGAAGGAGAATGCGCCGCCTCGACCGCCACCCTGCATCTGGCGCATGAAGAAAATCCAGACGCCGATCAGGAGGAGCATCGGGAACCAACTGACGAAGATGCTCATCAGGAACGACTGCTCTTCTTCCGGCTTGGCCTCGATCTTGACTCCGTGTTTCAACAAGTCTGAAACCATCCAGAGATCAGGTGGCGCATAGCTGGTGAGCTTTCGACCGTCGGTCGTCGTTGCCTTAAGGACACGTCCTTCGATGACGACCTTGGCAATCGTTCCCTTGCCCACTTCCTCAATGAATTGTGAGTACTCCATCGACGACTGGGTCACCTGGCGTGCGTTGAACTGGTTGAATACGGTCATCAGGACCAGACCGATCACCAGCCAGACGGCCAGATTCTTGAACATGTTATTCAATACATCACCTCACTTGCATAAGCGTTTGCGGGCCCTTCCGCGAAAAAGGCGGCGAACCGCGAGCGTACCATTCTAAACCGTTTTCTCGTCGGTACGGCAAGTGCTGACCGTGCGCGCAATCAGCCAGCGATTGGATTCCTGCCCAGCAAGTAGATCTCTGAGCTTCGATCGCGTGAAGCCAACGGTTTGCGCAGCGCGATTGTCTTGAATGCCAGACTCATCTTCTTGCGAAAGTCGTCAAAACCATGCCCGTGAAAGACTTTGACCAGGAAAGCGCCTTCGGGTTGCAGCCACCTGCCGGCGAAATCAAGTGCAAGTTCGGCCAGCGCAATGACTCGGGCCTGATCGCACAAGGCAATACCCGAGATATTGGGCGCCATGTCGGAAAGAACAAGCCCGGCTTTGTTGCCAGCGAGCAATTTTTCGAGCTGGTCGAGGATCTGCGGTTCAAAGAAGTCGCCCCGCAGGAAGGTGACACCCGCGAGTGGCTTCATTGCGATCAGGTCGAGGGCGATCACCTGCCCATGCCGGGCGCACCGTTCGGTCACCACTTGCGACCAGCCACCGGGACTCGCACCGAGGTCCACGACGATCCTGGCTGGGCCGATCAGGTGATCCTTGTCGTCGATCTCCTTGAGCTTGTAGGCGGCACGTGAACGATAGCCTTCGCTGCGCGCACGCTGGACGAAGGTGTCGTTGACGTGCTCGCGCAACCAGGCGTTGCTCGATCTGCTACGCTTCATCGTTCGGAGTCCTTCTCGCTGTGAGTTGGCTCAGGCATCGCCGCTACGCACGGACTTTGCTCAGAGGTTGTGAATTTTTCGTTTCAGCACTGCCACCCGGGGCAGCGGGCGCCGATGTCGCGCGGAAGGGAACAATTCTGCGGTGGCGTAGAAAGCGAGGCTGCCGACTCGCCTTTCCGCCTT
>NZ_JAPUVR010000058.1 GCF_029255125.1 Accumulibacter sp. | reverse complement strand
ATCGCGCAAAAAATGGCCCACCTTAACCGCAACATCCGCCTCGTCTTTGACTATCTGCGCATGACGAAAAACTCGCTCGGCAACGCCAAAGCGTGAAACGGGGCGGAGAACAAATTTACCGTGCAGTGCCAATGATCAAGCAGGCCCAGCCGACGCCCAGCCAAGCGGTCGCCAGTGTGTAGCGCAAGGCCCAGCGCGCGCTGCTCGCCGAGTCCGGCGAGCGCTGCCGCCAGACGACCAGCGCCAGACGCGCGCCGCCGCCGATCAGCATGAAAGCCAGCCAGGCAAAGCGGATCTCGGCGGCAATCTCCGCTTCCAGCAGAACGACGAAGAGCAGCGCCGCAACCAACACGAACAGGTCCGACGCGCGCCCGTTGCGGAACAGCAGTTCGATCCGCTCGGCTTCGATCCGCTCGTCGCCGCCTAGCGCCGCCGGCGGGGATCGACAAGCCGACTCCGCGCTGGTGTCCGGGCGCGAGCAGTGGGTCGTCGGTACACAGGAGACGTACATCGCACTGACATGTACGGCGTGCGCTGCAAAACCTTTAGCCGCCGGATGGCCAGCGACGCGTCGCGCAATCAGGTGCGCGCCGGCGGGCGGACGAGCCCAGTGGCCAGCGCTGTGCCCAGCACGACGATCGAACCGCCCGCCAGCATGCCGGCATTCAGCGTTTCGTCAAGGAACAGGCTGCCCCACAGCACACCGAAGAGTGGAATCAGGAAGGTGACGGTGACCGCGCGCGCAGCGCCGACGTTGGCAATCAGGCGAAAAAAGAGCAGGAAAGCAACCGCCGTACAACCGACACCGAGAGCGAGCGCCGCCAACCAGGCGAGCGCGTCGGGCCGCGTGGCGGGCCAGAACCAGACGGCGAAGGGCAGGAGAACGATCGCCGAGGCGAGTTGCGAGCCGGCGGCATTGACCAACGCGGGGACGCCACCCAGTTGGCGCCGGGTCAGATTGGCGGCGAAGCCGTAGGACAGCGTGGCAAGCAGCATCGCGCCGATCGCCCAGCCGGACCCGCCGGGCCGAAAGTCGGCCTTGTCGGCAGCAAGCAGCAAGACGCCGGCAAAACCGACGGCCAAGCCGGCGGCACGCCAGAAGCCCAGCCTTTCGCGCAGCCATAGCGCGCCGATCAGCGCGGTGAAAATGGGCACCGTGGCATTGAGGATCGACGCCAACCCGGCCGTAATCGACAGCATCGCCCAGGCGATCAGGACGAACGGCAGGGCCGAGCTGAACACCCCCATCAGCGCGATGCCCGCCGCGTGTCGCCGCAGTGCGGGCTGTAGACCGCGCACGAACAACACGGGAACCAGGCAGAGCGCGGCCACCGCGACGCGCAGCCAGATCAGCGGCAACGGCCCGAAAGCCGGTGCGGCATAGCGCATGAACAGGAAAGACCCGCCCCAGAGCGCGGCGAGCAGGACCAGATCAAGCAGATCGCGCAGCTTCATCGGACGGCTGCCGTCTGCCGGGCGCGAAAACCCCTGCGCGCACCGCCCGCCACCGACCAACGCGCGCCTGCCGGCAAACACGCCAAGGGGCTGATGTCTGGCACTTGGCGACGGCTCAGACGGAAAAGCGCGCCACCGAATCGCGCATCTTTCCGGCCAGTTGCTCCATCGCCTGCACCGCTTCCGCCGAATGTCTGAGCGCTTGCGTGCTGCCTTCCGACGAATGCGCCATGCTCTCGATCTGGCGTGCGATGGTGTCCGAGGCACTCGCCTGCTCGCGCAGGGCGAGCGTGATCGCGCTCGCCACGTTGACCACTTCCACCGCGCCGACGCGAATCTTGACGATCGCCTCGCCCGCCTCGCGCGCCAGCGTCGCGCCACCATCGACCTGACTGCGCACGCCGCGCATGCATTCGATTGCTGTCGTCGCGCTCGCTTGAATCGAGGCGATGTTGTCGGAAATCTCGCCGGTTGCCTGGCTGGTCCGTTCGGCCAGCTTGCGCACTTCGTCAGCCACGACGGCAAAGCCGCGCCCCTGCTCGCCGGCTCTTGCCGCTTCGATCGCTGCGTTGAGCGCGAGCAGATTGGTTTGCTCGGCCACCGCGCGAATCACATCGACGATGCCGCTGATCGCCGTCGACTGCTGACCGACCGTCTCCACCGCCGTAGCCGCTGCCTGCACGCTGTCGACGGTGCCGATCATCGCCTGTGCGCTCTTCTCGATCACAGCACCACCGTCGGTCGCCAGTTGTGCTGCGTTCTCGGCGATCTCCTGCGTCTGCTCGGCGTTTTCGCGCACGTGATCGATGCTCACGGTCAGCTCTTCGACCGACGCGGCAACCGAGGTCGTCGCGTCGTTCTGCCGGTCGACGTTGCGGCTGATCTCGCTCACCGAACGCGCCACCGCGCCCGAAGTCGCGACGAGCTTGCCGACATGGCCGTCGATCTGGCCAACGACGTCCTGGAAATGGACCAGCAGCTCGTTCAGCGAGCCTGAAACAGCGCTCAGTTCGTCGCGACCCGAAACTTCGGCCCGGATGCGCAGATCCCAGTTGGCGCGCACGGCATGCATCGTCGACTGCAGCGCAGCGACCGGTCGCGTCACCGCGCGAATCAGGGCAAACGACAACAAGGCGATGGTCAGTGTGGCGAGCAACATGGTGGCGACCAGGATGTTGCGTGTCGCCACGTACTGCGCCTCGGTTGCCTTGATCTGCCCTGCCAGATGTTCCACCTCGTTCTGCGAGGCACGCTGGGTGATCTTCGCCAGCCCTTCGGAAAACGCCCGATCGACGCCGCGCACCGCCTGGTCGACCTTCCTCCCGGCCTCGGGGTCGGTCGTTTCCCAGCCGTTCAAGGCAGCACGGTAACTGTCGACCAGCTTGGCATGCTCGGCAAGCAGCGGCGCCACCCCTGCCAGCTCGCGCAGATCGTTGCGCACGTACTGATCGGCGAGCGCCAGGAACCTGCGCACCTGCTCCGCCTGCTGGTCGAAACCCCGCCGGTACTTGTCGAAGGCCTCGCGTTCGTGACCACGGATCAGGATGTTCTTCCACTCCTGTACTTGCGTCTTGAACGCCGTTTCCGCGTCGGAAAGTGCCACCATCGCATTGATCCCCTGCTCGATTTCCCGGAGGTCGGCGGACGTTTCGCTGGCCGTTGTACGCAGCGCGTGCACACCGATGCCGCCGGCAAACAAGGATCCCAGAGTGGCCGCGACGCCCAGAGTAAGCAGCTTTCCGCGAATGGTCGAGAGAAAACCCATTGTGCCCGCTTCCTTTTCGGATGGTTCTTGTCGTGGCGGCCCGGGGAAAGTAATTCCCTTTATAACAACAGTGCAATCCGCCGATGGGGGGCAGTATATGGGCCGCGCTCGGCCAGCGTCAATCCCGCCTGTGGCTGCCCGCGGGGCCGTTGGCACGCCTGCCCCGCGGCGCGCCGTGCGCCGCGCGCGACACTTTGCCCGCCGTTTGTCGCGCGCCCTTGCCGCCAGGCTTTCTGCTAAGCTTCGCCCGCCGCGCTCCGCCTGCTGCGTGCGGCGCTCGTCGCGCCGCTGCTGGCCGCACCCTCTTTCCCGGTTAACTGCCCATGTTCGATCACTTGCGCAAGTATGCCGCCGTCTATGTGGTGGCGATTTCCGGCTTGCTGCTCACCTGCCTGTCGTCGTGGAACGTACGCCAGGAACTGCAGAGCAATCACCTCAAGGAGTTCCAGTGGGCCGCCGCCGATCGCATCCAGTCGGTGCGGGCAGTCGTCGAACAGGGGCTGGACACCCTGCTGGAGATACGCGGCCTCTTTTACGCCGCGCGCAGCATCGACGACGACGAATTCCTGGTGTTTACCGAGTCCATCCTGAAGCGGCGTTCCTATATCGAGCGGCTGATGTGGGTGCCGCTGTCGGCCGCGCCTGCCTTGCTCGAGTCGCCCACAGCGAGCGACGGGCGAACGCCGGTCGTTCCTTCCGGAAGCAACGCGCCACGGACGATGAGCGCGCGCAGCGATCACCAGCCGGCAACGCCAGCGGCCTTCGCGGCCGCACGAACCGGCAGCGGCACGGCCCAGCGTGCCGCGCCAGCAGCCGACAGTGAACTCGCCGAGGTCATTGCGCGTGCCGCTCAGACAGGCAAGCTGGCGGTCAGCGGGCGAACCCGGCTCGACCCGGCGCGGCCCGGCGCGGGCTACGCGATCTACGCCGCCTTGCCCGTTTTCGGACCCGCCGACGCCTCCGCCGGGTCGTCGGCGACCGCTGAGAAGGGAGCTTCGCTGCTCGGTTTCGTCGTTGGTGCGTACGACCTGCAGGAACTCGTGCACGTGGCGATCAACCTGCTCGAACCGCGTGGCGTCGAAGTGCTGGTGCGCGACGACTCGGCCGTCGGCGACGCGCGCCTGCTTCACTTCTACGCCAGTCGGCTGGAGTCGCGCACCGCGCGCAGCGACAGCGGCCTGCTCCCGGAAGGTGGCGACGAACAGTCCCAGGTGGCGGTGCGCATTCCGGTTGGCGACCGCCACTGGTCGATCACCTGCGTCGCGACGGACACCTTCCGCAGCGCCGAAGCGTTCACCGAAGCCCACTGGCTGGTGCTTTTCGGCGGCCTCGCGTGCACCGTACTGCTCTGCCTGTATCTGGTGCGCAGTCGGCGCGAACTCGAAAACCGGATCCGGCTGACGCAGACGATCTACGAGCGCGAAGAGCTCTTTCGCCAGTTGGCGGAAACGGTGGATGTCGTCTTCTGGGCGACCAACGCCGAGGCAACGCGCCTCGAGTACATCGGACCGGCATTCCGGCATCTCACCGGCCAGGGCGTGCGCCTCGAAAGCAGCGAACTCTCGTTGATGCTGGACGTCTTCCGCCCGGCCGACGGGCGTGCCCTGCACGCTGCCCTCGAGCAGTTGCGCAGCAATGGTGGGCGGTTCACCATCGTCCTGCCGGTCGAGCGCGGCGACCGTGGCTTGCGCTGGCTGCGCGTCTGCGGCTTTCCGGTGCGCGAACCGGGCTGCGAGCTGAGCCGGATCGTCGGCTTCTTCGAAGACATTACCGAACACAAGCTGGCCGAAGACGCGCTGCGCGATTCGGAAGAGAAGCTGCGCACCCTGTTCAACCACTCGCCGGACCTGATCTTCACCGTCGACAGCCAGGCCGACATCCTGCTCACCAACCGCCCGCTGCCGTTTCCAATCGGCACCGGCGGCGAGAAGCGATCGGAGCTGGTCCTCCCGGCAAACGTGCGCATCGGCTACCGCGATCGTCTGCAGCAGGTTTTCGCCAGCGGCTGCGTCGATCATTTCCAGTTTGCGCGCGATGACGCGACCTGGTGGGAAGTGCGCATGGTGCCGATCAGCTCGGCGAGCGAAGTGATGGCGGCCATGGTCGTCCTCACCGATGTAACCGAAAACCGCAAGCTGCAATGGCAGGCCATCCGCAACGCGCGTCTCGCCTCGCTCGGCGTGCTCTCGGCCGGCGTCGCGCATGAAATCAACAACCCGAACCACGCGATTCTGGCCAATGCTTCGCTGCTCGCGCGCATCTGGCGCGATGCGCTGCCGATACTCGCCGAATACGAGGAGGAACAGGGCGATTTCCTGCTCGCCGGGTTAAGTTTTCATCAGGCGAGTCAAGTCATCGAACGCGGCATGACGGAGATCGGTGACAATGCTAAGCGCATCCGCAAGATCGTCAACAACCTGAAGCACCTGGGCAAGGAAGATCGCGGCCAGATGGACGAAGTGGCCGATGTCGGCAAGATTCTGCGCGCTGTCGCACGTCTGCTGGCAGCGCGCATCCGCAAGCACACGGACGCCTTCTCGCTGGCTTTGCCCGATTCCCTGCCGGCGGTGAAGGGCAATGTGCAGCAGCTCGAACAGGTCTTCATCAACGTCATCGTCAACGCGCTGGAATCGCTCCCCGAGCGCAGCCGGTCGGTGCGCGTGAGCGCCGCCGCCGATGACCAAGGGAAGCGGATCACCGTGCGTGTCGAGGATCAGGGCCAGGGAATCGCCGAGGACGTCATCACCCAGATCGGCGAGCCGTTCTTCACCACCAAAGGCGATAGCGGCGGCACCGGACTCGGCCTGTCGATCTCGTCTTCGATCATCGAGAAGCACGGCGGCGTGCTGCGCTTCGAGTCACGCGAGAACGAGGGAACGACGGTGTGCATCGAACTTCCGGTCATCAAGGAGGATTGAATGAGAGAGAACCAGAAGCCCTTCGTCAACCTGCCGGTCTTTGTCGTCGACGACGACACTTCGGTCCTGCACGCGAGCGCAGCCGTTCTGCGTAGCGCCGGCGTCGTCAACCTGCAGATGCTCGACGATAGCCGCGAACTGCTCCCGGCGCTCGAACGCCAGGCAGCCAGCGCCCTCCTGCTCGATCTGTTCATGCCACACCTGAGCGGCAGCAAGTTGCTGCCCGAGGTCGTTCGTTTGTACCCGGAATTGCCGGTCATCGTGATGACCGCCGCGCAGGATGTGGAAACCGCCGTGCGCAGCATGAAAGAGGGCGCTTTCGACTACCTCGTCAAACCGGTCGAAGAGAGCCGCCTGGTGGCCAGCGTCCGGCACGCCATCGAGGTGCACTCGCTGCGCCGGCAGATGGGCGTTCTCAAGCACTATCTCCTTTCCGATTGCCTGCAGAATAACGAGGCCTTTGCCGGCATCGTGACCAACAGCCGAAAAATGCGTGCGCTGTTCCAGTACCTGGAAGCCGTTGCCGTGTCAGCCGAGCCCGTCCTGATCTCGGGCGAGACCGGCGCCGGCAAGGAAATGTTTGCGCACGCACTGCACAAGCTGAGCGGCCTGAGCGGACAATTCGTCCAGGTCAATGTCGCCGGCCTCGATGACACGCTCTTCTCCGATACGCTTTTTGGTCATAAGAAGGGCGCCTTCACCGGCGCCGACCAGTCGCGCGCCGGTCTGATCGCGCAAGCCGCGGGCGGCACGCTCTTTCTCGACGAGATCGGTGACCTGTCAATGGCGTCCCAGGTGAAGTTGCTCCGCCTGCTGCAGGAGCACATGTACTTTCCACTCGGCTCCGATGTTGCGCGGCCGAGCGACGCCCGCGTCGTTTGCGCGACCAACTGCAATCTGGCGCAGATGATGCGGCAAAACCACTTCCGTTCCGACCTGTTCTTCCGTCTTTCGGTACACCAGGTCGAAGTGCCGCCGCTGCGCCAACACAAGGAAGACATCCCGCTCCTCCTGCAGCATTTTCTCGACGAGGCGGCAGCGACGATCAACAAGCCGGCGCCCGAACCGTCGAACGAACTGCTCACACTCCTCCAGAACTATCATTTCCCCGGCAACGTCCGCGAGTTGCGCGCGATGGTCTTCAACGCGATGGCTTTGCACCGCGGCGGTTCGGTCCTGGCAATGGACAGCTTCCGGCAGGCCATCCAGAAGCAGCAAAAGGAAGGAAGCGAGAGCCCGGCGAGCGAGGTTCCGGATGGCTTGCCGGTAATCATTCCCGGGCGCTTCCCGACGCTCGACGAAGTCGAAGACGCGCTGGTGCGCGAGGCGCTCAAGCGCGCCAAAGGCAATCAGGGCGTCGCTGCCACCCTGCTCGGGCTATCCCGACCCGCCTTGAACCGGCGCCTGGCGCGGCGCCTCACGCCGGCCGAATCCTGAAACCTTGAGCAAACAGCGGGAAACCCCCGAAAAGGCCCGGGGTGTAACGTTTCGCCATTCTGAAATGTTCTCGTCATCAATTTCTCTACCGCATTAAATCCGCGTCTTACTGCTCCTCTGCGAACACTTCGCAGAACCGGCCGCACATTCTGTTACACCCCCACGCATTGACCGCGCGCGCGCCGCCATTCGGCGTAAGTGCATGATAGCGTATTTCTTTCTGCGCCCCTAAAAGACTGGCACGATTGCTGCTTTGCGCCTACGGATGCCGGTTTGAGCAGCCGTTGGGGAAAAGTGGCTGAAACCATGCCAATACAGGCGACTTGCTCAACCCCATGCTGACCGCCGGCCACGCTTTGAAGCAGCGACCAGGGGAACTGCCTGCTTCTACTCAATTTCAATCCTTTGCCGATATGGGGCCGCTTGATGAGCACTCTGATGATCCTGACGATCGCTACGGTAGTCGTCGTCCTTTTCTTCGACTACACCAATGGCTTCCATGACGCGGCAAACATCGTCGCCACGATCATCGCCTCACGTGCGATGACGCCGGTTCAGGCAGTCATCATCGTGGGAACCTTCGAGTTTCTCGGCCCGCTGCTCGGCGGAACAGCCGTCGCCAATACGATCGGCAAGTTCGTGACGCTGGGCGACGTGCCGACCATCCTGTCACTCTCCATCCTCCTCTGCGGCTTGGTCGGGGCGATCGTCTGGAATCTGGCGACCTGGTATTTCGGCATACCGTCATCCTCGTCGCACGCGCTGGTCGGCGGTCTGATCGGCGCGGTGGTCGTATCCGCCGGGGTGGACAACGTCGTCTGGGGCTTCGCCGAATTGTCGCGCGGCAACCTGACCGGCATCATGAAGGTGCTGGCTGCGCTGATCCTCTCGCCGATCATCGGCTTCTGGGTGGGCTTCCTGATGCTGCGCCTGCTCAACATTCTGCTCTTCGCCGCCAAGCCATCGGCCAACACCGGCTTGCGCTATGCCCAGTTCGTCACCGCCGCCGGCCTTGCCTTTTCGCACGGCGCCAACGATGCCCAGAAGAGCATGGGAATGCTTACCCTCGCCCTCCTGCTCGGCGGCTTCATCCCGCGCTTCGAAGTCCCCTTCTGGGTCATGCTCGCCTGTGCCATTGCCATCACCCTGGGAATTCTCTCCGGCGGCTGGCGGATCGTTCGCACGCTGGGTTTCGCCATCTACCGCGTGCGGCCGATTCACGCACTCAGCTCGCAACTGACTTCAGCCGTGGTGATTCTCACCGCGTCGATCATTGGCGCTCCGGTATCGACCACGCACGTCGTTTCCACGTCGATCATGGGCATCGGCGCTTCCGAGCGACCGCGCGCCGTGCGCTGGAAGAAGGCCAAGGATATTGCCATCACCTGGATCATTACCATCCCCGGCTCGGCGCTGGTCGCGATTCAGACATTCGCCATCGTCAATCTCTTCATCGGAAAGGTCTAATCATGACGAGCGCACAAATTGCAGGCCCCTCCTTGACGCGTCGCATCCTGCATCGCGTCTTTCCACGAGTTCCCAACTTCTTCGCGCTGCTCGCCGAGCAAAGCTCGCAGGTCGAGATTGCCGCCGGTCTGCTGGTCGAGTACATGGGATCAGGCAGCTCCGATGTCGCGCGGCGCGTCGTTGATTCCGAACACGAAGGCGACCGTCTCAAGGTCCGCAACCTGACCCTGCTCAATGAGGCCTTCTCAACGCCAATCGACCGCGAAGACCTGCACCGGGCAATCATCAACCTCGACGAGATCATCAATAGCTGCAATACAATCGTTGCCGAAATGGATAGCGACGTTCTCGCCCTGAAAGCCGACAAATACTGCCTGGAAATGGCAGTCTATCTGAAAGACGGGTCGGAGGCGCTGGCCGCCGGCTACGGCCGCCTAGGCAGCGAACCGACGCTCGGCCGCCTGGACGCCGAGAAAGCCGACAAGGCCGGGCGCAATCTGACGCGCACGCATCGCCGCGCGCTGGCCGAGCTGTTCAACGACAGCGATTTCCACCAAATCTTCCGGCGCAAGGAAATCTACAGCCAGTTGGTGCGCGCGGGTGACCGCCTGAACGTCTGCAACAGCACGCTGCTCGACATCGTCGTCAAGCTCTGCTGAGATCGCGCAAGCGGCGCGCTTGTGGCCGGAAAACCGGCTACAAGCAAGCCCCGCGCGGGCTACAAGCCGCCAAAAAACGGGACCATTGCCCCCCCATCATGGGGCTCTGTCCATCGCCCGACCGAGGCTCCGCCTACGCGAAACCTTGAGTCTTGCACCGGAGAGCAGAGAAGCGGGCGGGCGCGACGAGCCCCGCCCGCCTGATCACGCGTGTAGCGCCCTCCGCTTCGAGCACCGTCGTAGGTGGTCACGCTCCCGGGCCAACCCTCGGCTCCAATGCTGTTGAATTAGGCAAAATCCCGGTATAATCCACTTTAGGCCATTGATGCAACAGACTATTTTTACCTGGAGACCATTATGATAACACGGAAACGGTTTGCAAAATCCATGCCAGCTAT
>NZ_JAPUVR010000057.1 GCF_029255125.1 Accumulibacter sp. | reverse complement strand
TGAGCGCCTTCGAGCGCCATCTGAAGAAGATGCCCGACATGAAGGTGGTCGGCATCGACTGGCACAATGCCGGCACGACCAGCCTGATCGACAAGTACGACCGACTGCAGCAGGCCGGCGCGCAGGCGATCATCCTCGTGATGACCGGCCGGGAACTCGGGCCGCTGTTGCGCGAGGTCGGCGAGCGCCTGGCGGTCAATAGTACGCCGGCGGTTCTCCCGCTCCTGGCGCACGGCGGCGGCGTCGTCGGCTGGCGATTGTTCGACGCTCATGGCGCCGTACTCAAACGCATCGACCTGAGCGCCGCGCAGAGTTTCAGCCTGTTCCGCCTGCCGCCGAGCAAAGCCGAGGCGATCGTCGCCAAAGCGCGCAAGGCCTACGGCATAGACCTCTACAAGGACTACGACGGCCCAGTCGGTTTCGCCAACGCGTACGACCTGATGCATATTCTGGCCCGCGCGATCGACCTCGCCGGCAGCGCCGAACGCAGCAAGGTGCGCGACGCGCTTGAAAACGTACGCAACTACGATGGCCTGATGCGCCGCTACGCGCGCCCCTTCGAGCCCGGACGCCATGAGGCCGCCAGTCTGGCGCAGATCGTGTTCACCCGCTTCCGCGCCGATGGCGTGCTGGTGCCGGCGGACGGCGCCGGCGCCTCGCGCCATCCGCCGCTCTCCAGGCAGCGATGACGCTCGTCCCGCGCACGGCGCTGGCCGTTGCCACGATCACCATCGCACTGCTGATCGTAGTTGGCCTGGTGTCGTTCGTCGCCATGCGCGACAAGACCACCGAACTGCTGCTGCGCGCCGAGATCGATACCGCGCAGGTTGCCGCGGTGCGCCTCGAGGAGCGCCTGCGGCGCCTGCACGATACCGCCGAATCGGTGGCGACCAACCCGATCGTCACCAACGCGCTGCTCGACAGCGCCGGTCGCGAAGCCTACCTGCTGCCGCTCTTGCGCGCCTCGGTCCCGGCCGATACGAAAAATGCGGTGATCGCACTGACCGACTTCTCGGGCCAGATCGTACACAGCTCGGCACGGCTCGCCCAACAGCCCTCCGAAGAGCGCGCCTGGCTCGCCTCGGTGATCGACAGCGGCCGCGCCGCTGCCCGCCTGCGCCTGCGCCCGAACGCGCCGCCGGGCAGTGCCACGCCAGGCCGGCTGGCCGGGCTGGTGCTCGCTTGGCCGGTCGTTTTTCCGCCGACGCAGGCGGTGGAAGGCGTGGCCGTCGTGGACGTGCCGATCGAGGATATCCTGATCAGCCGGGTGGCCACCCGTCAGATCGAGATCGTGCAGGACGCCGAAGCCGGACAGGCGGAAAGCGTCCTCCTGCGCGCCGATCAGATCCTCGTGCCGCTGCGCCTCAGCGCGCCGCTCGATGGCCTCGAGCTGGCGGTGCGCACGCGCGTCGACCGCGGAGTGATCGACGAAGCGATCAGCGCGCTGCAGATCCGCTACCTCTGGCTCGGCGCCGCGCTCACCGGGTTGACCGCCGTCGCCAGCGCGCTGGCCGCACGCCGCCTGCTGCGCCCCTTGCGCAGGCTCGCCCAGGCCACCCGGCGAGTGGTCACTGCCGCGTCCTACGAGCGGCGTTTCGACAGCGGCGGCAGCGGCGAGATCGCGGCCCTCGACGACGCCTTCAACGCCATGATGGAGCGCCTGCAGCAAGCCGCCGAACGCGAGCGCGCGACGCAGGAAAAGCGCTTCCGGACCGTCGTCAACAGCGTGCCCGACGCCATCGTCACGCTCGACGGCGCGGGCCACATCGAAAGCTTCAGCCCGGCCGCCGAGCGCATCTTCGGCAGTCGCGCCGACACCTGGATCGGCCAACCGGTGCTCGGTCTGGTCGCCGAAGCCGACCGCGCCGCGCTGGCCATGCGGCTCCAGAACGAAATGGACGAATCCGGCGCCAGTGGCGAGATCCGTGGCCGCCGCAGCGACGCCAGCGTCTTCCCGATGGACTATTCAGTCAGCGCGATCGAACTCGAAGGCGAGCGCCACTTCGCCGCAACCTTCCGCGACATCACCGCGCGCAAGGATGCCGAGGCGGCACTGCGCCGACTGAACCAGGAACTCGAACTGCGCGTCGCCGAGCGCACCGCTGAGCTCTCCGCCGCCAAGGAGCTGGCCGAGGCGGCGAACAAGGCAAAAAGCGTCTTCCTGGCCAACATGAGCCACGAGCTGCGCACGCCGCTCAATGCCATCATCGGCTTTGCCGAACTGATGCGGCGCGACGCACGCAGCGGTCGCGCGGCACTCACGCCCAGCCATTGCGAACGGCTCGACGCCATCCATCACGGCGGCGAACATCTGCTCGCGCTGATCAACGAAGTGCTCGACCTGTCCAAGATCGAAGCCGGCAAGGCAAGCTGCAACCTGGACGACTGCGATCTCGACGCGCTGCTGATCGCCCTGCACGAACTCTTCCGCCAACGCGCGACGCAGAAAGGCCTGGCGCTCGACGTCGTGCGCCACGACGATACGCCGCGCTACGTGCGTACCGACACGGCCAAGCTGCGCCAAGTCCTCATCAACCTGCTTGGCAATGC
>NZ_JAPUVR010000056.1 GCF_029255125.1 Accumulibacter sp. | reverse complement strand
TCCCAGGGCAGCGTGCGCCCGCTGCGGCACTGCACCAGGCGCGCCGCACGGTCGATCGCCGTCACCTCGTCCGCGATGAAGCGGGCAGCGGCAAAACTCGCCAGGCGCGGCAGATCGACATGCACTTGGTCGAAGTCGTAATGCCCGGCGACATAGCCGGGCAGCATGCCGGAATAGGGCGTGCGCGCGGCGCTCGAAATGAGCGTCAGGCGCGCGCCGGCGAGCGCTCGCAAGCCGATTTCGCGCAGGACGATGATGTGGCTGTGACCGCCGCCGACGAGCACGATGTCGCGGCCGCTGTCGGAGGTCGATGCGGGCATGCGCGGCAGCGCTCAGACGTCCGATCGCCGTCGCGCGTTTAGCCGCAAGTCCCGACGGCGCCGCAAGCGGTGCAGAAATCGCAACCGTCCTTGCGGATCATCGTCAGGTTGCCGCACTCGCCGCACAGCTTGCCAGCGGTCGGCGGCGTTGCCGTGCTGCCCGCGGGCGGCTGCAGTATCCCCATCTGGCGCAGCGGCAGGCCGTTTTCGTCGAGGATGCCGAGCATGGCGTAGCGGTGAATGATCAGTTGCGCCAGGTAGGCGACGGTCGACGGATAGTTCGCTTGCCGGCGAGTGCCCGGGATGAAGGCCATGAAATCGCCCAGCGGCTCGGGATAGTCGAGCAGCTTGCGCAGCTTCATGCCGATCCACGCCGGGTCGAGGACGCGCATGTCGAACGAGAGGAGCTTGGTCAGTCCGTCGAGCGCACGCGGGTAGTTTCCCGAAAGCCATACCGAGTAGGGACGTGTCACGCCGTCGGGCAGCGTGATCTCCTTCAGGCCGACGACGAAGTCTTCGCCGGTCGCCGGATTGAACACGTCGACGGTCCACGAGAGCGTGCCGTCGGTGCCCGTCTTGGGCTCCTTGCGGCTGAACATCGCGTCGAGCACCGGGGTGGCGCCTTCGTGTTCGAAGGCGCCGATCCGCTCGACGCGGTACTGGATCAGGCGAGCCATCGCGGCGACCACCGAAGGCATGCGCTTGCGTTCGCCGGTCGGCGGGAAGGGCATGTCGAAACCTTCGTCGCCGGCGGTGCGCGCCAGCGACTCGAGCTTCAGCGCCAGCCAGCCGTGGTCGTTCGCGCGCATGTCCATCGACAGCGTCTTGGCGACGGCGCCCAGACCACGCGGCTGCTCAGGCCCGTTGACCCAGGTTTCGAACGGCCAGCAGCGCCCTTCCTGTTCGAGGTGGCCGACGAAGAGCGCGAACTTGCCGTGCGTATGCTCGATCATGTACGTCCACGCCAGATTGCCTTCCGGCAGGTTCGGCCGGTTTGGCCAGCGCAGGCTGGCGAGCACCGGCGCCGGCAAGGTCTTGATGGTCAACCGGCGATTCGCGTCGCCGGTTTCGAAATCCTGCGGTTGCTTGCGGTCTTCCGCCTGTTTCTGCGACTCGACCGAGAGCACGGCGCCGAGCACAGCGTTCGGACGGTACGTCGCCAGGCCTTTCAGTCCGGACTTCCAGGCGCTCAGGTAAAGGTCCTGGAAGTCAGCGTAGGGGTACTCGGCCGGCACGTTGACGGTTTTCGAGATCGACGTGTCGATGTACGGGGCGACCGCGGCGACCATGTCCTTGTGTGCCTTGGCCGAGAGTTCCAGCGCGGTGACGAAGTACTCGGGCAGCCGCTCGACATCGCCGCCGAGGTGTCTGAACAGCCGCCAGGCGTAGTCTTCGACGGCGTATTCCTTCAAGCTGCCGTCGGCCATCCGCTTCTTGCGGTTGTAGGTCCAGGAGAAGGGCGGCTCGATGCCGTTCGAGGCGTTGTCGGCGAAGGCGAGCGAGATCGTGCCGGTCGGCGCGATCGACAAGAGGTGCGAGTTGCGTACGCCGTGCTGACGAATCTGTCGCTTGATCTCGCTTGGCAGGCGCGAGGCGAAATTGCCGCCCGACAAGTAGAGTTCTGCGTTGAACAGGGGAAAAGCTCCGCGCTCCTTGGCCAGGTCGATCGAAGCAAGGTAGGCGGCGTCGCGCATGAACTCGGAAATGCGCGCGCCCATCGCCAATCCCTCGGGCCGGTCGTAGCGCAGACGCAGCATGCACAGCGTGTCACCCAGGCCGGTGAAGCCGAGCCCGATGCGCCGCTTGTTGGCAGCCTCCTGGCGCTGGCGGTCGAGCGGCCAGGCGGTGACTTCGAGCACGTTGTCGAGCATCCGCGTCGAGACCTTGATCACCTCACCGAAAGCCTCGAAATCGAACTCGGCGTCGGCGGAAAACGGTGCCTTGACGAACAGCGTCAGATTGATCGAACCCAGGCAGCAGCAGCCGTAGGGCGGTAGCGGCTGCTCGGCGCAGGGGTTGGTCGCCTCGATCACTTCGCAGTAATACAGGTTGTTGTCCTTGTTCATGCGGTCGAGGAAAAGGATTCCCGGCTCGGCGTGGTCATAGGTGGACTTCATCACCTGGTCCCAGAGTTCGCGCGCACGCACGCGCCGATAAACCCAGACGCCATCCTCGCGCTGGAAGGCGCCAGCGCGTTTCATCTCCGGGTTGGGCTCGGCGCGGTGCGTCAGCTCGACCTCGGCGTCGTTTTCGACGGCCGTCATGAAGGCGTCGCTGACGGCGATCGAGACGTTGAAGTTGGTCAGGTCGCCGTGGTCCTTGGCGTGGATGAAAACTTCGATGTCCGGGTGGTCGCAACGCAGTACGCCCATTTGTGCGCCGCGCCGCGCGCCGGCAGACTCCACCGTCTCGCACGAACGGTCGAAGACGCGCATGTACGACACCGGTCCGGAAGCGCGCGATTGCGTCCCCTTGACCAGCGCGCCGATCGGCCGGATCGACGAGAAATCGTAACCGACGCCGCCGCCGCGCCGCATCGTTTCGGCTGCCTCGGCCAGCGCACTGTAGATCCCCGGCTTGCCGTCGACGATTTCGACCACCGAATCACCGATCGGCTGGACGAAACAGTTGATCAGGGTGGCCGCAAGCGTCGTGCCGGCGGCCGAGTTGATTCTTCCGGCCGGCACGAAGCCGTTCTCCTGCGCCCAGAGAAAGCGCCCCTCCCAGTGCGCCCGCTGCTTGTCGTCTTCGGCTGCGGCCAGCGCGCGCGCCACCCGCCGGCGAACGTCGTGCACGCTTGCTTCGTTACCCTTGGCGTACTTTTCGACGAGCACCTCGACCGATATCTCCTGCTCGGCAAGAGGCGGTGTTGCGCTGGCTTCCGCGATGGCCGTGAGCGGTAACTGGTGGGCAAGCTGGCTCATGTCTGATTTTCCTTCGGAGGTGGTTTGCAATCGTTCGGCAGCGGACGCCGGCGTCAGGAGAAGTCGGCGGAGCGCGCGTCACACGGCTTCGGTGGTGGGCTTGTCGCAGACAGACTACTACATCTAGTATCTCTAAGCAACTTGCACCCTATATACAGTATTCCATCCCCTGGTTCGGCAAACTGAAGTTTAGACACTCGCGGTCGCCGACGGAGGTCGGAGGCGCTCCAGCGACGCGAAAAAATTTTCGAAAAAATGCAAAAAAGACTTGACATGGACAGGGAATCGCGGGGTCGCCGCGCGCT
>NZ_JAPUVR010000055.1 GCF_029255125.1 Accumulibacter sp. | reverse complement strand
TCCCTCGGCGGGCGGCGGTACCTTGGTCTACTTCGGCTGTCAGGACTGTGCTGTCGAAGCCTCGCGCGTCAGCGCCAATGGCGGCATCGTCATCAAGGAAAAGATGTCGATCGGTCCGCACGGTTATATCGCCTTGGCGCGCGACACCGAAGGCAACATGATTGGCTTCCACTCGATGTAAGTCGTGCGAACCCTGCGCCAGGGATGAGGCCGGGTCACGCGCCGCCGCGATCCGGCCCAAGGCTGGGAGGGGAAAGAGGGTCAATTGGCGCTCCAGGGCTGGGACCACAAGCGGTGGGTCGTGGTCCTTCGTCGTCCGCTCACCCGCGAGAAGGTGGCACAGGCGGAGAGCGACCAGTTGATGCTGTCGTTCATCGAGGCCAAGCGAAACACTGGCGTTCCGCTGCCGACGAGGAGGCATTCGACATCTATCGCCGCCATCTGAGGCCGGATGGCTTCATCGCCGCGCACATCACCAACGCCTGTCTCAACCTCTACCCGGTGGTCAATCGCCAGTATTTCGACCCGGACGGCAGGCGGCGACTTCCGCAGCGGCGTGGCCAGCCCGCCCGGCCGCCGGGATCGATCGATCGATGTTCACCATGGATCGATCGATGTCTGGGATGGAACGATCGATCTCCGGGGTTGATCGATCCATGTTTACGGTTGATCGATCGATGTTCCGCATTGATCGATCAACCTCCAGCATTGATCGATCGATGTTCGGGATCGATCGATCGACCTCCGGCATTGATCGATCCATGTTCCGGATCGATCGATCGACCTCCGGCATTGATCGATCGATCTGCGCGATTGATCTTCGCATGTCCGGAATCGATTGCCCCATCGCCGGAGTTGATCGACCGAGCGCATGGTTTCGGCCGTCAAGTCCGCCAAGGGTGGCGTTGTGCCACTGAGCGGGCCGCGGCGCCATCTTCGAGGAGCGTTTCGAGCGCTTCGCGCAGGCTGCCGGGATCGTCGAGCAGGGCGAGCAGCAGGGCGAGCGGCAGGCAGAGCAAGCACTCGCACGTCGCGCAGCGCGCTACACCAGGGCGAGCCGACGTCAGCGCCGCCTGTCGCGCCGGCCCGGGGCCGCCGCTGTGCGAAATGGTCGATGCCGGGCAGCGCGAAGTCGATCGGCAAGCGCAAGCGGCACCGCACTACGAATTCGATCCGCGCATCGCCGGGCAAAGGCCGCACGAGGACGATCCGATCGGCCTCGGCAAGAACCGTCCGCACCCTGGGTCACCCCGGCGGCCTCGTCGGCCACGGCGGCGACCCAGGGTACAGGGATCCTTGCATTATTGATAAGGCCGCAGCGTTTTGCCGACTGCAACGCTTTGAGTTCAAAACTCAGCACGGAAGTGAATGAATCAGTGTTTCTCTAGCGCCACCATCCGGTCAGGATCTGGAACATCGGTCGAGTAATCCGCACGCCAAGGTTCTCGCGCAGGTTGCCGTACGCATGCACCCCAACCGCTACGGGGTTGCCCGCAGCGTCGAGAGCAAACACGGGGCTACCGCTTTGACCTGGGATGGTATCGAGGCCGTAGGCGATCAGATTCGCATCGACGCGATGGATCGTGCTTTGGTCATACCACTGGGTGCCCCATGGCCGGTCTTCCGGATAGCCCGCAGTGTACACGGCGTGGTGCCGCAGCACAGCATCGTCCAGCGCCTGAAAGCCGAAATAGCCCAGCGACTGCCCCAGAGCCTGAGGCAGCCAGATGACACCGATGTCCACTTCGGCTCTGCTCGTCTGCCGCCAGAGATCAAGGGTAGCAAAGCTCGTCGAGGTAAGGGAGCCCCACGGCGCTGTGTTCCCGTCGCGACCAGGGATGACCGTTACCGATGCTGCAGCGTAGCCATGGGCTGACGAGTACAGGTTATGCGCCGCGGTCAGCACGGTCGAAGGGCCAGCCAGCCAGCCGGTGCCGGCAAATTCGCGCCCCTGCGCGTCGGTCATCACCAGATGGCAGATCAGGCGCCAGGGCGGCTGGCGTAAATTGGGGGACGGCTGTCGATTGTCTCGACCAAGCACGTCCCGCGGGCGGAACTCTTCCATCGCGTCGATGCCGGAAAGTCGCGTTGGCGCGGGTGCCGATTCCTGGGTGAAGCGAATGGACTGCACATCCGGAAGGTGCGCCGGACGACTGCATTCTTGGTCCTCATGATTCATGGCTCGTTTTCCTATTGAATGGGCAAGCAGCCAGCGCAGGCTGGCGGAGAAGGCGAAATCGTTCCGCGGTGGGGCTCGCCGGGCCTAGGCTGCACCGCCGGCTGCCCGGCAGCGTTCGCCTTGGCCGCGGACTTGTTGCTATTGTCTGGTCGTCGTCCGATTTCCCCAGCCAGCAGTGCGATGCCACGACCGCCGGGCGGGGGCGAGCTTCGCTCCTGCCTCAGGGCGTTCAGCTCATCGCGCAGACCCTTGAGTTCCTTGGCCATGTTGACTTCACTCTCGGCCAGCTTGACCGCGTCTGTGTTGTACCCGATGCGCAGTTGAATCAGGGTCGAGGTTGCGGCAAGAATCCCCCGATACACGTCGAGCGGCCATTCGACCAGGGCTAAGGCAGAACTGGGCTTCTTGTTCTCGGCACTCGTGATCTGACCGCTTTGCAGCACTACCTTGTGCTCGGTCTTGACGAAAGGGGCCCGCTCGAGCGGCAACACGATTGGCGGCCCCCCATTGGGAAGCTGCACGACGGTACTGCTGAAAAAGACGCCTTTGATGGCAAGGTCGATCTGATAGGGTTGCAGCGCCCGATGGCAGATGCCCAGTCCGCAGTCAGCCGACGGGTTGTCCGCGCCGTTCGTCCTGGGCGATTTCTGCCCCGTATGCAGTGCTGTTGCCTTGACCAGCACTACCGCGCCGTCACCTGTGGTCGTCCCCTTCAGTGCTTTCACCAGTTTGTCCGCAGTGTCGCATTTGACTGCATCCGTTCTGTCCTTCTTGCAGCCTTCCTGCCACAGCAGCATGCGCTGAAACACGACCTCTTGCAGACGGGCGACCATCTCCTCGTTGCGCGATTTGATGGTGTCGTCCACTTCCCCGTCCGGATCGTACACGCCGCTAAAGAGGAGCGTTTCACCGGGTGAAAGCGCGCTGCCTTCCGGATGTGGAGCAGCGCCGGTCTTGAGCAGTTCCTTGAGCACGGCCAGGGTGTTGTCCGTACTGGTCGCCGTCACCCCGGTCAACAGGCCGGTCGCGCCATCGACTTCTATCTTGACTTCGTCACTGCTGAAGACGTTGCTCGGGTTGTGCGCGAAATAGCGCTGTGCCGGATCGCCGACCAGCTTGGCCGACTCCACGCGCAGCGTCAGGAGGCCGTCGGACTCGGCCAACTGTACCGGCAGCAGCGCTTTCGGTAGCATGTAAGCGACGCCGCGCCGTTGCATTGAGGCGGGCTCCGGCGTACTGCTGACGATCGCGCAGCCGCTCAAGCTGAAAACGACGGCCGCGGCCGCCAGGAAAGACGTTCGGTTCATAAGCATTCTCCCTTTTCCTTGCTGCGCAGACAGCCTGCCGGGCGATCCAAAAAGCGATTTCGGGTGTGTCGCCGCTTGCGACGACGAACATGATGCTGCGGATAGGCGGTCGGTACTCATGGCTGCGGCGCCAGAACCAGGCCGGCCCCGACATCGAAAGGATCGATGCCCGCACCAAGGTCGTTGAAGCTTGCCTGACCGATGAGCTTGGCCGTCAAGTTCAGCGCGTTGAAACTGCCCACTTCGGCCAGACGTTCAGCCCACAGCGCTGCAACGCCGGCGACATGGGGGGCGGCCATGCTGGTACCGCTCATCGTGAGCAGGCCGCCAGCCAGCCCGGCCGATGCAATATCGACGCCCGGGCCGCAGATGTTGGCGCCGGTATTCGAAAAGTCTGCCACCGCCAGACCGGAATCGCTTCGTCCGACCGCGGCAACGGAAACGACTCCGTCGGCGACCGCCGGCGGCGCCACGGCGATTTCAAATCGTGGGTCTTGTCGGCGCCGACTTTCATTTCCCGCTGCCGCAATCAGGATCGACCGGTTGGCTTGGGCGCGGATCAAACTCGCCAGCCGCTCGAAAAGAAGGACGTTGGCCCGGTATCCCTCGAGTGCTCTCGATACGGCCAGTTCCTCGGGGAAACCGTCCCGTTCCCGCAGACGCCGAGCAAGGCCTGGAAAGTCCATTCCGAGTGACATCGAGATGATATGAGCCCCGTTGTCCACAGCCCACAATATGGCATTGACAATCTGCTTGCTGGAGCCGCCGCCGCTACCGAGCACCTTGCCGATCAAGGCTTTCGAGACGCCATGGGCAACTCCGATACGGGTACCCGCGACGGACCGTCCGAATATCGTACCGGCGCAATGGGTGCCGTGCCCATGCTGGTCGGTATCGGCCTCGTTCGTAAAATTGCGCTGGATCAGCGTTACTCCCTGAAAAGCCGGATGATCGGCCTGAATGCCGGTATCCAGGACGGCGACGACGATGCCCTTTCCAGTGCACCGGGAAGTGTCTGCTCTTACGGCCTTTACTCCCCACGCCACATCTCCCGCTTCGCCGGCGACAGTAGCGCGCCGGAGCACCGGCTCGACCAGCTTCATCGGCATCACCGGCGCCACGGCAAGCACATCGGCGTCGCGCGTAACGAGGGGTATGTCGCGTCGGTTGAGATCTTCCATCTCGACGCGGACATCGGTCGGCGTCGGAGCGCCCAAGGCTGCCGGGTTGGCAAAGACATCGCGCGTCGCCAGACGCGAACTGCGCAGGACCAAATACTCGGATTTCATCAAAATCTCCCCAAAGTTGGGTGAGCGGTCCACGGAGAAGCCTCCGACTGCCTTTGGCGTTCGCCGTCGAGCCGACCAATTGTGACAACAGGTTCACGGATGCCCGACCAATCGCGGGCGGCGAGCCGATGAGTCTGCTGCCGACCGACGAAAAAGCAATTAGCTCAATCCCTCAAGCGGCGCAGAATATGGCGCAAGGCGAACGCCCTGGGAAGCGACCACCGTTAATGACGGGCATTAGCAGGTCGCTCCACGCTTTTTGCTAATTGCCTTCATTAGCCGACAGTGCTTGCCATGCACCCGGTGTCCTGGGCGATCATGGCACTCTGCGCAGGAGGTTAACGTGGAGCAATGGCCGCTTTGTTGGGAAGATGACTTTCAGGGCAGCGCGCTTGCTGATCACTGGATCGGTGGACACGCCAACAGCAGTCGCGAAGGCCGCATAGCGGTCAACAGCGGCCTGCACATAGCGTTCGTAGCGGGGCAGGAGTACGCCTCCTGTGGTGTCGTGACGCGCCAGCCCGTGATTGGCGATCTGGACGTGCGCGTACAGTTCTCTGTCGATAGTCCAAGTCAAGGCAGTACACTGGAACTTGCTGCGCTGTCGATCGACCCTCCGCGAAATTCGGGTTTAGACCAGGATCAGGCTGATCGCTACACGCGTAGTCGGGTGTACGATGTGCATGGAGCACCGCCCTACGTCAGCAGCGAGTTCGATGAGAACGACGGCTGGCGAATTGCCTGGAATCGAGGCTCGGCGCAGACGCTGGTCGATGCGCAGGGCAGGCCGATGTCGGACAATCACTTCAATCGCTACGGCAAGAGCATCCAGCCTCCGCCCGCGGGCCCGGTCTGCGGCTGGTTGCGTTTGCTGCGCCGAGGCCCGCATTGGACCGCCTATCGACTGAACCTGGACGACGGCGCCTGGCAGCAAACAGGTGAGGTTCTGCACATGAACCTTCCCGACCCCGTGTTCCTTCGTTTGGCCGCCAAGCATTGGGTCAAGGAAGGCAACCCGGCGCCGGCGAAGCAAATCGTTTTTCAGCGCTTTGAATTACGGCTTCCCTCGCCAAGCGGGCAGCCACCCGGCAACGAAACGAAGACGGCCCCGCCCGTGGCGAACACAACGCCACTCGCACCCGAGGCTCCGCCAGAAGTACGGCTGATGCAAGAGGTGCGTGCGTGTCGAGAGTGCGACATATTCAGCCGCACTTCGCCGTATGGCCCTTTCCTGCGCGTGCGGAGAAGCCCGCCCGCTCCCGGCGACGATCCGGAGGACGCCGCAGTAAGGGGGATGGCGATGATATGCGACTTCGGACAGAGCGAACCAGCGGCTTTGTACGGCTGTCGCAAAGCGCCGGTGATGCTGATCGGTATCAACCCAAACCTGCCCAACCATTTCATCATCCCGCGGACGACTGCTGACCTGGAGCACTGGCGTAGCGGGTCGTATCGTGTACTCCGCTTTCATCGGACTGATGCCGACTACGCTAAAGCCTGCCGCCACGCACCCGAAGCGCCTCTGGAAATCGCCGATGAAGCAGCGCTCGAGGACCTCTTGCGGAGTGACCTGACGATGCTGGTAGCGCCGCAAAACGGTCGCATCGTCGGCAGTGACGAAGGCCCCGAAAGTTCGCAACGCGAGCCTGAACGCCGCCATGCTCGATTGCTGCTGGAAATGGCCGATGGCACGCGCTCGGCGTATGAATGGCCGCCGAAGCAGAACGAGAGCTGGGGATCTGAGGAAAATCTGGCCATCGTGCGCGGCCGCTTCGCCGTAGGTGAGGTCGTCTCCGGCTTCATTGATCGCTCGGTCATCGGCCGCGAAGTCCGCGTGCGAACCGGCCGCGAGGACCGCTATTACGGCAACGCCAAGCGGCTGCTGGCTGCTTTGGGTACGCATCTGAATGCCTCGCTGGTTCTGGGCGAAGACATGTCTTTGCACGATGTCGTGGCGTGTGCCAGCCCCGGCTGGGATGCGAAGTGGAAGCTACCGTTGTCGTCAATCACTGCTAACTGCGTGGGCAAGAACCGTTGGCTGCATCGGCAGATCGAGCAGAGCGACCCGAAAGTGCTGCTAATCACCAGCAGAACCGCACTTGGCCTGTTCGCCGACAGCGCTCTCGGTAGACTGTCGACGCCGCTTTCCCAGTTGCCGGAAAAGGGTGGTGGGCGGGAGGGCTTGTTCTTCCGCGTCGCCACCGAGGGGCTGTGGTGGGAGAGAGAAGTCGCTGGAGTGCTGGTAAGAACCCGCATCGTGCTGGCACCACACCTCTCGTACAATGACAACCTTATCCCGCACAGCTACTTCACACAGGAAAAATGGCTTGAGTTTCAAGGAATTAACCCAGATGCGGCAGACTGGCTCAGCGCCCAGGTGCGCGCGGAATCGAACCGTCCGGTCGTGGTGCCGGTTGTTTTCGGCGAGGGCGACGTGATGGTTTGCCTTGACTCGAATCAACTTTGGACGGCGCTGAGCGAGCGCTATCCAGATGCGGAAGCAGCGCTTCGCGCGCTTTGGATCGACCCGCTCAACCTGATTTCCGGTGCGATTGCCTCTGAACTCACGCGGCTTGGCGTTGGTCAGACCGCGGGTGCTCGCTTGACGCGCAACGCCGGGCCGTGTACGTTCTGTCGCAACCGCTGGTGGACGATCGGCGATGGCTGTGACTACGGCAAACCCAGCGAGTGATACCGAATGGTGGGTCTACTGGCCAGAGGTCATCCGAACCTGAGTTGCGCAGTCTAGGAGGGGGGACAAGACATGGGGTGGACCGCGAGTGACTTTGAGCGACTCGATCCGCGGCTTTTTCGATCGTTCCTGGCCGTAGTCAAGACGCAAAGCTTTACCGGTGCAGCGGCAGCAGCTTCCCTGACGCAGGGAGCCGTCAGTCAGCAAGTGGCAAGACTTGAGGAGCGCATCGGCGTACAACTGTTCGTCCGTGTTGGAAACAAGGTATTGACGACGCCTGCCGGCCAGTTGCTGACCGAATATGCGCGGGCCTATATGGAACATGCCACGCATTTTCTGGAACAGATCAACGAGGAGTTTGAGTCTTTGCGCGGCACTGTCCGTTACGCAATGCCTGAAAGTTGCATTCACTCTCCGCATTTCAGCCGTCTGCTCGACAGACGCAAGTCGCATTCGGAGATCGTCCTGGCGATTGATCTCAAGCCGTCCGCCGGCGTTCTGGCTGACTTGATGAATGGCGACATCGACTTTGGGTTCGTGAGCCAGGAGGTCAGCCAAGCGGCCGTCGTAAGTTACCCGTTCTGTTTCGAGGAGTATGTCCTGCTCCAATCGGCCGTCGACGAAGCCCTCACCGGTCCTGTCACGCTGGACGATTTGTTGGCGCTACCCATGGTCGTCTACCCGAGCATGCTGGATTGCCTCAACCGGTGGATCGCGGTTTACCTGGCGGAGTCTGATCCCGTCAACCTGTTGGCCTTGCGAGTCACCGGAGAGTTCAACGACATGCGTGGCGCTTTGGCAATGGTCGAAGGCTGTCTCGGATGTACGGTGATGCCGCGTCATGTCGCCGCCCCAGCCTTGGCGCAAGGTCGCCTACGGGAAATCATCCCGGCACATCACGAAGGCGCCGCCTCCTTGGCTCAGCAGATGGTCTGGATCGTCCGCTTGAAGGAACGCCACATGCCGGCGAGAGTCAGGCGCGTGATCCAGTGGTTTCTCGAAATGCACAGCGAACTTCGGCCCGTGCCCGAGGAGTTGCTGCGATGAAGGAGCAAGGGGGCATCCGCGTTTGGCGCGGCTGGCGGAAAGAGACGGTTGCTTGGGACAAGTTTATTCGCCATCTGGCAACGATCTTCATTCCGGCAACCTGGCAGGTCATGGGCCGGCTCGGCCTTCGTCTTTACGTCCCGAGCGTGCTGCCCGAGAGCAAACCAGAAGGCCTGCCGGACGAGGTGGCTTTGCTCTTCTATCCGAGTCAGTCAGCGTACCTGGCGGCACGTTCCAGGAGTGCGGCCGGTCGGGCTTATGGCTTGCTGCACGAGGCAGTGTTCGCCTTCACGCCGGAGCGGAGATCGACGTCGACGACAGCGGTAAGCTGGTCGCCGGGTCAGCCCGCTCCTTTGCAGGACCAGCCCTTCCACCGCCAAGCGACGGGAAACGGCTGCCGTTTCTGCGCAGCACAACGGGTCGTGTTTCTTGCGTTATCGCATCAACAGGCGCCCTCGGCAATGCCGGGAGCACTGTTTGCCGTGCTCGGCCAGTGTTGCGACGAAGCGGTCGTCTACGGCGAAAACGCATTCACTCTGGCTTGGCTTGCGGTAAGAAACGCGGGCGAGTTCGATCGCGGCATGCTGGCTGCCGAACTCGCCAGTCGTTTACCCGCCAGCACGCTCGTTGCCGTGCACGTTGCAGAGAGGATGCAATTCCAGGTGGACTACTTCGCCGAGTTCGACGGTCTTGCGCTGCAATCTGATCAGACCCTTTTCTTCCTTCCCGCTGACCGTATTCCGGAGGGCATCAGCGCCAGAGCCTCGGCACTCGAATAGCCTGGTCTCCTTCGTCATACTCGGCTATTGGGCGTACAAGAAGGAGGATTGGCTGCGTCAGTTCCTGCCGCTGAAGAACGGCGTCGCGTCCGAGAAGACGTTCCTGAGGATCTTCCGGGCGCTGGAACCGAAGCCATTCGAGGTGGCTTTCCGCCGCTGGGTTGCTCAGGTGGTCGGGAGCCTCGCTGGCGGCATCGCGGTCGATGGCAAGACCGTGCGCGGGTCGGGCAGCGGCGGTGAGCGCGCCATTCACATGGTCAGTGCCTTCGCCACGGAACCGGGTGTCGTTCTCGGCCAGGAAAAGGTCGGCGCCAAGAGTAATGAGATCACCGCCATCCCGGAACTGCTCCAGGCACAGCAGATCAAGGGCTTGCTGGTCACCCTTGACGCCATGCGGTGCCCGAGGAACCTCGCCCGTCAGATCACCGACCAGGGCGGCGACTACCTGCTCGCGGTCAAAGGGAATCAAGCGGCGCTGCTGGAAGGCATCCAGACTGATTTCATGGATCAATGCTGATTTCATGGATCAATACCAATCGGAAGCCGTCGACCGCCAGCGCCAGGTTCACAAGTCCCGTGGTCGGGTCGTCGGCCAGATCGCCTCGGTCCTGCCCGAAAAAGAACCGCTGACCGGGCCGATTGGCCCGCGTGCAAAACGATCGGTCTGGTCGACGCCTTGCGCAAGGTCGGCGACGAAGAGTCGAACGTCAAGCGGCGCTATTACACCAGCGCTCGCGAGTTGACCGCCGAACAACTTGCCGTCGCTGTGCGCGGCCATTGGGCCGTGGAAAATCGGCTTCACGGGGTGCTCGAGGTCAGCTTCGGCGAGGATGCCGGCACCCTACGTAAGGACACTGCCCCACGGAATCTTTCCCTGCTGAAGAAGATCGTTCTCAGACGGCCGGGTGAGCACATCGGCCAGTTCTTCGAGCAGCGCCGTGCTGATGTAGAGCTGAATGCTGAAGCGCTGGCTGATGGCGGCCAGCAAGTGATGCGGCGGGCTGCGCCACAGCAGCGCCGACAACACCACGTAATGCCGGCGCGATGGCCAGCAGGCGAAGGTGACCTAAAAATGCCACGCATCCCCGACAGAGGTGGCCCCGGAAATTCGATCAGCGTATCGCCTGGTAAAGGCCGCACGAGGACGATCCGATCGGCCTCGGCAAGAACCGCTTGCACGCCGGGTTGCCGCAGCGGCCTCATCGGCCGCGGCGGCGACCCAGGGCTGTCCTGGTGCGGCGACTCCGGTATGGGTGATGGCGGAAACGGATCGAAGCGCGCGTCAGGAGCTGTCGTTGTCAGGGACGCGCAGCCGTCGCGCGGCGGCTCGCGCGAGTACGCCAACAATCGGCAGCTTGGCGTACAACTCGCCGGCAGCGTCCCAGTAGTCACGGTGCAGGAGCACGCGGCCGTCGGGGGCGAAACGCAGGTGCGTCGTGCCCGCGATGCGGTGCTCGCCGCCGCCGAGCAGCGGGCTACGAAAACGCAATTCCCAGCGGAGCATTGCTTCGTCGACCGGCGTGTCGCCGCTGGCGGCAAAGCGGCCGGTGACGACGAAACGCGGCGAATCGAGGCGCTCGAACATGTCGGCGAAGATGCGCGCGATTGGCCGCTGTCCGACGACGTCGTTGAACGGGTCCACAAAGCGCGCGGCGTCGTCGTAGAACTCGGACAAGCGGTCGAGCGTTGCCGGGGTCAGCGACTGGTAGAAGGCGACCAGCGCGTCCAGGTGTGCAGCAATGGTCATCGCGGCTTCTTCCGGGCGATGTGGGCGAATAGCGGCATCGACAGAGCGTAAGGCAGTATGGCGGCGATCTTGAGCAGGCGGGTGAAGCGCGTCGGGAAATGAATCTCGAAGCGACCGCTGGCGAAGCCGCGCACGATGGCCTCGGCGGCTGCTTCCGGTGGCATCAGCGCAGGCATTTCGAAATCGTTTTGCGCGGTCAGCCTGGTGGCGACGAAGCCGGGATTGATCGCCCAGACGCCAAGGCCCTGCGGCGCGAGATCAAGGTACAGACACTCGGCGAAGCGGATCAGTGCAGCCTTCGAAGGGCTGTAGGCGAGCGCTTGTGGGAGCCCGGTGTAGCCGGCCACGCTGGCCACCAGGGCGATACCCGAGGCAGGCGCGGGTGTGGCAAGCAGGCGCGGGGCCAGACGTAGCGACCATTCGACGGCGGCGGCGTAGTTCACCGCCAGCATGTGCCGCGCCGCCGGCAGCGCCGTTTCGCCTTGCCGGGCGTCGAGCGGCTGGTAATCGCCGGCGAGGTAGACGCCGACCGAGGGCAAGGGCAATTCGCCCGAGTCGAAACGCGCGAAGGCAGCATCGAGCGCCGCGCTGTCCGTCGCGTCGAGCGCCAGCGTGCAATGTCCGGGTCCAAGCGCCCGGGCGAGTTCGGCGAGTGCCGATGCGTTGCGCGCCGACAGCACGAGCTTCGCGCCACGCGCTGCAAGCGCGTGCGCCAGCGCCTCACCGATGCCGGCCGAGGCGCCGAGCAGCCAGACGCGACGGTTCGTCCAGTCGGCGATGCGCGGGTTGCCGCGCGGGATCGCGGCAGGCGGTCCGGGGGGCACGCTCAGCGCCTGCGGAAAGAGAGGCTTACTTCACCCAGTTCGAATCCCCACTTCGACATCGTTGCCCGGTTGATCATCGTTTGCTCGTCGATGAGAAACATCCAGTCGTCGAAGTGTACGTGCCAGGTGCGGCCGTCGACCGGCAGCGCCAGCACGTATTTCCAGTGCAGCGCGTTACCGGCGACTTCGCCGGTGGCCTGGCCGACGACGTCATCGGCGTGGCCGAGGTAGCTGCCGTTGGCCTGCCGGGTGAGCGTCCACACGCGCTGGCTCTTGCTGCCGTCGGACCACGAGAAATGCTCGTCGAGGACGCCGGTGTCGCCTTGCCATTTGGCGTCGATCACGACGTGGAAGCGCTTCACGACTTCGCCCGAGCGCTTCTGAAACATTCCCCATCCGTCAATGGTGCCGTTGAAGTAGGTGCGCAGGTCGAGCGCAGGCGCCTCGGCGCGGTACTGTTCGACCGCTACGCCGGTACAGCCGGCAAGCGCCAACGGCACCAGGACGGCAGCCAAGATGGGCGCCAGGGCTGCGCGGAGTCGCCGGATCGGTCGGCATCGGCGGGCAAGGGTTGGCGTGGGGTCGGCGATGGCGGTGATGACGTTCATCAGGGGATTCCTTCAGGAGGCGGTCGCCGAAGGCGCGTCACGACGCATCCGGCGATGCCAGCGGCTAAGGAGAAGTGCAGCGGCGAGCTTGCCGGCAAGTGGCAGCCCGCCGTAAAGCAGCGCCAGCGCGCCCGGTTCGACGCCCGGCCGGTAGCCGCTCCACTCGAGCAGCGGCAGCGCAATGCCGGCGGCAAGCGCCAGGTTGAGCTTGGCGACGAGGTTCCACACGCCAAAAGCGCTGCCGCTATCGAGACCCGGCGCGGGCGCGCCTTCGCGGCGAGCCGGCTGCGTGCCGGCGGTGTCCGGGCGCTCGCTGATCTGGGCAAGGTAGGCTGCCGGCAACGCCAGGTCGGCGCCAAGGGCAAAGCCGGAGAGGACGCAGATGGCGCCGAAAGCGGCGAGCTCGCCGGCGCCGAGGAAGGGCGCCAGGGCAAACGCCGCGCAGGCAAGCAGCATGCCGTCGCGCCAGGCCGGAAGGTGTCCACGGCGTGCCGCGTAGCGCACCCAGAACGGCAGGCCGATGAGGCCGGCGGCAAAATAGGCAGTCAGGAAGACTCCTGACCACGCTTCGGCGTGCAGAACGTCGGCGATGAAGAACAGCACCAGCGTTGCCGGCAGGGCCGAAGCGACACCGCTGACGGCAAAAACGAGCAGCAGCCGCCGGAATTCCGCTACGCGGCCCGCGGCGGCCAGTCTTTGCCAGAGGGCTGCCGGGCGATGGCCGCCAGCCGGCAGCCGTTCTTGCCGCGTCGCCTCCTCCAGGCGGCGGCCGCTGGCCAGGCTGAGCACGGCGGCCACGCCGAGAAGCAAGGGGAAGCCCCAGGACAGCCGCGCGAGCCCAACTTCGAAGCTTGGCGAGAGCAGCCCCGGCAAGGCAGCGGCGAGGAGTACGCCGACCAGTCCCCAGCCTTCACGCGCCGCGGTCAGCCGCGTGCGCGTCGTCAGGTCGCCACCGATGTCGGCTCCCCAGGCGCAGTAGGCAACGTTGAGCAGGCTGAACGAGAGGTAGGTCACGGTCAGCGCGCCCGCCAGCCAGGGCAGCCCGGCACCGGCTGGCGGGTTGAACAGCGCGAGCATGCCGACGGCGAACGGAGCGAGGGCGGCGAGCATCGAAACGCGGCGCCAGCCAGGCCGGTCGGAGAGGGCTCCCAGCCAGGGGTCGACGAAGGCGTCGGCGAGTCGCGCCGCGAAAAGGACGCCGCCGAGCAGTAGGAGCGGGATGCCCACCGCATCGCCATACAGGCGCGGCAGGTGGACGTAGATCGGCAACGCGGCGAACGCCAGCGGCAATCCCAGCAAGCCGTAGCCGCCGACCGTCCATGCGCTGGCCCGCCTGCCGAGTGCGGCTGGTCGCGGCATCGCGGCGGCCGGCTTGGCCACGGTCGGTGCGCTGATCATCGCGAGGCGCCCGTTCCGTTTGGCAGTCCGAAGAGCTGCGCGCGCAGCTCGGGATCGCGTGTTTTCGGGTCGAGCCAGATGCCGAAGAAGCGGCGGGCAAACTCCGCGTCCGCCACTTCGCCGGTGGTTGTGCCCTGGTGCAGAAAAACGGCGCCGCGGCCCGGCTGGTGCAGGCCGGTAATCACCTCGCCGGCCTTCACGTCGGGAAATACGCGGGCAAGGTCGTCCTTCCAGCGTGCGAGTTGTGCCTCGGTTGCGCCCAGACGGTGCATTTCGCGCAGGCTGGCCTCGACCAGCGTGTCGCCGGAGAAGTCGCGGACGTAGCGCAGCGTCAGCGCGTGCGGTGCGGCCAACACGGCAGCGTCGCTTGGCGCCACGCCGGCGGTCCACAGCGTCGCCCGGTAGAGGCGCAGGCCGAGGAAAGTGGTTTCCCCGCTGCCACGGCGCTGCCAGTCCACGCCGGGCGGCAACAGGCGTGCTTCGCGGGCGCTCGGGCGCTGGCTGGTGCTTGCGCCAGCGCTGGCCGTTGCCGGCGCTCCGGCGATCGACAGCGCGACGAGGAGGCCGAGGAAAGGGGCGCGTGGCAGGGTCATCGGGCGTGCTGGAGCCGGTACTGCACAACGTCGGTCGACCCGGTCGCAAAACCGGCCTGGCAGTACGACAGGTAGAAGTTCCACAGCCGGCAGAAGCGTTCGTCGAAACCCTGCGCGGCAATTGCATCCCAGCGGGCGTTGAAGTTCTCCTGCCAGCGGGCCAGCGTCTGCGCGTAGTTGGGGCCGAAGGCGAGCGACTGATCGATCGCCAGCCCGGCGCGCCCGGCCAGCGTGGAAAAAGCGGCCGGCGACGGCAGCATGCCGCCAGGGAAGACGTAGCGCTGGATGAAGTCGGTGCCGCGCCGGTAGTTGGCGAACAGGTGGTCGGCGATGACGATCGTCTGCACGAGCGCTCGCCCGTGTGGCTTCAGGCAGCGCGCGAGCGTACGAAAATATGCCGGCCACCATGCCTCGCCGACCGCCTCGAACATCTCGATCGAGACGATGTGATCGAACGGAGCGTAGCGGGCGGCGACGTCGCGGTAGTCACAAAGCAGCAGCTCGACGCTCTCTTCGAGGCCGAGCGCGGTCATGCGCTGGCGGGCAAACGCCAGTTGCGCGGGCGACAGGGTGATCCCGGTGACTCTTGCGCCGGCCTCGCGCGCGGCGACCTCGGCGAAGCCGCCCCAGCCACAACCGATCTCGAGCACTCGCTCGCCTGCCCGGATGTCCAGACTGCGTACGATGCGACGGTACTTGGCAAGCTGTGCGTCTTCCAGAGTCGCCGCGCTGTCGGCGAAAAGCGCGCTTGAGTAGCTCATCGTCGGGTCGAGCCATTGCTGGTAAAACTCGTTGCCCAGGTCGTAGTGGGCGGTGACGTTGCGGCGACTGCCGCGGCGGCTGTTGGCGTTGCAGGCGTGCCGGACGCGCTCGGCGAGCAGAGGCAACCAGCGCCCGTACAGCGCGCGGCGAAGCGCGTCACGGTTGCGGTTGAGCAAGGTGAGCAGGCCCGAGAGGTCGTTGCTGTGCCAGCGGCCATCGAGGAAGCTTTCGCCAAAGCCGATGTCGCCGCGGGCAATGATTTCCGTGAACACCGCCCAGTCATGCACGGCAAGGACGATCTCGCGTTCGCTGGTGGCAGGCAGGCCGTGGCGTGAGGCCGCACCGTCCGGCAGGATCAGCGTTACCTGTCCACCCGACAAGGTGTCCAGTAGCTGGCCAATCTGTCGTGCCGCGCGCATCTCGCGTGCGGACGGCGAGGCCGCACGCACGGTTGCCGCGAAACAGCCGACGGCAGCCTCCAGCGGTGATGGAAGGGAGCGAGAGGCGAGCGTGTTCATGAAGAGGTCTCCTCGAGCGGGGGAACTGGTTTTCGGAAGAAGGTGACGCGTTTGCCGAAATACAGCCTGGCTGCTTGCCAGTGGATGCGAGCGATGACGCCGACGGTAAACAACGGGCGGGTGATCACGGCGAGCGCAACGGTGCGGGGAGTGAGCGGACGCGGCGAGCCGGCAATTGCCGTGCGCAACAGGTCCCCGTCAGCGTCGGCGTAATCGATGTGCACCGTTGGCTGGGCGGCGGCGAGGGCAAAGCGGAAGACGTAGTGACCGCGCACCGGGAAGAACGGTGAGACGTGGAAAACCTTGTCGCGCGCGAAGCAGTCGCCGTCGGCGATGGGCCGACCATCCGCGTGTGCCAGCAGGTAGTTGTGGTGCTCGCCAAAGGTGTTATTCACTTCGGCCAGGATGGCAGTCACCCGCCCGTCGCCACGGCAGGCGTACCAGAAGCTGACCGGGTTGAAGACATAGCCGAGCATGCGCGGGAAGGTCTGTAGCCAGACGGCGGTGATTTCGGCCGCGCGCGCCTCTCCGAGCGTGCAGGCGACCAGTTGACGCAGCCAGGGCAGCAGCGGTGATCCATCGCGCGCGCCGTGATCGCGTTCGTGAAACGACACCAGCGCCGCCCGGTTCACCCCGAAACCCGGGCAGTTGGCCGCGGCGAGCGCGTGCAGCGGCAGCACGCAGTACAGTACCGGGTAGGCGAAATGGTGGCGCACCGGCCGCAGGCGGGCGTGAAAGACCTTGCCACACAGCAGCAGCGGCTGATTTCCCGCCGTGCCGAAGAAGGGAACGCAAGCTGGGCCGCCCGATGCGCGGGCGGGTGTGGCCATTGCCTTCATCAGGCCGCCTTGCCGATCGTGGCGTGCTTGGCCGCGGTTGCGCCCGGCAGCGGGCCCAGCGTTTGCCACGGCGCGCGGCACCCCAGGGCGTTGGCGACGTGCATGGCCGATTTGAGCCCGTCTTCGTGGAAGCCGTAGCCGGTCCAGGCGCCGCAGAACCACACGCCGCCGTGTCCCTGGATGCTGTCAAGGCACTGCTGGGCGGCGATCGCCGGTTCGTCGAAGATCGGGTGGGAGTAGTCGAAGGTGCCGAGGATGGTCTGCGGAGCGATTCGACGCTGCGGGTTGAGCGTCACCACCACGGGTGTCGCTACCGGCAGTGGCTGCAGCTTGTTGATCAGGTACGAGACGCTGACCGGGCGGTCGTTCGGCGAAGTCGCGTGTGCCTGGCCGAGGGGCGGTTCGGCGAGGTAGTTCCACGCTGACCAGAGCTTTTGCTCACGCGGCAGTTGCGCTGCGTCGGTGTGCAGAATGGCGCGGTTCGGCTGGTAGCGCACAGCGCGCAGCAGCTCGCGCTCGGCCGGCGAAGCAAACTCCCCGAGCAAGGCGAGAGCCTGGTCGCTGTGACAGGCGAGCACCACCTCGTCGAACACCTGGCGCTGCCCCCTGGTCTCGACTTCGACGCCATTGCGCCGGCGAAGTACCGACCGCACGCTGCATCCGGTACGCACGCGCGCAATGCGGGCCAGCATCTTGCGCACGTATTCGCGCCCGCCGCCGCACACGGTGCGCCATTGGGGCCGGTCGTCGAGCTGCAGCAGGCCGTGATTGCGGCAAAAACGGGTGAAGGTGGCAAACGGGTAGTCGAGCATCTGGCCCGTCGGGCACGACCAGATGGCCGCCGCCATGGGCAGCAGGTACCAGTCGCGGAACGCGCTCGAGTAGCGATGCTCCTCAAGGTAGTGGCCCAGGCTTGGGCCTGCCTTTTCAGGATTTGCCTCGAGCCAGCGCGTGCTTGCCTGGTTGAAGCGCACGATGTCGGCCAGCATGCGCCAGAAGTCGGCGCGCAGCAGGTTGCGACGTTGGCCGAAGAGGGTGGACAGGCTGGTGCCTGCCCACTCGAGGTCAGGTTGCCGCAGGCTGACCGAAAAGGACATCTCGCTGGCCACCGAGCGGACGCCGAGCGCATCGAACAGCGCGCAGAGGTTGGGATAGGTGCGCTCGTTGAATACGAGGAACCCGGTGTCCACCGGAAAAATCCTTCGATCAACCTCGACGTCGACGGTATTGGTGTGTCCGCCGACCCACTCACCGGCCTCGAACAGCGTCACGTGATGGCGTTGCGATAGAAGCCAGGCGGCCGAGAGGCCGGCAATGCCGGATCCAGCGACCGCGATGAATTTTGCGGGGGTGTCCATCGGCTGTTCTCGTGTGTACAATGTATGTCCTGGACAAAATGGATTATGCGACCTAGAATAGGCTCTCATCGCGTCTTTGTCAAGGATGTGTCTTGGACAAAATTGAAAATGTGAACTGCTCGGGATTGCCGATTGCGGTCGTCGAACGTGACACCGGCATCGGCAAGGATACGCTGCGCGTCTGGGAGCGCCGCTACGGTTTCCCGCGCCCGTACCGCGACGCTTCTGGCGACCGCCTTTACCCGGTCGACCAGGTGGAACGGCTGCGACTGATCCGGCGTCTGCTTGATCTCGGGTATCGACCGGGCCGCCTGGTCGGAGCGGAGGATGCCGACCTGGCGCAACTTGC
>NZ_JAPUVR010000054.1 GCF_029255125.1 Accumulibacter sp. | reverse complement strand
TATGCCCACGGAACGCACGCGTTCTTTCTTCCCAGGATCGAGGTTGACGGCGTCGGGCCGATTTCGCTGCCTCTTCTGCCAGCGCAGGCCGAGCAACTGATCGCGGTTGCCGAACAGGCGCCGTACGGGCGTGGCGCCGAAACCCTGGTCGATACGGCCGTGCGCCGGACCTGGCAGATCGCCGCCGATCGTATCCGCTTGTGCGGCAGGCAGTGGGAACAGGATCTCGGCGAAATCGTCAGGCGCACGGCCGTCGGCCTTGGCGTCCTCGAACCGGTCAGCGCCGAGTTGTACAAGATGCTGGTCTATGATGCCGGCAGCTTTTTCGTCAGCCACCGCGATACCGAAAAGGCAGCGGGGATGTTCGCCACGCTGGTCGTCGTCCTGCCGTCGATCTTCACGGGCGGCGAGCTGTGCGTACGCCACCGCGAACGCGAGGTCTGCCTTGACCTCACCGCGCATGACCCGTCGGAGCTTGCCTTTGCCGGCTTCTATGCCGATTGCCTGCACGAGGTCCGCCCGGTCACTGCCGGCTGCCGGCTCGTTCTGATCTACAACCTGATTCGCCCGGGCGACAGCGTAGTGCCGCAGCCACCGGCTTACGACACCCAGGTCGACCGCGTCGCCGAACTGCTCGGACGCTGGGCAGCACAGCGCAGCACCGGCGGCGACGCGGAGTGTCCGCAGAAGCTGATCTGGCCACTCGAACACGCCTACACGCTCGCCGAGATGCGCTTTCCAACGCTCAAGCTCGCCGACGCAGCGGTCGGTTCGGTCCTGCTTGCCGCCGCTCAGCGCGCTTCGTGTCAGGTTCTTCTGGCGTTTCTCACGCTCGCCGAGAACGGTGCGGCCGAGTACGCCTATTCCCCGCGCTCGGGTCGCGGCGCCTACTACGCTGCTGACGACGGTGACCTCGAGGCTGGCGAAGTGTTCGACCGCTGGCTGACGCTCAGCGACTGGCAAAGCGCCGACGGCAGCCCTTCCCTGCTCGACACCTTGCCCGCCGCCGACGCCGAACTCTGTCCGCCGCATGCCCTCGACGACGCCGACCCTGACGAAGAGGAGTTCTCCGAGGCGACGGGAAACGCGGGCGCCAGCTTCGAGCGACGCTATCACCGCGCGGCTTTCGTCGTCTGGCCGAATGGCAGCCGCGTTGCGATCATCGCTGCGGCCGGACGCAGCACTTCGCTGCCTTGCCTCGAACGGCTGACCGAGCGCTGGCTTGCCGAGGGCGGCGCAGCCGCTTCGCCTCTGCGGCACGAGGCGCGCGAGCTTGCCCGCCTGATGATTGCCCGACGCGGCGACTGGCCGAGTCAGGGCTGGGTCGCGGCGCGCGAGTCGGACAAGACGAGCGTATTCCTCGCTGCGCTACGCCGCCTCGAAGACCTCGACAACATCGCCGCTTACGCCAGCGAAATCAGCGCCACAGGCGCGTACCGCGCGGGCGACAACGCGGCGCTGAGCGACGCTTTGCTGCTCCTGCCGCCAGTGCGGGCGGCCGAGCTGCTGACGCAGGTGATCGCTGGCAACGCCGTGCCGCAGGCGAGCGCCTGCGCCGAGCTGCTGGCACGCCTGGCAACGAGTTTCGTCACCCGGCTGCCGGTCGGCGCAGCCGCCGAATTGCTGCGTCCCGCCGTGCTCGCGCTGCTCGCCGCGCTGCCCGGCGACGCAAAGACCGCCGCGCCGGCAGCGGACCCGCCGACCGCGACGCGCGCAGCGCCCCTGACACCGACGCTACCCGCCGAACTGCTTCGTGCGCTAGGTCTACTCGACGAAGCGGCGCTTGGCGAGCGCGCGGTCGATCATCTGCTGGCGAATCCGGGCGCCTTCTCATTCGACACCCTCCTCATTCCTGCCGCGCTGACGCTGGCCGCTGAAAACGCCGCGCTGCGCTCCTGGGCACCGACCCAGCGCCTGATTTCCGCGTGCCTGGCGTACCTGGCGCAGCGACTTGCCGTCGTGCTTGCACCGCCGGCCGACTTCGCCCGCGACAGCCGGATCGACTGCAAGTGCCGGCACTGCCGCGAACTCGCCGCATTTCTCGCCGACCCGCAGCGCTCCGAATGGCGCTTCAAGGCCCTCCAGACAGATCGCCTGCACGTCGAGGAGTCGATTCGCCGACACCGTTGCGATGTCGACACCGAGACGGTCCGGCGGGGCAGTCCGCATACCCTTGCCTGCCAGAAGAATCAGGCCAGCTTCGAGCGCCTTGCCGCGCAGCGCGAGCGGGAACGCGCGACCTACGAACGTTTGCGCCAGGCAGCCAGCGAATGAGCCTACCGGCAAAGCACGCACATTGCGCGGCCGTTGCCGGCGAGCCACCGGCGCTGCCCGGCTTTCACCTCGCCCCGTTTCGTCGCCTGCTGCCGATCGCACGCCGACTGGCGCAGACGATCTCGCGCTGGCGTTTGCTCTGGCCGCTGGCAGCCGCCGTATGGCTGCTGGCCGCCTGTACGACGCTGCCGGAAGGCGTCGTCCCGGTCAGCGACTTCCGCCTCGAGCGCTACCTCGGCAAGTGGTACGAAGTTGCCCGTCTCGACCATTCGTTCGAACGCGGTCTGAGCGACGTATCGGCGCACTACCGCCTGCAGCCCGACGGAAGCGTCGAGGTGCTCAACCGGGGCTACAACGCTGCGCG
>NZ_JAPUVR010000053.1 GCF_029255125.1 Accumulibacter sp. | reverse complement strand
GAAGCTTACAATCCCCATAAGTACCGCCGTCGAGGCGCTTCAGTCCAACGAGGTTTATCTGCCGCGGAATCGCTTGCGGCTGGACCCGGCGCTTTCGGCGCGGCAGATAAACGCTATTCGTTAGAACTAATCCGCTGCAGCGAATTAATCGCGTGCCATTTTTCGACACAAGTTAGCGATACAATGAAACCTTGATGACTTGTTGGTGACCACCAACCACCGGGGAACGAGCATGTCTGACCTCTACGCCACCGTCAGGGCTGCTGCCGCAGAAGCCGCTGGCATCAGCGTCAAAGCGACTCTTTCCACACTCTCGGGAAGCCGTCACTTGCTGCCGCCAACCTACGCGGACGCGCCCCACAAGCACAACATGACCGAACCGGACGCGCATGGGGTGGCGACTTGGGTCAGTATCGACAGCGCTGCTTCCTTCGCCAACCGGATAGAGGAGCAGTTGAGGCGTGCGGATTTTGGGCTCGACCCGTTGCGCCTCCAGGTGGCGGGGAAAACGCTGTCGACGCTGCAGATTCCGCACCGTGCGTACGACGCGATCCTGCGCGACTCATTGCTCGACGGCAAGCGCTTCCGCCAGACGGCGATCGGCCGCGAGGTCATCGCGGCCAGTCCGGCTGATGCCTCCGCGTTGCTGCGCTACGATCCCGCAGTGCTGCTGCTCGGCGGGTGGGACTCGACTCAAACAGGGCGTCGGACAGGCAGCGGCAGCAAGTGGCCGGCGTGCGTCAGCGTGGAAATCTTCGGGCGAAATGCGCTTCTGGTTCAGCGCGCAGGCAACAGGATGGATCCGCTGGACATCGAAGGCAGCACTCAGGGCATTGTCGAGGAGGCTGACGGCACATGGCGGCTGGCCCTTGAGCATGACGCAAAGATACCCGCGAAAGACAACAAAACCAAAGACACGTTTCCCCGCCGTGTCAAACCTTCCGAAATCAATCACGGAAACGCGCTAAGCCTGGATCCCAAAGGTGTCCTGGTTGAAGACATCACGCTGTCCGGGGTCTTGAGCCTCTCGCGCCTGCGTCGCTACCACTTCGGCGGCAACGGAGAGAAAGATCTCGCGGCGCGAACCGCGCTTGCGTTGATGGGCATCTACGGCATCGCCGCGGTCATCGAGGACGGTCTTGATCTGCGCCGAGACTGCGAACTGGTCGCCGACAGCGTCGTCTGGGCCATTCGTCGAACCGGGAGCAGCGAGCCTCTCGCGCTTACCGTAGCAGATTCACGGCAGGCCTTGCAGCGCGCGCTCGCGGACATCGACATCGCCAGCCCGGTGCTGTTCACCGCTGACAACAACCTGGAGCAACTGGTCGCGCGGAGCCGCTGATGCTGGCTCTTCGCATCGATTTCCTGAACGGCGTCTACCACGCGGCGAACCCGGCGGCGCATAGGACTTCGGAGTGGCCGCCGCACCCCGATCGGGTTTTCCAGGCGCTGGTCGCCACTGCCTATGGTACCGGCATCGACCCACAGCCCTTACGCAAGCTGGAAGGACTGGCGCCGGAAGTGGCTTTCGCCGATGCCAGCGCTGCCCGTACGGGCTCGATCTACACGGACGCGGCCTCGTTGGAAAAACCAAAAAGGCGGCCTTGGGGTCGCACCAAGGTCGTCAAATACGACCCTGTCCGCGTCGGCATTGGCGCCCCCGTCTACCTGATCTGGCCTGATGCGCCGAGCGACCTGCAGGAGCCGCTGGCGGCAATCGCCACTGGCGTCACCTACCTGGGACGCGCCAAGACGCCGGTGGCCTTCTCGCTGGTAGACGAGGTGCCGGAAATGCCGCATCGCCTGGCGCCCTCGTCGACCGGCGATCAACTTTTGCGCGTGCCGCACGCTGGTCGCCTCGACGAACTCGATGCCGCTTTCGATGCTGGGCAGCGGGCCAGCGTCGCGGGCATGGTGCGCTATACGGACGTCGCAGAACGCGTCGCGCCATCGCCCTGGGGCGAACTGTTGGTGCTGCGCCCCGCTGGCGTGGTAGATATGCGTCGGGCGGTGCAACTGGCCAGCGGCCTGCGCGCCGCCGTCCTCAGCCGAGCAGGTGACGGCGCCTCGCCGCTCCTGCACGGCCACGCTGGCGACCACGCCGCGTGGGCGGTCATCCCTGACGTGGGCCACACGCATGCGCGCGGTCACGTGCTTGGGCTCGGATTGTGGCTCCCGCACGGCATCGACGATAGTGCGCGGGCGGACTGCGTGCTACCGCTGATGCAGGTCAAGCACGTGAACTTCGGCGACCGACAAGTGAGTGTCGGTCTGCCGCCGGCACACCAGCAGACTCCACACGGTCTATGGCGGCGAACATGGTGTGCTCCATCCAGAACATGGGCGTCGGTCACCCCGGTGGTGCTCGACCGCCACCCCAAGCGCGGCCAGCGCGTCGAGGAGGTGCTGGCCGATTCGGTCGAGATGGCGGGCTATCCGCGCCCGGTCGACGTGCAAGTGAGCCAATGGTCCGCGGTCAGGGCTGCGCCCTTGGCCCGCGCGTTCAGCCCTCGCGGCCGTGGATGCTGGACTCACGTAGTCCTGGCTTTCGACCGGCGGGTCGGCGGACCGCTGCTTGTCGGCAAGGACCGCCATTTCGGTTTGGGCCTGCTGCGTCCGGTTGATGATTCGCGAGTCATCAGGTGATAGCACGCGGCGAACATTCGCCCGTCGGATTCGTTCAGCCTCCGTCCACCAACAATCCCCGGTGACCGACACCATGGCCCAAGACTCACCAAGCTTTGCATCCTGGTATGCCGCACGCCATGGCTACCCGCCGTTCCCCTGGCAGGCGGCATTGGCCATGCGAATCGCAGCCGACGACTGGCCGGACGCTCTGACGCCGCCGACCGGCAGTGGCAAGACGGCCGTGATCGATGCATGGTTGTGGGCGCGGCTGCACGGGCGCCCGGTTCCGCGGCGGCTGGTCTATGTGATCGACCGGCGGCTGGTCGTGGACGGGGTCACCGAGTACGCTCTTGCCCTCGCCGCCAGCCTCGACCCGCAGCAGCAACCCGCTGTCGTTACCCTGCGCGGCGGCCTGACCGTCGAGGAGGATTGGCTGGCCGATCCCTTGCGCCCGACGGTGATCCTCTCGACGGTCGACCAGGTCGGCTCCCGACTGCTGTTCAGCGGCTACGGCATCAGCCCGCGCGCGGCGTCGATCCACGCCGGGCTGCTCGGCAACGACGCGCTCTTCGTGGTCGACGAGGTTCATCTGGTACGGCCGCTGCTGCAGACGCTGACCAGCGTTGCCGCGCTACGGGGGAATACTCTGCCGCTGCCTTGGCGCTTCCTGCCCATGTCCGCCACCTGGGACGGCGGCAAAGCCCATGGTCTGAGCGCCGCCGACTGGGCGCATCCCGTATTGTCACGCCGGCTCAAGGCCAGCAAGCCGGCCGCGCTCGTCAAGCTTGCCGCAAACGAAGACCTCGCACGGGCCCTGATCGATGCGGCACTGAACTTGCGCCGGCAAGGTGCCGAGGTCATAGCCGTGGTGTGCAACCGGGTCGACCGCGCGCGCGCCGTGTTCGAGCACCTGCAAGGTCAGGCCGAAGCAGCACTCCTGATCGGACGCATCCGCCCCTGCGACAAGACAGCGCTGACCCGAGAGTACCTCCCGCGGATGGCCGTCGGAAGCAGAGGGCAGCGCGCCCCGCTCTTCGTCGTGGCGACACAGACCATCGAGGTCGGCGCCGACCTCGACATGGACGGCCTGGTCACCGAATGCGCGCCGCTTTCCGCCCTTCGCCAGCGTTTTGGCCGTCTCAACCGCCTGGGCGAACTCGCTGAGACGCCGGGGGTGATCGTCTACCAGCGGCCGAAGACGAAATCCGATCCCATCTACGGCCAGGACATCGAGCGCGCCTGGAATTGGCTGAGTGAGGTCGCCAGTGGCAAGCCGAAAACCGTCGACTTCGGGGTCAGCGCGATGAACCGGCTGCTGTTCGAGAATCCCTCTCCGCAAGAAGAGGAGCAAGACGCGCCTCTCCTGCTTGCCGCTCACGTCGACATGCTGTCCCGCACATCGGTCAAGCACGGCATCAACGTTGCCCCCTGGTTGCACGGCTGGAAATCGGGCTCGGCGGACGTCTACCTGTGCTGGCGTGCGGACTGGGACAGTACGTCGATCGAGGCCGCACCGCCTGTCCAGGACGAACTGCTGGCGGTGCCGCTGCATGCACTGCGCTGCTGGAGCGAAGACATCGCCGACCTTGACGGTGGAGAGTTGGTGCGGGGCGACAAAGGCGGCAAGCGCAAATACCTGCGCTGGGACGGGGAACAGGCGCTGGAAGTTGATAGCGCTGATGCACGCGCCGGCGATACCCTGGTTCTACCGGCCGAAGCGGGAGGCTGCGACCGCTATGGCTGGGCGCCGCGGAGCACGAGTTCGGTCACCGATGTCGGCGACACCAGGCGGCGGGTGCGCCTGCATCCATCCGTTCATCCGGAGTTGGCCAGCGAGATTCGCGCGCTCCTCGCCGACGACCACGCCGGCGCTGTCGCGTGGCAGGACCTGGCCCGCCAGACCGGGCAACTCGACGGCGAACCGGGGCGCGTGCTGGCCTATCCCGGTGGCTGTGTAGTACTGGCAGCGTCGGAGTGGACGAGTCAGAGTGCATTGCGCAAGGTGGCCCTCAGGGAGCATCTGCAGGCGGTCGGCGTGCGTGCCGCCGCCCTGGCGCAGGCCAGCGGTCTCGGCGATGATCTGGTCGACGCGATGCGGCGAGCTGGTGCCGGACACGACGCCGGCAAGGAGGATCGCCGCTGGCAGGCCATGGTCGGTGGCGACGGCTCGCTCCTGCTCGCAAAAGGTCCGGGCGGCGACAGTCGCTGGCTCAGTTTGCCGCGCGGCTGGCGACACGAGATGGCTTCGGCCGTCCTGCAGAAAGGTGCTCTGGTGCGCTACTTGGTCGGCAGCCACCATGGTCTTGGCAGACCCCTCCTGCCCGCCGCTCCCGACCTTGGCCTGTGGCAAAAGCTGGCTGGCTGGGCCGAGTGCTGGGCCTGTCTGCAGCGGACCTACGGCCCCTGGGGACTGGCCTACCTGGAGGCATTGCTACGGCTCGCCGACTGGACGGTGAGCGTCGAGGAACAGGCGTGAAGCTCAGCGCATTGCGAGCGAACAATCCGGTCGCGGTGATGGCCGCCTACGGGGCTTTGCGCTTGCTGCCGGGTGCAAGGCTGCGCTGGCAAGAGCTCTGTCCGGAATTGGCCTGGGAGGGAGACGCAATCGACTTTCTGGCCAGACTTCTGCCGGGCCGCCTGAAGGCACCCGAAATAAGCTTGATCGATGATCCGCGCCAGATCGATGGCGCGCAAGGCTACCGCCGACTGGCCAGCCAGATGCCCGGCGAGTGGCTGGTAGCATACGCTGCGGAAACTGCCGAGAAGGTTCGCGCGAGCAACCTGCGGCTCTTCGGCGGGCGGCATCAGTTCATCGCCAATGCTCGCGAGATCATGCGATCTCTGTGCGCGCAGGATGTCAGCTTGAAGCTGCAGGAGGCACTGATCGGCCCATGGCGCTACGAAGACAAGGACCTGCAGGGCTGGGGCTGGGATGCCGCCGCTCGGATTGACGCTGCTTCGACCGCCACCGACGTCAGTTCGGCCCCAAAATTCGGCGTGCTCGGCGCCTACTGGCTTGCCTGGGAGTCGCTTCCGCTGTGGCCTATGGTCAACGGCTACACGGTTGGCATGGAACCGCACCATTGGACCTACCCGACGTGCGCGGAATGGCTGGGAGCGGACGGCCTGGCTGCGTTGATCCTGGGCGCCGCCAGGCTGGATGAGCGCGAAACAAAGGCTCTGGGGGTGATCCGCTGGCGGTCGGAGCTGATCGCGAGCAACGCCTACGGAGGCGTCTTCGGCTGGGCAATGCCTCTTGCCGCGCGAACCCCCAGCACGCGCGGCAATACCGGGGGGGTTCGCGCGGGAGAAAACGTCTAAAATATCCGGCGCTTGAGACCGCCGAGAGGATTTGCACGGCGGGTCTCGGCAGGCAGCCGCGCAGGTCCGCGCGCAACTGCGGATTTTCCTTGCAAAATTCGATAGGTGTAAGCGACGGGTCTCATCCCGCTCTTCGGAGCGGGCTTCGTTGAAGGATCAGCCAGTCGGCGTCAGCGGGCAGGTCATCCTCGGTCTCATCCCGCTCTTCGGAGCGGGCTTCGTTGAAGGAGCGTCTCCGTGATTCCGGTTGATGCCCACGACTTCGTCTCATCCCGCTCTTCGGAGCGGGCTTCGTTGAAGGAAGCGTTCTCTGGTATGTCAGCTCGAAGTCCTTGATGGTCTCATCCCGCTCTTCGGAGCGGGCTTCGTTGAAGGCTGTTTGGCCTGATGGGACTGCGCACTGATGGTGGTCTCATCCCGCTCTTCGGAGCGGGCTTCGTTGAAGGTCAATTATCTGCGGTCGGAGCTTGTGTTCAGACGGGTCTCATCCCGCTCTTCGGAGCGGGCTTCGTTGAAGGTACTGATCAACGGCCGGCATACCATCACCAGCCCGTCTCATCCCGCTCTTCGGAGCGGGCTTCGTTGAAGGGTGCGCAACTCGGCCATCGCCGGCAGCAAAGGCAGTCTCATCCCGCTCTTCGGAGCGGGCTTCGTTGAAGGGCATCGGTCAGGTTCGCACCAGTCAGGTTCGCATCGGTGTCTCATCCCGCTCTTCGGAGCGGGCTTCGTTGAAGGTGCGCGACGAGGGAATCGATGACTTCCGACGGTCGTCTCATCCCGCTCTTCGGAGCGGGCTTCGTTGAAGGTGTGTGCGTTGATCGATTTGTACATAGTGCGCCGGTCTCATCCCGCTCTTCGGAGCGGGCTTCGTTGAAGGTCCCGAAAAATAGTGCACGTTGGGAACCGGGTGCGTCTCATCCCGCTCTTCGGAGCGGGCTTCGTTGAAGGCTTGCCGAGCCGCTGTCTGCGCCCCCGCATCTTCGAGTCTCATCCCGCTCTTCGGAGCGGGCTTCGTTGAAGGCTTAAGCGCCACTTGCGTGCTCGTGATGGCTCGCAGGTCTCATCCCGCTCTTCGGAGCGGGCTTCGTTGAAGGTCCAGGGTGGTGACGGTCTGCCAGTCGAACATCGCGTCTCATCCCGCTCTTCGGAGCGGGCTTCGTTGAAGGAACGGCGTTTCGTACCCCGCCATCGCATCAAATGCGGTCTCATCCCGCTCTTCGGAGCGGGCTTCGTTGAAGGCGCGACCTCATCGCGTGCACGACCGGCGAGAGGCAAGTCGATCATTTTTCCTTGCCCGCTCGCCTTGTGGAGCGAAGTGCCGGTGATGCACATGGCTTTCGATGGCTACGTCCAGCCGTTGTCCCTATCTCCTAGTGTGACGTCGCTTCCCGGTGTGCTTGTTCCACCGTCATCCGGGGTGGCTACCGGAGGCATCGATTCGCCCACGGCGTCGTGCAGGTCAGCGCGAGGCCGATCAAGCCGCGTGCTTAGCCAGACATTTCGGTCACGGCGACCAGCGTGCAAGCTTCAGCCAACAGGCGGTCGCGGAGGAGACGCGCGGTTGCCACGGCTTCAGGTCCATCACCATGGACACAGATGCTACCGATGCGGCAACGCAGGCGCTTGCCGCTGAGTTCGTCGGCCAGCACGCTGCGCACGGGGTCCGACAGCGCCTGCAGCGTCGGTCCGTCCAGGCAGACTTCGAGAACTGCGGCATTCGCGTCGTTGGCGAGCAGGGCGTTCGCCGCGCTCATCAGATCGCGGTCGAGCGCACCGGAGACACGCGCCGATGTGGCGATACCCGAAGGGGTCACGGTCCTGCAGGGTGGCGGCCTCGCCTGCGGCAACGACTTCGATCAGGGCGTGCATCAGCGGTCTCCGGCGCGCTGCAGTGGGTTCGACTGCACGACGGCCTGCGGGGTCATTCGCGCGGCGGCAGCCACATCGGCCAGATCGGGCGCGCAGTTGGCGCCGAAGCAGACCGGGATGTGCCAGCGGCTGTTCGTAGCCGCGGCGATCACGCTCTGGCCGGCCAGACGCCCAGCGCTCGACAGCGCCTCGAGCAGGGCGCGGAAACCGAGCACGCGGCCATGGATGGCGGGATCGATCGCGGTGCCGAACTCGACTGTCCAGGCGGCATCGCCGAGACTGAGCAGGCGCACCGGGGAGTAGGAGGCGTCAGGGTTCATTGCCGTAGAGCCCGGGGTCGTCGTCTCGCGCGCGCGCCGGCAAGCCCAGGTGACGCTCGCCCGCACCGTTCAGCTTTGCGCGCAAGCGGCGAACTGGCCGACGAAAACCGGGCCACGCGTGGTCGTCAACCGCGATCGGGCTGACGCGCACGAGTCAGCAGCAAGCCGGTCGCTCAGCTTGTCTTCGTGCCATAGACGTAGATTTCGAACAACCCGGTGTGCAGGCCGATCTGTTCGAAACCGAGGGTCTGCAGACCGCGCCGGACGGTATCGGCGATCTCGTAGGGCAGATCAGGATCGAGGTCGTGTCCGCCCGGGCGCAGGAGGCCGTTGAGCAGGCGTCCCTGGTCGACGTAGACGTAGGGGATCGAGATCACCGCCCGGCCGCCGCCGGCGAGAACGCGGCAGGCCTGGAAAAGCGACTCGCCGATATCGAAGAAGCTCGACTGATACGTGCGCAGCGAGAGATAGAGGTCGAAGGCATGGCTGCTCACACCGTGCAGGTTTTCGGCTTCGCTGCAGCGCGGGTCGAGCGTAGGGATCGCTTGCGCCGCCTTGGCGAGCGCCCCGGCCGCCAGGTCGACCCCGACCAATTGCTTGAAGCCCTTGTAGAAGAACGGATTCTCCAGGCCGTTGCCGATACCCACGTTGATTGTCCGGCAGCGGGCCGGGTCGCGCATGCCGACATGCCGCAGGAGCGTGTTCAGCTCGGCCTCCCACTCGTCGGCGGCGCGGTAGCGCTCGTCTTCCTGCGGGCTGCGCTGCGCGTACTTTTCTTCGTAGGCGATCGCGCGTGCGGCCATCAGCTTGCGCGCCACTTCGTCCGCTGCCAGCTCAGGGTACTGAAGCTGGCAGCGGCGGATGAGCGTTCTGATCGTCGCGCCGGCGCCGAGCGGGACTGTGGCCAGTTCGATCCCGTCCCGGCGCAGGACATCGGCCATGATCTGGCGCACGCTCTTGCGCAGATACGGCGACGCGGCTGACAGCCTGGACGCGCCGGTACGGCCGGGCGCCTGTCCGCGGATGCCGGCGACGAGGCGCGAAAAGGCGACCGGGTCGTCGATTCCGGCGCTGAAATCGACCCAGGTGAAGCGCAGCAGGAACGCGGGCAACTTGTCCTTCGCCTCCTGGTCGGCGCCCGGCAGGAGGACCGGAATGACCCGGAAGCTGTTTCTGTTCTCCTGCACGCGCTTGCTCAGCGCCGCTCGCATCTCCTCGTTTTCCCAGGAGTTGACCCCGCTCGGGCCGACGAAGACGGCGACGCAGCGGCTCCGGTTGAGCGCCTGCTCGAGGCTCTCCTGCCAGGGTTCCCCCGGGATCAGGTGCCAGCGGTCGAGAAACGGACTGATCTGCGCCTCCTCGACGAGCTTTTCCGCCAGGCGTTCGACGATCGGTTTGTCGGGCGAACGATGCGAGAGGAAGACATCGTACCCATCTGCACTATGAGCTGCCAATTGAGTGTCCCTCTGAGGCTGTGCGCGCTCGGCAAGTCTTGCCGGCAACGGCGATTATCCACCGAATCGGCCGCCGAGGAACGAAACCTCGGCGGCGGACCGAACCTGGCGCACGTCGGCTCGGCCCGCCGGGACGGCAACCTTTGCTCAAGCGCTGCGCAGGCTGACCAGGCCGTGCAGCACCTGCTCGAGCCCGCCGAAGACCGAGATGCGGTCGATCCTCTCGGCCACCCGTTCGAGCGTTTCCAGCTCCTTCAGGCGCAGCGCCGTCGGGTTGTCTTCCATCACCTTGGCGGTATTGAGCAGCGAACGCGTCGCCGCCGTTTCCTCGCGCCGGCGGATGACGTTGGCTTCGGCTGCCTTGGCCGCCTCGACGACCTTGGCGACAATCGCTTTCATTTCGCCGGGCAGAACGATGTCCTTGACGCCGACGCTGCCGATTTCGACGCCGAAGCCGTCGAACTTGCGGCGCACGTGCGCGCCGACCAGTTCGTCGATGAGTTGCCGGTTGTCCAGCAATTCATCGAGCAGGCGCGTTCCGACCGCCGCGCGCAGCCCGAACTGTAGCTCGCGGTAGAGGTGTTCGGCTGGTTTGGCGAGCTTCTCGAAAGCCAGCAACACGTCGCTGAAACGCCAGGTGGCGGCCAGGTTCACGCGCAGGCCGACTTTGTCGCGTGACAGGATCTCCTGCCCGCTGACCTCCATCGTCTGCCAGCGCGCGTCGACCAGCTCGACCTGAATTTCGCGGTTGAAGCGCCAGAAGGCGTGTCTGTCGGGCGGCAACAGGCGCGCGACCTTGCCGTCTACGCGCAGCACGGCGCAGTGATACGCCGGCACCTGAACGAGCAAGAGACCGGTCAAGCCGACGATCGCGCGCTCGCGCAAGGCCGGTTGCGCCAGGTGCGTGGCGAGAGCGGGCGCAACGACGTACGCGTCCTTCAGATCGACGCGCTGCAGGCGGTGCCGGACGCGCCCTTTCCAGAAGAAGCGCCGACTTCCGGGCGGCAGCACTTCGACCAGAACGTCGTTTTCGTAGCGCAGGCCGGCCTCGTCCTCGTTCAGTTC
>NZ_JAPUVR010000052.1 GCF_029255125.1 Accumulibacter sp. | reverse complement strand
TCTCCGAATCGACACTGCTCCCGACCGCTGCCCGCGCCTATCCGAGCCGAAACACTCCGGGACATGGCGTTGAATCTCCCATCGATGCAAGGCTGCGATTCCGACATGCTCTGCTATCCTGATGTCTTCGCCTGTGACGACGAAGTCTGCCTGCTCTTCAAGGACAATGACTTTGGCCGGCACGGCTGCGGCATTGCCGTCCTCGACTGAGCTCTGGCAAAGCAGCCAATGTTCCACCGAAAGGACACCAGATGTCGGCCGGAAAAAAATCCGCGGGTGCGTTCCGGCGCGCCGGCTATAGTCAGGCGGTGCAAGTCGCGGTAGAACAGACGACGGTGCGCGTGCGCGAAATGCACAGCGCGATTGCCGACCGGTCGTTTGCCGTCCTGCGCCGAATCCCCTTGCTCGGCCGACCGGCGCGACTTGTCGAGAGCGCGCATGACAGGGTCGTCGCCGGGGTGTACGACGCGATTCGATTCGGCAGCGGCGCGCTGTGCGGCGTTGCCGGGCTGGTGGAGGAGCATTACGCGCAGCGCGCCCCGAGTCGACCGCCGAGTCGCCTCTCGACCCGGGTGCACAGCATTCTCAACGGTGTGTTCGGCGACCATCTCGAGGCCGGCAACAGCCGCCTGGCAATCGATCTGACGATCCACGCCAACGGCGTTGCGGTAGAGCCGGATGCGGATTCGCTGCGCGCCGCGTGGCCGGAATGCGGGCCGCGGATCTGCGTGTTCATCCACGGTCTGGCTTGCGACGAGCACGCCTGGCAAGCGCAACCGCCAAAGGCAGACGCGGCGTCGAGCCCGACATCGGGCATCGACTTCGGCCGTCGACTGCACGCCGATTTCCGCTACACGCCGGTCTACGTTCGCTATAACACAGGCTTGCCGGTTGCCCGCAACGGCGAGAAATTGGCCGTGCTGCTCGAGCAACTGTGCGCCGGCTGGCCGCAAGCGGACAGCCGGCTGATTCTCGTCGGCCACAGCATGGGTGGCCTGGTCGCCCTCGCCGCCTGCGAACACGCCGTCGCCACCGGAATGCACTGGCCGCAGGCCACCAACATGCTGGTCTGTCTGGGTTCGCCACAGCTTGGCTCGCCGGTCGAGCGGGTTGGCCACCTGCTGACCACGGCGCTCCACGTTTCGCCGGTCACCTTGCCGCTGGGCAAGATCGCAGCCGCGCGCAGCCAGGGCATCCAGGATCTGCGGCGCGGGCCAGGCGCTGCGCGCAGGCCGGCAATGCCTGGTCGCATCGCCTATCGCTTCCTGGCCGGCAGTCTGGCCGAAGAGGTCGACAATCGCTTCGGCCGGCTGTTCGGCGACGGGCTGGTCACTCCCGGTAGCGCAACCGCGCATGCCATCGACGGCGACGTGCGGACGGCGGCGGTCGGCAAGCTTGGACACATGGATCTGCTGACCGATCCCCGTGTCTATCGACAGATCGCCGACTGGCTGGCCGCCGTCGAAACCGGCGCGCGCCGGCCGCCAAGGTGGTGAACATGGCGACCAACCTGCGCGCCCGCTGCCACAACCGTCTATCGATGTCGCAGGCCCGAAGATACCGTACTCTCTCGCACCGCGCACGCCCCGCGCCACCTGGCTCGAACTCTTGTGTGATCGCCGCCAGGGCGTTCCGGTCCAGCCGATGTCGAACGCGAGTTTCGGAGGTATCTCGAATGCGGGATTCTCGCCCATGGTTTCGCCCGCGCTCGCAGCATCGATTGTGCTCACGATTTCCTGATCGCTCGGTCGTGCAAGGGTCGCGGGGCCTGTCCCGCGTGCACATCCTGGCGAATGGTCGAAACCGCTGCCCACCTGGCCGACCACGTTTTTCCGCGACTGGCGGCCGCCAGTAGGTACTGTCGGTTCGCAAGTGCCTGCGTTGTCACCTGCAGCGCGATTCGACGATAGCGATGCTGGCGCTGCGCATCTTCCTGAGCGTCGTCGAGCAGGCTTTGCTCCGCTCCTGCCCGGCGACGCGCCCCAATTCCCGGATCCGCGTGGTGGCCTTCATCCGCCGCTTTGGCGCACTGTGCAATCCGCAGGTGCACTTTCCCTGCATCGTCATCGAGGGTGTCTTCGCAGCCGACACCGCGCGAGCAGCGGCCTTTCACGAAAGCCCTACGGCCGAATTGAAATTGCTCGACGAAGTACAGGCCAAGGGCCGGCGTCGTGTGCGGCGCGAGCTGATCGGACGTGCTGTGCTCGACCCGGAGGACGCCGAGTCGATGGCAAGCCGGGAATACGGTGGCGGCTTTTCGCTGAACGCCAAGTTGCGCGTCGAAGGCGCCGATCGCCCGGGTCTGGAACGGCTGCTGCGTGACTGTGCGCGACCAGCCTTCGCAGTGGCGCGTTTGCGGGAAATCGACGCTGAACACCTGGTCTATCAGCGTGTCAAGGCGGGTTCCGGCGGCAACCTGAGCGTGATGCTGACGCCGCTCGAACTGATCGAGCGTCTGGCGGCGCTGATTCCACCCCCGCGCCGTCATCGGCATCGGTACTACGGCGTGCTGGCGACCTGCGCGCCGGCGGCTGTCTGCGCTTACTGCCCATTCCCGTCGCGGGAAAGCTTGTCGATGACCGGATCATGCCGCCATGATGACCGCCACCGAAAGCGTCGCCCGGCCATCGCCCTGGAAACCGAACCATGAGCACGACCGCCGAACCATCGCCGCTCGCCAGCAAAGCCGACCCCCTTGGCGCGTTCGAAGAGACCCTGTCCAACCTGCAGAGCGCGCGCGATGACGTGTTCCTGGAAGCGTACGGGAGGCTGCTCAGCGCACCGTTACCCCGGCGACTGGCGTTTCTCGAATATATGTTGCAATCGGCGCAGCCGGAAACGCGGCAGGAAGCGGCGATTTTGCTGGGCAGCACGATTGCGCCGCAGAGTGAGTCGATTCTCAACTCCGCCCTCGAGCGCGAGGGCGACGCCGCCGTCCAGCGCGCCATGCACATCGCCCGCGTGGCGTTGCACGCGGCCCGGGCCGCGGCGCAGTGGCCGCTGCCGGAGCCGCCGGCCTACGTCTTGCCGCCGGATGAAGCGCTCGGCGAAGACGCCTTGACGCTGCTCAGCGCGCGACGCGAGAAGTTGATCGCCGACAAGCGAGAGCGAGCGGCCGATTTACGCGCGCAATTCGGCGAGCGGGCCGAGGACGGCTACGCCTATGCTGAGGCGGTGAAGGCTTCGCAAGACCTCGACGCAGTGAGCGCCGAAGAAGTGCTGGCGATCTTGGACGGCAGGTCCACCCGCCGGCGCTTCACCGACGCGGAGCTGGCGCTGATCAACAGCGCCCCCAGGTTATGGACGTTGCCCCGATTCGGTTTGCGGACTGCTGTCCGGCTGCTAGGTGCCAGTAATGACCTATGGGCGCCATGGTGCGACAAGAGGTTTTTGACCATCTTTGTCCGCTTGCCTGTCGAGTTCCGGGATCTGCGAGCGCTCGACGACGTTTACCTGGCCAGCGGGTTTGCCTTCCCGTACGCGAAAGTGCCGGAGCGAGGCGCGTTCTGGAAAGCTTTGCCCGCCGAGCGCATCTGGCCGTTGTTCTCGCGTTACCCGCTGCACGTGATACACGATCTGCTATTGCACGTCGTCAAGCGGCGCATTTATCTCGAACGCCAGAGCGAACCGCCCATATTGACGGCTGCCACGTATCCGTGGCTGCAGCCGGACTGGCTGTCGCCCCTATTGGCGATGGCTTTCGGGAAATACTGCGACAATCGCCAGCCAGCCTGGCGCTTGCTGGCTCGCCAGCCGATGCTCGGCCGGAGCCTTGGCGTACTGCTGGCCTCGCCGAGGAGCGAGCTGCGCGCGCTGGCCGCCGATCGGCTGAAGGACCTTGCCGACCCGGAAATGCGCGGCGAATTGCGGCAGGCACTCGCCCGGGAAAAGGCCGA
>NZ_JAPUVR010000051.1 GCF_029255125.1 Accumulibacter sp. | reverse complement strand
ATCGTCTGTCCCTCGAACATCTGTCCGGAATGTCCTGGCTGGCGGCCCAGCAGGACTTCGGCGCCAAAATCCTCTGCGACAACTTGAACGCTCTGGCCGTCCATGCGGCCAGCGAAGAACTCGACGCCGACACCCGCGCACACTACTTGATCAACCGGGGTGACGCGTTCTCGCGCCTCGAGCGCATCCTCGGACGCTGGCTCCTCCACGGGCGCGAAGCTCTCGACAATGTCGCCTCGGTCTTTGGCCAACTGATCAAGAACCTCGTCCGCATAAAGCCCGATCGCTCATTTCCAAGACAATTCACAGAAAAGCCACATCTATCATATGCGTACAAGGAAGGTGTATGACTTGGTTCTGATACGTTGAGAGCATTGAGTCGCGATCCGGGAAGGGGCCGCTGAATTCAAACGCTACGACCGGCTGAAAAAGCAAGGCCAGGCTGAGCAAGCAGAGGAGGTAAAGCATTGTGTTCATCGCGGTTTTCACGTGAGTTGGTTATCGCTGCCTGGGCGAAGCGCGAGTGCATAATTTCCCCCTGTCTGGCGAAACCCCAAGCGCTTCAAGAACCGATCCATTTTTTCCAGTTCGATGCCGCTGTTGATGCCGACGGATAGCTCGAACACGCCTCGGTTCTCGGCCCATTTGCGGAAGGCGGCCAGCAACTTGAGTCCCGCTCCGCCCATGCGCCGCTCCGGCAGCACGTCGTAGTGGATGACGCTGGCGACCAGCAGGTCGGAGAAGAAGTGCCGCTCCACGCCGCCGATCAAAGCGCCGACGATCTGGCCGGCAGGATCCTCGACGACGAAGAAGGCGTGCGTCTTGTGGGCGTTCTGGCCGATCTCGATCACTGCGCGCAGGTTCTGCGCGAGACGTTCGGCGTTGTAGTCGTAGGCCGAGAAGCGGGTGATGGCGTGCATGCGGCGTCCGAGTTCGATACAGGCCGGGACGTCATTCAGAGTGGCGAAGCGGATTTTCATTTGAAATTCAGGTCCTCTCCGGTGTCGGGCGGACGGGCTTGGCGGATCGCTCCTCGCTCAGCACCGTTACCCGTTCGCCGATGCGCACGACCTCGTCGACCTGCAGGCTCTTCGGTAGCACATGGGTGATGAACAGCATCGTCACCCGCCCACGCAACTGGTTGATGGTCGCGGCAAAATGTTCGGCGGTCTGGGGGTCGAGGGCGCTGGTGGCTTCGTCAAAAAGCAGAATCTTCGGGCGCTTCAGCAGCGCTCGGGCAATCGCCAGGCGCTGGCGCTGGCCACCGGACAGCCCGGCGCCGCGTTCGCCGATTTCGGTCTGATAGCCATTGGGCAGTTTCTCGATCGCGTCGTGGATCTCGGCCAGTTTCGCGGCCTGCACAATGCGTTCGAAGGTGGCGTGCGGGTTGGCGGCGAGCAGGTTGTCGTAGACGGTGCCGGAGAAGAGCACGGTCTCCTGCGGTACGACGCCGAAGTAGTGGCGCAGTTCGTTGGCCGAGAGGTTCTGGATGTCGGCGCCGTCGAGCTTGATTCGGCCGTCCGAAGGTTGATAAAAACCTTGCAGCAGTTTGGCCAGCGTGCTTTTCCCGGAACCGGACGGACCCATGATCGCGACCGTGCTGCCTGGCCGCACGGTGAGGTCGAAATCGCGATAGAGGTAGGGGTGCTTGTCGCTGTGCCGGAAGGCCAGGCCCTCGATCTCGATCAGTCCCTTGCCTTCGGCCATGCGGGTCGGAATGACCGCATAGGGCTCGGTTGGCGCGTTCATCACGTCGCCCAGACGTTTGACCGAGAGACTGGCCTGTTGAAACTGCTGCCACAGACCGACCAGGCGCATCATTGGTTGACTGAGTTTGCCCGCGAACATCTGGAAGGCGACCAGCATTCCGATGGTGAACTCGGTGCCGGTCATCACGGTGTAGGCGCCGATGACCAGGATGAGCAGGCTCATCAACTGTTCGAGGGTGGTCGCTGCGGTGTTGTAGGTGTTGGCAAGCTGTCGGGTCTGAAAAGTGGCGTGCAGATAGTCGGCCAGGTAATCCGAGAAGCGCGACTTGAGTTGCGGCTCCATCTGCAGGCTCTTTACCGTTTCCAGACCGGCGATGTACTCAGTGATGAAAGCCTGATTGCGGGCGCCGAGCAGGAACTGATGGTTCAATTGCGACTGGAACATCGGTGCGACGATCAGGCTGAGCACGACGATGATCGCCAGCACCGCCAGTGCGACCAGGGTCAGCTTGACGCTGTACCAGAACATGATGCCGACGAAGATGAGCAGGAAGGGCAGGTCGAGCACCAGCGTTACGGCCGCACTGGCGACGAACTCGCGAATGGTCTCGACACCGTGTAACCGGGCGGCGATGACGCCGGTCGGGCGTTTCTCGAAATAGCGCGGAGGGAGTTTGAAGAGATGGTCGAAGACGGCCGCCGCCAACACGGCGTCGACCCGGTTGCCGGTATGCAGCACCAGATATTGACGCACCCAGGTGAGGATGGCCGAGAAGATCATGAACACGGCCATGCCGATGGCGATGACGAGCAGCGTGCTCTGCGTGCGATGGACGACCACCTTGTCGATGATGGTCTGCGTAAAAAGGGGAGTGCCGAGCGCCAGCAACTGCATGACCAGCGAGGCGAGCAGAACGTCGCGCCAGACCTTCTTGTGTTTCAGAAGGTCCGGAACGAACCAGCGGAAGCCGAAATGGGTCGTGCTGCCGACCACGTCTGGATCGAAAATCGGTGGCCGCCTCTTGGCTATGAAGAAGACGACGCCCAGATAGCGTTCGGCGAATTCATCGCGCGGTAACTCTGACGCCGCCTTCGTCCCGGCCTCGAAATACTGGACGCGCTCCGGCGAAACATCGGTAATGAGTCCCAAACGGGCGCCCCCGATTGCGCTTTCTCTATTGGCTGCGCGCTCGCCGACCACGGGGACCTCAACTTCGGTCGCTGCCTCGTTTTTCAGCGGTGCCAGCACTGCCAGGCAAGGCGTTGCCACCTCGTCCAGAGCCGAAGCTGCACGCGGCTTGAGCTGGATGCGAAACCCCAGCGCGCGAGCGGCGTGGATCAGGGTGTCGGTGGTGTAAGGCGGCGGAAACTGCTTGAGCAGCAGTTCGGCGTCGAAAGGCACACGATTGAGCGCACACAGACTCCCCACAGCCCAAACGAGCTGGGCCGCTTCGAGTGGCCATCGGGCAATCGCTTTCTGTTCCTGCCTGTTGATCGAGGCAATGCGCTTGATTCGCTGAAGCATGTTCAGCGAATAAAATGGAAGTCAGTCGTCGTATGAAACGAGCCTATCGACGGGCAAGGCCGGTAAGATTGCTCCCTTTCTCCCTGCAACATGACCCCTCTCCCGTTTTCATCTGTTTTAGGATAGAGCGTGGATTTCACAGGAAAATGGGGCTATTGTCAAATCAGTTGTTTACCTTTTCGAAGCCGCACAGGGCGGCTGTTGCCGGAGGTTGCCTCCCGAGGATCGGTAGACTTGGGCGATGAAGCTGGAGGAACCCAAGGACGTTCTGGGAGTGATGCGGCTGGACAGTGCCTTAGGGTGTTAACCTCGAGTTTGATCGCGCCAGCGACGATTCTCGATTTACGTGCCGATTTCCCCGCTTGCTCCCATCTTCTGTCGCGATCCACCATTTTCTTGTGCGAAAAGCTTCGGCGTATATTCCAGGCTTTGCCTGATAGGCGTCAGCGCAGCGCTGCACAGCGCAATGAAGTCGAGAATGCCGCCCTGTCAGCCGTTTCCGTATTCAGGTCGCAGTGTCTGTCTGTGCTCGACAGCGAAGACAGGACGGGATGCAGACGCCATTGTCGCGGAGGTGCGCGTTCCTGCTGTTCGGGGTGCTTGCGATTCCCGGCCATAGGCAGATCCGCAAGCTCCTGGACCGGACTCCCGCCCGAGACACGGTGATCTTCTTCGGTCGAGGCACGTACGGCGGCAGCACGGCAGGCCTGACGGTGTCCAGCAGCGGTTCGTCAGCGCCGAGCCGACAGGAGGCAGCAAGCGTGCGGATGGCCGGTTGCTCGCTCGCCGCCCGAACCGCGGCAGGCGCGGCTCGAGCAGATCGCCGGCGCCGGTGCGTACCGGCCGGGACGAAGTCGGCCGATACGCTTCAGTCGCCGGACGCGCGATGCGTGACCCAGATCAGGCGATCGACCGCGAAGTTCAGTTCACGCGCCTGCCGCAGCAGCGCCTCGCGCACCTCGTCGGGCAGATGAGGCTCGCGTGACAGAATCCACAGGTAGTCGCGGCTGGGGCCGACGACGAGTGCCCAGCGGTAGTCTCGCTGGTCGAGCGCGGCAATGTGGTAGGCGCCGTAGAAAGGACCGAAGAAAGAGACCTTCAAGGAGCCACGCGAGGGCTCGCCGATGAACACGGCCCTGGCGGCGGCCTGCTGCCAGCGCTGACGCGCAGCGTTGTAGCCCCGGTTGAGCACCTCGACGCTTCCGTCGGGCTGCAGGCGGTAGTGCGCCGATACGTCGCTCAGACCGCGTTCGAACGAATGGTCGAGACGGGCAACTTCGTACCACTT
>NZ_JAPUVR010000050.1 GCF_029255125.1 Accumulibacter sp. | reverse complement strand
GTCTCCTGGCCGATGGGTGAGGGCGGTCTCGAGGGCACGCTGAGCGGGCGGCAGAACGCCAAGTTCGTTTGCCGTGTGCACGGGCACCAGGCCGACCTGGCCGACCGACTGGCTTTCGTCGAGGAGTTCTCCGAGTTGCGCGAAGCCTTCGACGAACCCGTCAGCACGTATTCAACCGGCATGCGCTCGCGCCTGCAGTTTGCCCTCTCGCTTGCCTTCGAATTCGACGTCTACATCTCCGACGAAGTCACCGCCGCCGGCGATGCCGCATTCCGCAAGAAAACGGCGACCGCCTTCAAGGAGATGGCCGATCGCGCCGGCCTGATCATGGTGGCGCATGACGAAGGCACCTTGAAGGAGTTTTGCCAGTCGGGGATCTGGATTCATGCCGGCAAGGCTTATTGGTTCGATGCCATTGATGATGCCCTCAAGGCCTACAAGGAGGCGATCCCGCAATGACGGAAAGCGCAGACACTCAGAGCACTCCCCCACCAACCCGACTGAACGGGCGTCTGGCGCGGGCCGGCAGCGGCTGGCTGTCGATCCGCGTGTTCTCCCGGCTGATCCGCCTGAGCGCGCTGCTTGCCTTGCTGGGAACCGTCTACTGGGCGCTCGTCGCTTCCGACCGCTACGTGTCGGAAGCCAATGTGATCATTCGCAAGACCGATTCACTGAATGCCCCGGCGCTCGATTTCTCGCTACTGGTGTCCGGCGTTGCCGGAGTGAATCGGCCGGACCAGCTCCTTCTACGCGAGTACCTGCTCTCGGTGGACATGCTCAAGGCGCTCGACGCCAAGCTCGACCTGCGTTCGCATTACAGCGACTCGGGCCGTGACATCGTCTCGCGCATGTGGTTCAAGGATGCCTCGATGGAGTGGTTTCACCGCCACTTCCTGGGCCGCCTCGGCGTCGATTACGACGACTTCGCCGGCGTCCTGCGTTTGCGCGTACAGGCCTACGACGCGCAGACTGCGCAGGCCATCTCCAGCATGCTCGTTCAGGAAGGCGAGCGCTACATGAATCAGCTCGGGCACGAGATGGCCGAAGCGCAGGTGAGCTTCCTGATCAAACAGGTCAACGCCGCCCAGCTTCGCTTTCAGGAAGCCAGCCAGCGCCTGCTCAACTTCCAGAACCGGAAAGGCCTGCTCTCGCCGCAGGCGACGGCAGAAAGCATCAGCACGATCATTGCCGGACTGGAAACGCAGCGCGCCCAGATTCAGACGCAGTTGGGTTTCCTGCCCAAGACGCTCGACCGCGATCACCCGAACATCGTCCTGCTCAAGCAATCGCTGGCCGCCGTCGATCGCCAGATCGAGCAGGAAAAGGCAAAACTCGCGACGCCCTCGGGCAAGACGCTGAACGTTTCGGTCGAGGAGTTTCAACGCCTGCAGATGGAAGTCGGTTTCACGCAGGATCTCTACAAGTCGTCGCTCGTCGCCCTGGAAAAAGGGCGCATCGATGCCTCCCGGATGCTGGAGAAGGTCTCCGTCCTGCAGGCGCCGACGCTGCCTGAATACCCGATGGAGCCACGCCGGATCTACAACACGATCGTCACCTTGCTGGTCGCTGCCATGCTCGCCGGAATCCTCAAGCTGCTGGAGAGCATCGTCATGGACCACCTCGATTGACCCCCTTGCTACAGCCGGTGCGCGCCATGACCAAAGTTGAAGATTGCTCGATCGCGGTGACGACAGAGACGCCAGACGCGGACCTGCAAGAGGAGAACCTGCTGCTCTTCAATCAGCTGCACGTCGTCCAGGAAGAACTGGAACGACTGCACGAGCGTGGCGCTGGTCCCGGTGGACAGGCGCTGGCCGGTCGGCTGACGATCGACTGGGTCGACGACGAGTTGCCCGAGCTGATGGCGGAGAACCTGCGTTACCGAAGCGTTCTCGAAGCGCAACAGGAAGTGCATCGGATCGCCGCGCAACATACACTGGCCAGCAAGCTGGGCGAGATTCTGATCCAGGGAACGGCTTCGCCGGCCGCCCTGCTGGCTGTGCCGGGCAAACTGCACAAGGCATGGCGGGCAGCGAAGGAACAGACGCCGCCCGACGAGCTCGGCGGCAAGGGTTTCGACAAACTGCTGGCGGCGTATCGGGAAGGCGGCCTGGCTGCGGCGGATGCCTTGCTCGACCGCCTGTCGTTGTCCGCCAGCATGCAGGCCAACGCCTTGACCGCGCTGGCCCGCAACCTGATGCACCAGGAACCGGCCCGCTCGGCCGAACTCGCCCGCCGCGCGTACGCCAGCGAACCACGTCCGTACCGGCTCAAATGGTTGGCTTTCAGACTGCACGAGGCGGGCGAACTGCTGGAAGCCGCCGCCCTGCTCGAAGTCCTGCCGGCAAACCTGCATTTCAGCGATTCCGAGCTGCGACACGCCGAGCGTATGCGCCGCGAGGCAGCGCGAGTCCGTCTGCAGCAGGCGAAGGAAAAGTGCGCCTTCGCCGAACGGCGCGCCGAGGTCGAGCATCAGATCAGCAGCCTGAGCCAGGCACGCGACGAACAAGCGGCGCTCGCCGCGCAGCGCCTGGAGGAGATTGAAGCGCTCACGCAGGCGCACAACCGACTCACCCACGAACACGCGGCCTTGCGCACGCGCAGCGAGGAATTGCAGACAAAGGTGGCCGCCCTGAGCGCGGCACGCGACGAACAAGCGACGCTCGCCTTGCTCCGTTTGCGCGAAATAGCGACGCTACAACGCGCGCACAGCCAGCTCGAAGACGAACACTCGGCGCTGCAGGCAAGAATGGCGGCGCTCGGTCAGGCACACGACGAGCAGTCGGCGCTCGCTGCGCAGCGCCTGGGCGAGATCGCGGGGCTGCATCAGGCCTGCAACCAGCTCGAACTCGAACAATCGGTCTTGCTGACCGGTCGCCGCGCGCTGCAGGCGGAAGTGGCTGGGCTGAGCGCGGCGCGCGACGCGCAGTCGGCGCTGGTCGCACAAAGGCAGAGCGAGCTGGCCACCCTGTACGCAGCCTACAAGCTGCTCGAAGAAGAACGCGCCGCACTGACGCTGGCGAGGGATGAGCAGAACGCGCTGGCGGAACAGCGGAAAGGCGAGATCGAGGCGCTGCAGGAGGCGCATGCAGAACTCGAGCACGAGCAGTCGGCTTTGCTGGCGCGCTGCCAGGCGCTGCAGGACGACGTGGCCGCGCTGACGCTGGCGAGGGATGAG
>NZ_JAPUVR010000049.1 GCF_029255125.1 Accumulibacter sp. | reverse complement strand
TGCCGAGCGAAGCGGAGTGGGAATACGCGTGCCGGGCGGGGACGACGACGCCGTTTTCGTTTGGCGACGAGCTGACGCCGGAGCGGGTCAACTACGATGGGAACTACCCCTACGCGGGCGGCGCGAAGGGGCTGTATCGGCAGAAGACGGTGGCGGTGGCGTCGCTGCCGGCGAACGCGTGGGGCTTGTACGAAATGCACGGCAATGTGTACGAATGGTGTGCGGATTGGTACGGCGATTACGCGAATGAGCCGCAGGTCGATCCGCAAGGGCCACCGAGTGGCGATTCCCGCGTGGTGCGCGGCGGCTCGTGGAACACCAACGGCGGGAACGTGCGTTCCGCCGACCGTAGCTGGGACGGGCCTGGCTACCGCGACCGGGTCGTCGGGTTCCGGCTCGCCCTAGGTCACCAGCCAGCAGGCAGGTGAACCTTCAACCGGAAGGACGTCCTGTTCGCCGCGCGGGACGCGCGGGGTACGGGACGGCCAGCGCTGCCCGCCAGCGGTCGGTGTTGCCCTTCGTCACGCCGCGCGTGACGATGCGCCGCGACCATCCAGAGCTTCAAGTGCCAGGATACGCAAGCGCTCTTCGCCGGTGGGAGCGTTCGTCGCCGGGTGGGCAGCGAGCACCGGGCGCTGTGCGGGCTATCCCGGCTTGACGGGTCTTCCGTTCTCGACGATCTGCGCGTTCTGCCAGGAAATCGCCTCGATGCTGTGACCGGTAACCGAAGGGGACAGCACAGCATCCGGAGCAATGATCGCTGGGGCGTCTGCCTTGTCCGGACAGCGGACGGCTTGGCAGATGTGGCGATCGTCGATGATCGCTGAAGGACCAGAACCCTGTGCGAGTTCGCTCCGGTATCCCCCGGCGAAATGCTGGAAGAGGAGTTCCGCAAACCTCTCACCGCCAGGTAGAACGTTGCGACAAAAAGCCTCAACTTTCGACGATAATCAGATGATTGCAAGGTGATTGTGGAGGAGGTGCAAGCATGCCGGGAAAGACGAGTCGTGGGGAACTGTGATTGACTGCGGAAGAAAAGCAGATGCTTGAGGAGTTGTCCAGGTCAAGGACAGCGCCGCTGCGCGAGGCCGAGAGGGCGAAGATACTGCTGGCGTACGTGGAGCATCGGTCGTTTGCTGAAGTCATGCGGCGAACGGGTGTGGGAGGTTCAACCGTCACAAGTGTATCGACAAGGCGTTGGCTGGCGGAGTGGTGGCTGGATTGAAGGACACGTACCATCGTCCGCATCCGCCGGAGATCACCGATGAGGCAAAGGCCTGGGTGGTGAGTTTGGCCTGTAGCAAACCGAAAGACCATGGCCGTGCAGCGGAAGTATGGTCGATTTCGGCGTTGTCGGAGTTTGCCTCGATCCATGCCGTTGAGACCGGGCACCCCCGTTTGGCGCAAGCGGGCAAGAACACGGTGTGGTGGATTCTCAACGAGCGACAGATCAAGCCGCACAAGATGAGCTACTATCTGGAACGGCGCAACCCCGATTCTGACCAGAAGATGAAAGAAGTTTTGATGGTTTATCATGAGTTTACTGGAAGAGTCCCTATGCCGCACTGGAGAGCGTCGGCATCTTGGCCAGGGTGGTGAATGCCCGGCATGTCAAGAATGTACCCGGGCGCAGGGCCGATGTCGCCGATGCCCAGTGGCTGGCCACGTTGGCGTGCGCCGGCCTGTTGCGCCAGTCATTCATCCCGCCGGCGGATATCCGACACCTGCGCCTGATCGCACGCCAGCGCCAAGAGGCTCGGCGGCATGCTCTCTTCCGAGAAGAACCGACCGCTTTGTTGCATGCGCTGGTCGATCTTCGCTGCCCGTCGGCGGAATTCGCTCACGCTCATCAGTAGCCCGCCTCTTTCTGATGCCGGAATGCCAGAACATATACCGCATCGGCAGCCGGTTCGTGGCGGTACAGGGCGACATAGCCGGAATCCCCGAAGGCAATCACCAGTTCGCGCAGCTCCGGTGTTTCATGGAACGGACGGCCAATGTCGGGTGCCGTTTCCAGCAGCAGGAATTGCCGCTCGATGGCCTGACCTGCTCGCCTGGCGGCATCCGGGGCTTTGACGGCAAGGAAGCGCCGGCATCGCTCCAAGCCTTCCGCCGCGCCTTCGGTGACGATTACTTGTGGCACTCAGGAATCGCCTTTTCATCTTCGGTGCCCCAAGTGCTCAACCAGGTGCGAACTTCCTGGCCAGTCAGGTGCCGACCGGTTTCCTGATAAGCGACCCAGGATGCCAAGGCTTCCTGCTTGAAGCTCTCGCGAGCTTCCTCACGCTCGACGTACTGCCGGATGGCTTCGAGCATGATCCAGTGGGGCGAGCGACGGCGCTGGGTGGCGAGGTGGTGGACGCGACCTTTCAGCGTGTCGTCAATTTTGAGCGATGTTGCCATTGCTGCGCTCCTATTACTTGGTGATACCAAGTGAAAATCTAACCCTTCCTGCCCTGTCCGTCAAACGATCGTTAGTCGGTCAAGTCGGACGCTGCCCGGTAAATACTTGTAAGCTAATTATGGATTCCGGGTTGGTGCCCGCGCACCCAGCGCGACACGTGGACCATGTTACATTCCGCCCTATTTTCCCCTCAAACAGCGACGGTCATTACACCCCCAAGACGGGCATCAGCCGCGCTCGTCGGCGAGCGACGTTTTCTGTGCTCGCCCTCAGCCCGGCGGGTCGTCGGCGTCGCTGCTCGCAGCGGCTTCCGGCCCGGTGCGCACCAGCGCGTAGTCGCTGCTGCGCACGCCGCGCAGCAGCAGATCGGTCTGCTCGCCCGGGATGCCGAGGATTTCGAGGCTCTCGGCGCCGAGGCGCAGGCTGGCTTCTAGGGTTTCCGGATAGGCCTGGTTGACGCCGGCGCGATAGAGCGCGTCGCAGGTGGCGAGGTCGCGCGCGCGGGCGACGATCGCAATGTCCGGCGAGTGCGTGCGAATCATCGCCGTCGCGCGCAGCGCGGCGTGCCGGTCGTCGATCGTCAGGACGACCAGGTCGGCTTCGTGCAGCGCCGAGCTGGCGAAGAGTTCGGGGTCGTCGATGTTGCCGTAGAAGACCGGGTGTCCGGCGCTGCGCCATTCGGCGACGAGCGTGGCGTTCTTGTCGAAAGCGACGTAGGGGATGCCGTTGTGCGCGAGCAGCGTGCCCACCGTGTGGCCGACGCGGCCGTAGCCGGCGATGACGACGCGCGCGACGTGTTCGCCGCCGGCCGGCGGGCGGAAGCGCTCGTGCACGCCGCCGGCGGATTCGTGCAGCCGGTTGGCCAGGCGGTCGCCGAGCTTGACGAGCAGCGGCGTGAGCAGCATGGTGAGCGAGATGACGGCGACGCCGGTGACGAAGACGAGGTCGTCGATGACGCCGAGCGCTTTGGCCGCGCCGAAGACGACGAAGCCGAATTCGCCGCCCTGCGCGAGCAGGAAGGCGACGCGCAGCGCGGTGCCGCGGCCGGTGGCGAAGAGCAGGCAGAGCAGGTAGAGGACGACGACCTTGATGACGATGATCGCCAGCACGTGCAGCGCGAACTGCAAGGGCTGGGCGGCGAGCGCGCCGACGTTGACCGACATGCCGACGGCGACGAAGAAGAGGCTCATCAGCAGGCCCTTGTGCGGCTCCATCGTGGCTTCGATCTGCAGGCTGTAACGCGAGGTCGACAGCATCATTCCCATCAGGAAGGCGCCGAGCGCCATCGACATTCCGGCGTGGTCCATCGCCCAGGCGGCGACGAAGACGGCGGCCATCGCGGCGAGGAAGAAGGCTTCGCGGTTGTTGCGCCGGGCGAGCGTGTCGAGCACGCGCGGCACCAGGTAGCGGCCACTGACCAGGACGAGCGCGACCATCGCCAGCGCGCTGCCGATCTGTTCCCAGAGCGGCATGCCTTTCGGCAGCGGGCCGGCATCGGCGAGCACCGGCACCATGGCGAGCAGCGGGACGACGGCGATGTCCTGCATGAGCAGCACGGCGAAGGCGGTCTGCCCGTGCCGGCTGGCAATCTCGCCCTGTTCCCTGAGCATCTGGATGACGAAGGCGGTCGACGAGAGCGCGAAGCTGGCGCCGAGCAGGATGGCGGTCGGCCAGGCCGGGATGAACAGGCGGAAGTAGGCGGCGATGGCGAGCGCCGAGACGATGATCTGCAGCGATCCCAGCCCGAAGAGCGTTCGCCGCAGTTCCCACAGGCGGCGCGGCTTCATCTCCAGACCGATCAGGAAGAGCAGCAGGACGACGCCGAGCTCGGTGAAGTGGCGCACGTCGTCGACCCGGTTGGTGACGAAAGGTCCGGGCGTGTGCGGGCCGACGATGATTCCGGCAACGAGCAGACCGAGGATCGAACCCAGTCCGAAGTGGCGGAAGACGGCGACGGCGATCGCCGCGACGACGAGCATGAGGACGGCGGAATGAACGAAGGATTGCGGGTCCATGCGGGGCAGTCGGTGGGTGGCGGAAAGGGGTGGGCGCTCGCCGGCGCGCGGCCGGCCGGGCGGCGCTCAGTCGAAGTAGCTGCGCGCGCTTTCGAAGCGCTGCGCGTAATAGGGGGCGGCGAGCTGGTCGATGCGCACGCGGCCGTTGGTCGACGGTGCGTGCACGAAGCGGTCGTCGCCGATGTAGATGCCGACGTGCGAGAACGGGGCGTTCCGCGTGTTGAAGAAGACGAGGTCGCCCGGGCGCAGGTGCGTGCGCGCGATCGGCCGGCCGCGCCGGGCGATGTCGGCGGCGCTGCCGGCGACGTTCAGGCCGGCGGCGCGCCGGTAGATGTACGACACCATGCCGCTGCAGTCGAGGCCGGCCGACGGGTGCTTGCCGCCGAAGCGGTAGTCGGTGTCGATCAGGCTGAGCGCGTAGAGGACGACGTTGTGCCCCTTGTCGCTCGCTGCGGCGCCGGCAGCCGGGCGGGGCGCCGTTGCCGCCGGGTCCGGCGGCAGGCTGCTGCAGGCGGCGACGAGTAGCCCGAGGGCACCGACGATGATCGTTTGGAGACGCATGGTGCACAGTATAAACTGCCGTTTTTGCTTTTTCGGAGACGGCCATGCAACTCGCCGACGCGCGCCTGCTGCTTTCCGCAGCTTATCTTGACGGTCGTTGGCAGGCAGCCGACGATGGGCAAAGCCTGCCGGTCTGCAACCCGGCGAGCGGCCAGGAGATCGCGTCCGTGCCGCTGATGGGGGCGGCCGAGACGGCGCGCGCGATCGACGCCGCCGCCCGCGCGCTGCCCGCGTGGCAGGCGCGCACGGCGAAAGAGCGCGCGGCGATCCTGCGCCGCTGGTTCGAGCTGATCGTCGGCAACGGCGAAGACCTGGCGCAACTGATTACCGCCGAGTGCGGCAAGCCGCTTGCCGAGGCGCGCGGCGAGGTCGCTTACGGCGCGGCCTTCGTCGAGTGGTTCGCCGAGGAAGGCAAGCGCGCTTACGGCGAGACGATTCCGAGCCCGGCCGGCGACCGCCGGCTGTTGACGATACGCCAGCCGATCGGCGTCTGCGCGGCGATCACGCCGTGGAATTTTCCGCTCGCGATGATTACGCGCAAAGTCGCTCCGGCGCTTGCCGCCGGGTGTACGGTCGTCGTCAAACCGGCCGAGCAGACGCCGCTGACCGCGCTGGCGCTCGCCTGGCTGGGCGAAGCCGCCGGTTTGCCGGCCGGCGTGCTCAACGTGCTGACCGGCGATCCGCGGGCGATCGGCGGCGTGCTGTGCGCCAGCCCGCTCGTCCGCAAGCTGTCGTTCACCGGGTCGAGCGAGGTCGGCCGGCAATTGATGGCGCAGTGCGCGCCGACCGTCAAGCGGCTGTCGCTCGAACTCGGCGGCAACGCGCCGTTCATCGTTTTCGACGACGCCGACCTGGCGGCGGCGGTGGAAGGCGCGCTCGTCGCCAAGTATCGCAATACCGGCCAGACCTGCGTCTGCGCCAACCGTCTGCTCGTCCAGGAGGGCATTCACGATCGTTTCGTCGAGCAACTGGCGGCGCGCGTGGCGACGCTGCGCGTCGGCGCGGGCAGCGAGGAGGGCGTCGCGCAGGGGCCGCTGATCGACGCGGCGGCGCTGGCCAAGGTCGAGGCGCTGCTCGCCGATGCGCTCGCCCAGGGCGCGCGCGTGCTCACCGGCGGCAAGCGGCACGCGCGCGGCGGGCGCTTTTTCGAACCGACGGTGCTGACCGGGGCGACGCCGGCGATGCGCCTGGCGCGCGAGGAAGCCTTCGGACCGCTGGCGCCGGTCTTCCGCTTCACCGACGAGGAAGAGGCGATTCGTCTGGCCAACGACACCGAGTATGGCCTGGCGGCGTACGTCTATACGCGCGACGTGGCGCGCTGCCTGCGCCTGGGCGAGGCGCTCGAGTACGGCATGGTGGGTATCAACACCGGGCTGATCTCGAACGAGGTGGCGCCTTTCGGCGGCATCAAGCAGTCGGGAATCGGGCGCGAGGGTTCGCGCCACGGGCTGGCCGAGTATCTC
>NZ_JAPUVR010000048.1 GCF_029255125.1 Accumulibacter sp. | reverse complement strand
CTTCTGCGCTCCATCAGGAAAACCCGGAAGCCACGACTGTCTCAACACCTTCGCACTCCTTCACAACGTGATGTGCCAAATTATGCCAGGAGCAACCTGTCGCCTGGTCAAATAACGTGCCACATCGAATTCCTGAACTCTGCCTCAATTCCCCGCCGAGATCCGGAAATCTGAACTGATGCGCAGCTTCAACCTCTTGCGGGCGGCGCTGGCGCAGCGCGAAGCCGCGCTACAGGAAAGCGAGCAGCACTACCGCACGCTTGCCGATGGCGGATTGGCACGCATCTGAACTTCGGGCATCGACCGCGCGGCGAACTCCTTCAACCAGCCGTGGCTGCCGCTTACCGGCCGTTCGCTGGCCGAGCAGATCGCGGCCGGCTGGGCCCCGGACGTCGATCCGGTCGATCCGGCTGATCGCGAGCGGTGTCTGCGTAGCTACGAGAGCCATTTCGCGCGTTGCCAGCCGTACCGGATCGAGTACCGCCTGCGCCCCGCAAACGGTGACTACCGCTGGATCGAGGACATCGGCAACCCACGCTTCGACCGTGCGGGTGAGTTCATCGGCTACATCAACTTCTGCCAGGATATCTCTGAGCGCAAGCGAGTGGAAAGCGAACTCGCACAGTACCGGCATCGCCTGGAAGCACTCGTTGCAGCGCGCACGGAAGCGCTGCTCAGCGCCAAGGAGGCGGCAGAAGCAGCCAACCGCGCGAAATCAGAGTTTCTATCGCGCATGAGTGACGAGCTGCGGACACCCCTGAACGCGATCCTTGGCTTTGGCCAACGGCTCGTCATGCCAGGCGAGCCGACGCTCTCACCCGAGCAGGCCGACAGCGTGCAGGAGATTCTCCACGCCGGGCGCCACCTGCTCGAACAGGTCAACGACGTGCTCGACCTGGCGCGCGTTGAAAGCGGCCGCATCGAGCTGAAGCTCGAGGCAGTCGCTCTCGCCCCGCTCGTGGCGGGCAGCGGGAACTCGCGGCCGGATCAATCGACTACCGACACCACCAAGGAAAGAGCGTGAACGAATGACTACGCCGACAAGCAAGCATTCTTCTGATCGACGACGAACCGGCGAATCTGAAGCTTCTTGCCAAGATGCTCGCAAGCCAGCATTACGAACATCTCGTCACCCTGCAGGATTCGCGCCAGGTCATCGACGGCTATCAGGTGATGGCCCAGCGACAAGCGCTGAACGATCCGCTCCTTCCACCGATCGTCATCCTCCCTGCCGAGCATGGACGCGAGACGCTGCTCAAGGCGCTGGCTGCCGGAGCGCGCGATTTCATCGGCAAACCTTTCGACATGGCCGAGCCTCTGATGCGGGTCACTGCTCGACGCTCACCTGGAACACCGCATGCTGCATGACCAGAAAGGCTTGCTTGAAGAGATGGTCCGCCAGCGCACGGACGAGCTGAACCAGACCCGCCTGCAGGTGGTACGCCGCCTCGGCCGCGCGGCGGAATACCGCGACAACGAGACGGGCTACCACATCCTGCGCATGAGCACGTACTCGGCGCTGCTCGCGCAACACCTTGGCTGGGGCGAGGCGGCCTGTGCTCTGATGCTGAACGCCAGCCCGATGCACGACATCGGCAGGATCGGCATCCCCGATGCGGTCCTCCTCAAGCCGGGCAGACTGGACGCGAACGAAATGGCGGTCATTCGAACGCATCCCGAGATTGGCGCGAGCCTGCTGGCCGGCGACAACTCCGAACTGCTCCGCATGGCGCAAACGTTCGCGCGCACGCACCGCGAGAAGTGGGACGGCAGCGGCTATCCGGCTGGCCTCGCCGGCCCGAGCATCCCGCAGGCTGGGCGCATCGTCGCCGTTGCCGACGTCTTTGACGCGCTGAGCTCGAGCCGCCCCTACAAGAGGGCGTCGAAGGTCGAAGACGCAGTGGCCCATGTCATCGACAACAGCGGCAGCCACTTCGCCCCGAATGTGGTGCGCTGCTTCCAGGAGCACTTGCCGGAAATCCTCGCCATCGGCAACGAACACCGCGAACCGCACGTCTAGCCGCCCTGCCTTTCGCCGCCGGCAGCACCGCCGGCGACCCCCGGCCGGTCCCGGTCGGCTAGTTCAAGTCGCTGTTCCGATAATACTTTGTCCCCTTCAGCGTGGCATCGAGGGCAAGCCCCTTGTCGGTCATCTGATAAACGTAGACCCCCGGTGCAACGAGCACCGCGCCCTGGTAGGCGCCACCCCGCTTGCCGTCGGTCGCCGCCGCTGTCGCCTGAGCGCTCGATTCCCAACCCGAGTCAACGAAGTCCGTCAAGGCGTTTTCGTTGTCGAAGACGAAGACCAGCGAGAACTTCTTGACGCCGATACCGAATCCGGCCTGCACCTCGACCATCTTCATGAAGATTTCACTCTTCGTACGGTTATTGACCGCCACCCCGCTACCGGCGCCACCGCCAGCAAAGAAGATCTTCATCCCGAAGTTGCTGAAAGTGGCATAGCCAGCACTCGCCGCGATCCGCTTTCTTGCCGCCGGAGAGCTTTGATAGAGTTGCCGCAGAATCGCCTGCGAGGTCTTTCTGATTTCAGCACGTTCCTCCTCGACCGTGGACTCGGCGGCGAAGGAGGGCGTGTTTAAGAGAAGGGCCAGCGCGGCAAGGCAGAAAATCAGGGCACGCCTCATGGAAAAATCCTTTCATCAAGAAAAGTCAAGAAAACGGCAGCAAGCGTTCGTCAACTCAAGCCTCTGACCTGGGCCCGCGACAGAGCCAGGCCTTCGTCTTGACGGGCGCTGGCGGCACATGCTGCCCGCCGGCTGCGAAGCCGTTGCCCGCACCGAGCGAGCGACCTCTCCGTGCCCCTCCCTCTATGGGGCAGATCTGAGGGCATCGCCGCAGGATACTGGAACCTCTCGATAGTACCTGCTTCCCAGTCGAACGCGGTCAATTCTCCCGACAGTTTCGCCGCTGCTCCCGGAATTGTCGCGCAGCAGGAAGATCTGGTCGAGCAGAGCTGGGGGATCTGGGCGCCACCGTCGACTTGCCGCCCGGCTGATCGTGCTGATCGCATTGTCCGGAAGCGCGTCGCCAAGCCCCCGGCCTCGTCCTGTTTGCGCGTGGCGGGCGGTTTTCGGTCGCGGCCAAGGACGCTCGCCTATCCCTTACAATGGCCGCGTCCGATCGCGAGCCGGGCCGACGAATTGGCGGACTGGCTAGCCGATTGGGCGCTTGGTTCGCCGACGCAATTCGCGACCGGCCCAGGCTTCGACCGGCTGACGCCCCGACCGGCCTGCCGCCCGCCCACCTTTCTCCCCCGCGCGCCCATCGAACTGCCATGCCGCCTCTTTCGCCTGTTTCTGTCGCAGATCAACCCGAGCAGTCGACGACGACGCCAGCGCACGATCGCGGCGCGCCGGGAGCCGGGCGGATGAACGCCCAGCGCATCGCAGCGCTGCTCGCGGCGCTGCTCGTCGCGGGCTGCACAGCGCTTTCGCGCGATGCGCTCGACCGCCAGTTCGGGGCGGCCGACCCGACACGTCACGACGCGCCGCTTGCCAGCACGGGCGAGATTTCCTACCGGCGCGATGTGCAGCCGATCCTCGAGCGGCGCTGCGTCCTTTGCCATGCGTGCTACGACGCACCGTGTCAGCAGAAACTCGGCGCCTGGGAAGGAATTGCGCGCGGCAGCAGCAAGCAGCGCGTGTACGAGACGCGCCTGGGCGAAGCACCGCCGACGCGGCTTTTCGAAGACGCGCGCAAGGCTTCTGAATGGCGCCAGCTCGGCTTTTCGCCGGTGCTCAACGAACGCCAGCCGACGGCCGAAATCAATCTCGCCGGCAGCGTGCTCTATCGCAGCCTGCAGTTGAAGGAGCGCCATCCGCTGCCACAGGTCACCATCCTTCCCGAGGCCTTCGATTTCTCGCACGATCGTGCACAACGCTGTCCGCAACTGGCCGAATTCGACAGCTTCGCGCGTGAACACCCCTTGTGGGGAATGCCTTTTGGCCTGCCCGGCCTGAGCGGCAGCGAAATGGACCTGATCCGCCGCTGGCTGGAAGCGGGCGCGCCGTTCGCGGGCCTGCCGCCGCTGCCGGCCAAGGTCGAGCGCCAGCTTGCCGAATGGGAAGCGTTCTTCAACGGCGATTCGGCCAAGCAGCGCTTGGTCAGCCGCTACCTCTACGAACACCTCTTTCTCGCCCACCTCTACTTCGACGACGATGCGCAACGCCACTACTTCCGGCTGATCCGCTCGCGCACGCCGCCCGGGGTGGCAGCCGATCCGATTGCCACCCGCCGGCCTTACGACGACCCGGGCAGCGAGCGCGTCTACTACCGCCTGCAACGCGAGCAGGAGACGATCGTCGACAAGACGCACATGCCCTACGCGCTCGGCGCGCAGCGCATGGCGCGCTGGCGCGAGTGGTTCCTCACGCCGGATTACGCCGTCGACCAACTACCCTCCTACGATCCGACGGTTGCCGCGAATCCCTTCCTCGCCTTTCGCGCGCTGCCGGTCAGCGCGCGCTACCGCTTTCTGCTCGACGAGGCAGAGTTTACGATCATGGGCTTCATCAAGGGTCCAGTCTGTCGCGGGCAGGTCGCACTGGACGTGATCCAGGACCGCTTCTGGGTTTTCTTTCTCGCCGACCAGCGCTTGCCGCAACAGCGTGACGATTTTCTCGCCCGCGCAAGCGCTTTCCTCCGCCTGCCGGCCGAGGCCGGCAGCTCGAGTGGAATCATCGGTCCCTGGCGCGAGTACGCGCGGCTCGAAGCGCAGTATCTGCGTCACAAGTCGGCGGCGCTGAGCGAATACGCGCTGGCGAAAGAGCGCCCGACGCTCGACTGGATCTGGGACGGTGACGGCGTCAACCCGAACGCTGCGCTGACGGTCTTTCGTCACTACGACAGCGCTTCGGTGAGCAAAGGACTGCTCGGCGAGCCGCCGAAGACGGTCTGGGTGCTCAGCTACCCGCTGCTCGAACGCATCCATTACCTGCTCGTTGCCGGTTTCGACGTTTATGGCAACGTCGGCCACCAGGCATTGTCGCGGCTCTATATGGACTTCATGCGCATGGAAGCCGAGTTCAACGCGCTCACCTTTCTGCCGCTGGAGAGGCGAAGAGCGGTACGTGACTACTGGTACCGGGACGCTGGCGACGAAGCGAAAGAACACGTTTACGGCACCCTGGCGCGCTTCGAGGTGGACAGCGGAATCCGTTTTCGCACGCAAACGCCGCTCGCCGAGTTCTACGCCATGCTGCGCACGCGCCTGGCGCCGGTGCTCGAGCGCCAGCGCGAGCTGGCAAGCGTTCCCGACGCCGGTCTGCGCCAGGATCTCGCCGCTCTCGCCGGCGTGCATGGCGCCTCGCTGTCCTGGTGGCCGGAAGTGCTCATCCTGCGCGTCGACGACCCGCCGCACGCGGCGCGCTACTTTACCGTGCTGCGCAACACCGGTCATCGCCATGTCACCAGCCTGCTGCGCGAAGGGCGCGAGTTGCAGCCCGACGAAAACACGCTGACCGTCGTCGCCGGAATCCTCGGCTCTTATCCGAACGCCATCTTCCGCGTGCAGCGCGACGAAATCGGCGCACTGGCAACCGCGCTGCGCACGCTCGCCAGCGAAAACGACTACCGCGCGCTGGCCGACCGCTACGCTGTGCGCCGCACGCACGCCGACTTCTGGAGCATCAGCGATGCGCTGCAGGACGAGCATCTCCGCTTGGCACCGATCGCCGGCGGATTGCTCGACTACAGCCGGCTGGAGAACCGCTGAAGGCGAGCGACCCGCGCCGCGTTGGCTGACGCCGGCTGCGCAATCAGCCTGACCGACAGGCGCGAATGTGCGGTACTTCGAAGATCAGCGTTCCGTTTGGCGGCGGAGCCTCGATCGAGCAGACCAGCGCCTGTACCATCTGCTCCAGCGTGACCAGGCCAAGTCGGCTGGCGGCGGCGCGCCAGGCGGGAACCAGGCGGGCGAGGGCATACAGCGGCAGCAGCACCAGCGGCCAGCGATGGCCGGGACCGAGCACATACCAGGGGCGGAAAATGCTCGCCGGCAAGCGCGCCTGAGCGATCAGGCGCTCGCCAGCGGCGCGTGCCGCGACGTAGGCGCGCATCACCGGTGCCGGCTGGGCGACGCTGAGGTAGACCAGATGCGCGATCGGCACGCGCTGTGCTGCGCACACCGCAGCACGAATCGAGGCCAGGTCCACGGACTCGAACTCGGCTGCCTTGGCCGGGTTGGGGTGGCGCGTACCGATCAGATGGACAAACGTGTCGCCCGGCTGCAGCGCCGTCGCAAGCGCCTCGGCGTCGAGCGCGTTCGCCGGTACGGCGAGCGCACCTTGGGCGACGCGCGCCAGCGAAGTGCTGCGGGTCAACAGCCGCACGCGATGTCCGCGTGCCAGCAGACAGGCGGCCAGACGCGTACCGATGTAGCCGGTGCCGCCGGTAATCAACACTTGACGCGGGTGGCCGGGGCCACCAGGCAGGCCGCTGTTCACTCGCATCCCCGGCTGGCCAACATGCTCCGCTGGTCGGGCGCGCCGGGCGCATCGCCCGGCGCCTGAGATTTCCCGGCCGGCACGTCAACGGCCAACGATATCGCCCTTCAGCCCGGCGATGGCCTGCACCACTTCAGCGCGCTCGGCCGCCGGCACCTTGAAGCGATCGAAGGTGGCCGACAGCGCCTTGAGCGAAATCTCCCAGTCATCGTCGGTGATCTTCAAACCGGTGTGCGAAGCTTTCATGTCGCGTCCGCGGTACGAACACGGACCTTTGCTGACCACGCAGAGGAAATCGATCACGTCACCGCGAATCCGATTGACCGAGGCGCTGCTGTGGCCGACGAAGAACCTGCCCAGCTTGGGGTCCTGCACCAGACGACCGAGAAAGTCGTCGGTTACCGCAGCGAGCGCGTCGTAACCGCCAAGGCGCTTGTACAGCGTCGCTTCCTCGCCCGAGGCGGGCGCCGCCAGACCGATCGTCAACGCCGCGGCGAGCATCGTCAGTGTGTTTCCTGTTCTGCTTCTCATCGTGCAATCCTCCATCTGTTGTTCAAGGTAGTCGGGCGGCAGGCGAACGACGCCGCCTGCAGTGAACTACGTTCGCCCGACCCGCCTGGATGCACGCGACCAGCAAGACCGCGCAGCTTTGAACGACAGGTGATAGAAGCCGACGTCGGAGCGACGATTCACGCCTTCGCTCGCGGGAGATGCCCAGGTCGATCCGGCGAGGGCAATCTGCGCCTGCTGCCGCAGGCCTGTCTTCAACGAAACGCGCTTGCCAAACAGAATACCTGGCAGCGTTACCAAGGGCGTCGACAGGCGGATCGCGGTGAAAGCGTGGTTCTGCATCAACGGGACATCGCAGATGCCCGCTGTGCTCTGGCGTGCCAGCGGGCGGCGGTCGTCTCGTTCAACCAGCCGGCAGGTGCGTGTCCAGCCAGCGATACAGCGGCGAAGCCGGCGGCCAGTTGCGCAACAGTCGCGCGCGGTCGCGTCGCCAGGCGCGCTGGAAGGTCGCCTGGCAACGGTGGCGCGCGAGTCCATCAAGGTCGATGAGCGCGATCCGTCCGCCGTCCCAAAGCAGATTCATCGCCTTCAGGTCGCCGTGACTGATGCGTTGTGCGTGCAGTCCGGCAAACAGCGCGAGCAGCGCACTGGCTTCGGCGGGTGGCGGGTCTTCCGCCGGTGACAGGTGGGTCAACAGGTTCGTTCCAGGAGAGAACTCGCTGACCAGCCAGGCGCGCCGCCGCAGCGGTCCGTAACGCTCTTCGATCAGGGCAAGCGGTGCCGGCGTGTGGAAACCGAGGAATTGCAGGCAATGCGCTGCGCGCCACGAATGCCAGGCGCGGCTGGGGCGCCACAGGCGGCTGCAGGTATGGGCAAAGCCCTTCAAGTTGTAGCGCTTGATCAACACCTCCTGATCGCCGAGTTGTACGCGGGCAACGGTCACTGTGCCGCCGTCCTTGAGGATCGAGCCGCGTGCCAGAGCGCCGTCCGGGTCGGCCAGGACGGGCGCCAGCCGCTCGGCGTGCTGGCGGACGACGGAGGAAAAGCGCGCAAAACTGCGATCGACCGAAAACAGGCTGCACTCGCGCACGCTCTTGGCGAGAAAGTCCTTCAGCCGCCATTTGCGCACGCGGTCGATTTCGCCCGGCAGGCCAGGGAAACGGGCGCTCTGGCGAGGCCCGGGATCGCTCGCCGGCACGCCGGCACGCGCCGAGTACGCCGGCAACAGCCGGTCCAGATGCGCATCCCAGGCAGGCGGCAACTGCGCCAGAAAGATTGCCAGATTGGCCACGGCACGCGCCAGCGGCAGCGGCTGACCGGGAGTGACGACGCGCACGGCGTCGCCGTCGACCAGAAAGAGCGCGTCGCCGTAGCGCAGGAAATTGCCGAAATGCAGGTCTTCCTGGGTCAATCCAGCAGCGTGCAGGCGACCGAGCAGGGCGAGCGCCGGAGCGAGCAAGGCCTGTGCGGCCGCGTCGCCGGCCGGCCGGTCGGCGACGCGCGCCCACGCCTCGGCGAGGCTTTCGGCTGCGACGAGGAAATCGGTCAGCAGCACGTGCCCGCCACCCGGCAAAGGTGCCGCGGCGAGCACCTCGGGCGTCGGCACGCCGGCCTGGCAGAGCGCCGCCAGACCGGCGCATTCCTGCTGCCAGTGCTGCCCGCTGCGCGCGCCAAGAAAAACCTTGGCGAGGACGCGCCGCCCGTCGGCCTCGGCCTCGCCGACCAGCCGCTTGCCGGGTAGAACGCGCAGCAGGCGGAGCATCGTGAGGCTGCCGCCGGACTCCAGAAGCAGGCGAAACGGCAGTTCCGGTTGTCGCCCGGCGCGCGCCAGCGCGCTTGCTTCGCTCAATGGGGCCAGCGTCATCGGCCGGCCGACGAAAGGCGAGCGGTGGCGAGCAGGCGACGGCGCATGCGTCGACTAGTCCCGACCGGCAAAGAAATTGACGATCCTGCCGATCTGCTTGCGATCGTCGGCGGTGAGCCGTGGGTGCTGCACGTAGTCAAGGTAGAAACGCAGGCGCTGGCTGCGCGACAGGTGCCGGCGGGCAAGCTTGTCGAGACAGGCGAGATCCTTGACGATCCGATAGTCGAGAATCGCGCCACGATAGTGATTGCCGCTCGGACAGTCGATCAGATACACGGTCGGCTCGTCGCCGCCGTCGACCAACAGGTTGCGCCATTTGAAGTCGTTGTGCGCAAAGTGGGCGCGGTGCAGGCGGCGGGCGATGTCGGCGATCTGGCGCGCAACGTGTCGCACCCAGCGCGCGTCGCGCAGGCGCGGATCGCCGGCGCGCGCCAATTGAGCGAGGTCGGTCGTCTGCGGAATCTCCTCGGTGATCAGCGCGCCACGGATGAAGGCACCGAAGCGGCGCTCGAGGCCGAAAGCCACCAGCGTTGCCGTCGGTACGCCGAGCACCCGGAAGGCCTGCAGATTGCGCCACTCGTTACGCACGCGCGGCGGTCCGAGCCAGCGCCGCAGGCCGAACCAGCGGCGTTGCGGATTCTTGCCGGTGCCACTGTAGCGCTTGACGTAGTAGCGCTTGCCGGCAACCTCGACACGCAGCACGCGGGCGAGCGAATCGGCCGCGATCGGCTCGCCGGAGAGGGCAAAGACGCTTTCGAGGTCGGCGAACATTTCGCCGCTTGCGCCCCGCGCGTAGTCCGGGTTCAGCCACCAGAACCTCATGTCATTTCTCCGCGGGCGACCTTGCGCACGAAGCGCGCCTGCAGGCGTTGCGCCTCGCGGCGCAGATGGGTGATCAGCCGCGCCTCGTCGCGCAGCACCTGGCGCAACGGGCGGGCAAAGTAGGCGACCAGGAAGCGGCAATAGTCGCTGCGGCTCAAGCCCAGGCCGAGCACCGAAAAGTAGAGCGCCGCCAGGTCCTTGTCACGCCAGCGCTGCGGGGTGTGCGGGCGAACCTGTGCCCGGTGCAGATCGATCAGCGAAAGGCGAAGCCGTTCGGGTGTCGGCGGCGGATCGAGGTGGAGCAGGAAATGGCAAAGGTAGAAGTCGCGATGATTGACGCCGGCCTGATGCATGCGGCTGGCGATCTCGCCGACGCCGCGAATCAACGCGCGCTTCAGGCGCAGATCCGGTGTCTGGCGCGGCCATTCGGCGCAATAGTCTTCCAGGCTGATGGTCGGTGCCAGTTCCTCGCTGACGATGAACGACGCGCGGCGGGCAGGATCGTCGCCCCGCTGCGCGTAGGCAACGACGCGCAAGGTGTCGATCCCGGCGGCGTGCAGGCGCTGGACGGCGCGCCATTCGTCTCCCGCACCGAGCACCGGCCGGTGCAGGGAGACCAGATTCTTGACGATTTCCGACCAGCCGACGCCGCGATGTATCTTGACGAAATAGCCCCGTCCATCGACCTCGGTGCGCAAGGTGCGCCGCCCGGCGAGTTCGCGGAAGACTTCGCCGCGCAGCGCCTCGACGGCGACAAAGGGGTCCTGCCCCGCCCACAGCGTGCGAAACGGTTCGGCGAGAAAGGTCTCCGTCGGGCTCATCGCCGCGTGCCCAGGATCAGATCGGCCGCCCGCTCGGCGTTGCTGTAGATGTCTGCGCGCTCGGCGTAGGCCAGACCGGCGGCCGACCAGCGCGCGCGCGCCGGCGCGTCGGCCAGCATGCCGGCGAGCGTCGCGTTCAGCTCCGCCTGGCGGAAAGGTTCGCCGACGACGATTCCAGCACCTGCCTCGGCGACATGCGAGGCATAGCCGCAAACCGCCGTGGTCAGCACCGGGAGTCCGGCGACGACGGCTTCGAGCAGAACGGTGCCGGTATTCTCGTTGTACGCCGGGTGAATCAACAGGTCGGCGCCGAGCAGGAAGCGGACGATGTCGCTGCGCCCGCGCAGGAGGTCGACGCGTTCGGCCAGGCCGAGGGTGCGCGCCAGGGCGCGGAAAGGCTTGGCGTCGTCGTCGCCGATGGCGAACAGACGGCAGCGGCTGCGCAGCGCATCCGGCAAGGCAGCCATCGCCTTCAGGCTGCGGTCCAGCCCCTTGGTCTTGAAACCCGAGCCGAGTTGCAGGAGCAAGAGATCGTCCGCACGCAAGGCGAATTCGGCGCGGAAATCGGCGCGCAGCGCCGGTGCCTCGGGCGGCGCCCGCCGGTCGCGCGAAATTCCTGGTGGCAGCACATGGAAGCGTTCGCGCGGCGTCGCGTAATGACGTTCGAACAAGGGCTGCTGGTGGGGCGAGAGGAGCAGGATCTCGGTGCTCGCGTCGGCCGCGAAAACCGCCCGCTCGTACGCGGCAAAGTGGCGATAGCGCGCCGACAGGCGATAGAGCGGACTGCGCAGCGTGCGCGCCTTGTCCTCGAAACACGGGTCGGCCGCGAAGTAGACGTCAAGCCCCGGCATCTTGTTGAAACCGACGACGCGCTCGGCCGGGTTGGCGGCCAGATGGGCGGACACCCAGGCGGTGAACCGGCGGTAGCGCGCCGGGTTGGTCAGCCCGCGCACGGGCACCCGGATCAGCGCGAAGCCCGGCGGAACGTCGCCGCGCCATTCGAGCGTATAGACGCGCACCGCATGGCCGCGCGCCTGACAGGCCAGCGCAATGCGCAGAAAATCGCGCTGCAGGCCACCGAAGGGGAAGTATTTGTACAGGCAGAAAGCGATCTGCATCAGGTCGCCTCCTGCGCGGCGCGAGCTGCCGGGGGTAGCGCGCGATCGGCGCTCATCCGTCGTCCTTCTCGGCCAGCGCGCCGGGCGGCTGGCTGCTCCGACGCTGCTTGTAGCGGTTGTATCCCCACAGGTACTGCTGCGGGCACTGGCGGATCAGATCCTCGATCTCGTGATTGATCTGTTGCGCGCGTTCCTCGAGCGTACCGCGGATCGGCCGCCGCGGTTCCTGCAGCCGAAAATGATAGCCCGCGCCACCCGGCAGCCTTTCGGCCCAGACCATGATCACCGCCGCCCCACTGTCGGCCAGGCGCGCCGCCAGCGTCATCGTGTAGGCCGGCTTGCCGAAAAAGTCGAGCCAGCGACCCTCGCCGGCGCGCGGCGCCTGATCGGGCAGCATGCCGACCGCTTCACCGCGGCGTAGCGCCTTGAGCAGCGTGCGCACGCCGGCCAGGTCGGCGCTCGCCAGATGCAGTTGCTCGCGCGCCCGGCCCGCCTCGACCATCGCCTGCAGCCAGGCCTGCTTCGGCTGTCGGTAGAGCACGGTGATCGGCGCGCGCGTCGACAGATACTGCGCGGTCACTTCGAAGCAGCCCAGGTGCGGGGTCAGATAAAGAATCCCCTTGCCGCGTCGCGTCGCCGCCTCGACCAGCTCCCAGCCGGAAACGCTGACGACGCGCGCCGCCGTCTCGGCGAGCGGGCGCAGCCAGATGCGCGGCAGCTCGAGCATCTGCTTGCCGGCTTCGCCGATCGCTGCGCCACGCAGACGCGCCGCCTCGCTGGCACCGAGCGCGAGCTGCATGTTCTCGCGCAGGTGCCGCCGGTAAGTCGGCGAGAACAGCCAGGCAAGCCAGCCGAAGCAGCACCCGAGGACGTGCAGCGCGGACAGCGGCAGATGGCCGAGGAGACGAAAGACGATGCTCACAACGGGTTCGGGGGCAATGGCGGGCGATCGAGGGCGATTGAGGGCGATCTGCGGGGTCGCGCGAGCGCCGGGTAGACGCAGGGTTTGACCGACGACACGAAGAAAAACTATAATTATCCATCCGCCGAGTTAATCAGGACAACTTGCAGGGCGGAGCGTCGCAGAAGCGGCCGTAAAATACTGCTAAAGCGTCGTCTGCTCGAACCCCGGAGCCGGCAACGCCGCCGTTTCGGGGTTTTTCATTTTGGAGCAGATGCAGCATGAGCAAGGAGTACCTCTTTACCTCGGAATCGGTTTCCGAAGGCCATCCGGACAAGGTCGCCGACCAGATTTCCGATGCCATCCTCGACGCCATCCTGGCCGACGATCCACCCGCGCGAGTCGCCTGCGAAACGCTGGTGTCCACCGGTCTGGTCGTCATCTCGGGCGAGATCACGACCAAGGCGCACATCAACTACCGCGAGATTGCCCAGGACGCGGTCCGCCGCATCGGCTACAACAATTCGGAAATCGGTTTCGATTACAAGAGCTGCGCCATCCTGACGGCGATCAACCGCCAGTCGCCCGACATCGCGCAAGGCGTCAATGAGGGTCAGGGGCTCGACCTCGACCAGGGCGCCGGCGACCAGGGTCTGATGTTCGGCTATGCCTGCAACGAAACGCCGTCGCTGATGCCGCTGCCCATCCACTACGCGCATCGCATCATGCAACGTCAGGCCGAGCTGCGGCGTGACGGCAGGCTGCCGTGGCTGCGCCCGGATGCCAAGAGTCAGCTCACCGTGCGCTACGTGGACGGCAAGCCGTCGTCGATCGACACCGTCGTCGTGTCGACGCAGCACGATCCGGAAGTCTCGCACGCGCAGATCAGCGAGGCGGTGATCGAGGAGATCATCAAGCCGGTCGTACCAAAGAGCCTGCTCGATGCCGGCACGCGCTTTCTCGTCAACCCGACCGGGCGCTTCGTCGTTGGCGGGCCGCACGGCGACTGCGGCCTGACCGGGCGCAAAATCATCGTCGATACCTACGGTGGCGCTGCCCGCCACGGCGGTGGCGCTTTCTCGGGCAAGGACCCGTCGAAGGTCGACCGTTCGGCCGCCTATGCGGCACGCTACGTCGCCAAGAACGTCGTCGCTGCCGGCCTCGCCGACCGCTGCGAGGTGCAGGTCGCCTACGCGATCGGCGTCGCCCGGCCGGTCTCGCTGATGGTCAATACCTTCGGCACCGGCAAGCTGAGCGACGATGCGATCGCCAGCTTGATCGAGCGGCATTTCGACCTGCGGCCAAAGGGAATCATTCAGTCGCTCGATCTGCTCCGCCCGATCTATCGCAAGACAGCGGCCTACGGGCACTTCGGGCGCGACGAACCCGAGTTCACCTGGGAAGCGATCGACAAGGCAGGTGCGCTGAGCGCTGAAGCCGGCGTCTAGTCGTCGTTCATCCGCCGACGCACGCGGTGCGCCGGCGCACTCTCTCCAACCCGCCATGGCGCCGACCCCTCTGTTCACCCCGGGAGATCACCATGCTCAAGCGAATCAGCGTCGATCAGCTTGCCCTGGGCATGCATATCAAGGAATTCTGCGGTTCGTGGATGGAGCATCCCTTCTGGCGCTCGGCCTTTGTTCTGAATGATCCGGCCGACCTGCAGGCGATCCGGACGAGCAGCATCAAGGAAATCTGGATAGACTGCAGCAAGGGCATCGACGTCGCGCCCGAGGAAAAGGTCGTTTCACTGGCCGAATCGGAAGCGCAGGTCGACGCCGAACTCGCCGCGCTCGCGCGCACGACGCGCGACCTTCGGCGAGTCCCCGCCGCTGCCGAATTCAACCGCGCCGCACGCATCGTGGCCCGCTCGCGGCAGGCGGTCACTTCGATGTTCGAGGAGGCGCGCCTTGGCCGAGCGGTCGATACGGGGGGCGCACAGCGCCTGGTCGAGGAGATTTCCGATTCGGTGACGCGCAACCCGGGCGCGCTGATCAGCCTGGCGCGCCTGAAGACTGCCGACGACTATACCTACATGCACTCGGTCGCCGTCTGCGCGCTGATGGTCGCCCTGGCCAGACAAATGGGCATCGCACCGGAAGAGACGCGCTCGATCGGTATCGCCGGACTGCTGCACGACCTGGGCAAGGCGCAGATGCCGAGCGAAGTGCTGAACAAGCCGGGCAAGCTGACCGACGCCGAGTTCGCGATCATCAAATCGCACCCGGAGGCGGGTTATCGCATGCTGTGCGAGGGTGCGGCCGTCGATTCGATCGCGCTCGATGTGGTTCTCCACCATCATGAGAAGGTCGACGGATCGGGTTATCCGGAACGGCTGCAGGGCGATGCCATCAGCCTGTACGCCAAGATGGGCGCGGTCTGCGACGTCTATGACGCAATCACCTCGAACCGGCCGTACAAAGCTGGCTGGGACCCGGCCGAATCGCTGCGCAAGATGGCCGAGTGGAGCAAGGGACACTTCGACCCGACGGTCTTCCAGGCGTTCGTCAAGGCGATCGGCATTTACCCGATCGGCTCGCTGGTGCGCCTGAGCTGCGGGCGCTTGGCGGTGGTCGTCGAGCAGGGCGAGCAGTCGCTGCTCAGCCCGCGCGTCAAGGTGTTCTTTTCGACGCGCGCGAACGCGCGCATCGCGCCTGAGGTGATCGACCTCGCGCGCCCCGGCTTGGCCAGCAAGATCGTCAACCGGGAAGACCCGGCAAAGTGGAACTTCCCTGATCTGCAGGAAATCTGGTCGGCTAACACGTAGGCGCAGGCCGAGCGCACCCGGCTGGGCGCTCGTCGTGGATCGGCCGGCGCCGATCGCTGGCGAGCCGCCGGCGCCCGATCATGCGATCCGATCTTGCGCCGCTCCATTCGCGCCGTCGGCGCTTAGCGTCGCGCGTGCTGCCGGATGGATGCGTTTGAGCAACGTGCGCGCCATCTCGCTCAGCAGCGGCTGCAGGCGACGCGCAAGCGCCTCGCCGCTCAGCGTATCGCGCCCGGTGCACGCCGCGAGCAGCGCCGAGCGCTGGAGCAGGACGACCTCGTCGACCAGGGGCGGCCAGAACACCGGATACTCGGCTTCGCGCCATTCGCCGCGCCCGCGCCCGTAGTGCGCGACCGCCAGATAGCGCAGGAGCAGGCTGCCGGCCAGCGCGGTCAGGAAAGCGTCGTCCCAACGCAGGCTGGCGCCGAGGCGACCGCGTGCGACATTGACCCCGCGCGCCAGGCCGGCAGCACTCAGCGCGCCGAGTACGGCGCCGGTGAGCAGCCCGCCGCCCAAGGTCAGCCCGCCGGTCGCCAGGTCAGCGCCAAGGCCGCCCAGAGCACCGGAGACCGCGCCACCGAGCAGCGCCGCGGTGGACTCATTGACCGGCGCCTGGCGCTGCACCGTGCGCGCCAGACGCTCGCGCAGGTCGGCGCTCGCCTGGCCGGCGAGCTGATGGAGCGCGATCAGGCGATCGAGCGTCGTCAGCAGGTCGGCGTCGAGCCGCGCGCCGAGCGCCGCCAGCGCGCGCGTCTGCTCGTCGTCGCCGCTTGCCCGGCTCACCCCGATCGCTCGTCCGAGGTCGCGCAGAGCGCCTTTCAGCCGTCCCTCGCTGAGCGCTTCGCTGTCGCTGACCGCCCGCGCCAGACTGGCCGCGAGCACTGCCATCGCCTCGGCAAACTGCGCTTCACGACGCGCGCGCCAGGCGCTGGCCAGGCGCCCGACGGCCGCCTGGCGCTCGCCGCTCAGCACCTTGCCGACCTCCGCCAGGAGCAGTCCCTCCTGCACCCAGCAGCGGGTAAACGCATCCAGCGTCAACAGCGAGCGCACCAGGCTTCGCCCGGCCAGCGCCTGGCGCCAGCACTCCTCGTCGGCGGCCTCGTCGGCCGGCGGGCGCGGCGCGCCGGTCTGGTTGAGGAGGACGATCACCGGCCGCCCGATCCATTCCAGGATGTCCATTTCCGGGCTCAGGTAACCGGCCTCGGCCGGTACCTCGGCGGCATTGACCAGGTAGAGCACGACATCCGCCTGCTCGCGCACATTGCGTACCGCCAACTGCGACAGCCAGAAGGCGGGGTCGCGGAAGCGATCCCACACCTGACTGAGAAACCAGCCGATCGGATTGCCCTGCTGGCGCAGGCGCCGCGCCAGACGAGCGCTGTCGCCGAAACCAGGCGTGTCCCAGAGGAGCAGGGCGTCGCCGGCCGGCGTTTCGATCAGTGTGTGCGCGCTCGCCTCGCGCGTCACGTGCGGCGCGTCGCGCACCTCGCCGACCTCGCGCCCAAGCAGCGTCCGGGCGAGCGTCGTCTTGCCGGCGTTGGTGTGCGAGATCAGCGACAGCGCAATCGTCTCGCCACCGCTCATCGCAGCGCCTCCGGCAGTGCGTCGAGCGCGGCCTGCACGGCGCCCAGATCGGGTTGCGCGAGATCGACGAAGATCGGCGTCAACCCGAACTCGGCCAGCCCCGCCTGCCACGCGGCGCGGCGTTCGACCAGCCGCCGGTCGGCAGCGCCGAAACGTGCCCGCCACGCCGCCTCGTCGACCACGGCGAGCAAGGGCGCGCCCGCCAGGCACGCGCGCAGAGCGCCGAGGAAAGCCCCCTGCGCTTCGCGCTCGGGCGTCGCCGCCAGATTGAACAGCGCGCAAGCCGGCGTGCCGGGCGCGGGTCGGCTGGCCGCCGGCAAGACATCTTCGTCGCCGTAAGCGACCGGCGCCATGCACGCGAGCAGCGGGCGGCCGCCAAAAACGCGCGCCGCCACCTTGTGCAGACCATCGAGCGCCGCGGGCGACGGGTGATAGCTGTAAGGAATCACGCTCAAGCGCAGCGGGGCAGACTGATAGCCGCGCAGCAGCGCCTGGAAATACGGCGCTGAGAAATCGGCGACGAGCAGCCGCAGTTGCTGCCGCTCGCGCAGGAGCTTGAGCGCAGCGAGCAGCAAGCGCGGCACGACGACCACGGTAAACAGCGTCGCCGCGAGCAGGTGCAACCAGGGCGCCGCATTGACTCCAGCCGACCCCGAAGTAAAGCGTAGCGCCGCTAGCTCGGGCAGCGTCTGCCCGGTCAGCCACAAGCCTGGCGCAAACAGCCAGCCAAGCAGCGTGTGTACCGTTGTCGGCGAGAGAAAGGTGCTCTCCCAGCCGGCACGATACTCGAAGGCAATGCCGCGCAGGTAGAACCCGGCAATGACGCCGAGCGCGAAGAGCGCCGCTGCGCAGTGCAGCAGGCGGGCGGCGCGCGCGGCGTAGAGCGGAGCGGCGAGGCGACTCCAGTCGGCCAGCAGTCGGCTCAGCGTACTTTCGGTCAACACCCCGGCGCGCCGCGGCCAGCGCCAGACCACGCCGGCCGCCCCGGCGACCAGCAGACGACGCAGCAGGGCGCCCGCCGGCAACAGCGTCGCTGGCCGCGCCTCGCCCGGCGCGCCCGCCGATTCGTCCACACACTCCAGCGCGCTCAGCGGTGTTCGCCCGGTGGGCAGCCGGCGCTTGCGCAGGCGCAGCAGAAGACTGGCGAGCAGCCCGAGATAGACGAGCAGGTTCCACGCCAGCAGGCCGAGAACGGGTAGGGCAAGCAGGTTGATTCGCTGTTCGGAACCGATCCGTTCGATCGCCAGGCCGGCGGCCAGCGCGACCAGCAGCAGGCCACCGCCAATCGCCGGACGCCAGTGCAGACGTTCGACGGCGCGCACGAAAGCCGCCTCGCGACTGGCCAGGCGCTGCCACGCCAGGCGCGCACGCTGGGCGACGAAATCTGCCGGGCTGGCGCCTTCGCCGACCACTTCGGCGGCGGCGCGACTCGCCCACGCCCGGTCTTCGTCGGTCCACGTGCGGCGCTCGCGGTCGGCGGTCTCCACCGCACGAACGGCCAGGGTCAGCAAGGCTACGCGCTCGTCCATCGGCCAAGGATAGCAAATAAGCTTGAGCGCCGGCAGGGAGATTGGCCGATCAACGGCGAGCCGCCAGCGCGCCGCAAGAGCCCGGCAGAGCGCCGACGATGCGCGCACTTTGACCGGAATCAAGCGCGCTCGAGCACGGATGACTATACTGCTCGACTCACCGGACGAGGTTTGATGTCGTGCAACGCAAAGTCCCCCAGCTCGTTTGTCCTGCCGGTAGCTTGCCGGCCCTCAAGGCGGCCGTCGACCATGGCGCAGACGCGGTTTATCTCGGCTATCGCAACGATACCAATGCGCGCAACTTCGCCGGTCTGAATTTCGATGAGAAGGCGATGCGCGAAGGCATCCGCTACGCGCAATCGCGCCGGCGCGGCGTGCTGATGGCGATCAATACCTTTGCCCAGCCCGGACGTTTTGCCGACTGGCAGCGCGCCGTCGACGGAGCCGCCGAACTCGGCGTCGATGCGGTGATTCTGGCCGACATCGGTCTGCTCGCCTACGCGCGCCAGCGGCACCCCGAATTACGCCTGCATCTCTCGGTGCAGGGGTCGGCAACGAGCTATGAAGCGGTCAATTTCGTGCAGCGCGAATTCGGCGTGCAGCGCGCCGTCCTGCCGCGCGTGCTGACGCTGGCCCAGGTCGAAACGGTGATCCGCAATACATCGGTCGAAATCGAGGTGTTCGCCTTTGGCAGCCTGTGCGTGATGAACGAAGGCCGCTGCTGGCTCTCGTCGTACGCCACCGGGGAATCACCGAATACCGTCGGCGCGTGTTCGCCGGCCAAGTACGTGCAGTGGGAACGCTCGCCCGGGCAGATGGCGACACGCCTGAACGGCATCCTGATCGACCGCTTCGGCAACGACGAAGCGGCGGGCTATCCGACGCTGTGCAAAGGCCGATTCGAGGTCGGCGGCGAGGTCTATTACGCGCTCGAAGAGCCGACCAGCCTCAACGTGCTGGAAATTCTCCCGGCGATCGCCGACATCGGCGTCGCTGCGATCAAAGTCGAGGGTCGCCAGCGCAGCCCGATCTACGTCGCGCAGGTCACCCGCACCTTGCGTGCGGCGCTTGACGAACTGGCGCGCGATCGGCAGCACTTCAGCGTGAAGCCCGCCTGGCAGAGCGAGCTGGCGAAACTGTCCGAAGGCCATCAGGTCACCCTCGGCGCGTACAACCGGCCGTGGCGCTAGCCGGGGAAGAACGATGCGACTGGCGCTTGGACCCCTGCTCTTCTTCTGGCCGAAGGCCGAGGTTTTCGCTTTCTACGCCGAAATGGCGGCAAATCCAGCGGTCGATATCCTTGCCCTGGGCGAAGTCGTCTGCTCCCGCCGACAACAGATTCGCGTCGCCGACTGGCTGGCGCTGGCGCGCGATCTGAGCGCTGCCGGCAAGGAAGTCGTCGTTTCGGCGCAGGCTCTGCTCGAGTCGGAAAGCGATCTGCGCGCCTTGCGGCGAATCGCCGACGAAGTGTCCGACATCGCCAATTGCCGACTCGAAGCGAACGATCTGAGCGCGGTCGGCATCGCCGCCGGGCGGCCTTTCGTCGGCGGGCCGCATCTGAACATCTACAACGAGACGACGCTCGCCACCTTTGCCCGCTACGGCCTGCAACGCTGGGTGCCGCCGCTCGAGGGCGATCGCCGGCTGGTCGAGACGCTGCACCGGAGCCGGCCACCCGGCGTGGCGACCGAGGTCTTCGTCTTCGGCAAGCTGCCGCTGGCTTTTTCGGCGCGCTGTTTCACTGCGCGCCATTACGGTCTGAACAAGGACGACTGTCAGTTCAAGTGCCTCGATCATCCGGATGGGCTTACCGTGCGGACGCGCGAGGGCCAGCCGTTTCTGGCCCTCAACGGCATCCAGACGATGTCGGCGCAGACGCTCAATCTGCTCGGCGAAGTTCCCGAGATGCTGCGCATGGGAATCGAAGTCGTGCGCATCAGCCCACAGGCGCACGCGATGGACGAGATCATCGCCGCTTTCGACGCCGCTCGCCGCGGGCAAGCCGTCGATCCCGAGACGACGGCGTGGGCGGCAACGCCAACGGTAGACGGCTACTGGTTTGGCCAGGCCGGCATCGTCCGCCAGCACCCGGTGCCGAACGCAACACCGCAAGGAAATCCGCAATGAATCAGACTTTCACCATCCCACGCTTTCGCCTGCCCGGGCTGGTCGCTGCGCTTGGCGTCCATTTGCCGCAGTGGCCACATTCGCTCGCCCTGGCCAGCGCGCTCAACCTTGCCGCGCTCGCCGGCCTGCTGCCGAAGGAAAGCCTGGCGCAGATGGAAGGGCGCAGTTTCCTTGTCGAAGTGCTCGACGCCGGCGGGCAGGCGTGCTTCGCCTGCCGCGGCGGCCGCTTTCGTCCGCTGCTGACCGTTCCAGCGAAACCCGACCTCTCTTTCCGGGCCAATCTTTCGGCATTCCTGCAGTTGCTCGCGCGCCAGGAAGATCCCGACACGCTGTTTTTCAACCGCGAGCTGTCGATCGTCGGCGATACCGAGCTGGGGCTCTTGGTCAAGAACATGCTCGACGCGATCGACTGGCCACGCCTGCCGTTCCCCGGTCGCCAGGCGTAGCGCGCGTCGGCTTGCCCGCGCTCCAGGCGCGGAGCTTGCGGCGCCGATCGCGCCGGCCATTGCGCGCGCCGGCAAAACGGTGTCGCGTTGGCCGGAACAGCTAGGCAAGGTCACTGCAACCAACGATTTCTTCACCCCGTGAGCAAACGTACTCGGCCCGGAAGAAACGCTCCCGGTTCGTGAACAAACTGCCCCCGCGTCGCCGTTGAATCTTCCGCGGCCCCTCGACGACCATGCACCCCATGCCGAACCAGGGTGCGGACCGATCTTCCCGCCCCCACGGCCGGGCGATTGCCCCACTCGTCGAAGATCATGTTCCGGGAAGAGATCTGATGAAAGCTCAATTCACCAAAATCGTTCAGCGCCTGCGCGAAGCGCTGGACGGCGTCGCCACCACGGGCGCACCGCTCGCCGCCAGCAGTAGCGGCACGCCGCGGCAGCGCGCTGTCAGACTCATCGCCATCGGCGGACTGGCCGCCGCGGCTTATGCCCTCTACGCTCATCCGCCGATGCAGAGCATCGACCGCGGCGAGATCGGCGTGCGCCTCAACCAGTTCACCGGCGAGTCGGTCGAAGTCTCCGAAGGCGCGGTACTCGTCGTCCCGCGGCTGCACGAGCTGCGCCGCTTCTCGCTGCGTGACCAGCTCTATCGCCCGACCGACGGCATCAGCGCCAACGGATCGGCTCCCTTCCAGTCGGTGGAGGGCCTTTCCCTCGGGGTCGACGTCTCGGTGCGCTACGCGCTCGATCGGCAGCAGATCGCCGCAATCGCTCGTACCCTGCCCGAGGACCTCAGCAACCAGGTCGTCGATCCACTGGTCCGCGGCGTCCTCCACAAAACGCTGGCGCGCTATACCGTGCGCGAGGTTTTCTCGAGCAAGCGCCAGGAGATCGAACAAGTCATCGAGCAGGAACTGAAACCGCGCCTGGCCGCGAACGGGATCGTCCTCGACTCGGTGAGCATCGGCAAGGTCGACCTGCCCGCCGATTTCAAGGCCGGCATGGAGAGTCTGCTCGCCGAGGGACTGGCGACCGAGAAGATGCGCTACACGCTCGAACTCAAGGACAAGCAGGTCCGGGAAAGCGAGCTCGAAGCCGAGGCCGAGAAAGTTCGCCGAGAAAAGGCGGCCGAGGCGGCCGGCCAGGAACAGATCATCGCCGCCAAGGCGCAGGCCGAAGCGATGAAGCACATCCTGCCGTTCAAGCAGAAGCAGATCGAACAACGCGCGCTGGAAGCCGAAGCGGAGAAGACCGCGCGGATCAAGAACGCCGAAGCCGCAGCGCAGGCACGCCGGATCGAGGCGGCAGGCGAAGCCGATTCGCGCCAGAAACTGGCCGATGCCGACGCCTATCGGCAGGAGCGCCTCGGCAAGATCGCCAGCGAGCAACTCGCGCGCGATGGCGCGCTGATCTCGAAGAACCCCCTGCTGATCCAGAAGACGCTGGCCGATAAACTCTCCGACAAGATCTCGGTGATCATCGCGCCGCCGCCCAGCGACGGCGGCTTCATCGGCGCGACGCTGCTCGGCAGCAACTCGGCCAGCCGCGATCAGCCCAAGGCACTGCCGAGGAGCGATCCGGTCGCCGCCGAAGACTCCGCCGAGCAGGGACGCTGACATGCTCGCCACCGCTCTCACCGTCATCGCCATCGTCACCCAGGATCAGGCCGTGCTGCGCGCCGCACCGCGCGAGTCCGCCGCGCAGCATGCGCTCCTCTGGCAGGGCGACAGTCTCGAAATCCGGGGCAGCAAGGGCGACTATCTGCAGGTCTATGACCACCGCCGCGAGCGCGCGGGCTATCTGCGCGCAAGCCAGGTACGGCAGCAGGCATTGAAGCCGGAGAACGCTCCCGAGTTGCTCGCTGTCGTCCGCTTTCTGCGCGACACACCGGGAGCGGAAGCCTTGGGAATCAGCTACGCGGCGGCCTATCTCAAGGCAGCGCCGGCCGAGGCGATCGACGGCGAGGTGTTCGATGCCCTCGGCGCGTTTGCTGAGCGCCTCGCGCAGCGTGCGACGGCGCGCCAGGGCAAGGCCCCTGACAACACGCTTGGCGCACATCTCGAGGTTGCTGCCCACTATGGCGTCGACATGGTCAGCCTCGAGCGTGACGATCAGGTCCGCCTCTGCTACAACGGTGAGGCGTTTCGCCGGGTGCTGGCCTTGCGCGCGAGTGACGTGCAGAAAGCGCTGGCGGCGCTGGCGCTGACCCGGCACGACTGCGTCTCGCCGGAACTGACCCCGATCGAACGCTTCACGCTCGACAACTGGCGCGCTGAGGTGCTCGACCGGCTGAACAGCGCGCAGCTCCCGGAGGTGCTGAAGAACCGCCTGCACCTGCGCCGGGCTGGCGTCTGGGCGAGCCTTGCCTGGCAGCGCGCGCGGCGGCCGGAATTCGGCCCTGCCGCCGTTGCGCAGGCCGCCACCCGCGCACTGAGCGAATTGGCTGCGATCAACAAGAGCGAACTGGCGGAAAGCGATGCCGCGGCCTACAGTGACGCGGCGCTGCGCGTCGGTGCTTCGCGCTGGGCCGCCGAACCGGGTGTCCCCGTCGCTCCGCTCAAGGCAGCCGGCGGGCTGGCCATCGCCACGCGCTCCGGACAACCCGGCGAAACGTGCATCGACCTCGTCCAGACCGGGAACGGCGCGCAACCCCCGCTCTTCACCCGCTGCACCTATGGAACGGTGTGGCCGGCTTCGGCCGCCGTGCATCCACAGGGAAGCGCGGTGACCGTCGCCGTGCAGCCGCTCGACACCTGGCGTGAGCTCTGGGTGTTCCGGCATGGCGCTGCCGGGTGGACGGTCGATGTCATCCCGCCGGCGAATGACCAGCCGAATCTCGGCTATCTCGAGTTCGCCGGCTGGGTGCCCGGATCGTCACAGATGCTCGCGGCGCGCGAGACGAAGCTGAACGGCCGCTACAAGACAAGCTTCGAGCTGATCAACCTCTCTACACTTGCCGTCGAGCGCTCGGCTGACCGGCCGGCTTCGCTCAGCGCCTTCTATCGCTGGCAGAGTCCGCTCTGGAAGGCGCAGACGGTGAGTCTGCGCTGAATGGCCGTGCATGGCGAGCGGACGACGGCGCGGGGAATCCGGATCGCTTGCGGCAGGCAATTGCGCGTTGGCTGCGCACTGCCTGGTCGTCCGCCAAGCTCCGTCCGGAGACGCGCTACTCGAAGGCGAGCCGCCATAGCCGGGCTTGGTGGCTTGGCCTTCCCGCCACACGTCACATTCGGCCCGCTCCGCTGCGCACCCGTTGCAGCGTCAGGACGAAACTCACGCCATCCTCGGCGTTGCTGGCCACAATCGTGCCGCCCATCTTGGCCATGTAGGTCTTGGCGACGAAAAGGCCTTGGCCGCGGTTGCCATTGGCGCCGGAGTCGATCTGGTCGGACACCCCGTACTCGAAGATCCGTTCCAGGAGTTCGTCGGGAATCGGCTTGCCGACGTTGTGGATGGATACCGTGGCGGCAGTGTCGCTCGTCTGCAGCGTCATCGTGATCGGCGTGCCTGGCCGCCGGCAGCGCTCGGCGTTCTTCAGCACGTGCGTGAATACGTCCTCGAGGGCGTATTCGTCGGCGCGCACGAGAACCGGACCCTCCGCCGGGCAGTAGCTCAGATCGGCAAAGCCCGCATTATCCGCGACATGCTGGAGAAACTCGGCGAGGTCGACCGACAGCACCTCGATCGACGAAGACTGGAAGGCCTCGCTCGGGCTGGCGCCGCCGTAGAGGATGCGCGCGGCCTGCTGCATTCGGCTGATGTAGCGGTGACTCGGGTCGTCCGGGTCGCCATGCAGGACCAACAGCGATTGCAGCGGCGACATGATCTCGTGCCCGACGGCGTGCCACTGGTCCTTCTCCTGCTCGGCCCGAATGCGCTCGCGCTCGGCGTCCTCCTTCGCCCGCCGCAGCAGCTCATTCAGGCAATTGGCCAGGATCCCGAGCTCGTCGCTGCCGCGCAGGTCGGCCAAGTCGAAACGTTCCAGCCCGCCGGTCGTCTGGACGCTGCGCGAGAGGTCGCTGGCGCGCCGGGTGAGGCGGGTAATGCGGCGGATGATTCCCGCTTCGATCACCAGCCAGGCGACGGCGATCGCCAGCAGCATGGCGCCGACGAACCACGAAACGCGTGTGGCGACGGCGCTGAGCGTCCGGTTCACGCTGCGCGCATCGCCGCGGAGGACGATCTGGTAGCTGCCCAAGGGTGTTGCGACCTCGTCGACCAGCTCGACCGGAGCATTGTAGGTGTCGACCGGCAGCTTGCGGATCAGGCGCGTGAGCAGCGGCGAGAACGCTTCGAGTGCGTCGTCCTGGCCCCTCAGATGGGCGACCTCGATATCCTTGCCAGCGACGCCCTTGCGCACGCTCAACGTCTCGCCGGGCAACAGCAGGCTGGTCAGGTCGTTGAGCGAGAATGGCGGCAGCGCTCCGTCCTCGTTGCTGTCGAACAGCGCCGGCGCATCGCCGGGCGGCAGTACCTCGAGGCGAACCCGAAACTGATCGAGATCGGGCGGCGGCCAAGGCGGCCTCTTCCCGTGCAACAGCGCCTGGCTGAGGACTTCGATCGGCAACCGTAGCGAGAAAAACGACTTCCGCTGGCAATTGGCCACCTCATCCTGCGCGTCCAGACACACGCCGCTCTGCCAGACCCAGCCGCGGAATTCCTTCACCGGCTTCTGCCCGGAATAATCCCGCTCGTCGACTTCGACGTATCCGGTGAACCGCCCGCGAACGCCCTCGTTCGGCGGCCGGCTGTGGGCGGCAAGCGGTTCAAAGGGAGCGAGCCAGCGGTAGGTTTCGCCGCGCAGGGCGACGCTGACGCGCAGGCGGTGCGCGCCATCGAGCAGCTCGTCACCAATGCGGTGCGCTACCAACGGCGCGCTGGCGAAGGTGCCTGCGGCGTAGATGAAGCCGCCCGCCCATGGGTTGTTGCCGATGGCCACGCAGAGGCTGCCGTAGTTGCGGTACTGGACCAGGCAGCCGGCCATTTCGACCGCATGACGAACCTTGTTCTGATCGTCGAAGTCGATGCCCGAAAAGGGCAGGACGACCGGACGTACAGCGTTGGCCGGCGCCGCGCTGCGCGGTGGATTGAGCAGCGCGAGCTGCCCGGCCGGGTGGCGCAGGCGAGCGGCGATCTGTTCCTTGGTCTTGGCGAAGCTCGCCTGGTAGGTATCGTAGCTGCGCTGCTTTTCCTCCTGCAGGACAGTGACCGCCATCGTCAGAACGGCCAGCGCAAGCAACAGGAACGCGCCGCGAAAGAGGATGCGCAGACGGAACGACGCCAACCAGGCGAGCCCCGCGCTCATCGGCGGGCAGCGTCGGCCAGCGGGTCGGACCAACGAAAACCACGCATCGGGATGTTCTCGATGCGGTCGAAGTCTTCATCGAACTCGCGGAAGGCCTCGCGGATCGCGCTGATGTGTTTGCGCACGTTGTCCCGGTTGCGACCACTCTTCACGACCTGGAAGAACTCCTCGTAGGAAACCACCTGGCCACGCTTCTCGTAGAGCGTGGCGAGAATCCGCTGCGCCGTCAGCGGCAGGTTGACCCGCTTGCCGCGCCACAGCGGAGCCGCCTGGCGGAGCGGGTCGAGCGACAGCTCATCGCTGCAAGCGGCGTTCGTCTTGCCGTGCTCGCGGTCGTGCGCGGTGCGCAGAATCTCGAGGAAAGTGTCGACGAAATCGGACTCGGAGAAAGTCGTCTTCTGCAGGTAGTCCCAGGCATCGAGCGCCTTCATGATGCTGCGGTAGATCGTCGCCGGCATGGCCGAGACGACCAGCACCGGCGTCCCACGCCCGCCTTTGTTGATCGCGTTGATGATCGCCACGCCAGCATGGCGCTCGCGCCCCAACTCGATATCGAGCACGACCAGGTCGTAGTTCTCGCGGGCGATCGCGGCTTCGGCTTCGTCACGGGTAAACCACTGCTCGACCCGAATGCCCGGCCTGGCTGCGAGAATCCACTCAGCGAGCTGGTTGCTGGTGGGCCGGTCGTCTTCGATGACAGCGACTTTGAGCATCGCTCGCGCTCCGTAGGGGATTTGCTCAAGTATCTCCGATTTCTCCGGAAGAAGCATTCCCGCCGCGTGAGTGTTTGTTCACGGCGTGGGAGAGGCGCCAAAGCACCGGAAGAGAGACTGCCGCAGCGTTGCCGGTCGGCTCTGCGCTTCGGGTCGAAATCTGTGTCGAGCGACACGCACGAGAGGGATGCTCGAACGGGCATCAAGGCTTGCCAGCGAGTAGCCGGGCGCGCTGCGCCAGGCCAGCTCACTTGCGCAGCCAGCACATCGAGTGCGCCTTCCCGCCCATTTTGCAGGCGCGGCGCGCGCGAGGCGGCGATCACACGCCGGCAGTGACCGAATTGGAAAACCGCATCCGCCTTGCGCGCAGACGAGCGTCGTTGCCAGAGGACGTAAGGCTGTCCGCCTTCAGATCATTGCTCATCGACCGGCTGGTCGGCGGGAACAAACGGAATCAGGCCCTTGGCAAAGGCCATCCTCTGCAATTCGACAGAAGCGCGTCGAATGTCTACCAGGATTCCGTTCACCCGCAGCATCCAGACCATCGGATTCCGCATGAGTTGGCTAGGCAAGGTCCACGCCGGCGCCATCGGATCCATGCCGAGGAGGTCCCGGATCTCCTTGGACTTGTTCTGCCCAGTACTCTCGGCGACGCCGAAGAACTCGTAGATCACGCGCGGCTTGCAGTGCGGTGTGCGGGAAGAGTCGTCGAGGAAGTTGACCCGTCCCACCGCGTGCACGGCGCCTGCGGCCCAGACCCTTTCGGTCCCGCGCAACAGTGGTGATGGGCGCTTTCTGGCCAGCGCGCCGACCACCTGGCGGATCATTTCACGGTACTCCTCGTTCAGCTTTTCAGCGCAGAAGTCATCGGTCAGGGCGGTGATGGCGGCGAACTTCTCGGCCATGGCATTGGGGATTCGTTGCGACAAGGATCTGACCTCCATAGTTAAGAGCGGGATTCGTATTCTCGCAAAGCTTTCGCCAACGCGCTCGGCTGATGTTCGATCGCAGCCACCGACTCAACTTCTTCCAACACCACTCCGTTAATCAATTCAGGACCTTCTGCTCCACGGAGGAAAAAATGATCCACGCGTGCACCAAGCATACTGACCTTGACGAACTGATCGGCAGCCAATGCTGGGACGGTCAGGACCTGTCTTTCCATTACGGCCCGCTGGTTCGGGCGATGAAGGCCGGCGAAGAACTGGTCCTGGAGAACAGTGCCGCGTTGTCGGCCTGCATGCTCGCCAAGGTTCGCCTGCTGCTCGACGCGATGATCCTCGAAGACACCTCGGAAGAGATCTGCCCGCACGACGGCTTTCGGCTGACGCTCGGCTGAGCCGGGGCCAAGGCTCGCACCGTCGATCGCCGTCCATGTTTCGTCGTGCCAGAGCGAGGAATTCACTCCCCTCTGAAGCGCCCGCGCCGGCGTGGCCCGGCGACGGAAGATGGAGCAGGGCTACACCGTCGCCGGAGCCGAGTGCCACACGACTGTCGGCGCCTCGCGCCAAGGCTTGGCACTCACGGTTGCCGACAGCGCGGTGCCTGCGCCGCTGCAACCCGCCGAGCTTGGACCTCGAACCGGTTGTCCTGGTACGGCCGCCGACCCAGAAGCAGTTGGAGCAAGCTCTCGGCCGGATAGGCGAGGAGGAGCAGCGGTCCCCAGCGTTCGTACTGGGCGACATGCGCTCTCTCGTGAGCACGTAGACGGACATGCTCTTCCTTGCTCACCGCGACCACGACATGGCCCAATGTGATCGCCGTGAATGGCAGTGAATGTCTGTGCGAGTTCGCCGTCCCGTGGCGACCGATCAAGCTGACTTCGAGTACACCGGCGTGCCAGGCGCAACGGGCGCCGAGCGGCGCGCCGACCAGAGCGACCGTGGCGCCAACCGTTGAGGCAGGTGCAGCCCAAAGGTACCTGAGAAGCTTGACGAGTGCCACGGTGCTTGCGCGTGACGCCTGACTCCGCCCCGCGCGGGGGAGCGACGGCGGGCTGAGCGAAGCAGAGGACACCGGCGCGGCTCCATTTACATCCCCTGCGGGGGCGTCGACGGACTTCAATGGTGCTGATTCGTGATGAACGAGTACACGCCCTGGACCACCTTGGCCATTCGTGCGTAGTCGAGTCGCTCGAAGGTGTCGCCAGCCCTGTGGTACTCGGCGTTTCGGTAGAACGCGGTGTCTGTGACCATCACCGCGGGGATGCCTTCAGCCCAGTAGCTGCGGTGATCTGAAAAGTCGATCCCCGCTATCGCGGATACCGCATTTATCGAGCGAACCGGCAGGTCCGAGGCACCCAACATTGCCGCCTTGAGGCTTCGCGTGGGCGACCAATCTTGAGGACGAGCGACGATCGATATGAAATCGCCCCTGGTTGAATACAGCGCCCCCATACCGGGCAGAGGAAAGGTTTGGCTGTCGGGGGCGTCCGTGAAGTAGCCGATCATCTCGAGCGAAATCATCAGCGCGACGTTTCGCTGCGCGGCCTTGAGCGACTTGGCGTGCCAAGCGCTGCCCATGTGCTCCGTGCGAAAGTGCGGAGGTTCCTCGAGCGTATAGGCCACCAGTTCGACCGGCTGCTGAAGCTGAACTTTCGAGAGCAGAAATGCCAATTCGACAAGTCCGGCAACCCCGCTGGCGTTGTCATCGGCCCCGGGAGTGTGCGTATCGCGACTGTACGGCTCTCGGTTTCTTGAGCTCGCCGAAAGATGCGCGTGCGAGTCGTAGTGCGCGCCGACAACGATCAGCGAACCTTGACTCGGACCGAAGCGAGCAATCACGTTGAAGAAGCGTTCGCCTTCAACGATAACGTCCTGAAGTTCGACAGTTGCTCCGGCGGCAACGAACGCGTCCCGGATGTACATCCCGGCAGCCGTCAATTTCGTGGCTTGATCAACGCTGCGCGGATAAAGCCCGACCGAGAGGTGCCGTACGATCTCTTGCAATCGAACTTGATCGACCACCGGTGGTTTGGACGGGATAGGCGAAACGAAAGGCTGAACGGAAACCAGCCACGCGCCAAATAAAATGGCGCCAAGGATTGCGAGGAAGGCGAAGCGACGAGTCACGGAGAAATGGAGTTGATTGATGCCTGACGAATAGGCTTGGATCGCGCCAAGCCGCGACCTGAATCGCTTGTCGGCCGAGCTCGGTGGCTGGGCCAAGTGGGTGCATGCCGAGAAAAAAGCTTCGAGCGGACATCCAGGAAGATGAGAACGCCGGCCAAGAAAAAAACGCTAGAGCAATGCCTTGCTGACAATGGCGCAGCGTGTCCACGCTCGCAGCGACCATTAGCGCGCTGATTATACGCGCAAAGAACGGGACTTGTTCGGTCCAGCGCTGTCAAGCGGTTGGGAAACAGGCTTACCAGGAAGAGAGGGTCACGGTCAGGAAACGCGGTCAGCCACGATTGCCATTGCCTCTTGGTCTACCGCCGCTCTTTGAGGCAACTCGTCGAGTGGCGCGCTTTTCGATCTGCTCCCTGAACCGCTCGTCACCCGGCTGGTCCTTACCCCAATGCTGTTGAATTAGGCCAAATCCCGGCATAATCCACTTTAGGCCATTGATGCAAAAGAGTATTTTTACATTGAGACCATGATAATGACACGGAAACGGTCTGCAAAATACATGCCAGCTATCGTCTGTTTTTGATGCGTTTCTTCAGCTGATTCCGGATCGCCTCTCTTTAAGAGGGCTTTCTCTTTCTACGAGGGCTTTCTCTTTCCCCGAAGGCCTTTGTTCGGCAGAGCAAACTGACGCTTTCGGCGGTCTTCGTCTTGCTGCTTTCACTGACGGGCAGTGGGAAAGGCCAGGGGGTTGATGGCCAAGCCGGCGCGTTCTTTCGTCATGCCCGACGGAGTGGTCTGTGGCCGGAAGCGGAAGCCGTCCATCGCAGTACCGTGACCAAAGCGCGTGCCAAGCTTCCCTGGACGGCCTTTGAGCAAGTGCATCACGATGCCGTAGGGCTCGCCTATGCGCTTTGGCCGGCGTCCGCGGATGCGACCTGGCAGGGACTGTCGGTCTTTGCCATTGATGGCTCCAAGTATGACCTGCCGGCCTCGCCCGCGTTACGCGAAGCCTTCGACCCGAAGAG
>NZ_JAPUVR010000047.1 GCF_029255125.1 Accumulibacter sp. | reverse complement strand
CTTCGAGCGAGTGGAAGCGCTCGCTGAGTTCGAGCCCGTAGGCGCCGATGTTCTGGATGGGTGCGGCACCGACCGTGCCCGGGATGAGCGCCAGATTCTCCAGTCCGGGCCAGCCCTGAGCAAGCGTCCAGGTGACGAGATCGTGCCAGTTTTCGCCCGCGCCGGCACGCACGTACCAGGCGTCGCCATCTTCACCAATCAGGCGGCGACCCGTGATGGCGATGTGCAGCATCAGTCCGTCGAAGTCGCTGCGCATCACCAGATTGCTGCCGCCGCCCAGGATGAAACGGCGCCGCGTGCCATGCCCGCCCAGCTTGGCCAGGTGGGCGACCGACTTGATTCTGGCGTAGAGCGCCGCGCGTGCCGGCAGCGCCAGCGTCGTGCGCGCGGCCAGATCGACATCGTGCTCGACGAGCTCGCGCAAGGTTCGCGCCTTCACTTCGCCTTCGGCGCCGCGTCGCAACGTCTCCTGCACGCGCCGCTCAGAGCAATGGCGCCAGCCAGCGCTCGGCTTCCGGCAGACTGAAGCCGCTGCGTTGCGCCCAGTCGGCGAGTTGATCGCGGCCGATCTTGTTGATCGCGAAGTAGCGCGCCTGCGGGTGTGCCAGGTAGAAGCCGGCAACCGCCGCCGCTGGGGTCATCGCAAAGGATTCGGTGAGGCCCATTCCGGCGTAGTACGGCGCGTCGAGCAGCGCGAAGAGGGCGCCTTTCGCCGTGTGATCCGGGCACGCCGGGTAGCCGGGCGCCGGCCGGATGCCGCGATACGCTTCGCGAATCAGCGCCTCCCGGTCGAGCGTCTCGTCGCTGGCGTAGCCCCAGAAATCGCGCCGCACCTGCGCGTGCAGCCATTCGGCGCAGGCTTCGGCGAGGCGGTCGGCGAGCGCCTTGAGCATGATCGCCTGATAGTCGTCGTGCGTCGCCGCGAACTCGGCGAGTTTCTCCTCGATGCCGAAACCGGCGGCGACGGCGAAGGCGCCAATCCAGTCGGGCGTACCACGCTCGGCGATGAAGTCGCTCAGACAGTAATGCGGCTTGCCGTCCGGGCGCTCGTGTTGCTGGCGCAGATTGTGCCAGGTCATCAGTTTTTCGCTGCGCGTCTCGTCACTGTAGATCTCGATGTCGTCGCCGACGCTGTTGGCCGGAAAGAGGCCGCAAACGGCGTTCGCGTGCAGCCATTTTTCATCGATCACGCGAGCCAGCATGGCCTGCGCGTCGGCGAGCAGCGCGCGGGCGGTTGGCCCGACGGTGGCGTCGTCGAGGATTTTCGGGTAACTCCCGGCGAGATCCCAGGTCTGGAAGAATGGCCCCCAGTCGATGAATCCAGCGAGATCGCCCAGCTCGACTTCGCGCAGGACGCGGATTCCGCATTGCCGCGGTGCTGTTGGCCGGTAGGCCGGATCGGCGTTCCAGGCGTAGCGCCTGGCGCGCGCCGCGGCCAGCGTGACGAGCTGGACGCCTTTCTTGGTCGCGTGCTGCTCGCGCACGCGCGCATAATCGGCGCTCACTTCGCGCCGGAAATCGGCCGCCTGTTCGAGCGAGAGCAACTTGCTGACGACGCCGACGGCGCGCGAGGCGTCGGGCACGTAGACGACCGGGCCGGAGTAACTGGGCGCGATCTTGATCGCCGTGTGCGCGCGGCTGGTCGTTGCACCGCCGATGAGCAGCGGCACCGGCGATTTGCCGTCGGCTGCGCTGGCGAAGCCGTGGCGCTCCATCTCGGCGGCGACATGCACCATCTCTTCGAGCGATGGCGTGATCAGGCCGGACAGCCCGACCGCCTGCGCGCCGTGCTCGCGCGCCGCGTGCAGAATTCGGTCGCAGGCGACCATCACGCCGAGATCGACGACGTCGTACCCGTTGCAGCCGAGGACGACGCCAACGATGTTCTTGCCGATGTCGTGCACGTCGCCCTTGACCGTCGCGACGACGATCTTGCCTTTGCCGGCCGCACCGGTGCGCTGCTTTTCGGCTTCGATATACGGAATCAGATGAGCCACCGCCTGTTTCATGACGCGCGCCGACTTGACGACCTGCGGCAGGAACATCTTGCCGGCGCCAAAAAGGTCGCCGACGACGTTCATGCCGTTCATCAGTGGGCCTTCGATCACCGCCAGCGGGGGTTTGCCGGCAGCGGCAAGCGCCGCGCGGCATTCCTCGGTATCGGCAACGACGTAGTCGGTAATTCCCTTGACCAGCGCATGCGTCAGACGCTGGTCTACGCTGAGCGCGCGCCAGGCAAGGTCCGGCCCGCTCTCTCGATTCCTGCCTTCGCGGACCGTCTGGGCGAAATCGACCAGCGCCTCGCCGGCGTCCGGGCGGCGATTGAGCACGACATCTTCGACCTTCTCGCGCAGCACGGGGTCGAGCTCGTCGTACACGCCGAGCATGCCGGCATTGACGATGCCCATCGACAGCCCGGCCTTGATCGCGTGATAGAGAAAGACGGTGTGGATCGCCTCGCGCACCGCGTCGTTGCCGCGGAAAGAGAACGAGACGTTCGAGACGCCGCCCGACACCTGCGCCGCCGGCAGATTGGCGCGGATCCACGCACACGCCTGGATGAAATCGACCGCGTAGTTGTTGTGTTCTTCGATTCCGGTGGCGATGGCGAAGATGTTCGGGTCGAAGATGATGTCTTCCGGCGGGAAAGCCGCCTGCTCGGTGAGCAAACGGTAAGCCCGTGCGCAGATTTCCGTCTTCCGCGCGTAGCTGTCGGCCTGTCCGCTTTCGTCGAAGGCCATGACGACGACTGCCGCGCCGTAGCGACGGGCGAGCCCTGCCTGGCGCAGAAACTCGGCCTCGCCTTCCTTGAGCGAGATCGAATTGACGATGCCTTTGCCCTGTATGCACTTCAGGCCGGCCTCGATGACGCTCCATTTCGACGAGTCGAGCATCACCGGAACGCGCGCAATGTCCGGCTCGCCGGCGATCAGCTTGAGGAAGCGATCCATGGCCGCCTGCGAGTCGAGCATCGCCTCGTCCATGTTGATGTCGATGATCTGCGCGCCGTTATCGACCTGCTGGCGGGCGACGGCCAAAGCATCGTCGTAGCGCCCCTCAAGGATCATCCGCGCGAAGACGCGCGAGCCGGTGACGTTGCTCCGTTCGCCGACGTTGACGAAGAGCGAATCGGCGCCAAGGTTGAACGGTTCGAGGCCGGCCAGACGCAGCTTGCGTTCGCGCTGCGGAACGCGGCGCGGGCGCAGGCCGGCGACGCGCGCGGTGATCGCCGCGATGTGCGCCGGCGAGGTGCCGCAGCAGCCGCCGACGATATTGACCAGACCCTGACGCGCCCAGTCGGCGATCTCGTCGGCAAGCTGTTCGGGCGTTTCATCGTAGCCGCCGAAAGCATTCGGCAGGCCGGCGTTCGGGTGCGCCGAAACGAAGCAGTTGCAGACGCGCGACAGCTCCGCGACGTATTGGCGCAGTTCGGCCGCGCCGAGCGCGCAGTTCAGGCCAAAGGAAAGCGGCCCGATATGGTTCAGCGAGTTCCAGAAGGCCTCCGCCGTTTGTCCGGACAGCGTTCTGCCCGAGGCGTCGGTGATCGTCCCGGAGATCATCACTGGCCAGCGCCGACCGCTGCGAGCGAAATACTCCTCGATCGCGAACAGCGCTGCCTTGGCGTTCAGCGTGTCGAAAACGGTTTCGACCAGCAGAATGTCGGCGCCGCCGGCGCACAGACCGTGCACCGCTTCGCCGTAGGCGCCGACGAGTTCGTCGAAGCTCGTATTACGGTAGCCCGGATCATTGACGTCGGGTGAGATCGACGCCGTGCGCGAGGTCGGGCCGATGACGCCGGCAACGAAACGTGGCTTGGCCGGATTGGCGGCGGTGAATTCGTCGCACACCGCGCGGGCAAGCTGGGCGCCGGTGAAGTTGAGTTCGTAGACGATCGCTGCAAGTTGGTAATCGGCCTGCGAAACGCTCGTCGAGTTGAACGTGTTGGTCTCGATGATGTCGGCACCGGCGGCCAGGTATTCGCCGTGGATGGCGCGGATGACGTCCGGACGAGTGAGCAGCAGGAGGTCGTTGTTGCCCTTCAGATCGTGCGCATGGTCCGCAAAACGCGTGCCACGATAGTCTGCCTCACACAGATTGTGGCGCTGGATCATCGTCCCCATTGCTCCATCGAGAACGAGGATTCTCTCGCTCAGGAACTGTTTCAGTTCGTCTGTTCGATCAGGCTGCATGATTTTTCCCGGCGGCGGGTTAGCGGGTTATTTTGGCGGGCTATTGGTAGGTCTTGACCGACCAGACGAGATCGGCACCGCCTTCGCTGAGACGGTGGCCGAGGCAGATGCGGCCGTTGCCGTGCAGAATGAACTCCTCGCGCTTGAGCGCGACTTCCTTCTCGCCGTCGGCCTGCACGAAGGTACCATTGGTACTCGTATCGCTGAGGACAAATTTGTCACGCCGGAACTCGACGCGGGCGTGCGTGCGCGAGGCGCAAGGCACCGACAAGCGGATGCGGCACGAACGCTCACGACCGATCACCACCGCCTCGTCCTCCGGCGTCAGCGTCAGCGAGCCGCCTTGGTAGACGAGCCGCAACGAAATCGTCGGGGGCGGCAGGGTCATCGGCAGGCGATCGCTGATCATCGTCAGGTTTTCCGCCTGCCAGACGACCTCGCAAATCGCGATCGACTCGGCCTTGCCACGCACGGCAAAACGCCCCATGCTGCGCGTCAGATCGCGCAAGTCGGAAGACATGGCTGCCGCCGCCGTTTCCGTGGTGATCGTCTGGCCGCCCTTGGCCAGGCTGGTGATGCGCGAGGCCGTGTTGACCGCATCGCCGAAAACATCGCCGTGGTCCTCGATCAGATGTCCGACATGGAAACCGATACGGATCGACAGGCCATGCTTGTTTGCCAGTTCATCTTCCGACAAGCGGTTCTGCATCTCGCACGATGCTTCGGCAGCGGCGTCCGCACTGGAAAAAACGCACATGACTTCGTCGCCGAGGGTTTTGACGACGCGTCCGCCGAAGAACGCCGTGACGTCGCGCAGGATCTCCAGGCAAGCGTCGACCAGGCGCTTTGCCTCATCGTCTCCGATCGTCTCGTACAGCTTCGTGCTGTTGGTCACGTCGGCAAACAGAACCGCCTGTAACATGTCTGGCCCCTTCTGCCACCAATGGTCGATATCATAGCGCCTGATGCTGCGAGCGCAAAACCGTACGGCCAGCCCCCCAGGGGCGAAGGAGGTGACGCTTGCGCTGTTGCGCGCTCAGGCAGACGCCGGTGGGGTTTCCTCGTCGTTGCGTGGCGCTGCGCCGTAGCGCCGCTCGAAAGCTTCCGCCGCCTTCTTGACCGAGACGAAGAATTCGGTGCGGCCAATCTCCTCGGACAGACCGACCTTCGCCAGTTCTTCGAGAAACGGTCGCGGAGCATCGGCAATCTTCACGTCCACGCCTTCGTCGGCAAGTTCACGGTGCAGTTCGGCGAAGCGTTGCGCTGCCGTGACGTCCATGTCGTGAATTGCCTGGGCGTCGATGACCAGCCACTTTACCGGAACCTCTGCTTCCTCGACCAAGGTCCGGATGCGCGTCACGACATGCCGCGCGTTGGCGAAGACGAGCGGCGCATAAAGGCGATAGACGAGCAGGCCGGGAATCTCCCGCGTCTGTTCGTCGTCGCGGCAATCGTGGAAGCGGCCATCGCTGACGCGTACGCGCAGCACCGCGTCGTCCGGGCGCGAGATCTCGACGAGAACGGTGATCAGCGAGAGCAGCAGGCCAAGGATGATTCCCGGCACGACGCCGGCGAGCAGGATGGCGAGCGTGACACCCATGGCAATCCCGAATTCGACGCGATCGATGCGATACAGGCCAAGCAGCGAAGCCATCTCGAGCATGCCGATCGCGGTGACGATCAGAATTGCCCCGAGCGCGACTTTCGGCAGCAACGCAATCAGTCCGGTGAGCAGGAAGAGGAAGAGGAGCAGCCCGACGGCGGCAATCAGTTGGGCAACCTGCGACTTGCCGCCGGCCGAATCGACGATCGACGTGCGCGACTGGCTGGCCGATACTGGAAAGCCCTGCCAGAGGCCGGCGAGAATGTTCGCCGAGCCGAGGGCGACGAGTTCGCGATTCGGATAGACCTCGTAACCGTTCTTCTCGGCGAAGGTCTGCGCCAGCAGGATGCCGTCGGAGAAGGCGAGGAAGGCGATCGCCACGGCCGCCGGCGCCAGTGCGGCGATGTCTGACAGATGCAGCGCGGGAATCTCCAGGCGCGGCACTCCCGAGGGCACGGCGCCGACCAGGGCGATCCCGTAACTGCCCAGATCGAAAGCGGAGGTTGCCGCGATGGCGACACCACAAACGGCCAGCGCGCCAGGCACGCGCGGCAACCAGCGGGCGAGCACGACGAGCAGCAAGACGAGCAGCAGACCAAAGGCAAACGTTGGCCAGTGCGCCTCGGGTAGCTTGCGCACCACGGTAAACACGATGTCGAAGAACTCTTCGCCCTCGGTCTTGATGCGGAACATCTTGCCGAGCTGCGTCGAGATGAGGACCAGCGAGGCGCCGTTGAGATAGCCGATGAGCACTGGGCGCGACAGCAGATCGGCGATGACGCCGAGTTTCAGACGCGCCGCGAGCAGCAGCACGGCGCCCGAGAGGATGCCGAGAACCGCCGCGAGGGCGGCGATGCGCCCCGGGTCGCCGGCGGCCAACGGCAGGATCGCTGAACCGGCGAGCAGGCCGATCGCCGCATCGGGTCCGGCGATCACGTGTCGCGAGCTGGCGAACAGTGCGTAGCCGATGGAAGCCGCGAGGGCAGCGTAGAGGCCGGCGATCGGCGGCAGATGTACCAGTTCGGCGTAAGCGATCACCGACGGAATCATCACCACGCAAGCGGTCAGCCCAGCGATCGCATCCTTGCCTAGCCAGGCCAGGCGATATTCCCTGAGTGTTGCGAGCAAGGGCAGCGTGGACTGCAGTAGGCGGAAGAAAGAGGTTGCGTGCATGTCGGTTGCTCCGAGCGAACAGACTGGAAACGCGGAATATAGCGCGATCTGTCGGGAAAGTCCGCAGACCGCCGTGCTTGGTCACGTGCCTTGTCCGAGCGGCCTTGCCGCGTTCAGCACTGGCTATGTCATTGGTCTAAGTTCTGGAAAACCCGGGCTGCCGCGCGAGGTGCTGCCTTCGTTCGCCCAAAGAGCGAGTTTCAAGCGTTCGCCAAGAGCTTG
>NZ_JAPUVR010000046.1 GCF_029255125.1 Accumulibacter sp. | reverse complement strand
GTCTTTCTGACGCTGGCGCATCGGCCGGACGAGTTTCGTGCCTTCTTTGCCTATCACGATGCACTGATGGAGAAGGAGAGCGGCCTGAGCAAGGCCGAGCGCGAGATGATCGTCGTCGCGACGAGCGGCGCCAATCAGTGCCAGTACTGCGTCGTCGCGCACGGCGCGATCCTGCGCGTGCGTGCGCGCAATGCGCTGATTGCCGATCAGGTTGCGGTGAACTACCGCAAGGCCGACCTGACGCCGCGCCAGCGGACGATGCTTGATTTCGCCCTGAAGGTCGCCTTGCGCTCGGCGGAAGTCGGCGAGGCTGACTTTGCTGCCTTGCGCGAGCGCGGCTTTTCCGAGGAGGACATCTGGGACATCGGCGCCGTCGCCGCCTTCTTCGCCATGTCGAACCGTCTGGCGAACATGACCTCGATGCGGCCGAACGATGAGTTCTTCCTGCTCGGCCGGCAGCCGCGCAGTTGAGTGGGCGACTAAAGTTTGCTGCGGTGCGGCCGATACTGGTCTGACCGGGGTCGCCTTGCGGGTCAGCTTCGCGCGCCGGTCCCGCGTCTCGCACCTGGGCTCTCGCCGGGAGATTTCGTCATGTTGAGCACTCTGCGTTGCTTGCCGCCGATCGGGCTGGCGTTGCTCGCCTTGCTGTTTGCCTGCCTGGCGCGCGCCGAGAATCTGGTGATTCCGGGTAGCGGCAACCCGGAACACGTTCTCGGACAACTCGCCAAGGCGTTCAACGAGCGGCAGAGCCAGCACCGGGTGATCGTTCCGCCTTCGACCGGAACCGCCGGTGCGGTGCGCGATGTCGGCGAGGGAATTTCCTCGCTCGGTCGCATCGGGCGTTCGCTGAAGGACGATGAGGCGCGCCAGGGTTTCGTGCATGTGCCGCTGGGGCGCGATCCGGTGGTCATCGTCGGCGGGGCGCAGGTCGGCGTGGGCAAGCTGACTTCGGCGCAGTTGCTCGACATCTACGGCGGGAAGATCCGCAACTGGAGCGAACTCGGCGGCCGCCCGGCGCCAATTCGCGTGCTCGGCCGGGAGAATTCGGACGCCAGCCGGCAGGCGCTGGGGCGCTCGATCAAGCCGTTCAAGGACCTGGTCTTCGATCCGGCGGTGAAGGTCGTTCATCTCGATCCACAACTGATCGAGTTGCTCGATCGTTATCCGACCAGCCTGGGTTTTCTCAACCGCTCGGCGCTTGGCGCGGCGCAGAGCAAGCTTGTCCATCTGGCGCTCGACGGCGTCGACCCGACACCGGAGAACGTCGAGCAGGGCCGTTATCCGGTCTGGGTCGAACTGGGTCTGATCCACAAGCCGAATGGCCTGACGCCGGCCGGCCGTGCCTTCCTGGATTTTGTCCGCTCGCCTGACGGCCTTGGCTTGCTGCGCCGGCACGGCATTCTGCCGGCTTCCGGCGCGCGCTGAACGCCGACGGCCAGGCCCCGCGGTGCGCCTGCGTTTCTCGATCACCGTCTCGTTGATTGCGCTTTTCGCCGTTCTCGCGGCGCTCGCGCAGTGGACGGCGCTGCTCGTTTCGCACCAGGCGCTGCAGGCGACGGTGCGCGCGCGCGAGATCGACAAGATGCTGACCGTCGGGCGTGTCGTCGAGGAACTCGTGGTCGAGCAGTCGCGGCGGGCGCGCCTGACCGCGCGCCTGACCGCACGGCGCAATAGCCTGGGGCGCAGCCTGGCGCAATCCGGCGAAGCGGCGGTCGAAACCGTGCGCGAGGTGCTCGACGAAGCGCTCGCGGCAAGCGCGGTCGCGCAGATGGAGATTGCCGACAGCCGGCAGCGGGTCGTCTATCGCGCGCACGAACGCGCGCGGAATGGCGATCTGTCCGAAGTCTGGGGTGTCTTCGAGGCGCTTGCCGGGCAGGGCCAGATGGCCAGCGCGATCGACAACGGCGTGGTCACCGTGCAGGCGATCGAGCCGGTCGACTGGAGGGGCAAGGTCGTCGGCGCGCTGGTCGCCGGCGTCCGCATCGATTCGTCGCTGCTCGCGAAGATCGGCGAAGACCTGGGTGCCGACCTCTTCCTGATTGCGCGCACCGGAGCCCTGCTCGCCAGTTCGCACAGCGTCCCCTACACGCTCGACCAGGCGGCGGTCCAGGAGGCGTTCACCCAGAAGATCCCGGTCTACCGGCACGAAATGCAGGCGCATCGGACGCTCGCCTACCTGCCGCTGACCATCGTCGACAACGCCTTCGTCATCGTCGCCGTGCTCGACAGCGAGCAGGCCTACGAAATGCTGGCGCGCGCCAACGAGCGCTCGCTGCTGATCACGCTGGGCATTCTGCTGGTCAGCGTGCTGCTCGGGATTGCCCTCGTGCGCTGGGTGCTACGCCCCTTGCGCGCGCTGCGCGAACGCGCCGAAGCGTCGGCCGTCGCGCTCACCGGTAGCGCGATCGAGAGCGGTTCGTCGAACGAAATCGCGGCCATCGTCAAGGTGCTGGAAACGCTGACCGATCGCCTGGTGCGGCGCAACCGGGAACTGGCCGAGGCGACGCAGGCCGCCGAGCATGCGAGCAAGGCGAAGTCGCAGTTCCTCTCCAATATGAGCCACGAGATTCGCACGCCGCTCAACGGCATCCTTGGCATGGCCGAAGTCCTCGCGCGTACGCCGCTCGCCGCCGAGCAGGCGCGCTACTTGCGGGCGATCACCAGCGCTGGTCAGTCGCTGCACGCGCTGCTCGGCGACATCCTCGATCTGGCCAAGATCGAGGCCGGCCGCATCGTCGTCGAGCAGATCGACTTCGATCTGATGACCGTGCTGGTGCCGATGGCCGATGCCTTTCGCGAGATTGCCTCGGTACATGGCAACGTGCTGAGCAGCGATCTGCGCATTCCGGCCAGCCTCGAGGTCAACGGCGATCCCACCCGGCTTCGCCAGGTGCTTTCCAATCTGCTCAGCAACGCGATCAAGTTCACCGAACACGGGCGCGTGCTGCTCGCCGCCGAGCGGCTGGCGGATCGTGACGGCGATTCCCGTCTCTGGCTGCGCTTCGTCGTGCGCGACAGCGGCATCGGGATTGCGCCCGAAGCGCTGGCCCGGCTGTTTCAGCCCTTCGTGCAAGCCGACCAATCGACCACGCGGCGTTACGGTGGCAGCGGCCTCGGGCTGGTCATCTGCCGCCACCTGGTCGAGCTGATGGGCGGCTCGATCAGCGTCGAGAGCACACCGGGTGCGGGTAGCACGTTTACCGTCGACCTGCCGTTTGCCGCGGCCTTGGCACCGGTGGCGAGCGACGGCGCCGGGGCGGGCAGCCGCCAGACGCTGCACGGAATGATTCTGGTCGCCGAGGACAACCCGGTCAATCAGTCGGTGATCGAGGCGATGCTCGGCGAGCTCGGGGTGACGGTGACGATCGTCGCCAACGGCGCAGCGGCCGTCGAGGCGCTGCCTGGCGGCGCCTTCGATCTGGTCCTGATGGACTGTCAGATGCCGGTGATGGACGGCTATGCGGCGACCGCGGCGATTCGCGCCGGCGCCGGCGCGCTGGCGCGCGTGCCGATCATCGCGTTGACCGCCAACGCGCTGCCGGAAGATCGCCAGCGCTGCCTCGCTGCCGGGATGGACGACTATCTGAGCAAGCCGATCCGGCTCGAGGCGCTGGCCGCGTGCTTGCGTCGCTGGTTGCCCGACGACGATAGCCGGGCGGCCGCGCTACCAGCGAGTGCGCTGCTGCCGGCTGCCCCGGTGCTGCCAGAGGTCGCGCCGGTGCCGGTCGGCGCGCCGTTGCGGGAAGGCGTGGCGCCGCTTGAGGCGGCTGCGCCCGGACCGCCAGCGACGCGTTCCGGCGCGCTGCTCGACCGCTCGGCGCTGATCGAAAACCCGGATTTCGCCGCCTCGCTGAACGGCGATCTGATTGCCCGCGTGATCGGGATCTACCTGCAGGAAACGCCTGAGTTGCTGGCGACGATCAGCAGCCGTCTGGCGGCCGACGCCTGGCCGGAAGTGACGCGCGCGGCGCATAGCCTGAAGTCATCGAGTGCGGCGATCGGACTGCCCAGCGTGGCGGCATTGGCGGCGCGTCTGGAAGGCCTCGCCCGGCGCGCCGAGCGTGCCGCCGTCGAGGCCGAGTTGCCCCGGCTGCAGGCCGAGTTCGCACGCGCGCTGCCCGAACTCGACGCCGAGCTGGCTCGCCTGTCGCACCCGGCAGCCGCTGCCGATCCGGCGCCGCGCGATCCGTCGGCGGAGTAGGCGCCGCCGTGGGTGGGCAGCGCCGCGCGGCGCGCCGGCGCAGGCGTCGCCTCAGGCGTCGCGCAGGCTGGCCATGTCGATCACGAAGCGGTATTTGACGTCGCTGTTGAGCATCCGGTCGTAGGCCGCATTGATGTAATCGATCGGAATCACTTCGATGTCGGAGACGATCCGGTGTTCGGAGCAGAAGTCGAGCATTTCCTGCGTTTCGCGGATGCCGCCGATCAGCGATCCGGCGATCCGGCGCCGCTTGAGGATCAGATTGAAGACATTGCTCGCCGGGTGCGGCGCGGCCGGTGCGCCGACCAGGGCGAGCGTGCCGTCGCGCTTGAGCAGGCTCAGGTAGGCGTCGAGATCGTGCGGGACGGCCACCGTGTCGAGAATGCAGTCGACACGGTTGGCGTAAGCCGCCATCTGCGCGTCGTCGGTGGATACGCAGACTTCGTCGGCACCCAGCCGTCTGCCATCAGCGATCTTGCCCGGCGAAGTGGTGAACAGGACGACCGTCGCGCCCAGCGCGTGCGCGATCTTGACGCCCATATGGCCAAGTCCACCCAGCCCGACGATGCCGACCGTCGTTCCTGGTCCGACGCGCCAGTGGCGCAGCGGGGAGTAGGTGGTGATGCCGGCGCAGAGCAGCGGCGCGACGCGCGCCAGGTCGTCGGCGGCGTGTCTGATCTGGAGGACGAAGGATTCTTTGACGACGATCGTCTGCGAGTAGCCGCCGTAGGTGTTTTCGCCGCCGAACACCGGGCCGTTGTAGGTTCCGGTGAAACCGTTCTCGCAGTACTGCTCTTCGCCTTCGGCGCACGAATGACAATGCCCGCAACTGTCGATCATGCAGCCGACGCCGGCCAGATCGCCGACCTTGAAGCGGCGCACCTGGCTGCCGACGGCGCACACGCGGCCGACGATTTCATGGCCGGGAACCGACGGGTAGAGGGTGTTCGGCCACTCGCCGCGCGCCGTGTGCAGGTCGGAATGGCAAACGCCGCAATAGAGAATCTCGATCTGTACGTCGTCGGCTGCCGGTGCGCGCCGGTAGAGCTCGAACGGGGCGAGGCCGCTCGTCTTGTTCTGCGCTGCGTACGCTTTGCTCCTGATCATCGGGGAATCCTTTCGCTTGCTGTGGGTGGCGCGCAGCGAAGGCGCCGGAAGTCGCCTGCCGGGGCGGGCGAGCGCCGTTCTGCGCGGGGGAATCTTAGCTTGCCGCGCCCGGCGAGGGGAAGCTTTGGCGCAGCGCTGATCGGCGACGCGCGTCAGCGGCAGCGCCGATCAGCGCGGTTTCGTGCGGCGATATGCCGATGTGCACTAAAGAGATCGCCATTTGCGCCGTCAACGATAAGGCTGGAGCGGGGCCGCTGGTAACGCCTGGGCGTTGCGCCGGGCATGCCTTCGCTTGGGCAGGCTTCGCTGCAAGCAGCGCAAGTGCGATCTTTTTTCTGCTGTGCCGCGCTCGAGCGCGTTCTACTTGCGCCGGGCCGCCACCGGCGAGGCGACGGCCTGCAGCAGGATTTGGCAATTTGCCAAGGGGGAAATGGTGATGGAGTGTTCTGCTCGTTTCATTTTCGGCAGGCGGCAAACCGCCGTGCTGTGTCTGCTCGTCGTCGGCCTGCTGCCGCTCGCCGGCCAGGCGGCGGATGACCCACTGTTCGATCTCGATCTGACCGAAGTGCTCAATCTGGAGATCACTTCGGTATCGAAGAAGCCGCAGACGGTTTCGCAGGCCGCCGCCGCGGTGTTCGTAATTACTGCCGATGACATCCGGCGTTCGGGTGCGACGACCATCCCCGATCTGTTGCGCATGGTGCCCGGCGTGCAGGTCGGGCAGATCAGTTCGAATACCTGGGCGGTCAGTTCGCGCGGAGTGGATGGGCGCTTCACGAACAAGTTGCTCGTTCTGATGGACGGACGCAGCGTCTACTCGCCGACCTTCTCCGGCGTCTACTGGGATGTGCAGGATGCCGTCATCGAGGATATCGAGCGCATCGAGGTCATCCGCGGGCCGGGCGCCACGCTTTGGGGAGCGAACGCGGTCAATGGCGTAATCAACATCATCACCCGATCGGCGGCCAGCACGCAGGGCGGCCTGCTCGCCGGTCGCGCTGGCGACGACGAGCGTGGTGGTGCCGTGCGTTACGGGGGCAGTTTCGGCGAACTTGGTCACTGGCGCGCCTACGCCAAAGGTTTCTCGCGCGATCCGGCCGTCGTCGAGGCGACCGGAAAGAGCGCCGGAGACTCGTGGCGCCAGGCACGCGCCGGTTTCCGCGCCGATCTGACGCCGACCACGCGCGACGCGGTGACGCTGCAAGGCGATTACTACCGCGGCCGTTCGGGTGAGTTGTCGAATCTGAACTTCGTCATTCCGCCGTACAACGCGATTGCTGAAACCGATCAGAAGCTCGCCGGCGGTAACCTGACGCTGCGCTGGCAGCGCGAGGTCTCGGCGAGCGACTCGTTTACGCTGCAGGCCTACGTCGATTACACGCGGCGCGACTGGCCGCTGCACTTCGACGAGCGACGGACGACGTATGACCTCGACTTTCAGTACCGCAGTCGACACTTTTCCGGGCACGATCTGGTCGCCGGTCTGGCGTATCGCTACAGCCGGGACGCGCTGCACCCGTCGTACCGGGGAGTTCCGGCGGCCAGCCTGGTTTATCCCGACGTGCAGCCAGCCTCGGCCGAGCGCCGGCTGCTCAGCGCGTTTCTCCAGGACGATATCGCGCTGGTTCCGGAAAAGCTGATCCTGACGCTTGGCGGCAAGTTCGAGAAGAACGACTATACCGGCGTCGAGTTCCAGCCGAACGCCCGCCTGCTGTGGACGCCGAGTGAAGGCACGTCGTTGTGGACCTCGGTGGCCAAGGCAGTGCGCACGCCCAGCCGCATCGACCGCGGTGGCTACGTCAACGTCCAGTTGCTGCCCCCGTCGATGACGTTGCCCCTGCCGGTGCTCGTCCAGGGCGCCGGGATCGTCGATTCGGAGTCGCTGATCGCCTACGAAGTGGGCGTCAAACAGCGTTTCAGCAAGACGCTGAGCGCCGATCTTTCGATTTATTACAACGAATACGACAAGTTGCGTTCCGGTCGCCTGATCGGCCTGCTGTGCATGCCGGCGCGTGCGCCGGTGCCTGGCTGCCTGCTGCAGCCCGGGCAGAGCTACCTCCTTCAGTCGTCACTCGTCGCCAACCTTACCCTTTCCCACAACCCGTCAGCAGACGGTAGCGCTATGGTTTGTTCCTGCAGGAAGAAGGGCACGATGTGCGTTGGCCAAGCTCAAGGCGCTTGCGGTGGGGGCGTGGCGAAGACGCGG
>NZ_JAPUVR010000045.1 GCF_029255125.1 Accumulibacter sp. | reverse complement strand
GGCACATGCACCAGCCGCGCCCGCGCGCTGGCGCGCCGGCTGCCGTCGGCGTGCGTCACGACGCGCGGGTCGCAAAGTTCGAGCAGCAGTTCTTCGACCGCTTCCGCCGGCGGCTGCGCCTGCGGCGCGGCGTCGGTCGGCAGCCGCCGGTGCAGGGCGACGAGAATGTCGTGCGGCGCCGCGTCGAGCGCGCTGCTGGCGAGCGCGACGTGGATCGGCTGCTCGTCGAACAGCGCCCCCAAAGCGCCGAGCGGCGTCCCGTCGAGCAGCAGCGGCACAACCGGGAAATGCTCGACCCCACCGCGCGCCTTCTGCACGACCAACGCGTACTTCAGTTCCTTCCCCACCCACGCCGAGCTGTGCGCCTGCGGCGAAACGAGCACCAGCACCCCCGACGACCCGTCGATCGCCGCCCGGATCGTCGATTCCAGCGGATCGCCGCCGCGGAAAGCCCGCGAGTCGATCGTCAGCGAAGTATCCAGCTCGCCCAGCGCCCGGTGCAACCGCCGGACAATCCCGTCGTCGTCGCTGCTGTGCGAGACGAAGTAGCTCGCGGAAGCGCCAGTCGTTGGCGAATCTCCCGTCGTTGAGCCTCCGCGATTGGCACTTCCGCCCGTGTTCTCGTTCATCGTGCCTCTCCCCTGGCAGCGTCGGTTTCTTTTCGGTTTCTCTTCGGCAAACGCCGGGCCCTCGTCCTTTGCCCACTAAGCTCGCCGCTTGCTTTTGCCCATTACAACAGCACTTAGCGCCGTAAGTCTACGCCAGATTCCTGTGCCTCGCCTGCGGTTGTTGCGGCGCGCGCGGCGGGCTGCGGCGACACGCACCCGAGGGCAAGCGCCAAGGCCCGGCCCGCGTCGCCGGCGCGACCGCGGTCGCCGATTCCTGCCCGTTTCGCGCGGCCGAGCGGGCGAGCGTCCGTCGTGCGGACAATGCAGCCGTTTTCCGCTAAGCTCACATTCGGTCAAAGGGAGCCCTACAGTAGAACGACTTGCGAAGGATCAAGAAGCGATGGAAGCCATTCGGCAATTCTATGAAGACGCACCGACCTCGATCGCCGTTCCCGAATCGCTGCGGCACAAGCGCCTTGAAGTCATCCTTCTCGTCCCGGACGCAGCGGAAAGTGACCAAGCCGGGGATTTGAAGGCTCTGCTCGCCGCCATGCCCGATGTTGGTGAGGACGCCGATTTCACCAGGCCAGCGGACTACGGGCGTGGAGATGCGGCGTGGGATTCCTGATCGACACCAACGTCCTGGCCGAACTGCGCAAGGGCGATCGCGGCGACCCAGGCGTGCAGGCTTGGTACGCGGGCATTTCCGCCGCCGATATCTACCTCTCCGTGATCGTTCTCGGCGAGATACGCCGCGGCACGGAGCTGCTGCGTCGGCGTGACCCCATCGCAGCGACAAGGCTGGACGCTTGGCTGACGACCCTGCGCGCCTCGGTGGGCAATCGTCTGCTGCCGATTTCCCAGGAAGTCGCCGATTCCTGGGGCCGCCTGGGGATTCCGGATCCGTTGCCGATGGCCGACGGTCTGCTCGCCGCCACAGCGCTGGTGCACGATCTCGTGTTGGTCAGCCGAAACACGCGCGATGTCGAGCGTTCCGGCGCGAAACTGCTCAATCCCTTCATTGGCCGCTGACAAAGTTCGCCTTGTCTCCAGCACGGTCAGACATGCACTGCCGGCAGCGCTGGGAAATGATGTTTGCAGAGCGAAAAAGCAGGCGCCTGATCGCCATGAGCCGCGGCATCTACTGGCATGCCGTGGACAGAGATGACAGCATCGAAGGCCTGTTGGCCGGAAGAGCCTCCGGCGAGAGTCAGACCTTGTTCAGGAAATGCTTGGCCGCACGAGCATTGCGCCTGGCGGCCCGTCAGTAAAACGGCCTGCGGCGATGCTCAGACTTCGCTCAACTCCTGCGACAACTCGGGATGTTTGACGATCAGCCGCAACAGGCACAACACCGCGCCCGGCGGCGCAAAGCGCCCTTGTTCCCAGTCGCGCAGCGTCGCCACCGGGGTGCCGATGCGCTCGGCGAATGCCGCTTGCGACAGGCCGGACAGTTTCCGCGCCTGGCGAACCAGGATTTGTTCGCCCGTCGTGATCCGCCCCATCCCGTCCCTCGCCTCGGCAAGCGCCTGCCGCAGGTCCGGCAGCGCTTCACCGGCATCCGCCTCGATCGCCGCCGCCACCTTGTCAACGTCCATTCCCGCACCCTCCATCTCACACCACCTTGTTGATTTCGTCAGGACGCATGGTGCTACGGTCCGCCTTGCCATACGCCGCCACCAGCAGCACGACTTCCTGCGCGCTCAGATTGAAGTAGATCACCCGCACCCCGCCAGACTTGCCAAACCCGGGCACGGCTCCAGCGAACCTTGCGCGCGCCGTCCGCACCAGGAATCACGTCCCCGGCGAGCGGATTCGCTGCAATCCAGTCGATAAAGCTCAGTCGCTCGTCTTCTGACCACAGCTTCGCGGCCTGTTTCTGGAATGTCGGGGTTTCGATCACCGTGCGCATGTCTTGAACTCTACGGGTTTCCCGTAGCATGTCAAGGCCGATCTTCACCTTGGAAGGCTCAAGGCGAGTTGATCGTCAGCGACGTATCCAGCTCGGCCAGCGCCCTGTGCAACCGGCGGACAATCCCGTCGTCGCCGCTGCTGTGCGAGAGGGAGCAGGTCGCCGAAAAGGAGGCGGAAGGGGAAGTGGCACGGGAAGCGGAACGGGAAGGTCCCTGGCTTGCGTTTGCGGAATCGTTCCTGGTCGTTGTTCCTCCCCGCCGGCGGTGGCCGTTCGTTTCCCCAGGCACGATTCATTGGCGGAATTGTCGGCTCCTCGCTGCGGCGGGTCGCTTGAACTGCTTGCAGCACGTCCTGGCCGAAGCAGCGGCGGCCAGCGATGGCGACCCCGCCAATGCTCCTTTGACCGACCAATCGGGCTTGCCGGCTGTTCGGCTTACCGGCCGCTCAGCTTGCCCAGTTCTCGACTTGCAACCCCGGAATGCGCGAAAAATCGGCCGGGTTGGCCGTGACCAGCGTCGCTTCCACGGCCAGTGCGTGCGCGCCGATCAGCTTGTCCAGCGCATTGCGCGTGCGTTGCGGGTCGGCCAGGCGAACGGCGGCGTAGGCGCGTGCGGCGGCGGCATCTAAGGGGAGCACCACGAGATCGTTGAGCACGGCGTCGAGTGCCGCACGACGCGCTGCGCCGTCGCCGCCTGGCGCGATGACGCCGAATTCGAGTTCCGCCAGGCTGATCGCCGAGAGCAGCAAGTCGCCGAAGTAGCACTCGCTGAAACGCCTGGCCAGCGCCGGATTCCCCTGCATGGCATGGATGCAGATGCTGGTGTCGAGCAGGTAACGCACCGCTTTCATCCCGGCTCGCCATTTCCGCGCTTGGCGGCGCCCCATGTTCCCCAATCGCGCTCAAGCTCCTCGCCCGCATCGGGACGTTCGCCATCCGGAAACCATCCCAAGGCGCCCATCGCCGAGAAGCTGTCGGCCAGGCCGGTGAGCCGGCGCAACGCCGGCCGGATGAGCAAGTCCCCCCCGGGCATCGCTTCGATCTCGACCTCCTTCACTCCCGGCGGCAACTGCAACTCCAGCGGAATGCGCACCGCTTGCGAATTCCCGCTTCTGAACACCCGTGTCCGCATTCGTCGCTCCTGTCTCCTGTATATACCGTGCGCACATGGTACTCCTTTGCCGGGATGAGTACTCCTGCGAGCGAAAAGCTGAGTCATCCCGTACCCAGGGCGTAAGACAAAGCGGCGACGGCGGCAACTGCGCCAACCGCGCCAATGACCCACATCATGCGCTTTACGGCGCGCGGGCCAGCGCGCGTCGTTCGCGCAATCGGACCGGCGGCGGCCAGTTGCTCGAGCAGCAGGACGATTTCGGCGGCGTCGCGGTAGTAAAGCCCCGGCGCGTCGGCGAGCGCCGCGCTGCGCTCGCCGGCGACGATGGCGCGCAGCGCGGCGACGAACGGCGGCAGCCAGGCGGGGGCGTCGGCGTCGCTGGCCAGTTCCCCGGCCAGTTGCGCGAGCCCCGCGGCGGCGCTGACGCTGTCGCCGGCGAGCAGCAGGCGGGCGATTTCGGCCGCCAGCCGCCCGCCGCCGCTGTGGTTCTCGCCGCCGTCGCGACGGTAGGCGAGGAACGCCTCGCGCGCCTGCCGGCTTGCCTGGCGCGCTTCGCTGGCGCGGCCGTCGTCGTTCTCGATGGCCGCGAGGATGCCCCAGACCTTCCACGGCTCGGCGGCGTGGCCAAGGTCGCGGAGGCACGCCAGCGCGCGTTCGATTTCGTGGCGCGCTTCGCTGCGTCGGCCAAGACGGCGCAGCGTCTCGGCGAGGTTGCCGCGCGAGCGGCCTTCGCCGGCCGCGTCGCGCAGCGCGAGGTAGCGCTCGGCTGCCTGCCGAGTGTGCGTCACCGCGTCCTCCGGGCGGCCGAGAACGTCGTCGTAGAGGTTGCCCAACTGGAGCAAGGTGCTCGCCTGCCCGGCGACGTTGTTGCACTGCACCTTGATCGCCAGTGATTGGCGGTACGCGTCTTCGGCGGCTTCGCCGTTGCCGGCGTCCTGGTGGACCATGCCGATCTGGTGCCAGGCGACGGCGACCGACTCCGCTTCGCCGAGCGCCGCGAAGCGTTCGCGCGCTTCGCCCCACGCCGCGAGCGCTTCCGGGAAGCGGCGCTGCAGCAGGCGGACGCTGCCCAACTGACCTTTGCCGACCGCGACCTGGCGTTCGGCGTGCGCTTGCTCAGCGAGCGCAATCGCCTGTTCGTACGCCTGCGCGGCTTCGTCGAGGCGGCCGAGGGCGGTCAGACAGTCCGCCTGCTCGGTGATGCAGGCCGCCGCCATGCCCGCCGCGCCGCGGCCGGGTTCGCGCGCTTCGACCGCGGTGAAGCGCCGCTGCGCTTCGGCGAGCGGCGACAACGCGGCGCCGG
>NZ_JAPUVR010000044.1 GCF_029255125.1 Accumulibacter sp. | reverse complement strand
ACTGAAAAACGCCGAGCACATGCTGGCCCTGCGTGTCTGCCGTGCCAACCAGGAGTGGGACAGCTATTGGCAGTCCAGAGGTCAGCAGGCGGCCTAACCCACAGTCGCACTTCCAATTGCACCCCGCATACCGCATACCGTCCGCCCTGGCGATCACGCTGGCCGATCGAGGGTGCTTCCCGGAAAGCCGGGCTTGCGCCGCAGCGGCGGTCAGTTTGCCCGAGACTAGCCGCAAGAAGGGGGCGTGCGATCGCCCGAGAGCACCATCACGGCGTCCGCCTCGATCAAGGCACCGCGCGGCAGCGCGCCGACGCCAACAGCTGCACGCGCCGGGAAGGGCTCGGAGAAATAGCAGGCCATGACCTCATTGACCGTCGTGAAGTGGTTCAGGTCGGTGAGGTATACGTTCAGTTTGACGATGTCGGCGAGCGTTCCGCCGGCAGCCTCGGCAACCGCCTTGAGGTTCTCGAAGACGCGCACGATTTGAGCATCTATTCCCTGCACCATCTGCATGCTCACCGGATCAAGGCCGATCTGCCCGGAAAGATACACCGTTCGGTCAACGGCCACAGCCTGCGAGTATGTACCGATAGCGGCTGGCGCCAGGGGGCTTGCAACGATCGTCTTGCGCATGTTCGCTTCCTCTACAATGCGGGTTGAAAATTGGAGATGGTATATGACGAGAACGGTGATCGCCAACCTGGAACGAATGCTCGGCAGCCCTCGCGACGGCGCTCTGCTGCGCTATTCCCTTGGTGCGGAGTACCTGAAGGCAGGTGAGGTCGATCAGGCGGCAACGTACCTGGCGGACGCTGTCGCCCGTGAACCGACGTATTCCGCCGCCTGGAAGCTGCTTGGCCGAGCTTTGACCGAATGCGGTCGAACGGCGCAGGCGGTGGCTGCCTACGAACAGGGGATCGCCGTCGCGACCGCCAAGGGCGATGTGCAGGCGGCCAGGGAAATGGCGGTCTTCGCCCGCCGCCTACGGCAAAAGGCACCCGGCCAAGGCGAAGCCTAGACGGCTAGCGGGCCTTGCCTGCGAGCGGCGCGGTTTCGACTCCCAGTTCCTTCAGCCTCCGACGAATCACCGCGACTTCGGCACGCGTCCTGAATGGACCGATGCGCAGACGCGTCTCGACCGTTGCCGGAATACCTTCCTGGGCGAGCTGCGCCTGCAGACTTTCGGCTCGCCGGACATCGAGCAGCAGATCCGACTGCAAGGTGTAGCCAAGCGTCGTGCGGGGAAGCGCGACCGCCGGCTGAGCAGGCGGCACGGCGCTTGCCACCGATGGGGCGAGTGGCGGTGCTTCCTTCGGCACATCGCCGACAGCGCGTGCTGGCGCAGGTAACTCCGCGGGTACACGGGCAACCGGGGCCCGGCTGGCACCGGCCGGCGAAGCACCCGCCACAGGCTGCCCGGAAGGCGGTGGACTGCTGCTTGGCGAGGCACTCGCCGCTTGCTGACTGACGGCCGCCGGCAGCTCTGCTACTGGCGGCGTTGGTGCTGGCTCGGCGGCTTGCTCGACGGGCGGTGGCGGGGCGACTGTCGCCGCCGGCGCTTCCTTCCGGCGTACCGGAACCGGCTCGGTGAACTGCGTGCTGGCAACCATCGCCTCATCCTGCGTATTCAGATAGTCGAAGATTGCCAGTGTAGAAAGGAGGACGACGATCAGCATCCCCGCGACGCCCATGCGGCGCAACAGTTGCCGCTTCAGCTCGGCCTGCCCATCCCCGTCGGGCGCTGACGCGCGCGCTCCAACAGGAGGTTCTGGTGCCGGAGAAGAGCCTGTTTCGTCGCCTGCCGATTGGACTGCCATCGTCTTGTCCTGCTCCTTTCCTGTTCACTGAATGCCGTCTTGGCGATTGCGCGCCAGCGCGACAATCAGGTCTGCCTCGGCGCGCGCAATCGCGCAGTGGCGAGCAATGGTCGCTGCATCGTGTCCCTGCGTCGCCAGTTGCATTGCATCCTTGTAGAGCGGCGCCGTCGCAGCCACCGGTTCGGCCGCCTGCGCCAACATGCGACGGATGTCTTCACGTGCAGCGAGCAGGTCCGAGCGCAGCTCGTCAAGCTCGTCACGCAACTGGTATACGTCGCGCTGCAGCGCGTCGATCAAGGCTTGTCCCGGGATCTCGGGCGGCGGCTCGTTCCAGGCGAAATCCGGCTCGTCGGGAAGCGCGACGGCACTGGCGGCGGGCAACCCGCCGATCGGCGCAGCCAGCAACGCGGCGTCGGCAACCGCTACTTGCAATTCGCCCGAAGGTGCCACTGTCGCTGCCGTTGCCGTTGCCGGTGCCGGTGCCGTTGCCGGTGCCGGTGCCGTTGCCGGTGCCACTGCCGGCCCGGCGGTGGGCGCAGGCTGGCCGGCCGCTGCATTAGCCGCCTCCGCCACCTTGTCCTTGCCCAACAGCATCGTCGCCTGCAAATCACGTCGCAAGCGTCGCATCCGCACAAAAAGGACGATGATATAAAGCAGCAGCAGCGCGATGATCGCAATCAATCCTTCGCGCCAGCCCAGACTGCTCAGTTGCTCGATATCCATTGCGCGCCTTGGTCACCGTGTTCGGCGAACATTATGCCAGACACTTTGCTCGCCACGCGGTCATTGCGCCGCACGAGCACAATGCCAAGGTTGCCGGCGACCGATGATCCGCGCGGCGAACAACGAGGCCCGCCAGATCAAGCAAAAAAGCCCTCGTCGAGCAAGTTCGGCGAGGGCTTGCGACGACCCGGAACAGCTTACCGAATCGCTTCGAAGACGCCAGCAGCACCCATGCCGGTGCCGATGCACATGGTGACCATGCCGTAGCGCTGCCCCGTCCGGCGCAGACCGTGAACAAGCGTCGCGGTGCGGATTGCTCCAGTGGCGCCCAGCGGATGGCCGAGCGCGATCGCCCCACCCAAGGGGTTGACGCGCGCCGGGTCGAGCTCCAGCGTGCGCATGACGGCCAGCGATTGCGCCGCGAACGCCTCGTTGAGTTCGAACCAGTCGACGTCGTCCTGCCGGATTCCGGCCAGCTTGAGCGCGCGCGGAATCGCTTCGATCGGACCGATGCCCATGATCTCCGGCGCAACACCCGCCACCGAGTAGGCGGCAAAGCGTGCCAGCGGCGTCAGATCGAACTGCCGGAGGATCTTTTCCGAGACGAGCAACACTGCCGCTGCTCCGTCCGACATCTGCGAGCTGTTACCGGCGGTCACCGTGCCGCGTGCTGCGAACGCCGGCCTCAGCCTGGCGAGTCCATCAAGACTGCTGTCCGCGCGCGGACCCTCGTCGTCCTTGGCCAAGTATTCTCTGACAACCACTTCGCCGCTACGCAGATTGGGCACATGGGCTTTCACCGCATAGGGCGAGATTTCCGCCGCAAAGTGCCCAGCCGCGATCGCCGCGCAAGCCTTCTGGTGCGAACCCAGGGCGAAAGCGTCCTGTTCGGCGCGCGAGACCTTCCAGCGCTCGGCAACCTTCTCGGCCGTGATTCCCATGCCGTAGGCGATCGCATAATGCTCTTCACGGGCAAAGATGGCCGGATTGAGCGCGATCTTGTTGCCGGTGATCTGGTTGAGTAGCGACATCGTTTCGGTGCCGGCACCGATCATCACATCGGCTTCGCCCAGACGAATGCGATCCGCCGCCATGGCCACCGCCTGTAAGCCGGAAGCGCAGAAACGGTTGATCGTCACGCCAGGTACGCTGTTCGGCATTCCCGCCAGCAACAGCCCGATGCGGGCGACATTCATGCCCTGCTCCGCTTCCGGCATCGCGCAGCCGACGATCACGTCGTCGACCAGCGCCGGATCGATCGCCGGCACCTGCGCGAGAACCGATCGCAGCGCGTGCGCCAGCATGTCGTCCGGCCGGACATGACCGAGCATCCCCTTGCGCCGGCCGACCGGCAGGCGCGTGGCGGCGACGATGTATGCGTCCTGAATCTGTTTGCCCATCTTTCGTTTTCTCCTTGCTCGTTCAGTTGCGCAGCGGCTTGCCGGTTTGCAGCATGTGCTGGATGCGCTGTTGGGTCAGCTGATTCTTCAGCAGCTCGACGAAGAGCTTGCGCTCGACGGTCAACAACCACTGTTCGTCGACCAGCGAACCGGTCTCGACCTCGCCGCCGCAAAGGGCGGTAGCCGCCGCCTTGGCCACCGCGTAGTCGTGCGCTGAAATCATCCCGCCTTCCTTCATGTTGGCGAGCATCATCTCGCAGTTGGCAATGCCGGTACGCCCGGCAACCTTGATGCCGCGCGCCGGCAGGCGCGGGTAGTAGCCCGCCTCGGCGAGGCCGCGCGCCTCACGCAAAGCGATGTAGAGCAGTTCGTTCGCGTTGAAGACGATGCGGTCCGACTCCAGCGCAAAACCGAGTTCCTTCGCCTGCACGCCGCTTTTCGACACGGT
>NZ_JAPUVR010000043.1 GCF_029255125.1 Accumulibacter sp. | reverse complement strand
GGTAGTTCCCATCGTAGTTGACCCGCTCCGGCGTCAGCTCGTCGCCAAACGAAAACGGCGTCGTCGTCCCCGCCCGGCACGCGTATTCCCACTCCGCTTCGCTCGGCAATCGCACCGCCAATCCCGCTACCCGACGCTGCAGTTCGCCGATGAAGCGCTGCACATCGTCCCACGACACCTGTTCGACCGGGTTGCGCGCATCGTCCTTGAACTCGCTCGGATTCTTCCCCATCACCGCCTGCCACAAGGCCTGCGTGCACGCCGTGTCGGCCAGCCAGTAACCCCGGCTCAGCGTCACTTCGTGCTGCACCTCGACGTCATACCGCTCCGGCTCGTCCGCCGGCGAACCCATCAGAAAACGCCCCGGTGCGATCCAGCGGAAGCGTTGCCTGACGCCGCCGACCTCGATTTCGCTGAACAGGCCGCAGGCGTCGCGGCCGAGCGCGCGCGCCCAGCGCGGGCGCGCGATGGCGGCGACGGTGAGCGCCAGGTGCGGCGCGTGCAGCTCGACGCGCTCGACCTCGCGCGTCAGCACGGCGACGCGGTGCGGCAAGGCGCTGGCGGCGAGATAAACCGACGCGCCGTCGGCGGCCGGCGACGACGCCGTCGGCAGGCGCCTGACGCGCACGAAAACGCCGCCGTCGACCAGCGTCAGGTCGGTGTACGGACTGCCGGCCGGCGGCCAGCCGCCGACCTTCGCGTCGAGCGCTTCGAGACACAGCTCGGCGCCACGCTGGCGCAGCGCGCAAGCGATCGGCCGGCGCTCGGACGGCGGGTCGAGGAAGAAACGCACCTGTTCCGGACGCACCCCCGCCGGCAGTTCGACCGCTTCGCCACGCGCCACGCGCGCGCGCTGCGCGAGCGCCCAGAGCGCGGCCTGAACATCGTCGGCGGCCACAATCGGGTCGCTCTGACGGTCGACGTGGCGCTGGTTGAACTGCTGCAGGGCAAGCGCTTCCGGCCGTTGCTCGGCCGTGCGGGCGAGCGCCCGCAGCCAGCGCTGCGCCTCTTCCCGCAGCTTGTCCGACACGGCCTGCGGCGCCAGTCGCTGGCTGGCGATGATTTCGCTGAAACGCACCGAGTCGGGCAAGCCGGCATGGTGGGCGAGGATCAGGTCGACGGCGGCACGTTGCAGATCCGGCGCGAGCGCGGCAAAGGCGTCCTGGTAGCGGGCGATCGCCGCCTTGTCGGCGTACTGGAAACCCTGCGGGCCGGCGCGCACGTCGGCGTGTTGCCAGATCAGCGCTTCGCCGAGGACATCGGCCACCGCTGCCGGCAAGAGTCCGCGTGCCGCGCGCAGCAGCGGCGGTTCGACGCGTACCGCGGGCGCGAGCAGCGTGAGCAGGCTTTCGGCAGCCCGTCGGCCGCGCTCGAACTCCTCACTGAGCCGGGCTTCCGCGTCGCCCGCCGGCGGGCGGGCGGTTGTCGGACGCAGACGACTGTGGCGGTCCCATTCGACGAGCGTGAAGCTGCGCAGCAGTTCGGCCGGATGGAGACGCGCGGGAACCGGGCAGAGCGCCAGCGCCTGCCGTCCAGCGCTGCGCAGACGGCCGGCGAACTGCTGCCAGCCGGGCAGCGCGGCCGATGCGGGGTCGAGCATGCCGAGATCGCCGAGGATCAGCAGCGCGGTCGTCGGCGCCGGCGACTGCCAGCGTTGACGCATCAGGCGCCGCCGGCCGTGCGCGCTGCGGTCGACCAGTGGTTGCGCTCCCGGCTCGTCCGCCAGCAGGTAGTGTTCGATCCGCTGCCGGCCGTGGCGTTTGAGCAGCGCGCGGTGCAGCGCGTCGAAGTCGGCGTGCAGCGGCGTGGTCTGCCGGGAGTAGTCGGCGAGAATGGCAATGCGCGGGCTCCAGCCGTGCCGGTGGAGCAGCGGAATGCGGCGCAGCGCTTCGCCGCGCGTCAGGTTGTCGAGCAGGCGTGGAATGTCGGGCTGGTTGAGCTCGAGCGATCGCCCGAGTTCCCGGCGCAGGAAGGGCCACAGGCGCGACCAGCGGGTCAGCGGCGGGTGCGCGGGCAGACGCAGCGAAGCGGGATCGGGACGCGGATCGTCGGTGAGCAGCGCGGCTGTCGCCAGCCAGCCGGGCGCTTCGTCGGCGCCGGCGCCGGCTTCCGGCGCGCTCTGCCGGTGTTCGCTGACGTGGAAGAAGCGCGCGCCGGGAAGCTTCGCCGGACGTTCGGGCAGCGGCGGCCCGGTGTCGTCGAGGCCAGCCGGCGGCGACGCCGGGGGTACGACCTCGGGCGCCGCGGCGGGCTTCGCCGGCCGCCCGCTGGCTCGCTCATAGCCGAGCGCGGCGGCAACCTGCTCGAGCGCCAGGTCGCCGTGTTCGGCCTGCACGCGCAGCAGGTCGGCCCGCCCGACGGCGGTTCGCGTGCGCAGCGGCGCGTGGCTCATCCGTTCGCCGGCGGATGTTTCTTCAAGGCGAAGTCCTGCACCTTGGCGAGCAACGCCGGCTGCTGCGCGGGGTCGGCCTGCAGCGTGGTGACGACGCGCAGCAGATCGATGTACTCGGCGTAGCCCGGCCCCTGCAGACCCTGGGCGGTGGCCGCCTGCCGGTCTTCCCACAGTTGGGCGGCGGCGCTGCGATAGACCTCGTGCGGGCAGCGATCGGCGAAATGCAGCTTGCCGCGTTCGATCAGCGCGGCGATGAAGTCGCTTTCGCTCTTCGGCATCTGCAGGTTGAGTACCAGACAGCGGCGGACGAAGGCCGCCGGCAGCTCGCGTTCCTCGTTGGTGGTGATGACGACCAGCGGCGTCGGCGTTTCTGGCGCGATGCTTACCGCCTGCTCGAGCCAGGGAACGGTGAACGCGCCGTTCCCCAGCGTTTCCAGCAGGCCGTTCGGCAGATCGGCCTCCGCCTTGTCGATTTCGTCGATGAGCAGCACGCTGCCCTGGGCCGGCGTCCACTCGGCCGGTGGCTGCGGACGCGCGCTGCGACCGCTGCTGCGCAGGTGCTGGCGCTCGGCGGTGTCCCAGTCGAAAGCCCACCACAGCGCACCCGGGCTGAGGTAGTTGCGCTGATCGAGGCGGGCGCGCACTTCCTCGGCGCTGCAGTGACCGGCACTCATCGCCTGCGCGTCGCCCAGCCGGGCGAGCCCGTCGAAACGCCACTGCAGATCCTGGCTTTCGCTGCGCGCGTGCACCACTTCGGCCAGGAACAGGCGACCGAGCGCCTCCGCCGCGGCGCGCGCCAACTGACTCTTGCCCGAGCCCGGTTCGCCGCGCACCAGCAGGGGCCGCTGCGCGGCGAGCGCGGCACGCACGGCCCAGGCCGAGTTTTCGTCGAAACGATGCACCGTCGCCGGCCACGAGCCGCGCGCCGGGAGCGTCAGGGGATGCAGTGGAAGCACGGGGATTGCGGTCGTTTTCATCGGGATCAGCGCAAAGTGTCGGGAAGGTTGAGGAATCCGCGGATGATGGTGATCAGGCGCGTCTCGCGCAGCAGCAAGGGGTTCTCGCCGGAAGCCTGCTGGTAGAGGATCTTCAGTCGGGGTAGAAGCTCTCGAAGTTCGTCGTAGACGGACGGTCGCCTGAGCGGCGATTTCTCATCTTCGTCGACCAGGATGTAATGGTGCCGATGCTTGTGCTTTCCACAGTCATAAAGTTCCTCGTCAATGAGGTCAATGAAGAGAGCCTTTTTCGCAGAGTTGAGCCGCAGATCCTCCCTCTTGATCTCGGTCTTGAAGTGGTGCGCCACGTCAAGCAGGATATCGTCTACCGGCTGGTCAGTACCAAAGCCAGACTCCAGGTTCGTAAGCTTGATCCTGCCCCTTCCGATCAAGTCCATTTCGCTGCTGCCGTCGAAGCCAGGAGGCGCCTGTTGGTAGCGCGAACTGACGATCTCGGCACCACCTCGAGTGCGGATGGGTACCTCGAAGCGTGCCTCGCCGTCCCTTCTCTCCTGTGCCTCGACCCAATCCGGTCGAACGGCCAGCGCACAGAGCCAGAAGAGCAGCTGCTTTGCGGTTTCCCAGGACTTTTCGATTTTGTGCTGCAAAGCGGCGCCCGTCGCCGGCCGGAGGACATCGTCGAGGACCGTTTCGAGGTTGCTCGAACACAGGCAATGCGCCAATGCGGCGACATCTTCACCGACCGCGAGACCTTGGGTCACGGCGTATTTGCGGATCATCTGCGTCAGATCTGGAACTTCGGTGAGCTTTTGGCGGACATTCTCCTCGACCTTTTGGACGAAGATTCCGTCAGCGTCCCGGTTGTCCCGGTAAAGGCGGTCGCCTTTTCGCCCCTCGGGAACGATTCGCCCCAACAGGGCAGCAAAATCGGTGTCTCGGTGCACTTCCTCGCTCGGTGTGAGCATGTCGGCGAGGACGGCAAGGATCTCATCGATCCGAGTGCGGAAGTGGTCGCAGTTACTCAGAGGTTGTGAATTTTTCGTTTCAGCACTGCCACCCGGGGCAGCGGGCGCCGATGTCGCGCGGAAGGGAACAATTCTGCGGTGGCGTAGAAAGCGAGGCTGCCGACTCGCCTTTCCGCCTT
>NZ_JAPUVR010000042.1 GCF_029255125.1 Accumulibacter sp. | reverse complement strand
TCTGCCATGGGTTTCGCTCCAGGTTAAAGTCACCCATCGCTATTTACCTCACCTCCGCTCATTTGTCTAGTGCCGAAGGCCAATGCCGACCACCCCGGCGCCAGTCGCACTTTCGATTGCACCCTTCTTCACTCACACGATTGACCGCCCATGCGCGGAACTGTAGAATGGCGCGCTTCTCGGGGCGTAGCGCAGCCTGGTAGCGTATCTGCTTTGGGAGCAGAGGGTCGTGAGTTCGAATCCCACCGCCCCGACCAGTCTTGAGTGCATCAACTGCTGGCTGTTGGGGCGTTGCGGATGGATCGCACGAGCGTTCGCGCTTGCGCCCGTAGCTCAACCGGATAGAGCACCGGCCTTCTAAGCCGGGGGTCGTGAGTTCGAGTCTCGCCGGGCGCGCCACAGAAAAAGCGGCGGTGTTAGCTCAGTTGGTAGAGCACTGGATTGTGATTCCAGGAGTCACGGGTTCGAGTCCCGTACATCGCCCCAAGTCCATTCGGTCGCCCCGTTGCGCCGCGAAGAAGCGGGACACGCTTGGCTGCCGCCGAGGCGGCAGCTGGCCACCGGCAGACGCTGATGAGGTGTCTGTCAGGTCCGGCCTAATGCGTCTGCCGGCGAATCGAATCATCCCACTGGTCTGGACGGTCGGCGGGCACACGGCGTCGTTCCTGAGCCTGCCGTTCGCCGCGCTCTTCGTGCCGCTCAAGCTTGGCCGGAGCGGCCGGGCGCACGAAGTCGACGGGCGGACGTTCGACCGGGCGTTGCACTGCCGTGGGTGCCGGCGGCGTCGCCAAAGGGGCGGCGCGCAAGTCGTCGCGGCGCTCGTGTCGCGCTTCCCGGCCGTCGCGTAGGACTGGCGGTGGGCGCATCGCGTCGATCGGTTGCCTTTCCATGGACGGCGGCGCCAGCGGTCTGACCGGGGTCACCGTGGCGGGCGCGATCGGCATCGGACCCCGTGCGGCGCCATGTTCCGCGCGCTCCCCGGCAAACGCGGGTACGCCGGGCGACCCTGGCTGCGGCCGCGGGTCTAGCTGCCTGCTCACGGCTGCGGGTGGAGCGGCTACCGTTGCCGCCGGGGGCGGCTGAGGCGATGGCGGGGTGCCCACCGACGCGGGTCTGGGGATCGGATGCGGGGGGCGGTCGAAGGCGTCGATTTGCGGCAGGCGCCGTTCACTTCGTGCGCCATCGATCGCGCTCTCGGGCCTGGCCGGCCAGCGCCGGTTTGGTCCGGGTGGATCGTTTTCGAACTGCCGATAGTTGGCTGCTGGTGCTGGCGCGCCTAGCGGTGGCCGAACATGTACTGGACCGCGTAGGATGTCGTTGCGTTCGCGCTGGCCGGGCAGTCCTTCGCCAACATGTCGGCGTTCGGTAAACACATCGCCGTGGGCCATGGTCACTGCGTGCGGTGAGGTGCGATGTGCATAGCCCGTCTGCTCGGTGAAAGCCCGCGGCTGGCGCGTGAGGTCTGCGAGCGCCGGGACGCGCGCGAGGTGCGCGTGGTTGATCTGCCGGAAGTGTCCCTCACTGGCGCGATAGGCGGGGACGTAGACCTCGCGCGGAGCCAGCGGGAACCAGCCAATTGCCGGTGGTGCGCTGCCGCGCGCACCGCCAGCTGGCGCACCGACCCAGGCGACGAGCGCCGGTGCGTAGACCGGCCTGGCTACTCGGCGGCCTGGCACCCAGCCCCAGGCGCCGTTCAGGAACACCCAGCGGCCGTAGTGAAAAGGTGCGAAGCCCCAGGGCTCATCGCCTACCCAAGTCCAGCCCCAGGGAGCCACCCAAATCCAGCGGCCGGTGCGGTAAGGTGCCCAGTCGGCAGGAACTGTCCGTGGGTACCAGATGGCGCCGTACTCGGCGTGTTCGGTCCACGAGCCGTAGGCTGCCAGGTCGGCGGCGCCGGTCATCTCGTTCGATACGTAGGGCAGCAGCCGAGCACTCGCCTGGCGCTCGCGCATGACGTTCCAGGCGGCGAACTCGTCGTCCTCAGGCGCGCTGATCCGGTAATTCGCAAGGCCGTCGTCGACAAAAACGAGACGTTGCCCAGAGCCGATTTCCAGCCCGCGTCCGCGTGTTGTCGCGGCGAGCCGGCCGGAGTAAACGGTGATCGCACGCTTCTGTCGATCCGCATCCAGACGGTAGTGGCCGGCGTCGCGCACCTTGAAGCGCTGGTCGTAGACCGCCAGTTCGTACTCGCGCGCCGACTCGGCAAACGGCAGGCGAGCGCTGAAGCGGCCGTCGAGCAGGCGTAGGCGGACGGCATGATCGTCCACCTGGGCGAACTCGAGTACGCTGTCGGAGTCGAGGCGCAGCACGGCCGAGCCGATCTGCACCTCGGCGCGCGCGCCGGTGGCGGTCGATAGCAGGTCGCCGCTGCTGACTGGCCAATTGCGCTCGACCGCGGTCGATTCTCCGCTGTCGGCACGATGCAGATGGACGGAACCGGACAACCAGGCGATTCGCCCGACGCGACCGGCGGGGTCGGCGCCGGCCGCCGCGGCCAGCAGTGCAAGGATCAGAAGAAGAAAGCTTTGGCGCCAGAGGCGCAGATGGTCGCGGATGAGGGTCATGGCTGATGGACTCGTTGGGCGACGCCGAAACCGGCGACTGCAACGACTAACGTCCGACAGCCAGCTTCGTCCGACAGACGAAACAGTTTGTTACAGGAAAAAGAGGGGCGCCACGTGGGCGCCCCAAACGGTCTGGGCGATTGCCGCCCGAGATGGATTCAGTAGTGATAAGCCGATTCGCCGTGCGAGGTGATGTCGAGACCTTCGCGCTCCTCTTCTTCCGGAACGCGCAAGCCGATGATCAGGTCGACCAGTTTGAAGGTGACGAAGGAAACGACTCCCGACCAGACGATGACGGTCCCGACGCCCCAGAACTGACTGATCAATTGCGCGCCCATGTCGTACTCCCCAACTTTGTTGGCCACGTAGTCATAGACGCCTGTGCCACCGAGCGAGGGTGCGGCAAAGATGCCGGTGAGCAGCGCACCGAGGACTCCGCCGACGCCATGCACGCCGAAAACATCGAGCGAATCGTCTGCGCCGATCATTCGCTTCAGGCCATTGACTCCCCACAGGCAGATGAAGCCTGCCAGAAGGCCGATCGCGATGGCGCCCAGGGGACCGACGAAACCGGCGGCCGGGGTGATCGCCACCAGACCCGAGACTGCCCCCGAAGCGGCACCCAACATCGAAGGTTTGCCTTTCAGCAGCCATTCGGCGAGCATCCAGGAGAGCGCCGCGCACGCCGTCGCCGCCCACGTATTGACCATCGCCAGCGCAGCGCTTCCGTTGGCTTCCAGGGCTGAGCCGGCGTTGAAGCCGAACCAGCCGAACCAGAGCAGCGAAGCGCCGATCATGGTGAAGGTGAGGCTGTGCGGCGCCATCGACTCGCGTCCATAGCCGATTCGTTTGCCGATGACGATCGCTCCGACCAGGCCGGCGATCGCGGCATTGATATGCACCACGGTTCCGCCGGCGAAGTCGAGCGCTCCTTTCTGGAACAGGAAACCGGCCGTCTTGCCGGCTGCCTCGCCAGCGGCTGCGTCGACGTAGGCATCGGGGCCAGCCCAGTACCACACCATGTGCGCCATCGGCAGGTAGGAGAGCGTGAACCAGATGACCATGAAGACCAGGATCGCCGAGAATCGGGCGCGTTCAGCGAAGGCGCCGACGATCAGGCCACAGGTAATGGCGGCAAAGGCGCCCTGAAAGATCACGTAGGCGAGCTCGGAGACGACCACTCCCTTGGAGAAGGTTGCGGCGACCGAGTCGACGGTAATCCCTTTCAGGAAGGTTTTGTCGAAGACGCCGAAGAAGCCATTTCCTTCGGTAAAGGCCAGCGAATACCCGTAGGCTACCCAAAGGATGCTGATCAGCGAGAAGGTGACGAAGACCTGCATCAGCACCGAGAGCATGTTCTTGCTGCGCACCAGACCACCGTAGAACAGGGCCAGGCCGGGGATGGACATCAGGATGACGAACGCCGCGCTGATCATGACCCAGGCGTTGTCGCCCTTGTTGGCCTGCGGTGTGGGTGTCGCGGCCGGCGCCGCCGGTGAACTGGCGGCTGCGGCTGGTGCGCCTGGCGCACCGGGTGCGGCGGCAGCGGACACGGATTCGGCACCGGCGACGGCGCCGCTTACCGGCATTGCGGCTGCCGGCTTCTCTTCAGCCGCGGCCGGGGCGGCGACGCCGATTGCCCCGAGCAAGGCGAGAATGGCAAGTAGACGTTTCATGGGTGACTCCTTACAAGGCGCTTTCACCGGTTTCGCCGGTGCGTATGCGAACGACTTCTTCGATGGTTGAGACAAATATTTTTCCGTCGCCGATCTTCCCGGTGCTGGCGGACTTCTCGATGGCTTCAATCGCGGCGTCGAGCATCTCGTCGCGAATCGCCGCTTCGACCTTCACCTTGGGCAGGAAGTCGACGACGTACTCGGCTCCGCGATAGAGTTCGGTGTGCCCCTTCTGGCGCCCGAAACCCTTGACCTCGGTCACCGTGATGCCCTGCACGCCGATCGCCGACAGCGCTTCGCGTACTTCGTCCAGCTTGAAGGGCTTGATGATGGCCGTTACCAATTTCATTTCTGTTCTCCACGTAAGGGGAAGCCGAAGCTTCCCGGTCAGGTTTGTTGCACGCTAGAAGTTGCGCGTCAGCGAGACGACGACGATGCCGCGACCAGCGTCCTTGCTGTGCGAACCGCTGCTGAGCACGCCGCCGTGGTCGGACAGCGAGTTCGTGAAGCAGTAGAACTCGCCCTTGCGACAACTTCCGCTGGCGTTCGTATCGATGTACGACGCGGCCACGACCCAGCCGTTGAAGTCCTTGCTGACGCCTAGCTTCCAGTCGGTGTAGTCACCGCGGCGAACATTCGCCAGATCAAGCCGACCGACATGCGCATTCAGTCCCCATCCGTCGCCGAGATCGAAGCTCGCCGAAAAGTCGAGGTACTGCGTGCCGCGGGTGCTCCGGTCGATGGCGCCGGCGCTGCTCAGTGCGCGCAGCGAGAAGTAATCGTCGATCGCGTAGAAGTACTTGAGCGAGAGAAACTTCCACGATGCACCCAGGTACAGCTCCTGATTGCTGACCGCGCCGGAAGCCGCGCCAGGACCAAGACCACGTGCCTGTGACCCCGGGTAGTAGTAGTAGATGGCGCCTGCGTCCAGCGCGAAATCGCCGAACGCCGCCTTGTAGCCGCCGTAGAAGTCCATCTCCAGGTTGCCGTCAGGGAAGCCGGCGCCAGAATTCACGTTCGAATTCCAGTTGCCGACGTACCAGCCGCTGCTGTGCGAATAATCGAAACCGCCTTGTAGCGCCGGTTTGCCAAAGGTCTGATCGATGCCGCGGAAGCGATAACTGCTGAACAGACCGATGTTGCCGGTCAGCGTATGCGGACTGCTCGCGGGCGGAACCGAGTCTTCAGCGTGCCCGATGCCCGGTGCGGCCAGCGCTGTCGTCAGCGCGGCAAGCAGTGTGAGGTTCTTCATGGCCAGTCTCTCCTGAAAAAAATGAATCCAATGCAATCTAGCGCTAAGCACTTTGTGTGCCAGCCGTACAAAACGCGTTAAAGTAATAGCTTGTTTATCGTTCGCCGGGCTGCTCGCCCAGCCGTGCACTGCCCTGGCGCAGGCTCGATGGAGGCTGCACCAAATGGGTGCCGTCGGCGGCAGTGGTCAGCGCTGTGCTAAACTGCCTCTCCCCGCAAACCATCCATGCTCCCGGTGACCATCATGCTCGACCCCCGGATCATCGAACAACTTGGCGCTCGCCTGAGCAGTCTGCTGGCCAACAGCCCGGCGGCCGACGTCGAGAAGAATGCGCGGGCGCTACTTGCCAGCTTCTTTTCCCGGCTCGATCTGGTCAGTCGTGAGGAGTTCGATGTCCAGACCCGGCTGCTGCAGCGCACGCGCGAGAAGCTGCAGGCGCTCGAAGCGCGTCTCGATCAGTTGGAGAAGACACCCCCGCCCGACGCTACGCCCTGATCCGGCGAAGCGCTCGCATGCGCGGCCTGCCTGGCCAGCCGCCACCGTTCAGCGTTTGACGCGAGCCTGCGCCGATGCCTCTCGCCATCGCTCACAGCCGCGCTCTGGATGGGCTGTCTGCGCCGGAGGTTGCGGTCGAGGTGCACCTGGCCAGCGGTCTGCCGAACGTCACGCTGGTCGGCTTGCCCGACACCGAGGTCAGGGAAGCGCGTGACCGCGTCCGCGCAGCGCTGCAGAATTCGGGCTTCGAGTTTCCGCGCAAGCGGATCACGGTCAACCTGGCGCCGGCTGATCTGCCGAAGGAATCGGGTCGTTTCGATCTGCCGATCGCGCTCGCCATCCTGGCCGCGGCGCAACAGATTCCCGCGCAGTCGCTGGCGAGCTACGAGTTCGCCGGCGAACTCTCGCTTTCCGGTGAACTGCGGCCGGTGCGCGGCGCGTTGGCGATGGTTCTTGCTGCCGGCGGGCGCGGACGCAGCTTCGTGCTGCCGGCAGCGAGTGCGCGCGAAGCCGCACTGGCCGGTCAGGTGCGTGTCCTCGCCGGCAATACCCTGCTCGAGGTCTGTGCCCACCTCACCGGGCAGTCGTCGCTGAGCGAATGCGCGGCCGATCCGCTGTCCGCCGACGACGCCGGCAACTACCCGGATCTGGCCGATGTGCGTGGACAGGTGCTGGCCAAGCGCGCGCTCGAAATCGCTGCTGCCGGGGGGCATTCGATTCTCCTGGCGGGACCGCCGGGTACCGGCAAGTCGATGCTGGCCAGCCGGCTGCCCGGGCTGCTGCCGCCGATGACGCTGGCGGCCGCACTGGAATCGGCGGCCGTATTGTCGCTCGCCGGCCAGTTTCGACCCGAGCAGTTTCGCCAGCGTCCATTCCGGGCGCCGCACCACACCGCATCGTCAGCCGCTCTGGTCGGGGGCGGCAGTATCCCGCATCCGGGAGAGATCTCGCTCGCGCACCAGGGGGTGCTCTTCCTCGATGAAATCTGCGAATGCGATCGGCGTACGCTGGAAGCTTTGCGCGAGCCGCTCGACAGCGGTCGCATCCATATTTCGCGCGCCGCCCGGCAGGCCGAGTTTCCCGCTTACTTTCAGCTCGTGGCGGCGATGAATCCCTGCCCCTGCGGCTACCTGGGCGACGCCGGTGGGCGTTGCCGCTGTACGGTCGAGCAGGTTTTGCGCTACCGCAACCGGATCTCCGGGCCGCTCCTCGACCGCATCGACCTGCAGATCGAAGTTCCCGCAGTGCCCGCCGAGGTGCTGCAGAGTGCGCCGGACGGCGAGCCGTCAGCCGTCGTCCGGGCGCGTGTGGTACGCGCCAATGCGCGGCAGATCGAGCGCCAGAGCAAGGAAAACGGTCGCCTGAGCGTGAAGGAAATCGACCGCTATTGCCAGCCCGAAGCGGCTGCCGGAGCGCTCCTGAAGCACGCCATCAGCCGCTTCCAGCTTTCGGCGCGCGCTTATCATCGCTTGCTCAAGGTGGCGCGAACGGTCGCCGACCTGGCCGACAGTCCGCAGATCGGCGCTGCGCACGTCGCGGAAGCGGTGCAGTATCGCCGTTTCACGCGCGAATGAATGGCCGCAATCGCCATCGTTCCAAGGAGATTCTTCCAATCCCTCTAGTCAGGTTTAAAATAGCAGATATAATAGAAATATAAGGGTCTTCAGCAACCCAGGCAGCGAACCCCGTGCAAACCCGTCGTCTATCGAAGGACCGAACTTGCCAGATCCGTTGAACCTGAGGGTACCGCGAGGAATGGCCATCATTCTGGCATTGTTGGCTTCCGTCGGACCTTTCTCCATCGATACCTATCTGCCGTCGTTCAACGACATTGCCCGCTCGCTCGGCGCTACTTCCGTCGAAGTGCAGCAAACGCTGACCGCGTACCTCGTGCCGTTCGCCTTGATGACACTGTGGCACGGCGCCATTTCCGATGCGGTCGGTCGTCGACGAGTGATTCTGGTTGCCTTGGCGCTTTTCGGTCTGGCCTCCTTTGGTTGCGTTTTTGCTCAGCGGATCGAACACCTGTGGGTTCTGCGGGCGCTGCAGGGGATGACTGCCGGTGCTGGAATCGTCGTCTGCCGGGCGATCGTCCGCGACTTGTATGAAGGTTCAGCGGCGCGTCGGCTGATCGCCCAGGTGACAATGATGTTCGCCCTCGCACCGGCGCTCGGGCCGGTCCTCGGAGGCTGGCTGCAGGCGTGGTTCGGATGGCGTTCGGTTTTCGTCTTTCTCAGCTTGTTGAGTGGTCTGCTCTGGCTGATCTGCTGGCTGCTGCTTCCGGAAACGCTGCCGCAGCAGCAACGCCAACCGCTGAAGGTTGGCTATCTGTTGGCGACTTACCGGCGGGTTCTGACCTCGCCGTCGTTCCTGTTGGTTTGCGGCGCTCTGGCGCTCAACTTCGCCGCATTCTTCATCTACGTCCTTTCGGCGCCGGTCTTTCTGATCGAGCACCTGGGCGTCTCCGTCACCGGTTTTCTCTGGCTGTTCGGTCCGGCAATGGGCGGCCTGATGGCCGGCGCCTGGCTCTCCGGTCGCCTGGCCGAGCGCATTACGGCAACGCGCAGCATTGCTCTGGGCTACCTGACGATGGCGCTGGCCGCGGCGGCTAACGTGCTGCTGAATGTCTTGGCGCCACCCGTGCTGCCGTGGAGCGTCATTCCGATCTTTGGTTTCACTTTCGGCATGTCGTTTGCCATGCCCAGTCTGACGCTGGTTGCTCTCGACCTTTTTCCCGAGCAACGGGGTTTGGCGGCTTCCTGTCAGACCTTCCTGCAATCGGGCTGCAACGCCGTTGCCGCCGGTGTGATCGCGCCTGCTCTCTGGGGTTCGACGACGACGCTGGCGCTCGGTATGGGCGGCCTGCTGCTGCTCGGCGCTTTCGCGGTGGTGATGCACCAGTTGCGGAGCAACGTCTGACCGTCGTCAGTTGCTATACTTCGCGCTGGCGGCTGCGACCGCGCCCGCCACGAGTGGAGCACGAAAACGATGATGACCAAACTCCTTGCGGCGCTCCTGGTTCCAGCGGCTTTCGCGCTGGTGCTGGGGGCATGCGATGCGGATAAGTTGGGCAAGCTCCGACCGGGCGTGACCACTGCCGACGAAGTCCGCAACATCATGGGAAGACCGGACCTCGAATGGCGTGACCCGGATGGGTCGCGCGTCTGGGAGTATCCGCGTACGCCAGAAGGCATCGTCAACTACATGGTCGTCATCGGCCCGAACAACGTGCTGCGCGAAGTTCAGCAGGTGCTCACCGAGGACAACTTCAGGCAGGTCGTTCCCGGCATGAGCAAGGACGAAGTGCGTCGCCTGCTCGGTCGGCCGGCACACCAGCGCTTCTTCCCGATGAAAGGCGAAACGGTCTGGGACTGGAAAACGAAGACCGAGCCCGGCATGGACTGGTTTTTCAACGTCCACTTCAACCAGGACGGACTCGTCAGCCGCACGAGCACCAACTTCGAGCCTCGAGGTTGATTGCGCCAGCGTGCGCGGATCACCGGCATGCGCGGTGTGCACCTGATCGCTGAACTCTACGAGTGCCGCTGCGCCGAGAGCCTGCTGGCCGACGCACCGACGCTGCAGGATCTGTGTCTGAGCACGTGTGCGGCAGCCGGCTTGACGCCGGTGGGCTTCGTCTTCCATCAGTTCGCCAGTGATCAGGGCCCGGCCGGTGCGACCGGTGCGGTCATTCTCGCCGAGTCACACCTCGCCGTACACACCTGGCCGGAACACGGCGCCGTCACGCTTGATCTCTACGTTTGTAATTTCAGCCACGACAACACGATTGCCGCACGCGCCGCGTGTCGGCGCCTGATTGCCGGGTTTGCCCCAGGACATAGCGTCGAGCGCGAGCTCGAGCGCGGCGACTACACCCTTGCCGCGGCTGGCGACGGTGATTGAGAGCCGGCCTTCGCGGTATACTCGATTTCTCTGCCGACCAGACTCTTCCCCATATCAATCATTAACGGAGGCCGCGTGGAATCGATCCGCATCACGCTTGAACAGTCGGAGATCCCGACCCACTGGTACAACGTCGTTGCCGACATGCCGAATCCACCCTTGCCGCCGCTCGGCCCGGATGGTCAACCCGTCTCCCCCGAGCAGATGGGGGTGATTTTTCCGCCGGCAATTCTCGAACAGGAAATGTCGGCGGAGCGCTGGATTCCGATTCCGCCTGCGGTGCGCGAGGTGTATCGGCTATGGCGTCCCTCGCCGCTGATCCGCGCGCGTCGACTCGAAGAAGCGCTGGCGACGCCAGCCCGCATGTATTACAAATACGAGGGCGTTTCGCCGGCGGGTTCGCACAAGCCGAACACCGCGGTTGCGCAGGCGTTCTACAACCAGCAAGCGGGAATCAAGCGGATCACGACCGAGACCGGAGCCGGCCAATGGGGTTGCTCGATGGCCTTCGCCGGGCAGATGTTCGGCATCGATGTGCGCGTCTACATGGTCAGGGTGAGCTACCAGCAGAAGCCATTCCGCCGCTCGATGATGCAGACCTGGGGGGCCGAGGTTTTTGCCAGCCCGTCGCCGATGACGCAGACCGGGCGCGACATCCTGCAGCGCGACCCGGACAACCAGGGATCGCTCGGAATTGCGATTTCGGAGGCGGTCGAGGAAGCCGCCGGGCGCGCCGATACCAGCTATGCGCTGGGATCGGTGCTCAACCATGTGGCGCTGCACCAGACGATCATCGGCCAGGAGGCGAAGCAGCAATTCGTCAAGGTGGGCGACTGGCCGGATGTCATCTTCGCGCCGTGCGGTGGCGGTTCGTCGTTTGCTGGCGTGGCTTTCCCCTTCGTCGCCGAAAATGCTGCCGGTGGTCACGCTGGCCGGCCGACGCGCCTGGTCGCGGTCGAACCGGCGTCGTGCCCGACCCTGACCAAAGGCACCTATGCCTACGACTTTGGTGACGCTTCCGGTTTCACCCCGCTGATGAAGATGTACACGCTCGGGCACGATTTCATGCCGCCCGGGATTCACGCCGGCGGGCTGCGCTACCACGGCGATTCGCCGCTCGTCTCGCAGCTTTACCACGAAGGCCTGATCGAGGCGGTGGCCGTGACGCAACTGGCGACTTTCGAGGCGGGCGTTCTCTTTGCCCGTGCCGAAGGCGTCATTCCGGCGCCCGAGTCGAACCACGCCATCCGAGCGGCGATCGACGAAGCCATTCGTTGCCGGGAGAGTGGCGAAGCGAAGACGATCTTTTTCAACCTCACCGGTCATGGGCATTTCGACATGGCCGCCTACGACCGTTACTTCGCCGGCGAACTGGAGGACTTCGAGTATCCGGCTGAAGCCATTCGAGCCTCGCTCGCGCACTTGCCGAAGCTCGCATGATCCTTGCGCTGCGCCTTGCCGTCGTCGTTCTCGTCCTGGGCAACGCCTTGCTGTTCGCGCGCAGCTTCATCGCTCCGGCGAAAAGCCCGGACGCCGGACGGCTTGACCAGCAGGTGCTGCCCGAACGCGTGAAAGTGACCGTTTTCGCTGATCCGCCGGCGCGTGTGGCGGCCAAGGACGACGTTCAGCCGGCCGTCCAGGCGCCGCGCGTGCCGGAAACCTGCCAAGCCTGGGGCGATTTGCCGAACGCCGACGCCGAGCACCTGCAACGCCTGCTCAGCGAGCAGTTTCCTGCTTTCAAGGCAGCGCGTCGGGTGAGCGCGGAGACCACCGGTTATTGGGTCTTCGTTCCGCCACTCGAGAACAAGGAGGCTGCCACGCGCAAGACGGCCGAACTGCAACAGCTTGGTGTGCAGGATTTCTTCGTCTTGCATGGCGCCGGGCCGAACCAGTACGCCGTATCGCTCGGCACGTATCGTACCGAGGAGGCGGCCAACGCCGGACTCGAAGCCTTGCGCGCCAAGGGCGTGAAGTCGGCCAAGGTGGGTGAGCGCAAGGGCAAGATGATCAACTCGTTTGAGATACGCGGCCCGCAGGAGCAGGCCGAAACGCTGCGCGAGGCGGTGCTAGCCTTGTTGCCCAAAGCGCACCCGACCGACTGCGCCAAGGGCAAGGAAGGACAGCCGTGACCTTCGTCGTCGGTCTGACGGGCGGCATCGGTAGCGGCAAGAGCACCGTCGCCGAGTTGTTTGTCGAGCGCGGCGCCGCTCTCGTCGATACCGACATGATTGCGCATGAACTGACCGCGCCGAATGGGGCGGCGATGACGGCAATTGCGGCAGCCTTCGGGCCGATCGTCGTGCGCCCCGACGGTGGGCTGGACCGCTCGGCGATGCGCCGTCTCGCCTTCTCCGACCCGACCGCGAAGGCCAGGCTCGAAGCCATCCTCCATCCGCTGATCAGGGACTATAGCGAAGCCCGCTGCACGGCGCCGACCAGCGCGCCGTACGTGCTGCTGGCGGTACCCTTGCTGATCGAAACAGGCAGCTTTCGCAAGCGTACCGACCGTGTGCTGGTCGTCGATTGTGAGGAAACGATACAGGTAGCGCGCGTCATGGCCCGCAGCGGTCTGACCGAACCCGAGGTGAAAGCTATCATGGCAAGTCAGGCTTCGCGCAGCAAGCGGCGCGAGATCGCCGACGATCTGGTGCTGAACAGCGCCGGCATGGACGATCTGCCCGCACAAGTTGATAGTCTGCACGGGCTTTATCGCGTTCTGGCGCGAGCCAAACTTCACGCTGACCGTTGAGGTTTTCTGGCAAATGATTCAGAATTATCGAAAATCCCAGGTTCTGACGCTGGCGGCAGTGTGATTACTTACGAATATCCCTTCAACGAACGCATACGCACGCTGTTGCGTCTGGAGGATCTGTTTCAGAAAGTGGCCAGCTTCATGCAGCGCGATGGGGCGCAGGAACATCACGTCGTGTTGCTGACGCTGTTCGAGATCCTCGATGTCGCGGGCCGCGCCGACCTGAAGATGGACCTGATCCAGGAACTCGAGCGACAGCGGCAAAGCTTGCTGGCTTTTCGCAACAACCCGGAGATCTCTGAAGATGCGCTGTCCGGCGCGCTTTACGAAATCGAGCACGCCTCGGCGGCGCTGCTCAGCCTGACCGGAAAGATCGGTCAGCACCTGCGCGACAACGACTGGTTGATGAGCATCAAGAGCCGGGCGAGCATACCCGGTGGCGTGTGCGAGTTCGATTTGCCGTCCTACCACTATTGGCTGCATCAGGCGCCGGGATTCCGCCGCGAAGCCCTGCTGGCTTGGCTGCAGCCGATGTTGCCCTTGCGCGATGCGCTGAACATCGTTCTACGTCTGTTGCGCGCGAGCGGGCGGCCGGAAAATCATGTCGCGACCGGTGGCGCGTTTCAGTTGATGCTGGGCGGCAGTTCATCGCAGATGGTGCGCATCTCGATGAAGCTGAGCGATCCCTACATTCCCGAGATCAGCGCCAACAAGTACGCGCTGAACATTCGCTTCACCCGTCCCGACAGCGATCATCGACCGCGCCATTGCGATCAGGATGTTGAATTCGGGATGACCTTCTGCAATCTGTAGGGCGCGGGCGGCAAGGACGCCGGCCGCGGTAGCCGGTGGGCGAACAAAGCAAAGGCCACGCTGAGGTGGCCTTTGTCTCTGCTGCAGTTGGTCGGGGCGCCGGGATTCGAACTCGGGACCCCTTGCACCCCATGCAAGTGCGCTACCAGGCTGCGCCACGCCCCGACATGGCGCGATTATAACCCGAAATGCCGCCGCCCGACAGCGGTGGTTTCGGCGCTTGCTGCAGCCGGTTATAATGAAGCCCGGTTTGGCATGACGCCGTTTTTCTACCGACTGGCGCCTGGCGCCGCGCTGCGGCGGCCCGCCGATGATCCACAGGCCGGCCAGCTGCCGGTTTTTTTTGCCTCTCTGCCAGCTTGTCTGCGCGTGGAACGATATGCGGATTCTGCTCTGCAACGATGACGGCTATTTTGCCCCGGGGATCGAACAACTGGCGCGTGCCCTGCTCGAGGTGGCCGAGGTCACCGTCGTCGCGCCCGAGCGTGATCGCAGCGGCGCGAGCAATTCGCTGACACTCGACCGGCCCTTGTCGCTGAAACGCGCGGCGAACGGTTTCTACTACGTCAATGGCACGCCGACCGACTGCGTACACCTGGCGGTTACCGGCATGCTCGACGAGCTGCCCGACATGGTCATTTCGGGAATCAACAACGGCGCCAACATGGGTGACGACACGATCTACTCGGGAACCGTTGCTGCGGCGACCGAGGGCTTCCTGCTCGGCATTCCATCGCTGGCAATCTCCCTGTGCAGCCGTGGCAGCGAGAATTTTGCGACCGCCGCGCGCGTCGCGCGCGAACTGGTCGCCCGTTTGCAGCAACGCTTGCTGCGTGAGCCGGTGTTGCTCAACGTCAATGTGCCGGATGTTCCGCATGCGCAATTGGGCGCACTGGTGGTCACCCGGCTGGGCAAGCGGCATAAGGCCGAACCGGTCGTGCGCACGCTTTCGCCACGCCAGGAGACGGTTTTCTGGATCGGTGCGGCCGGCGAGGCCGAGGATGCCGGCGAAGGGACGGACTTCTACGCCGTGCACAACAATCAGGTATCGATCACGCCATTGCAGATCGATCTGACGCACAGCGCGCAACTCCCGCTGGTGCGCGCGTGGTTGCGGCAATGAACCTTGCCAGGCAAGGCGTCGGCATGACCTCGCAGCGCACGCGCGTGCGCATGATCGAGCGCCTGCGCCAGAAGGGCATCGTCGATGAACGCGTGCTGGCGGCGCTGGCCGCGGTTCCCCGGCACGTTTTCGTCGAGGAGGCCTTGTCTTCACGCGCCTACGAGGACACCGCGCTGCCGCTCGGCTTTGCCCAGACGATCTCGCAGCCCTACGTCGTCGCGCGCATGATCGAGGCGCTGCGCGCCGGTCGCGATTCGCTCGGCAAGACGCTCGAGATCGGCGCCGGTTGCGGCTATCAGGCCGCCGTCCTGGCGCAACTGACGAAGGAGGTGTACGCGGTCGAACGTATCGCGCCGCTGCTCGCCAAAGCCAAGCAGAACCTGCGCAAGATCGGGCAACTCGAAGTCCGTCTGAAACACGCCGACGGTCAGGCTGGCCTGCCGGAAGCGGCGCCTTTCGATACGATCATCGTCGCTGCGGCGGCGGCGGCGGTTCCGCCGGCACTCTTGCGGCAACTCGCGCCGGGTGGAAGAATGATCCTGCCGATTGGTGGCGCGACGCAATACCTCTGCCTGATCGAACATCGGACCGAAGGCTTCGTCGAAACCCGTCTCGACGCTGTTCGTTTTGTTCCGCTATTACCGGGAGTCGAATGAAGTATCACGCTGGTATCGCCCGAAATGGGTTCGTTCTCGTCGTTGCGGCAACGCTCGCGCTGGCTGGCTGCGCTGGTCGCTCGCCAGTGCAGGTCGTCGACCGCAGCGGGCAGGGGCAGTCCGTCGGCTCGGCACCCGTCCCCGCCGTTCCGAAGGATGCCTACATCGTCAAGAAAGGCGACACGCTCTATTCGATCGCGCTCGATCACGGGCTCGATTATCGCGAGCTGGCCGCCTGGAACAACCTCGAAAACCCGAATCTCATCCTGGTGGGCCAGGCGCTGCGCGTCAAGGCGCCAGGGGCGACGGCGGGCGGCGATGCGCCAGTGGTCAGACCCATCGCCGGTACTGCGGCGCCCGAGCAGCGGCCGCTGGGCAGCGCCGGCGACGCACTGAAGCGCGAACCGAAGGCGGGCAAGGAGGCCTATTCGGATCAGGCGCTGGCGCGTGCGCGCAAGAAAGAGGCCGAACCGGTGGTCGTCGCCGCGGCAGCAGCCGCGAAAGGCGAGGCGAAAGCAGAAAGCAAGCCGCCGGCACGCAGCGATGGCAAACCGGAAGCCCGGCCGGAGGCCAGGCCGGAGAGCAAAGCCGACGCCAAACCCGAGGCGAAACCGGAGGCGGGCAGCGAAGCGCGCGCGGCCGACCCGGCGAACAACGAGGAGCTCACCTGGATCTGGCCGGCGAGCGGCAAGCTGATCGGCAGTTTCAGCGAGGGTGGCAACAAGGGGATCGACATCAGTGGCCGCGCCGGCGATCCGGTCAATGCCGCGGCGGCCGGCAAGGTCGTCTACAGCGGCACCGGCCTGCGCGGTTACGGCAAGCTGGTGATCATCAAGCACAACAACACCTTTCTGACGGCCTACGCACACAACCAGACGATACTGGTCAAGGAAGGGCAGACCGTCGGCAAGGGGCAAAGGATCGCCGAAATGGGTAACTCCGATACGGATCAGGTCAAACTCCACTTCGAGGTTCGCCGGCAGGGCAAGCCGGTCGACCCGATCAAGCACCTGCCGCAACGCTGAGCATGGCGGGCGATTTCGATTCCGAAGCGGACGCGGCGGTCGACGACTTCCCGGAAACCGATTTCCCGAACGAAGGAATCCTCGCTGATTCGCTTCTCGAAGAGACTTCGTCGTCGCCGGAAGCTGAGCTGCTCAACGACGTCACCCAGCACTACCTCAGTGAAATTGGCGCCAAGCCGCTGTTTTCGCAGGAAGAAGAGGCGCACTGGGCGCGCCGCGCGCGGGCCGGGGACTTTGCCGCGCGACAGAAGATGATCGAGCACAACCTGCGGCTCGTGGTCAACATCGCCAAGCATTACCTGAACCGCGGGATGCCGCTCCTCGACCTGATCGAGGAAGGCAATCTCGGCCTGATCCACGCCATCGAGAAATACGACCCCGAGCGCGGCTTCCGTTTCTCCACCTACGCCACCTGGTGGATCAGGCAGAGCATCGAGCGCGCGATCATGAACCAGTCGCGCGCCATTCGCCTGCCGGTGCATGTGGTCAAGGAAATCAACCTCGTTCTGCGCGCGATCCGCCACCTCGAATCGGCCAGCGGACGCGAAATCAGGCTCGATCAGATTGCCCACCTGATCGACCGGCCGGTAGACAACGTGCGCCGCATCATGGCGCTGAACGAACGGATCGCCTCGCTCGATGCGCCTTTGCAGGTCGACCCGAGCCAGACGGTAGGCGACACGATTGCCGACGAAAGCCTGCTCGACCCCGACGTTCTGCTGCAGTCGAGCGAACTCGGCGAACTGCTGCGCGGCTGGCTGCGCCAGCTTCCGGAGAAACAGCAGCAGGTGCTCGAACGGCGCTACGGCCTCGGTGGGCGGGAAACCAGCACGCTCGAAGAAATCGCCGCCGACCTCAACCTGACGCGCGAACGCGTGCGCCAGGTGCAGATCGAAGCGCTCGATCAGTTGCGCCGGATCATTCGGCGTGGCGGCGTGACGCGCGACAGCCTGTTCTGACCCTGGCTCTTTACCCTCTTTACCCTCTTTACCCTCACCTCGCCTGACTCCAGCGGTGCGCAAGGCGCTGTACGGTCCAGGCGTGCCTTGGCATGGCAGGCGAAACCAGGCGAATCGCCAGGCCGGGCGCGGACGTTCAGAACGGCGCTGCAACGAGGCGGGAACAGCCGTCGCATTCGTCGCATCAAATCCCGCCGGCGGCGAACGGCGCGGCGACGGCTGACCATGCGCTGCCGGCGGGCAGCGATCCTTTCCGACTCACGCTACGGCGTATCACCGACCCCACCGCCTGCCGATGCGCCGGGAACGCGGCGGGAAGCCAACCGTGCCTTCGTTCGCCGCTCGTGCGAGTCGCGCTTTCCGGGCCCGGCTCAAGGCCGGGGATGCCTTCCTCATCGCAAGAGAAGCGTCCGCAAGCAACAATTCAAGCGCAAATCAAACAGAACAAACATTTGCGCTTGTCGCCTCGCCGGGACGCCTTTAGACTGGGCTATTCAGCCTTGTGCGGAGACCGCTCGCATGACCCAGCTCAAGCCGTACTTCGTCCGTAACAGCCTGGAACGACTCAATCCGCACCTGACGGCGGGCTATCGGCGACTGCTGCACGAACTCGTCGGCTGTCTCGACGACGAGGGGCGGGCGCGCGTCGCCGACGTTCATCAGGCGCTTTTCCCGGCGGCCAAGGCGGTGGGCAGCGCCAACGCGCAGTTGAACCGGCTGCAGTCGGAGGTCAACGCGGCGGCGGAAAAGCAGCGGATTCCGCTCGCCATCAGGATCACCGCCGACAAGAAGCTGGGCGCGCAGGGGCGCTGGTTGTGGTTCGAGGGCAGTGTCGAGGCGCCGGCGCCGGCGCATACCGGCGAACTCAACGCCGTGCCACCGGGGCAGTTGCTGTCCGACCAGCGGGGAATGCCACTCGACCCGCCGGTGGTCGTTCTGCTCACCTTCAACGCGCACGAAACCGCCGCCATCCTGAAGCATTTCTCGCCGGGCGCCAGCCCGCGCAGCGAAACGCGCGAGGGCATCACTTACAACCTGCTTGGCGAGCACGG
>NZ_JAPUVR010000041.1 GCF_029255125.1 Accumulibacter sp. | reverse complement strand
GCTACGCCGGCAAGCAGGAAATCGACCAGAGGCGTCCGGCGCGCCTTGGCCACCGCTGCGAAAGTCTGATGAAAGTCGGCCGCGTAGCTGCCGTAGTTGGGCGGGATGCGTTGGCCGACGAGCAGTACGCGCGCCTTCCGCTGCTGGGCCGCGTCGACGATGGCGGTCAGATTCGCGCTCATCTGACTGACCGGCAGCCCGCGCAGACCGTCGTTGGCACCGAGCGCGACGATGACGATCTGCGGCGTATAGCGATTCAGCGCCGCCTCGATGCGCGCCCGACCGCCGCTCGTCGTCTCTCCCGAGATGCTGGCATTGACGACGGTATAATCGAGCTTCCTCTCCTGCAGACGCCGGGCCAGCAAGGACGGCCAGGCTGCCTCCTGAGCAATACCATAACCCGCCGAGAGAGAATCGCCGAAGACGAGGATGTTCTTCTGCGCCAGCGCCACCGGAGCGAAAAGCAAGGCTCCGACCAGGAGCAAACCCTGAAAGCTTGAGAGACGAAACATGGTGGACAATACGTCGATGGTGGTTGAGGTAAACAAACTGACCCGGCGCGTCGACAACGGCGGCGAGCCGTTGACCATTCTGCACGACATTTCGTTCGCCGTCGCTGCCGCTGAAACGGTGGCGATCGTCGGCGCCTCGGGTTCCGGCAAGTCTACCCTGCTCGGCCTGCTGGCCGGCCTCGATTTGCCGACCAGCGGCTCGGTCAGCCTCGCCGGCGAGGACATCACCCGCCTCGACGAGGATTCCCGGGCCGTCCTGCGCGGTCGCTTGCTGGGCTTCGTCTTTCAGTCATTCCAGTTGCTGCCTTCGCTGAGCGCGCTGGAAAACGTCATGCTGCCGCTCGAACTGGCCGGCGCGGCAAACGCCCGCAGTGAAGCCGAGTATTGGCTCCAGCGCGTCGGCCTGGCGCATCGACTGCGACATTACCCGAAGCACCTGTCCGGTGGCGAACAGCAGCGCGTCGCGCTGGCCCGCGCATTCGCGCCGCGCCCACGCCTCGTCCTGGCCGACGAACCCACCGGCAATCTCGACGCAGCCACCGGCCACCAGGTGATCGACCTGATGTTTGCGATCAACGCCGAGCGCGCCACGACCCTGCTGCTGGTGACGCACGACGAAGAAATCGCCGCCCGCTGTTGCCGGCGGCTACGCATGCACGCCGGCGAGCTGGTCGAGGTCTGAGCCCGTCTGAAGCGATTTTTACTGACTGGCCTCCAGCTCCCAGTCGTACATCCACACCTGACAACGCGCGCCATCGTTCCAATACACGACGCGATAGGTGTTCCCGTTGTTGTCGAGCGACAGCGAATCGACCCGCCCGACCATGTCAATCGCCTTGATGCGGACCGCCTGCCCGAGGTCATACGCAAACTCAACCGTTCTCAAATCGTCCTCCCGTCGAAAAATCGGCGCTGACCGCGCGCTGCGCACTCAACTGTCCGCCGAATCGCAAGTCTAATGGAAATCTTCCGTGCACCGCGTTCGCCGCCGGATTACCCGGCAAGCATTCGCTTGCTTCCGGCGAAAGGTGAACTAGACTCAGCTCATGGCAGGCGGCAGGCAGGCTGGACACCTGCCACAGGCCAAGCCGAGACGCGGCACCAGGCGCAGGCACGACGAAGCCCACAGCAGTCAACCGCAAGGACGAAGAGGAGGAAGTCATGACGGACCATCCCACATTTTCCGCGTCAGCCACGCGCGAACCCGAGCGCACGAGCGGACGTTTCGTCGTTACCTTCCGTGACGACGACGTCGCGAAAGGCATGGCAACGCTGGCCAAACGAGCCGCGATCCGGAGCCTTCCGAGCGCCGCCGATTTCACCGATTCGGCCCTCGACATGACGCAGCTCAGCGCCGCCGGCGGCGCCGTCTTTCCCACCCTCGGTGTTGCCGTCGTCACGCTCGACGACGACGCGCTGAGCAGCCTGATGGCGGCACACAGCGATGACGCCGACGGCGCGATCCTCGACATCGAGCCCGAGCGCATGTTCTACGCGCTGACCGACGACGCCGGCCTGTCGCTCGCCTATCTGCAGGGCTATCGCGACGCTGCCGACAACCTTTACGAAAGAGCGCGCGCCAGCGTCGACGCCGCCACGGCGGCCGCCGCCAGCGGCTTTTTCGACGACGCCCAATCGACCTGGGGCCTCAAGGCAACGCGCGCGGTCAACTCGCAGCGCACAGGCAGCGCGATCAAGCTCGCCGTCCTCGACACCGGCTTCGACCTGCAACACCCGGACTTCCGCGGCCGGCGGATCGTTACCGCTTCCTTCGTTTCCGGCCAGACCGTACAGGACGGGCACGGCCACGGCACGCACTGCATCGGCACCTCCTGCGGCAGCACCGACGGCAGTGGCCGGCGCTACGGCGTCGCCCAGAAAGCGACGATCCATGCCGGCAAGGTCCTCGCCGACAACGGCAGCGGCTCGACCTCGGGGATTCTGGCCGGCATGGAATGGGCAATCAACAGCGGCTGCCAGGTGATCTCGATGTCGCTCGGCAATACCGTCAGCACGCCGTCGACCGCCTACGAAAAGATCGGCCAGCGCGCCCTGCAGAAGAGGTGCCTGATCATTGCGGCCGCCGGCAACCATCGGCCAGGGACCGTCGGCCAGCCGGCCAACAGTCCGTCGATCCTGGCCGTCGGAGCGGTCGACAGCCAGATGCGGCTGGCTTCGTTCTCCTGCGGCTCGGGTAACGCGGGCGGAGCCAACGTCGACCTGGTCGGACCAGGCGTTGCCGTATACTCGTCGACCAAGCTGCCGACGCGCTACGCAAGCTGGAACGGCACCAGCATGGCGACCCCGCACGTCGCCGGCGTAGCCGCGCTGTGGGCGCAAACCTCTGCCGCCAATCGCGGCGCAGCGCTCTGGCAACTGCTGACCGCACGCGCGCTGCGCCTGCCGCTCGCCGCGAGGGATGTCGGCGTCGGCCTGGTACAGTCGCCGCCGACCTGACCGTCAGGCGCAAGGCCGGGCCGGCGCCCGGCCTTGCGCTCTACCGGCGAGCCGCTGCTGGCCGGAGCTTTGCCGTCCGCCGCTGATCGGCCTTTGAACGAGGTGAGAACGAGAAAATGGACGAAGCACAAGTGCAGTCAGTCATTGTCACCATCGACGATGCGCACCTCGCCGACATCCAGTCAGTCGCGCACCGCCTGGGCGCGGCTGGCTTGCAGGTGTCGCGCGTCATGTCGACGATAGGCATCATCGCCGGCCGCGCCCCGGCATCGTCGATCGCCCACCTGAAGGCGGTGCGCGGCGTATTGGAGATCGAGGCAGATCGGGAAATGCACGCCTTCGGCGGCGCCGAATAGCCGACCACTTCGCTTGCCCGCCGGACCACCGGCAGGCAAGCGACTCAGGCCGGAGCCCCGCGCTCGATGATCACGCCAACGCGGCGCACGCCACGCAGCGTGCCGAGCTTGGCGATCGAAACGCGCACCCAGGTGGCGCCGAAATCCTCCAACAGCAGCGTCGCGACGTACTCGGCCAGGCGTTCGAGCAGATTGAACTGGCGCGCTGCCAGCTCGGCCACCAGCCGCTCGACGACACTGGCGTAGTCGATCGTATCCCCCAGCTCGTCGCTGGCGCCGGCGCTAGCCGTCGACGTCCCGATCTGCAGCGAAATCTCGACCGTCTGCGCCAACGCCCGCTCGCGCGGATAGATGCCGATCAGGGTCGAAGCGCGAAAGTCTTCAATGAAGATGATGTCCATGCCGGGCTGCGTCGTGTCGGTGTACAATTGATCGGCCACCGCAGGCGAGAGCGATGACGGGCGGCGAATTTTAACCCAGAGCCCCCGCCAAACCTACGCACGAGCACGCTCCGATGCACTCCCTCCTGAACATGCTGCTGGCCATCCTCGCGGCCTACCTGCTCGGTTCGGTCTCCTTCGCGCTCGTCGCCAGCCGCATTTTCGGACTGGCCGATCCGCGCACCTATGGATCGAAGAACCCCGGCGCCACCAACGTGCTGCGTAGCGGGCACAAGGGCGCAGCCGTGCTGACACTGATCGGCGACGCCGCGAAAGGCTGGCTCGCCGTTTTTCTGGCCGAGCGCTGGGCGCCCGTGTTCAATCTCCCCGACTTCACCGTCGGCCTCGTCGCGCTGGCCGTCTTCCTCGGCCATCTCTACCCGATCTTCCTGCGCTTCAAGGGAGGCAAGGGCGTCGCCACGGCGGCCGGCGTGCTGCTCGCGATCGACCTCAGACTTGGCCTGGCGACGCTCGCCACCTGGCTGGTTGTTGCATTCGCCTTGCGCTACTCGTCGCTCGCCGCGCTCATCGCTGCGCTCGCCGCGCCGCTCTATGCGCTCCTGATGTGGGGCGGCAATCGCATGGTGCTGGTCATCGCCGGCATTGCGCTGCTTCTCGTCGGCAAGCACTGGCAGAATCTGCAGAGACTGCTGGCCGGCAACGAGACGAAAATCGGCAGCGGGAAAAAGACCTGACGAAAAAGGGTGGATCGCGGGAAACCGCGATCTGAGCCGTTTCTTCGACGAGCCCGTCGCAGCTGGCCGAGCTATAGTGGTCCCCGGATTTGAGACAGTGGTTTAAGCTAGGCGCTGGCATAGGGAGCGAGAAGCGATGAGCGAAGTGAAGACGCGCAAGGTGCACACCCCGGAGTTCAAGGCGAAGGTGGGTCTG
>NZ_JAPUVR010000040.1 GCF_029255125.1 Accumulibacter sp. | reverse complement strand
GCACACGCAACGCGTCAAGTTCCGCTGCCATCTACCCTTTATACAGACTTCTTCACCCGATGTCCATAGGCTGCCCCTAAGCAACAGATTCTTCAGCTATTAGCCCGAAGGACAATTTCACCCTGATTCGACGATGCATCGTGATTGACGTCGTTCAGCCAGGTGTCCCATTCCTGCGATTCCTGCGTATTCCACGGCCACGCCATGCCGGCGGATTCCAGGCCGCCCAGGCCAGCACCGGCTGCGCTTGCCGGGCGAACTCGCCCTTGCGCCCCGCTGGCGTTCGTTCGCTGCTCTGGCATAATCCGCGCTGGACAACCCCCGCGACCGGCAGTCCAAGCCGGCGCCGGTCGCGTCATCTGGTGGGAAACTCTGGTCGGAAACAATCGGCATGCTGCGATGAATACGGAAACCTTGAAGGAAACGCTTCGGCGGGAATTGCCGGCGCTGTTGCGCGCTGACCCGGATTTGCGCTCGTTCATCCTGGAACTGACCCGAGGACAATACGCCGACCGGGCTGAAACCCAGGATCGGTTTTACGAAATCCTGGCCGAATTGCGGCGTGACCGCGAGGAGCAGACCCGCAAGTGGGAGGAGCAGAACCGCAAGTGGGACGAGGAGACCCGCAAGTGGGACGAGGAGAACCGCAAGTGGGATGAGCAGAATCGCAAGTGGGATGAGCAGAACCGCAAGTGGGACGAGCAGAACCGCAAGTGGGAAGCGAACCAGGAGGAACTGCGGCGGCTCCATGAGGAGATCATGGAGCAGGCGAAGAAGGTTGATCGTTCGATCGGGGCGCTCGGCGCGCGCTGGGGCACGCAGTCTGAGAAAGCCTTCCGCGACGCGCTGGCGGGGATTCTCGAACAGAGCTTCGGGGTGCAGGTGATCAACGTCAACGAGTACGACGACCAGGGCGAAGTGTTCGGGCGGCCGGATCAGGTCGAACTGGATGTGATCATCCGCAATGGCCTGCTGTTGATCTGCGAGCTCAAATCGTCGATCGACAAAGCGGGAATGTACAGCTTCGAGCGCAAGGCGCGCTTCTACGAGCGACGGCACCAGCGGACGGCGAATCGGCTGATCGTCATTTCGCCGATGATCGACCCGCGGGCGGTCAAGCTGGCGGCGGCGTTGGGGATCGAGATCTACGGCGATTCGACCGAGGTGGAGGCTTTGTAAGGCAAGGCCGGGCCGAAACGCGTCTTGTCCAGCGCGGCCACATTTACGTCCCCTCCGGGGTCGCAAGTGGCCGTTGCGGCTACCGCCGGAGGCGCTCCGCGGCACTGTCCTGTTCCGGACTGGGGGACCTCAGGACGAAGCGAAAACCCACGGCGGCGTCGCGCCAGACGCGATGCCACGCGTTGCGGTAGGCCGAGCGAAGCCCCCTGGCCCCGTGGAGCCACGAGCCGCCGCGCACGACGCGAAGGCTATCCCACGCGTCGGGCTCCGGCCCCCTTGGGTCGTCCTGCACCGCCGCGCCGTAGGTCCGCAGTCGGTCGGCACACCACTCCCAGACGTTGCCGTGCATTTCGTACAAGCCCCAGCCATTCGGCGGAAACGATTTCACCGCCACTGTTCCGCCTCGCTTCCCCGCGAAGTTCGCCTGTTCGTGCGTGATTCCGTCACCGCAGGCGTATGCCGTCTCGCTGCCGGCGCGACACGCGTACTCCCATTCGGCTTCGCTCGGCAGGCTGGCCCGAACGACAGGCAACAGCTTGTCGACACGTCGCAGGAACGCGTGCACTTCGTTCCAGCTCACCTTCTTGGCCGGCTTCTGGCGATCGTCAGCGAAACGGCTCGGGTTGCCGTGCATCACCGCCCACCATAGCGCCTGCGTGCACGCAGTGTCGGCAAGCCAGAAGCCTTGCGTGATACGCACGCGGTGGCGTGATCCTTCGCTGCCATAACGTCCAGCCTCACTGGCCGGCGAACCCATCCAGAACTCGCCGGGGGCGATCCAGCGAAAGCGCTGGACGACGCCGGCGATCGTCAGGTCGGCGTAGAGGCCATACGCGAGGTCGGCGCCAAGCACTACTCCCGGCGCGAGCTCGCGCGGCGCGGCGCTGTAGCCGTTCGTCCTTGGCGGCCAGCAAGCCGCAGCGTCGTCGCCGGCAAGCGGCGGCGAGTCCCATTGCCTGCGCCGTGCGCTGCGCGCTGCAGCGTGCGTACGGCGCGCGCCCAGCGTTCGCCGGCCTGCGCCGCGTCGAGCTCGGCGAGGTCGGCGGCGAGCGCCTGCTCTTCAAGCTGGATGAGCAGCGACTCGCCGACGCGCCGGCTGGCGACGATCTTCGCCAGCCGCCGGCGCAGCGGCAGTTCTTCACCACGCAGGTAGCGCCGGTGATCGGCAAGGCGTTTGCGGCGCAGTTGCGTGCCGAGCAGGCAGGGTTCGCTGTCGGCGTGGTTCCAGGCGGCGAGTTCGCCCGCCGTCGACACGCCGAGCGCCAGGCGCAGCGCACGCAGCAGTTCGGGTTCGACGACGACGGCGAGCGACAGCGCGGCGAGCAACTGTTCGGCCGCCTGCGTCAACGCGCTCGTGTGGGCTTTGTGCAAGGCGGGGAAATACAGCGCGCCGCGCTAGACCAGGTAGGCGATCAGCTCGCCGTGCGCCTTCGGCAGGCGCAGCGTGAGCACTAGGCAGCGGCGCAGGAAGGCGGCCGGCAGCTCGCGTTCTTCGTTCGAGGTGACGATGACCAGCGGCACCGGCGCCCCGGCGGGCCGCGCCACGGCGCGCGCCAGCGGCGGCACGCTGAAGCGGCCGTTGCCGAGCGCTTCGAGCAGGCCGTTCGGCAGGTCGGCTTCCGCCTTGTCGATCTCGTCAATCAGCAGCACCGTGCCGCGCCGGCGTCCACTCGCCTTCCGGCGTTTCGGGCGCGATGCCGCAGGCGCGCGGCAGCGAGCTGCGCCGCGGCGCCCGCCCAGTCGAACGCCCACCACAGCGCACCGGGCTCGATGTAGCGCGCAGCATTGAGGTCGGCCGGCACCGTGCTGCCGGGAACGGCGCCCAGGTGCGCCGCGGCGGCGTGTGCCAGTTGGTTCTTACCGGTTCCCGGATCGCCGCGCACGAGCAGCGGCCGGCCGGCGGCCTCGGCGGCGCGCAGCACGCGCACCTGTTCGTCGTCGAAACGATGCCGGCTGCCCGGCCACGAACCCGTCGCGGGCAGCTCGATTTCCTTGCGGTCGTACGTGGGTAGCGTCATGGCGGATTCGATTCGGGCGCGGCAAGCTCGCGCAGGAGGTGGGCTACCAGCGTCAGCAGCGTCGTTTCGTCGTAACGGTAGAGCCCATCGAGCCCCTCGCCCGCCGGGCGGTCCTGCAGCACGAGAACGTCGGTCGCCAGGTGGTCGACAAGCCACTGGATGAGCGCATCGCTCAAGGCCGACTCGTCGCCGGCGGGGAAGACGAAGAAACGCGCTTCGCCGTTCAACGCGGCAAACACATTTTCGGCACGCAGACAGGCGCAGGTCTGTTCGTCAAGCAGCGCCGGCTCGTTTCATCGCCGGCCTCGATGGTGACGGGGATCGCGGCGCGATCTTCGAGCGGCACGCGACCCTCCTTTTGCGGTGTCGTCCAGATCTTGTCGGGTTCCTCGCGATGCGGCAGCATCGCGCCCGGCTGCTGATCAGGCGGCGCGACGGCGAAACTCTTCAAGACGTGCCTCGTTCTGGCCGTGACGAGCAACTGTTGGATGATCGAACAGGATCGTCGCCGAAGATGCGCTAGACGAAGCGGAGCAAGGATGTTTCAAACACGACAACGCTTGATCGCCAGCGTGACCGCACTGCTGTGCATGGCGCAACCGATCCATGCCGACTGGGCGGACGACGTCAACCAGATCAACAGCCTGACACAGCAGGGCAAGCATCCGGAAGCGCAGCACTTCGCCTCGGAGAGCCTGGCTCGCGGTCCCGGCGGACTTCTCTTCGCGGGCACCGGCACGCTGATCATCCGTCATCAGCGCGCCAGCATCCGTTTGCTCCTGGGGGATATCGCCGGAGCGATCGAGGACGCCGGCGTCATCGTCCGCGCGAACTCGGACCTGCTGAAAGCCGACGCGGGATACGCCATTCGCATCCTGGCCAAGGCAGCGAGTGGCGACGCCGCAGGCGCGGAAGCCGAGTTTCTCGCCGGTAGTGAAATTATCAAGACGGGTCCGACTTCCACCTTCGCTCCCGCGAAGGGCTTCCGTGAGAACTTCCTGATCGAATCGGGCGCCGTTGCCAACCTGCTGCTCGGCCGCCTCGACCAGGCGGAAGCCGATCTCGCGCAGATCATTGCCGCCGATTTCGAAACGTCACTGCCGATGCTCATCGACCTGGTCGAGACGAAGAAGCGATCGTGGACGAAAACGCGCGAGACAATCGCAAGGCTGCGTGATGGCGACCTGCACGCCGCCCGGGAACTTGCCCGTCATGCGCTGCAAATCCTGTACGACGGAAAGGAGACCAGGAACGGCGCTGGCTTTTCGACCGCCAGGATGGTGCTCGACACACTCGAGCGCAAAGAAAGCCAACGCGGCGCGGCAGTCGAAGAAGGGCTGCTGTTGCAGGCGCAGCAGCAACTGAGCGGCGGCGATCGGCGCGCGGCTTTCGCGACCTTCGTTCGCGCCTTTGGCGAACTACCGCCTTCTGCGGCGCAGGACAAGGCCTTTCAGGGCCTGGCGCTGATCTATCCGACACTGCCGACAAGACCGGGCCTGCCCGAGGCGGCACGGCGATTCCTGGTGCAGGCGCGAGGAGTCGTCGAGGACAAGGAGTACGCCCGCGCCGTCGGACGCTACGACCAGGCGATCCGCCTGGCGCCGTGGTGGGCGCCACTATGACCGGGCGCTGCTGCTCGGCCTGATCGGCCGCTACGGCCAGGCGACCGAGTCGATGCAGCGTCACCTGCAACTTGCTCCGAGCGCGGAAAGCGCCCGTGCGGCGCAGGACAAAATCTACGAATGGGAACTGAAGATCGATACGCAGCCGGGCAGCGCGGGCCGTATGCGGCAGAGCGGATATTGACCTGATGGCGGCGATTCACCGAAGCATGCTGGCGGTCGCCTTGGCGAACGCCGTTCTCATCGCACCGGCATGGGGCGAGAAATCGACTGTCATGGTAGTCTCGCCTCGTACCGTCTGAGCCATCCGAACCTCAACTGCACGTGCACTTCTGCGCGCAGCATGCCAAATTGCAGCGGCACGGGGGGGAAACAGCGGCCAGTGGACGCGCTCGACCAAGGGCAAATATGCCAGTGCACGCGCATCGATCGGCGCTTCGCTCTTCGGCGCCGTGCTGGGCGCCGTGCTGGCAAGCCCGGGTCCATCGCCGGCAGATCTGGAACGTGAACGCCACGAGGCGGAACTCCAGCGCCAGCAAGCCGAAGCCGAGCGGCTTGCGGCGCAGGAGCGCGCCCGTCAGGCGGAGGAGAAGCACCGCAAGCTGCTCGGCGCGCTGAGTTCGCTGCCCGGCGCGCCGGCTTCCGGGAGTGCGCCGCCAGCGAGCGGCGTGCGCCTGCTCGCACTCGAAGATGCCGGCGCTGCCCCGACCGATGTCGGCGTAGCGCGCTTGCCCGATCCCGCTGCTGCGGAACACGCCTTTCCCAGCGACGAGGCGGCGCGTGAATGGCTGGCCGGACCGGAAACCCTGTTCTTGGCCGTCTGGAAACCGCTGGCCGTGGCCCCTCCATTGTCGGCAACGCCAGCGATGCTGCCGACCTGCACGAACCCGGCGCAGGGCTGCGAGATCAGATTGCCGGCCGCCGCGTCTATCCCTCGCATTGCCACCGGCCAGCCGCCGACACGCGTGGACGCGCAAGCACCCGAGCCGGAAGCCGTCCAGCGAATGGTCAGGCTGCTGCGTCCGCCTTCCTGCATCGCGCCCTGCGGCGACGAAAAGGATTACCTGCGCGCCTGGGGTGCCGCCAGTCTGCCGCCCGAAGTGGCCCGCGCGGCAACGCTGCTGACGCTGGTCGACCGGCTCAAGGAAACGCGCAAGATCCTTGTCGAAAGCATGCCGCTGATGGCGCTCGACACCGCCCCAACAAGAATCTCGCCGCCGGCGTAAAGATCGTCTACAACGTTGGCGAAACCGCCGATACGGTGCTCAAGGATGCGCTGAAAGTCGCCGGCCTTGCTGTTTCTCTTTCCGGACGGCAGCGAAATCACCGGCCTGGCGGTCAACACCCGCAAAGGCGAGATATTCGTTGCCACCGCCGACGCCGTTTTCGCGCTCGACCGCGGCGTTGCGGAAAAAAAGCTCGCCGGCCTGGGCGGTCGGCTGCAGTGGCGCGACGGCTAGCTGTATGTGCTCGACCCGGTACATTCCATTTTTGCCCGCGTACTCTTCATCGGCAATGGCAACTGACATGCTGCGTGTTTTTGCGCGCATGCGCGCATGCGCGCGTCCACGCGACCACCGTCAGTCTGTAGAGGGCGGCATACTCTTGTGGCAATGCTTCTGGCCGCTACCGCCATCCTCGCCCCGGCGCGGGCGGAAACGCCAGTGGGCAGCGCAGATCCCGTGCAGGTGGCGACGGAAGCCGCGCCGGTGATCACGGTCAGTGGACATTTCCGCCTCGTCGTGCCGGCCGAATGGGATTCGGTGATCGATTCGCCGTCGACACTCGCGCCCGACGACGGGGAGCCGGCTGGGGCCTCACGCTTCATGGGCCATCGCGGGGCGAAGTCGGTTCGCGCATCTCGGTGCACTACCATGTCAGCGGTGGCTGGCCGTACCGATCCGATCAACCGCTATTTGAGCGTCTTCGCCAGGCCGGCGTTCGGCGTAACGCCTGAAGGCAGCGCGTACGGCCCCGTGGGCGATGCCACGCTGGCCGGGCGCTGGCGGCCAGGAATTTGCCTCAGGCGGAGACGACGGACGACGACGGCGGACGGCGGCGGCGCGTACTCCAGCCGACGGCCAGCAAGCCCCCGGCGATCAGCGCGTAGGTTCCGGGTTCGGGAACGACCTCGAAGCGGATGCGATAGACGTTCGTATCGGCGGCGAGTCCGCTGGTGAAGACGTAGCCGGCGGCGGTCGGCAGACCGTCGAAGCCCGCCAGCTCGGCGAAGTTGGCGCTGACCACGCCGTTCTGCGGCGTGCGCAGGTTGTTGTTGCCGACGAAGGCAGCGGCGGCGGGATCGAAGAGCTCGGAGCCGGCGTCCCAGATGTCGGCGGCGGTCTGTTCGATCGAGCTGAGCAGCAGATTGCCGGCGGCGTCGAACAGCCGATAGCGCGTCGGCGAATCGTTGCCGATGAAGAAGTCGTTGCTCGGGACGACCATCGAGGCGAAGGTGAAGAAGGGATTCGCCTGCGCGTCGACCTGGAAAGTCGCGCTGCGCGTCTGCCCGGAGTCGAGGCGGCCGGCGATCGTGCCGCGCGTCGCTCCCGGGTCGGTCGCGGCGAAAGCCGGATGCCAGGCCGAGCCGCTGCCGCCCTCGGCGACCGAGATGATTTGCGCTGTCGGCGTCTGGCCGCTGTTGAAGGCGTCGAAGCTGCCGTTGTTGAAGCCCAGATGCAGAGGTGCGAAGCTGATGCTGTTGCTTGGCGCAAGGTTTTCGACGGTAACGTTGAGCGTGAGCTGCGCCGCGCCGGCGGTGGCACAGAGCGCAAGTGCGGCAGTGCCGGCGGTCAGCCGGGCGGGCGTGAAGGAACGAGGATGCAGCATGATGGATCTCCTTGGGTAATGAGGTAGTGCAGCGGAGCCAGGCGAGGGAAAGACGCAAGGCGCGCTGGCGCCTGTCGTTTCCCGCGCGCTGAATGGGTCGGGGGTCGTCCGCGGAAACCCACCACGCGCGCCGGCGGTCTGGCCGGCAGGTGCGCGGATCGGCGAGCCTGATCGGGACGAACCCGCGGCGGAGCTTTGTTACTTCTTCATTTCATCCCTGGCCATGGCGTCCTTCTTCATGCCGTCCTTGGCCATGTGATCTTTGGCCATCGCGTCCTTTTTCATACCGTCCTTGGCCATGCCGTCCTTGGTCATGTTGTCCTTCTTCATGCCGTCTTTCGCCATGTGCTCCCTGGCCATTTCGTCCTTCTTCATCTCGTCGGCGGCAAAAGCCGTTCCGCCGGCCAGCGCGAGGCTGAGCGAGAGCAGCGTGTGGGCGACAAGTCTCTTGATATTCATGGTTGACTCCTTGCTATTGATTGAATGAAAGCGTGATTGATCGGCAGGTTTGCCGCTTTTTCAGGGCAGTTGGGCGTCGCCGCTCAACTGCCGCCGAACCAGTTGTACCCCTGGTCTTCCCAGTAACCGCCGGGGTAAGTGTTGGTGACGAAAATGGCTTGAATGTGCTTCGGGTTCTTGTAGCCGAGCTTGGTCGGGATGCGCAGCTTGAGCGGGAAGCCGTAGCGCGGCTCCAGCGTGCGTCCGTCGCAACTGAGGGCGAGCAGCGTTTGCGGGTGCATGGCGCTCGCCATGTCGATACTCGTGTAGTAGTCGTCGGCGCACTTGAAGCCGACATAGCGGGCGCTCAGGTCGGCGCCGATGCGGCGCAGAAAGTCGGCGAAAGGGACGCCGCCCCACTTGCCGATGGCGCTCCAGCCTTCCACACAGATATGCCGCGTCACCTGCTCGCGCTGCGGCAGGCGACGCAATTCGGCCAGCGTCCAGGCGTGGCGGTCGGCGACCAGGCCGCTGACTTCGAGGCGAAAGCCCTCCTCGTCGACCACCGGAATCTCGTTTTCGCCATAGAAGGCGTTGAACGGAAACGGGCGTGCGATCAGCGAATCGGGATAGGTCGGCGCCAGTTGTTGCGGATCGAACAGCCAGCCCTGCGCCTTGTCGTTGAAACGCGAGATGCGCGTCAAGGCGTTCTCGACACTCTCTTCGTCGACCAGCGCGCAGCCGCTGAGCAGGGAAAGCCCGCCGAGCGTCAGCGTGCGGCGCAGGAAGGCGCGCCGCTCGGGCACGACGACGCTGCGTCCGACTTCGTTGCGCGCAGCGCGGAGAACGGCGTCGCCGTTGTCGGCCAGCCAGCGAAAGGGGTTTGCGCTCATGGTGATGGTTCCTTTCAGCGCCCGCGAATCATCGCCGGCAGGGTGCGCGGCACGAGCGCGACCATCGCCAGATGCACGACGATGAAAGCGAGCAGCGCCGACATGGCAAGAAAATGGACCCGGCGCGCCGCTTCGTAGCCGCCGAGCAGTTCGCGCAGCAGCGGAAACTGCACCGATTTCCACAGCACCAGACCGGACAGCACGAGGAGAACGGTATCCGCGATGACAAACAGGTACGCCGCGCGCTGCACGGTGTTGTAGTGCGTCGGGTCGGCATGCGACAGCCGGCCGTGCCAGGCCGCCTGCAGGTCGGCGACGAAGGCGCGCGCCGACAACGGGAAGAACTTGCGGCGCAGGCGCCCGCTCAGCACGTTGCACGCCAGGTAGAGCAGACCGTTGCCGGCGAGCAGCCACATTGCCGCGAAATGCCATTGGATCGCGCCGCCGAGCCAACCGCCGAGCGTCATCCATTTCGGGATGACGAAGGGGAAGAACGGCGCTGCGTTGTAGATGCGCCAGCCGCTGAGCGTCAGCACGATGACGGCGACGACGTTGAGCCAGTGCGTCAGGCGCAACCAAAGCGGGTGAATCACGGCAGTCTTCAGGTTCATGTCCTTTGCTTCCGGATGAGGCGTATATTTCGTCTGGCTTTCGTCTGGCGGCGGCAAGCGTTGCGGGGTCTTCGCCGGACGCTGTATTGCTTGCCTGTGCAAGGTAGTTCGTCGGCTGGCCGCAGCCGGTTACACCTTCGGGCAGAAATTCCTTGCGCACGGACGAAAGATTTTTTTCGCTCGCGGGTAACCAAAGACCTCGATGCAACGAATAGAGAGAGAGAACCCTTGGCGTGCGCGCGAAGATCGTCTGCGCGAGCTGCTGCTCGCCGGGCTGTCCGGCGACAGCAGGCGCTATCAGACGTTTCTCGAAGAACTGAGCAAGCACCTGCGGGCGTTTCTGCGCAAACGCCTGCTGAGCTTGCCCGATGAGGTGGAGGATCTCGTGCAGGAAGCGCTGCTCGCAATACACAATCAGCGGCACACCTACGACCAGCGGCAACCGCTGTCGGCGTGGGTACACGCCATTGCCCGCTACAAGCTGGTCGACTTCTTGCGCCGGCGGGCGGTGCACGACCTGCCGAACGAAGCGCTCGATGCGGCTGACGAAATCTTCACCACAGCCGACGCCGACGCCGCCGAGGCGCGCCGCGACCTCCACAAGCTGCTCGACGAATTGCCCGACCGCCACCGTTTGCCGATCATCCACACGCGGCTTGACGGCCATTCGGTCGAGGAGGCGGCGAGGCTGACCGGCATGTCGGTGTCGGCGGTCAAGATCGGCGTGCACCGGGGT
>NZ_JAPUVR010000039.1 GCF_029255125.1 Accumulibacter sp. | reverse complement strand
GACGAAGAACTTGCTTCGCTTGCCATCGAGCGCGACGCGTTTCATGGCGAATGGAACTACCGGCTGATACCCCGGAACAATGACAAATAGCTCGTATTGTTCAAGTTATTTTTGCTTGCGTCCTTAGGGGGTTGAGAAACCCCAAAATCAGGGTACAAAGGCGGACAGGCGAGTCGGCAGCCTCGCTTTCTACGCCACCGCAGAATTGTTCCCTTCCGCGCGACATCGGCAGCCCGCTGCCCCGGTGGCAGTGCTGAAACGAAAAATTCACAACCTCTGAGGCCTTCAAGGCGCGCAGTCGGCTATCGACTTGCATCCACTGCGTTGGCGGAACCGCCAGCGGTTGCTTTGCCCCCGGCGACCATTGGTAGGCTGTCAGTCCGTGCATCGCGTTAGAGCGGTCGCAGCACATCAATCCTTCCACCAGATACCTGACACCATAAGGGACTGGGGCTACCAGCGGAATCGCCCGAACCGGAATGGCCTCGCGGCCATTGACGAGGACCACGACGTGCATGTTGGCGCTCCTTCTCGCGCTCCTTCAACGGGGTGCCGCGCCAGCCGGGTGAAGGTGCCCGGTGTTCTCCGCCGGTGATCAGCCTCGGGATAGGCGCGGCAAAACTCGATCAGGCGGCGAGTCTTTCCAGCGGCTTGATGTTCGGCCTTGGTAGTTGCTCGGCTTGCCATAGATCCCACTGGCTCTGCATCCCTATCCATAGATCGGCGGAGGTGCCCAGCCAGGCAGACAGACGCAGTGCCATACCCGCGGTGACGCCGGCCTTGCCGTTCAGCACCTTGGACAGCGTCACGCGGGAAACCTGCAACTCTTTCGCCGCTTGCGTCACGGTCATGTCTTCCGGCAGCCATTCCCGCAGCACTTCGCCGGGGTGCGCCGGGTTATGCATCCTGCTCATGCGTTTCTCCTAGTGGTAGTCCTGGTAGTCGACCAAGATCACATCGCCATCATCGAAGGTGAAGGTCAGGCGCCAATTGCCGCTGACCCACACGGACCAATGCCCCACCAGATCATGACTGAGCGGATGCAGCCGCCATCCTGATGCATTCATGTCGTCAGGACTTCGCGCCCAGTCCAGCGTCGTGAGCTGCACACGAAGCTTTCCAGCATGGTGAGGTTGAATGCCCGCCTTGCTGCATGTGCGAAAGAAGGCTTCCAGCCCCTTGTGGCGAAAGGTCTTGATCACGGCAACATTGTAAGCCGTAACTTAACGGCTAGCAACACGAAGCCACGTCGGTCGATGCCGGCCCGTTCAGCCGGACTTGACCACTCGCAAGGTGCCCGGCTCGTGTTCCGCCTGGTGCGGCACGGCTGCCTGCTCCAGAATCCAGCCTTCGATCTTAGTGTGCCACATGCGCAGCAGATCGAGCGGGCGCACACGGCAGTGCTTCTCCGCGGTCGCACTTGGCTTGTGGCCCATAATCTGCGCGGATACGCCGGCGGGGCACTCTACCCATTCCGCCAGGGTGCCGAACGAGCGGCGCAGGCCGTGGATAGAGAGCGCTGGAAGCCCAGCAGCAGCCAATGCCTTGTTGTGCATGATGCGCGGCTCCTGAAGCCTGCCAGATGCCGCGGTAGGGCTGCTGAACACCCATTCATTGCGACGCGGCAGGCCAGCCAGCATCGAGGCGACGTAGGGCGTCAGCGGAATCGTGCGCTCGCCGTCGACCTTGTCCTTGATGGTCAGCGATTTCCATTGGAAGTCGACGTCCTCCCAGCGGATGCCGGCCACCTCTTCGCGCCGGGCGCCGGTCAGCAGGGCGGTCTGCAGATAGGCGGCGATTACGGGGTTGCCGATCTGGCGCACAGCGGCGAACCACGCCGGCAATTGCTCGCGTTGCAGGCAATCGTCCCTGGCGGATTTCTTCGGCAGTTCGTCGCGGGCCAGCCGGGCACCGCAGGCATCGGCCCGCACTTGGTCGCGATACTCGAGGCGGTCCCCGCACCAGTTGAGGAAGGCACGCAGATAGCGGAACGCCAACGCGGCATGTGTGGGGCGTCTGGCGGCCTCATCTTGAAGCCATGCGCGCACGCGATCGGCGTCGATCTGTTCCAGAGGATCGGACAACAGCAGCAGAAGGCTGCCCGGCTGCGTCGTGGTGCCCTCGCCTGGTCGGCGTCCTCGGGCCTTGGGCTGCCCGCCGGCGTCAACAAGCTTCTGATGGTCAATCAGTGTACGCTCGCCCCAACGTGGCGCCCGAGCGGCAAGACAGGCTTGCCAAGCGTCGAGTGCCGGGGTTGCGATGCGCTTTGCCTCCTCGCGCTTGGCCTCGGCAGCAGCGATGCGCGCGCGCTTCTCTTGGCGCGGGTCTATGCCTTGGTCGATCATGGTTTGCAGCCGGCGCGCTTCGTCGCGGGTGGCGGCGAGTGTCCATGCTCGAACGTCGCCTATGGTCATGCGAACGGTTTGCCGGTTCAGCTTGGATTCGAAGATGAACGACTTCGCACCAGCGGTCACGCGCACCGCCAAGCGCGGCGCGTCAGTGTCCCAAAGAAAGTCTTGATCGACTCCAACGGGCAGGCTCAGGCGGCGGACGCGGTCGGGTGTCAGGCGTTCGCGGTTCATGGTGTAGCTCCGGGCTTGGCTATATGGGTGACTTGGTGTAGCCACCATGTAGCCACTTTACAGCAATCCGCTTCAACGTCAAGCAACGTGTAATTGCGGCAAATAATTGTTTTCGCGAGTTTTTGTTGCCTTCCGTTCATCCCTTTCAATGCCGAAGGATGCCTGCCTTTTCAGACTATTCATCCGTAGGTCTATGGTTCGAGCCCAGGTCGGGGAGCCAAAGAATCAAGCGATCAGGCCACTTGCAAAAGTGGCCTTTGTGCTTTCTGGGATTCCGTTGTACAGCGCATCGAGACCTTCAGACGGAAAGCGGTCGTCAAGGTGTTGGCGAGCCGCCAGGCGAACACCCACCTTGAGTAGCGGTCCATCACGGCGATTGGTGGCTGGCGGCAGGTTGCGGCTGCCAGGCGCTCAGGCAGATCGCCGCCGAGGTGGACGACAGCGGATCGCCGTCGATCAGCGCCGGCAGGATGAATGTGTCGGCGTTCCGGCCAGCCCGGCGGAGGGCGCTCGCCCATTCCTCCCAGAAAACGCCTTCGCGGCGAGCGTCGACCTCGTCCGATAGCAGCGGCAGGAAGTAGTCGCACGCGCCTGGGCAGTGTTTTCGCTGGCGTAGCGGACGAAGACCTGCGCTCCGTCGGCGCTGTCCACCGGCTTCGCCGCGGCGGCACGGTAAATTTGTTCTCCGCCCCGTTTCACGCTTTGGCGTTGCCGAGCGAGTTTTTCGTCATGCGCAGATAGTCAAAGACGAGGCGGATGTTGCGGTTCAGGTGGGCCATTTTTTGCGCGATG
>NZ_JAPUVR010000038.1 GCF_029255125.1 Accumulibacter sp. | reverse complement strand
TGCGATCTGCTGTCGGTGTCGACGGCCCGCACAAAGGAGCGATCGACCTTGATGCAGTCAACGGGCCAATCGTTCAGCGCCAGGAGATTGGAGTAACCGGTACCGAAATCATCGAGAGCGAGATAGATGCCGCGTGCCCGCAAGGAGTCAAGCAAGACCCTGGCCCGCACCGGCTCACGCAGGATGTGCGACTCGGTCAGCTCAAAACCAATGCCTTGCGATGGCACCAGATGTCGCGCCAGGACGCGGTCGACGGCAGCGAGGAAGCCTGCCTGCCCAATCGTCGCACGGCTGAGGTTGCACAGCAGGCGCGGCACCGCCAGCCCACTGTCCAGCCAGCGTCGCAAGTGTGCGCAGGCCTGGTCGACAATCGCCAGATCGAGATCCTGCAGGCATTCAGCGATTTCGAAGGCGGACAGGAAAGCCTCCGGCAGTTGCATGTGTTCGCCTTCGCGGGCTTGCCAGCGTGCCAGAACTTCGAAGCCGCTGATGCAGCCCGCGGCGAGATCGATCTGTGGTTGGAAGTGCGGCACGAACTCGCCGGCGGCAAACGCTGCCTTCACCCGCTGCACATGGCCCAGCTCGCGGCGGCGGGCGTGCGTACCATCAGCGCCGCAATAGGACACCGCGGCGCCGCTGAGTGTCGCCTGCTGGGCCGCCAGCAAGGCTTCGTCGAGCAAATCCACCGCCGATATCGCACGCCCGGAAGCCTTTGCGACACCCAGGCGCAAGTGGAGGTTCAAGACCTGCCGGTGTGCGCGAAACGGCGCGTCGACCAGGCACGCGAGACGTTTCAGCGTGGCGTCGACGCCACCGCCAGCCAGTAGCCGCAGTGTGAGAACGAATTGATCGTCGCCACAACGAGCGCAGAACTCATCCTGAAAGCGACAGAGGGCGCGCATGCTTTGCGCCAGCTCCGACAGAAATTGATCGGTACGCTCCCAACCGCAAGTGTCGCGCAGGAGCGGCAATTCGCGAATCTGGAAGGCGACCAGCACCGCTTCAACCGACTCGCGCCGCCAAGTCTCCAGCAGCGGCTGCAAGACTTCCAGAAATCCCCGCCGGTTGGGCAAACCGGTGGCGTGGTCTTCGTACAGCAAGCTGAGCACGGCCATGACGTGCCGGCTCATCGCCACAAGCAAGCAACGTTGGCGGCGGGCCAACCGACGTGGCACGCGGTCCATCACCCAAAGCGTGCCGATGCGAGCCTTGTTGGCGTCGATCAAGACGGCCGCGGCATAGCTACGCACGTGCGGCTCGCCGCGAACCAGCGGACTTTCGCGAAAGCGGGAGTCATGCCGCGTATCGGCAACCTCGAAGAAGCTCACCTTCGAATCGACGGCATGCGCACAAAACGCTCCGGAGCGGGAAAAACGGTCGATGCTCAGCCCTACCCGGCTCTTGAGCAGGACTTGATCGTTGTCCACCACACTGACCCCAGCCATGGGCGCTCGGCAGAAGCGGCTGACGAACCCGGTAATCGGGTCCAGTTCGTTCGAGCGCGCCTCGTAGTAGGCACGGTAAGCCTTCGTTTGTCGGTGATGACGTGGCTTGGAGGCTTTGACGACCTTGTTCATATCGGCCAAAAGAAGAACTGGAAACCCATAATTCCCCATTCGGGACCGGCCTGGCGCGCTACAGAGTCTGTCATACTACGGCAACGATTGGCCAAAATCGTACGAGATCGACCTTCGAGAAGCGTGAACGAGGTCTGTCGCGCCACTTTACTGCGCTTTTCACCGGAAATCGGCCGCCCGCGGCGGGCAAACACCTGCATGGCGAGCACAGCCGGATTGCCAAGGCAGAAAGAACGCGTGCCCCGGCGCTCGGTGCCTTCTCCCTCGATCGTGCCATGGCGAACCGCTTCTTCCACCGATCATTGACAGCCACACACGGTGCTGCTGGCACAGGCGCCCTGCTTGCAAGCCTTCCGGCTTCGGCGCACGCATATGGGGTGACGTGCCGAGAAAACGCGAGCGTCGTCGTTCTCTTCCAGTGTTCCTCAAGCTGGAGCCCGTGATCTGCCTGTTTCAGGCCAAACGGGCCGATCGTGCTCACTGCTCACAAGGCGCGCAAAACCCCTTTAAGCCTTGAACGGGTAACCGTGCATTCGGTACATCATCCTGGCCGATGGCTGCTCAGCGCAACTTCCCACTAACGCACAAACCGTTGTTGATCGCCTCACGCTCGAACGGACCAGGCAAGGTGCAGCGACCAAGCCGACAAAGGAAAGCTTGTCACCCGATGTGATCTCGACCGGCGGCGGCTTCTCGATTCATCGGCGATCAGGCCGCTTCATCGTCGACTTCGACGAAGCGTGCGCTTTCCAACAGCCGCCCGAAAGCCGACGACGCGGTGGTGCCCTTGCGGCCGACAAGCACCACATCCTTGCCCAAGGCATCGGCGAGGCCCGCTTCGTAGTTCACCCATTGCGAAGCCTCGCCCGCCGGTGAAGCGACGATGACCACGGCGGTTGCCGCGTCCATCGCGTCCTTCACCGTCTTCCGGAAGTCTTCGCCGGAAGCAAGCGCGTGTGCATCGAAGACATCGAGCGTCTGCGCATGCTTCTGCAACAGCTCGCTGATCTGCGGCTTCAGCGCTTCTGCGAAGTGCCGGTCCTGCGCCGCATACGAAAGAAAAACCTTGTCGCTCATGGTTGTGAAGCCTCCTTGGCAAGCACGCGAAGGTCGCCGACGACCTCCTTCCACTGCATCGCCTGATTGCATTGACTGGCGAGCAAGAGCGGCGGCACTCCCGCCTCCCTCGCCTTCAATTCCTGAAAGCTTAGATGATGCAGCAAAATGAAAGTCCGTACGTTGAACGCGTCGGCATACGCCAGTTCCATCCATTGCGCTGCGCCACCGTCGAGGGTGCTCGGCGAGACCAGAAACAACATCGCCAGCGAGTCGCGAAGACGCGCCTTGAGTGCCGAAGCCACGTCCTGTTCCGAACGCGCCTGGTCGCGCTGATACGTCCACACGCGCAGCACTTCGGCGGCAAGCATCGTCTCGACCGCGTATTGCAGCAGGCTCGCTTCAAACGCGTCGTGCCCGGAGTACGAAAGGACAACCAGTCTCTCGGCCATATGCACACATCTTCGCACAGACTGTTGCGCCCGCTGCCCGGCCATGAAACGCACGCAGGCGCCGACCGAGGTGAGCGTAGTACGGCGAGTGGTCGTGGTCAAGCAAAAGTCAGGGCAGTGTCGGCAGCGCAGTGGCCTGAAGAACAACGCCGTCGACCCTCTCACCCACACTCACACGCATTGACCTTCAACGAGTCAGCCCGGCAGCGCCCGCTTTGCGCGCTGGAAACGCTTCCCGGTACGAAAGAGCGAAGCTTGCGCGCAGGCAACTGGCTACTGGCGCCCAATTCGGTTCCCGAGCCGACGACACTGGCGTTGCTCGGTTTGGGCGGACTGAACCTCGCCGCTGGGGGCAAACGGCGTCCGCGTGCGTAGCGGCCGAGTCCAGCCCAGGTGCAGGCTCCGCTGCCGATCGCTAAACAAGCACCGAACAAGCGCTGAACGAGGTAGAACCGCTCCTGGGCGATCTGGTGGAGAATCGACTGCGCAGCTACGCCGAGTTGCCCGCACGCGCATCGGCCGCCGTTCGCCTGGCCGACCGGCCGCGCGGACGGGCGTACAGTTTCTCACTTTCGCCAATAAATCGTGCTGTAATAGGGGAAATGCGCAAGCGGCGCGCGAGGGGGAAGCATGAGCAAGGACGATATGGCAAGCGCAAGCCAGACGGCTCGCGCT
>NZ_JAPUVR010000037.1 GCF_029255125.1 Accumulibacter sp. | reverse complement strand
TCGCCGCCCTCCTCGACGAACTCACCCAGCAGGAATTCCCACATCCGGAAACCGGAGCCAGAATGACCTTTGCGCTGGTCTAACGTGCCATCCGGGTTTCCTTCGAGATCCGGAAATCTGCAATTTTACCGATCATTTTCTCATCGCCATGCCGGCGATGGCCGATCCGTACTTTGCCAGAACGCTGGTCTATGTCGCCGAGCACAATGCGCGCGGCGCTTTGGGCGTCATCGTCAACCGCCCGCTCGACATGAGTCTGGGCACACTGCTCGAGCGGATCGACGTTCATCTCGACGCGCCTGAGGTGGCCAAGCTGCATGTCCTCTTCGGCGGTCCGGTGCAGACCGATCGTGGCTTCGTGCTCCACCGGCCGGTCGGCCAGTGGCAGTCGACGTTGGCAATCAATTCCGAAGTTGGCCTGACCAGTTCGCGCGACGTTCTACTCGCGGTGGCGCGCGACGGCCAGCCGCGCGACCTGCTGGTGACGCTTGGCTACGCGGGCTGGTCGGCCGGTCAGCTCGAACACGAGGTTGCGCAGAACGCGTGGTTGACCGTACCCGCCGATCAGCGCGTCCTTTTCGAATTGCCTTTCGAAGAGCGCCTCGCTTCGGCGATGGAGCTGCTCGGCGTCAACCCGACAAATCTTGCCGACGAAGCCGGTCATGCCTGAAGCACACGGGCAAAAGGCAAGTGGAACGGTGCTCGCCTTCGACTTCGGCGAGCGCCGAATCGGTGTCGCCGTCGGCGAATGGCTATTGCGCCGGGCCTATCCGCTGACTGTGATCGAACAGCGTAGCGACGCGCAAGGTCTGGCCAGGATTGCCGCTCTGATCGACGAATGGCAACCGGTCAGCCTGGTCGTCGGTCGGCCCGTCGCGCTCGATGGTTCAGCACACGCGCTGACCGCACGCTGCGAACGTTTTGCCCGCCGACTGCGCGAGCGTTTTCGCTTGACCGTCGCTCTTGCCGAAGAGCGCCTTTCCTCGTGTGAAGCCCAGGAAAGGCTGCGCGAGGTCGGGCATAATGCGCGTCAGGCCAAGAAGCATATCGATAGCCTTGCCGCCCAGATCATCCTGCAGAATCACTTCGACGGCGTCGCCGAACGCGTCGCCAGCGATCACTCCCAACTTCATGGATGCGAGACCCATGTCCCGTCTTGAACTCCCGGACGCCGAGACGCAGTGCGCCGAACTTGCCGATCTGATTCGTCCCCGGCTGCATCCGGACAGCGTTCTCGTCGGTATTCACAGTGGTGGGGTCTGGGTTGCCCAGCGCCTGCGCGAGTTGCTCGGACTGAGCAGCGAGATTGGTCTGATCGACGTTTCCTTCTACCGCGATGATTACGGCGAGAAGGGGCTGCACGCACGCGTCAGACCCAGTTCAATTCCTTTCGATGTCGAGGGCCGCCCGCTGATTCTGGTCGACGATGTTCTGTACACCGGGCGGACCACGCGTGCGGCGATCAACGCACTGTTCGATTATGGGCGCCCGGCCCGCATACAGCTCGCCGTGCTGGCCGATCGCGGCCGGCGGGAGTTGCCGGTCTGTGCTGATTTCTGTCCCTGGCGCGTCGAGCTGGAGCCGTCGCTGGAACTGATTCTCTCAGCGGGTGACGACGATCGCCTGCAGTGGACGGTTGCGCAAGATGCATAACCCGCAACTCAACGCGAACGGCGAACTGACCCACCTGCTATCGATCGAAGGTCTGCCGCGCGAGGTGATCGTCCATATTCTTGATACCGCGTCGAGTTTTCTCAAGGTCTCGGCTCGCGAGGTCAAGAAGGTGCCGTTGCTGCGTGGCAAGAGCGTCTTCAACCTGTTCTTCGAGAACTCGACGCGTACCCGGACGACCTTTGAAATCGCCGCCAAGCGGCTGTCAGCCGATGTCATCAATCTTGATGTGACGCGCTCGTCGACCGCCAAAGGCGAGACGCTGCTGGATACCGTCGACAACCTGGTCGCCATGCACGCCGACATGTTTGTCGTCCGTCACGCCGCCAGTGGCGCGCCGCATCTGATCGCCGACCACCTGCGCCGTTTGCAGCGCAGCGATGTGCATGTCGTCAATGCCGGTGACGGACGCCATGCGCATCCGACGCAGGGCTTGCTCGACATGTATACCATCCGCCACTACAAGCGCGATTTCAGCCAGTTGGTCGTCGCCATCGTGGGCGACATTCTGCATTCGCGGGTGGCTCGCTCGGACATCCATGCGTTGACCACGCTGGGCGTTGCCGAGGTGCGGGCGGTGGGGCCGCAGACCCTGTTGCCGGCCTGCGTCGAAAGCATGGGCGTGCGCGTCTTCAACGATCTGCGTCTTGGCTTGCGCGACTGTGATGTGGTGATCATGCTGCGCCTGCAAAACGAGCGCATGAGCGGAACCTTGCTGCCCTCGGCACGGGAATACTTTCGTTGCTACGGACTGACCCCGGCAATGCTCGAACTCGCCAAGCCGGAGGCCATCGTGATGCACCCGGGGCCGATGAACCGCGGCGTCGAGATCGACTCCGACGTTGCAGATGGACCGCAAGCGGTCATCCTGCCGCAGGTGACCTACGGTATTGCCGTGCGCATGGCGGTGATGAGCATAATCGCAGGAAACTGAACGGTGAGCGCAAAGAAGCTGCACATACGAAACGGCCGCCTGGTCGACCCGGCGCATGGCCTGGACCGGATCGCCGACCTGTTCATTGCCGATCGACGCATCGTCGGGGTCGGTCAGGCGCCGGCGGATTACTCGGCCGATCAGTCTATCGATGCGGCCGGCTTGGTCGTATGTCCGGGCTTGGTCGATCTCTCGGCCAGGCTGGGCGGAATCGAGCCCGAACTCGCTGCGGCGGTCGCCGGTGGCGTCACCTCGCTCGCGTGTCCGCCCGACACCAAACCACCGCTCGACGAACCGGGCCTGGTCGAACGCCTCGTCCGACGCAGCGAAACCCATGCTCTGGCACGCGTTTTTCCGGTTGGTGCGCTGACGCAGGAACTCGCCGGGCAGAAGCTGGCCGAGATGCACGGCCTGTCGAATGCCGGGTGCATTGCTTTCTCGCAGGCCAGGCGGCCGATCGTCAACACCATGTTGCTGCTGCGCGCGATGCAGTATGCGGCCACCTTTGGTTACGCGGTTCGTTTGCGTCCGCAGGACGACTTTCTTGCCGGTGAAGGCGTCGCACACGACGGTGAGGTCGCCTCGCGCCTTGGCCTGACCGGAATTCCGGTCTGCGCCGAGACCGTCGCGGTGGGCACTGCGCTGGAGTTGGCGGCGCAGACCGGAGTTCGCCTGCATCTTTCGCGCCTCTCGTCGGCGGCCGGCATGGCTCTGGTTCGTCAGGCCAGGGACAACGGAATGTCGGTGACCTGCGATGTGTCGGCGCATCATCTGCACCTGTCGGAAGCCGATATTGGCTATTTCGATACGAACGCCCGGCTCGATCCACCGCTGCGCTCGCTGACCGATCGTCAGGCGCTGCGCGCGGCTGCCCAGGAGGGACTGGCGGTGGTTTGTTCCGATCACACGCCGATCGACGCCGACGGCAAGCAATTGCCTTTTGCTGAAGCCTTGCCCGGCGTCACCGCGCTCGAACTGCTGCTTCCCCTGACGCTCCTCTGGGCGGCGCAGGATGAACTCCCGCTGACCCTTGCCCTTGCCCGGGTGACCTGTGATCCCGCGTCGATTCTCGGTATCGACGCGGGCGCGCTGCGGGTCGGTAGTCGGGCCGACGTTTGCCTGTTCGATCCCGCCGAAAGGTGGCAGGTTACCGCCGCAAGTCTGCGCAGCCAGGGCAAGAACACGCCCTTCCTGGGGCGCGAGGTGCAGGGACGGGTACGCATGACGCTGGTTGACGGGCGCGTCGTCTTCACCGCCTGAGTGTTGTCGGGGGCGCCGCCTGATCAGCCGGCGAGCAGGCGTGCCTCGCTATCGTCCGGCGCGCCGACGACGCTCAACAGTTTGCGTCGCGACGTGTGGCCGCTGCTCACTGCGACAGCCGATCCAGCAACGCCGAGCCGCCGTGCAATGAAGTCGCACAGGGCGGCGTTTGCCCGTCCATCGACCGGCGGCGCGGTCAGTCGGACCTTGAGTGCATCACCATAGGTTCCAGCCACCTCGTTCCTCTTCGCTGCGGGTTGCACGTGCACGCGGATGACGAGCAGGCCGCCGCTGCGCCGGGCCCAATCGACCACCGGCTAGACGAAAAGCAGAACCAGTTGCGCCAGCACGATGGCGATCAACGGTGACAGGTCGACCGCGCCTATCGGCGGCACCAGGCGCTGGATCGGGCGCAGGACGGGTTGGGTAAACTGCGCCAGCGGCTGGCTCAGCGGCGAGTAAGGGTTCACCCACGAGAGCACCGCCTGGACGAGCAGCGCGCCGATGAAAAGGTAGAGGCTCAGTCGCACCGTCGCCAGAACGCCTCGCCAAAGCGCGAAGAGCAACAGGTCGGCGTCGGCGGATAGCGGCCAGGGACTGCGTAACGACAGGAGGACAAAAGCAAAGGCAACCTGCAATAGACACGCCGGAAGCAGGCTGGCCAGATCGAGCCCCCAGAAGCCCGGCAGCAGCCTGCGCAAGGGTCTGACCAGCCAATTTGTCAGTTCGACGACGAAGGTTCCCAGCCGATTGTTGAACGAAACCCGAAAGGCCTGCATGAAGAAGCGAAGGAGGAGGGCAAAGCTGAAGAAGCTGGCCAGCACATCGAGCAGGAACAACAGCGCCTGAACGATCATCGGGCATCCTGTCCCAACAGTTCGCCGAGTTCGCGGCCCCTGGCGTTGGCTGCGAGGACGCCGGCGATGAAGCCTTCCTTGACGCCGCGCTCATCCATCCGGCGTAGCGCGGCCTCGGTCGTTCCCCCTTTGGAGGTGACGCGTTCGCGCAACACGCTGGCTGCTTCATCCGACTGGGCGGCCAGCTTGGCGGCTCCGAGCACGGTTTCAATCGACAGTTGACGGGCCTGGGCGGGGGTCAGGCCAAGTTCCTTGGCCGCCTGCTGCAAAGCTTCGATAAAGAGGAACACGTACGCCGGCCCGCTGCCCGAGACCGCCGTCACTGCATCCATCTGCGATTCATCGGCGATCCACAGGGTGCTGCCAACGGCCTGCAGAATTCGTTCGGCACCCAGGCGCTCGGCCATCGAGACCGCTGGCATGGCGCACAGGCCGGTGATTCCTGAGCCGATCAGTGCCGGTGTATTGGGCATTGCGCGCACGATCTTGCCATAGTCGCCCAGCCAGCGCGAGAGGTCGCCGAGTCGCAAGCCGGCGGCGACGCTGATTACCAGTTGCTGTCTCAGATGACCGATCAAGGGCGTACACGCCTCGCGCATCTGTTGCGGCTTGACTGAGAGCAGCACCGCATCACAGTCGAGCGCCGCGGCGGTTGGCGTCTCGTAGCAGCGTACCCCGTATACCAGGCGAAGCTTTGCCCGTCCTTGGGCGCCAAGTTCGATGACGGCGATGTCGGTGGCGGAAAAGCCTGTCTTCACCAGCCCACCGATCAGAGCGTTGGCCATGTTGCCGCCGCCCAGGAAAGTGATTTTCATGCTGTGGTTCTCTCGCCAAAAATTGCTGTGCCGATGCGGACCAGGGTTGCCCCTTCGGCAACTGCTGCTTCGAGGTCATCCGACATGCCCATCGAAAGCGTATCAAACTGCAGGCCGGCGGCCTGCATCTGCTCGGCCAGCTCGCGCAGCTCGCGAAAGGCGTGCCGCTGTTCGAGAAACTCCGTGCTCGGGCGTGGAATGGTCATCAGGCCGCGCAGGCGCAGCCTGGGCAGCGCGGCAATCGCCTGCGCCAACGGCAGCGCTGCGGCCGGCGCAACGCCGCTTTTGCTCGCCTCGCCGCTGACATTGACCTGCAAGCAGACTGACAGCGGTGGCAGACTGGGCGGCCGTTGGGCCGAGAGACGCTCGGCGATCGGCAAGCGATCAAGCGAATGCACCCAGGCAAAATTCTCCGCCACCAAGCGCGTCTTGTTGGCCTGCAGCGACCCAATGAAATGCCAGTCGAGGGCCAGCGGTGCCAGTTCGCGGGCTTTCGCGACGCCCTCCTGGACATGGTTCTCGCCAAATGAAAGTTGCCCGGCGGCAGCCACGGCGCGGACGCAATCGGCCGAGCGCATCTTGCTCACGGCAAGCAGGCGAACCTCCTCCGGCTGGCGTCCGAATTGCCGCGCAGCAGCGGCAACTCGCGCGAGAACGGCTTGCAGCTTGGCGGGAAGTGTGGTCATAATCGGGCGTTGCGCAGATTAGTCGAAGTATAGCACTGCCCCCCTGCAACCGCCCGAGGACCGAACCGGATGGACATCACCGAACTGCTCGCCTTCAGTGTCAAGAACAAGGCGTCTGACTTGCATTTGTCGTCGGGTTTGCCGCCCATGATCCGGGTCAATGGCGACGTGCGCCGGATCAATCTGCCGGCGATGGAGCACAAGGATGTGCACTCGATGGTGTATGACATCATGAGCGACGCGCAGCGCAAGCACTACGAGGATAGTCTGGAGTGCGACTTCTCGTTCGAGATTCCGAATCTGGCGCGTTTCCGCGTCAACGCCTTCGTCCAGAATCGCGGTGCCGGTGCGGTCTTCCGAACCATTCCGTCGAAGGTGCTGACCCTCGAAGAACTTAATTGTCCACGCATTTTCAAGGACATTTCAGAGTATCCACGGGGCATCGTGCTGGTCACCGGACCGACCGGTTCGGGCAAGTCGACCACCCTGGCGGCGATGGTCAACCACGTGAACGAGACGGCTTATGGCCACATTCTGACTGTCGAGGATCCGATCGAATTCGTGCACCAGCCAAAGAAGTGCCTGATCAACCAGCGCGAAGTGGGTCCGCACACGATGTCCTTCCAGAATGCGCTCAGGTCTGCTCTGCGCGAAGACCCGGACGTCATCCTGGTGGGCGAAATGCGCGATCTGGAGACGATACGCCTGGCGCTGACGGGTGCGGAAACTGGCCACCTTGTCTTCGGTACGCTGCACACCTCGAGTGCAGCCAAGACGATCGACCGGATCATCGACGTATTTCCCGCGGCCGAGAAGGAGATGGTCCGCGCGATGCTCTCCGAGTCGTTGCGCGCAGTCATCGCGCAGACGCTGCTGAAGACGAAGGATGGCCAGGGGCGTGTCGCAGCGCACGAGATTCTGATCGGCACGCCGGCGATTCGCAATCTCATTCGCGAGAACAAGGTCGCACAGATGTACTCGGCGTTGCAGACAGGACAGCAGTTCGGCATGCAGACACTCGACCAGAGCCTGACCGAATTGGTCAAGCGAAACCTGGTGTCTACGGCTGAGGCGCGTAGCAAGGCAGCCAACAAGGACGCTTTCTACGGCGCCTGAAGCCCGGTGCAGACGGGGGAGACGGAATGGAGCACGATCAGGCACTGAAATTCATGCACGAGCTTCTGCGCTTGATGATGCAGAAGAACGGGTCTGACCTTTTCATCACCGCGCACTTTCCACCGGCGATCAAGATCGACGGCAAGGTGTTGCCGGTTTCCAATCAGCCGCTCCAACCTCAGCATTCCGCCGAGCTTGCGCGTTCGATCATGAACGATCGTCAGGCGGCCGAATTCGAAGAAAAGAAGGAGTGCAATTTCGCCATATCACCGACCGGAATCGGGCGCTTTCGGGTCAATGCGCTACTCCAGCAGGGGCGGGTGGCCATCGTCTGCCGGACGATCAACATGACGATTCCCACGCTGGACGAGCTTGATTTGCCGCTCGTCCTGAAGGATATCGCGCTCACCGCGCGCGGCTTGGTGATCTTCGTTGGTGGTACCGGAACAGGCAAGACGACCTCACTGGCGGCGCTCGTCGACCACCGCAATCGAAGCACCCAGGAACACATCATCACGATCGAAGACCCGATCGAATTCGTGCACGAACACAAGAAATGCATTGTCACCCAGCGCGAAGTCGGGGTCGACACCGATTCCTGGGAAGTGGCGCTGAAGAATACGCTGCGCCAGGCGCCGAACGTCATCATGATGGGGGAGATTCGCGATCGCTCGACGATGGATTACGCCGTCGCTTTCGCGGAAACCGGGCACCTCTGCCTGGCGACGCTGCACGCCAACAGCACGAACCAGGCGATCGACCGCGTGATCAACTTCTTTCCGGAGGATCGCCGCGCGCAACTCCTGATGGACCTGTCGCTCAATCTGCGAGCGATCATTTCGCAGCGGCTCCTGCCCAAGAAGGATGGCAAGGGGCGCGTCCCGGCAGTCGAGATCATGCTCAATTCGCCGTTGATCTCCGATCTGATCTTCAAGGGGCAGGTGCACGAAATCAAGGAAGTGATGAAGCGCTCGCGCGAACTCGGCATGCAGACCTTCGATCAGGCGCTGTTCGATCTGCACGAAGCGGGTCAGATCACCTATGCCGACGCGCTGCGCAACGCCGATTCGTTGAACGACCTGCGCCTGCAGATCAAACTGCACGGCAAGGAATCGAAGGACCGGGATCTGACCGCCGGTATCGGCCACCTGGACATCGTCTGAAATACCTGCGACTCCAGGTCGTCGCCGCAACACCGGTGCGCCACGCTTGGCATGGTCCAGCCAGGGCCGCCGCGCTGCCTGTGTCTGGCGCGTAGCGACGCGCCGCCGCTGTCAGCCGCCATTTCGGCCGATCAGGCTGGGTCTAGCCGGTCGTCGGCTGGGCAGTACCGGTGAGCGGGCGGCGGTTGCTCCCGGCGACCATTCTGAACTCGTACAGACGGCATTCGAGCGGCCCGTTGAAGAGCGGGGTCTTGCGGCTGGGGGTCAGGCGGACGAGTCGCGGCAAGCGCGTGTCGGGGCTGACAAAGAAGCACGTCCAGCCGACAAACCGGCGCTTCAGCGCGCTGCCCAGACGAGCGTAGAATTCCGCTGCTTCCTCGTTGGTGTGAACGCGTTCGCCGTACGGCGGATTGGCGATCATGATGCCTTGCGCCGCCGGTGCTTCGCGTTCGAGCAGGTTGCTGACTGCCAGCGTGACGGCGGGCAGCAGGCCGGCGCGATCAAGATTGGCCAGGGTGGCGCGCACTGCTGCTGGCGAAAGATCGCTAGCGAAGATCGCTGTCGCGCCGGCCACCTGCTGTTCCGCGCGCGCCGCGTCAGCAAGCTTCTGCCAAACTTCCGGGGCGAAGTGGTGCAAGCGCTGGAAGGCAAACGAGCGTCCGCTGCCGGGCGCGATGCCAAGGGCGATCTGGGCAGCTTCGAGGACAAACGTGCCGCTGCCGCACATCGGGTCGAGCAGCGTGACCCCGGGCTGCCAACCGGTAAGACGCAGAATGCCGGCCGCCAGGTTTTCTTTCAGAGGCGCGTCGACGGACTTCTGGCGGTAGCCGCGCTGATACAGCGGCGCCCCCGAGGTGTCAACATAGAGCGTGCATTCATCTTCGCCGAGAAAGGCGTGCACACGGATTCCCGGCTGACGGGTGTCGACGTCCGGGCGCCGACCCGTGTCGCGACGAAAGCGATCGCAAATCGCGTCCTTGATGCGCAGCGTGACGAAGTCGATACTCCTTAGCGGGCACTTGATCGCATTGACGTCCACCCGGATCGTCTGCTCGGCGGTGAACCACTGCGGCCAGGGGGTATCGAGGGCGAGCCGGAAGATGTCTTCCTCGCTGCGATAAGACCCGTGTGCGACGCGCCACAGGATGCGCGTGGCGATTCGCGAGTGCAGGTTGGCCCGATAGCAGGCCGTCCACTCGCCGACGAAGTGCACACCACCCGGAATCTGGTCGCCGACATGCGCCCCGGCGATCGTCAGATCCTCGCTCAGCAAGGGCTCGAGGCCGCGTGGGCAACTGGCAAAAAAGGTTTCCACGATGGTTGCTCCAGTTGGCGGAATCAGAACGGCTTGAGAACCGCAAGGTAAGTGGCTGCCAGCAGGGCGAGCACCGGCATCTCGTTGAACCAGCGAAACCAGACGTGTCCACGCCGGTTTTGCCCCAGCCGAAAGCTGTGCAGGATGCGACCACAATAGGCATGATAGGCGACCAGGAGCAAGACGAGTGCCGTCTTGGCGTGCAACCATCCGCCTGCAAAGCCGAAACCAAACCACAGCCAGAGCCCGAGGGCAATCGCCAGCACGCCAATTGGCGTCATGAAGCGATAGAGCTTGCCCGCCATCAGAAGCAGCCGCTCGCGCTCGGCGACGCTGCGCGGCTCGACCATTGCCAGGTTGACGAAAATGCGCGGTAGGTAGAACAAGCCGGCAAACCAGCTGACTACCATCCACAAGTGCAGAACCTTCACGATGAGCACTGCTGCTTCCTTTCCACCCAGGCTGCGTCAAGGCCATCGCGTACCTGTGGGTAACGCAAGGCGATGCCTAGTTCGCGCTTGATTCGCTCGTTGCTCAAGCGCCGCGATTCGCGCATGAACGAGAGCTGGACGGCCGACAAATGCTGCTCTGCTGCGCTTAGCGCGAGGCGCGGCGGGCGCGGCAAACCGAAACGGTCGGCAAGCAGATCGAAATAGTCACCCATCCTGATTTCCGAATCGTCGGTGGCATTGTACGCCCGGTTGGATCGTCCTCGACGGAGCGCGGCGCACGCCAGCATGGCCAGATCGTCGGCATGGATGTGGTTGGTGAACACGTCGTCGTCGGCACGCAAGACCGGTTTGCCCTCGGCCAGACGGGCAAGCGGAAGGCGCTCGGCGGCATAGATTCCCGGGGCGCGCAGGATGCTGACGACGACTCCACGGCGGCCAAACGCCCGCAACTGGCGCTCGGCGTCGACCCGTCGCCGGGCACGCGCGCTAATCGGCTGCACGGCACAGGTTTCGTCGATCCGCCGGCCTGCACAGTCGCCATAGACGCCGGTCGTGCTTATATACACGATTCGCTGTGGTAGACTGCGCCCACGGGCGAGGGCAGCGAGTAGCTGGCGAGTGCGCCGGTCGCCTTGTCCGAGGTGGGCGGGGTCCTCGCCGCTGGTCGGTGGAGGAGCAAGGTGAACGACAACATTGGCCAGGCCGGCGATGCGCCGCAAGCTGTCCGGCTGATCGAGGTCGGCAACCACCGGATGCGCGCCCTGCGAACGCCAGAACGAGCGCTGTGCGGCATCACGAATCAGCGCAAGAATGTGGTAGTGGCCACGGAGGCGGGGCAGCATGCGGCGGGCAATGTCGCCGCATCCGACGATCAGCAGCTTCTGCACGGTGCGATTCTTCCGGGTTCAGACATCAGCGAAAAGGCAATGGCTTATCAGGTCACTATTCAGGACAGTCAGCGTACTTTTCTTGCCGAGCCGGACGAGACCATCCTCGCCGCGGCCTTGCGGCAAGGTGTCAAGCTGCCGTACGGATGTCGCGAAGGCGCCTGCGGCACCTGCCGGGGACGCGTTCTGCTCGGTCAGGTCGAACACTGCGAGGCACAATTGACGGCGCTCAGCGAGGCGGATCGGCAAGCCGGTTGGGCGCTCTTCTGCTGTGCCAGAGCCTGTAGCAATCTCAGCATAGAGTGTCGCGAAGCCGCTGCCGGCAATGATACTCCGATCCGCACCCTGCCGGCACGCATCGTCAGGCTGACCCGCGCTGCTCCCGACGTCATGCTCGTCGACCTGAAGCTTCCCAGCGGCGACCGCTTGGAGTTTCGCGCCGGTCAGTACATCGACATCCTGCTCGGCGAAGGCAGGCGGCGCGCTTTCTCACTGGCCAATTCGCCGCAGACCGACGGCTGCCTGCAACTGCACGTGCGCCATGTCGTCGGCGGGCGCTTTACCGATCGTCTCTTCGGGCAGATGAAAGAGCGCGACATTCTTCGTCTGCGCGGCCCTTTCGGCAGCTTCTTCCTGCGCGATGCGCCCGACAAACCAGCCGTTCTGGTCGCCGGAGGAACCGGCTTTGCGCCGATCAAGGCCATTGTCGAGCAGGCGATCGCCGAGGGTAATGCACGCGCCCTGCACGTCTATTGGGGTGCCCGCCAGCGCGTCGATCTCTACCTGCTTGAACTCGCTGAGCGGTGGGCACGCCAGCATGCGAATGTCCGCTTCGTCCCGGTTCTTTCCGACTCACCGAAAGGCGAGTGCTGGCGTGGCCGCACGGGTCTGGTTCATGCAGCGGTGATGGCGGACTGGCCGCAGCTTGGCGGCTGTCAGGTCTATGTTTGCGGCTCGCCGGCGATGGTTGCCGCTAGTCGCAGGGATTTTCTGGCCCACTGCGGTTTGCCGGAAGAAGAGTTCTTCGCCGATTCATTCGACTTTGCGGCCGATACACTTGAGGCAATTGGCGCCTCCGATGATGCTGAGGAAAGAGTAGAAGACCATGCGTGAAGTTTTCCTGTCGCACCAATCGATGGTCAATCGTCAGAGCAGGATCATTGCAACGCGGCTCGTGCTGAATCTTCCCGAGGCGGGGAGCATGGCGGATGCGGTGGGTGCGCTCAACGCGCTTGCCAGCGTCTGGCCAGCCGGCGACAAGCCGCTTTTCGTCAGTTGTGGCAAGGCGAACTGCACGGCTGAGTTGCTCGACTGGTCGCCGCCGAGGAACGCGGTGATCGAGATCCCGGCCGCCAGCCTGGTTGGCGAGCGCGGTTCTGCCTTGCTCGGCGCGCTGCAGGTTTGGCAACCCAGTATCTGTCTCCAGTTTGATCCGGCCGCCGTCCAGGCGCTCTCAGCCGCCGTTCAGTTTCGCTTCATCGGTTTCGATGCGCAGCAGTTCAGCCTGTCGCAGTTGAAGATGCTGGGCGCGCGGACGCGGGCGCTGGGCATCGGCATTGCTTTCAATGTCGAGAACAGCGAGGATTTCCACGCCTGCCTGGACGCTGGGCTGAGTGCCGCGTGTGGCTGGTTCTTCACGAAGGCGATTAATCCGTCGACCAAGACGCTCACTCCCGGACAAGCGAACATCGTGCGCGTGCTCAATCTTGTCCGCAAGAATGCCGAAATCCGCGAGATTGAAACCATCCTGCGCCAGGACGTGGCGATCTCCTACAAGCTGTTACGCTATATCAACTCGGCAGGTTTTGGCCTGTCGTGCGAAATTCAATCGTTCCGCCATGCGGTGAGCATCCTCGGTTATGACAAGCTGAACCGCTGGCTGTCGCTGCTGCTGGCTACGGCCAGCAAGGATCCGATGGCCACCGCGCTGACGCACACGGCCTTGTGGCGTGCGCGTCTGCTCGAACTGCTGGCGCAGGGTCTGGTCGACCGCTCGGAGTATGACAACCTGTTCATTACCGGTGCCTTCTCCCTGCTCGACGTCCTGCTCGGCGTCGGCATGGAGCGGGTTCTTGAAACCATGCGCCTGCCCGATGTCATTTGCGACGCGCTGCTTGGCAACGGCGGTCGCTATGGCCCGTTTCTCGACCTGGCGCTGGCCAGCGAGCGTGCCGATGGCGCGGGTATGGCCGAACAGGCGGCGATGCTCGGGCTGCGCGCGGAAACCGTCAATCGCGCGCAACTGCAGGCTTTGGCGTTTGCCGAGTCGATGGAGTTCTAGGCGCGCGGCGAGTCACTCGCCGAGGTAAGCGGCTCTCACCTTGGGGTCGGCGAGCAGTTTGGCCGATTCTTCGGTAAGACTGATCGTGCCGCTCTCCATGACGTAGCCTCGTTGACTCACTTCCAGCGCCAGTTTGGCGTTCTGCTCGATGAGCAGGATGGTCATCCCCTGGCTGGCGACCGTGCGGATCACCTCGAAGATCTTCTGCACCATGATCGGCGCCAAGCCCATCGATGGCTCGTCGAGCAGCATCAGCTTGGGCTGGCTCATCAGCGCACGACCAATTGCCAGCATCTGCTGTTCGCCACCGGACAGGGTCCCGGCGACCTGCTGCGCGCGTTCGGCAAGGCGCGGAAAGAGGCTGAACACGTGTTCAAGGTCGCGTTCGACCGCCTGCTTGTCGTTCCGGCTGAAAGCGCCCATGCGCAGATTCTCGCTCGTCGTCATGCGTGGGAAGATGCCTCGCCCTTCCGGGACGAGCGCGATGCCTTCCGCCACCAACTGATGGGCGGGCAGCGAGAGAAGCTCCTTGCCACGGTATCGCACATTTCCACCGACCGGATTGACCAGTCGGGCGAGCGCGCGCAGCGTGCTGCTCTTGCCGGCGCCGTTGGCACCGATCAGGGCCACCATCTCGCCTTCGTCGACATGAAAGCTGATTCCGCGAACCGCCTGAATTCCCCCGTAGGAAACGCGCAAGCCATTGACTTCAAGCATATCTGATCCGTTTCTTCAGGCCAGTGAACCGCCAAGATAAGCCTCGATGACGCGCGGATCACGTTGTACGACCGCCGGCACGTCCTCGCAGATCTTCTCGCCATAGTCGAGCACGGCCACTCGTCCGCACAGCCCCATCACCAGTTTTACGTCGTGTTCAATCAGCAGGACGGTCACTCCATCTCGGCAGATTCCCTCGACCAGGACGCGCAGGGCGTCGGTTTCCGTCCCGTTCATGCCGGCGGCCGGCTCGTCGAGGGCAAGCAACTTCGGTTCGGTGGCGAGCGCGCGGGCAATCTCCAGGCGGCGCTGATCGCCGTAGGACAGGTTCTTGGCGTAGTCGTGCGCGCGTTCGTGGATGCCGACATAGTGCAGGAGTTCTTCCGCACGACGAGCGATTGCCGCTTCTTCGGCGCGCGTCGAAGCGTTGCGGGTGATCGCCCCGAGGACGCCGGCGCGCGTTCGCAAGTGGCGTCCAACCATGACGTTCTCGATCGCCGTCATGTTGCCAAACAGGCGAATGTTCTGGAAGGTGCGGGCGATTCCGACCTCTGCTGCCTTGTGCGGAGCGTCCGCCGCGAGGCGTGCGCCGTCGAAGACGAAGTGCCCGCTTTCGTTCTTGTACAGACCGGTCAGACAGTTGAAAAAGGTCGTCTTGCCAGCGCCGTTTGGCCCGATCAGGCCGTAGATTTCGCCTCGCCGAATCGTCAGCGAAACATCGTGCAGCGCCTTGACGCCGCCGAAGTGCTTGGCCACAGCATGTGCTTCAAGGAGAACCTGTTGCGCGCTCATGGTCAATCCGTGCTCTCGGACAACTCGCGCCGCCGCTGTGGTGACGGCCACAGTCCGGCCGGGCGAAAACGCATGACCAGCACCAGAGCCAGACCAAAAACGAGCATTCGCAGACTCTCCGGGTCAATCAGCAGGCGGCCGAAAACCATCTTCTGAAGAGGCTCTATCCCGTAGCGTAGCGCTTCCGGCAAGCCGGTCAGGAGGACGGCACCAAGAATTACGCCGGGGATATGCCCCATGCCGCCCAGGACAACCATGGCCAGGATGGTGATCGACTCCATCAGCGAGAAACTCTCCGGGCTGACGAAGCCCTGCATGGCGGAGAAGACGCCACCAGCGATTCCGCCAAACGAAGCGCCCATGGCAAAAGCGAGCAGCTTGATGTTGCGCGTATTGATGCCACACGCTTTGGCTGCAACCTCGTCCTCGCGTATCGCCTGCCAGGCGCGACCGATGCGGGAATCCTGCAGGCGAATGTTGATCACGATGACCAGAATGGCCAGACCAACGAGCAAGAAGTAGTACTTCTGCGGTCCACTCAGCGTCACGCCCAGGAAGGTGCTGCTTTGTGACAGCGAGAAACCGCCGATGCGGATTGGATCGATCAGAGTGATTCCCTGGGCGCCGTTCGTGATGTTCACTGGCGCATTCAGGTTGTTCATGAAGATACGGATGATTTCCCCGAAACCGAGGGTGACGATTGCCAGATAGTCACCGCGCAGCTTGAGCGTCGGCGCTCCGAGCAGGACGCCGAAGACGCACGCCAACCCCGCGCCAAGCGGCAGGATCACCCAGAACGGCAGGTGAATGGCAAAGTGCGGTGAGGCAAGCAGGGCATAGGTGTAGGCGCCCACGGCATAGAACGCAACATAGCCGAGGTCGAGCAAGCCTGCGTAACCGACGACGATATTCAGGCCGAGCGCCAGAAAAACGTAAAGAATGGCGAAGTTGGCGATGCGTACCCAGGCCTGCCCGCCGAGAGCGGCAACGAAAGGCACGAGGAGGAGTACGACGCCGACCACCAGCAGAGCCAGCCAATGCTGATGCCGCGCCAGGGATTTGATCGCAGTGCTCATGCCCGATCTCCGGTGCGCTCGCCAAACAGACCCGATGGACGAAACATCAGGACGATGATGAGGACGATGAAAGCAAAAATGTCCTGATAATGGCTACCGAGGAAATCGCCGGTCAGATCGCCGATATAACCGGCACCGAGCGCCTCGATGATGCCGAGCAGCAATCCGCCGGCCATCGCTCCGGCGAGGTTGCCGATGCCGCCGAGAACGGCTGCGGTAAACGCCTTCAGGCCAAGCATGAAGCCCATCTGGTAGTGGGCGATCTCGTAGTAGGAGCCGACCATGCAGCCGGCAATGGCGCCCAAGGCCGAGCCGATGACGAAGGCCATGGCAATCACGCGATTGATATCCACCCCCATCAGCGACGCAACCTGCGGATTCTGTGCCGTTGCGCGCATGGCCATGCCGATTCGCGTGCGGTGTACCAGATAGATCAGGCCGATCATCATGAGCGCGGCGAGAAAGACGATCGACACCTGAACGTTGGTGAAGCTCGCGCCACCCAGGTCGTAAATTTGTTTGTTGATCATCGGGGGAAAGGTAATGTAGTTGCGGCCCCAGATGATCATCGCCACGTTCTGCAGGACGATCGACATGCCGATTGCGGTAATCAGCGGCGTCAACCTCGGCGCGTGGCGCAGCGGGCGATAGGCGACACGTTCGAGCGCCCAGCCCAGCACCATGCAGACCAGCGTCGACACGGCCAGTCCGAGGGCGAGGACCAGCAAGGGCGGCATTCCCGAACCGGCCAGCGAGACGATGACTGTGAAGGCGACCATCGTGCCGATCATCACGACTTCGCCGTGTGCGAAGTTGATCAGCCCGATGATGCCGTAGACCATTGTGTAACCCAGGGCAACGAGGGCATAGACAGCGCCCAGCGTGACGCCGTTGATCAGTTGCTGGATGAGAGTATCCATGGTCAGATTTTTTGCACCAGATGATCGCGTTTCAGGCTTCCTGCCTCGACCGCCAGCGTTCCGCCGAACGCTGTCGGAGAGTGGTGGCGGGCGTGCAAGGCATACCCGGTCAGTTGCCGCCAGCCGGCAACAAGCGCAGGCACGGCAGCCTTGCTGCCGTGCCGCGCGCTGTGAAGCTTGTCCGGAGCTTCGCTTGCGAGCAGGTTACTTCTTCGCTTCCGGTGCTGGCGCTGCAGCGGGCGCAGCGGCCGGCGCCGGTGCGGCCGCCGCCGTCCCGCCTTCAGTCTTCAGGGTGACCAGCTTGCCGTCCTTGATTTCGAAAACGGTAATTGCACCGTTCTTGATGTCGCCCTTCTCGTCAAAAACGATCTTGCCGGTCACGCCGTCATAGCTCGTCTTGCCGACTTCCGCCAGGTACTTGGCCGGATCGACCGAGTTGGCACGCTTCATCGAATCGATCAGCACCATCACGGCATCGTAGCTGTACGGCGAATAGATCTGGATTTGCCCATACTTCTTGGTGAAATCTTCGACGAATTTCTGGCCATTGGGCAGCTTGTCGACCGGCAGACCGGCCTGTGTGCAGATGACGCCTTCCGACGCAGGCCCGGCCAGTTTGATCAACTCGGGCGAGCAGCCGCCGTCACCCGTGGTGAACTTCGCCTTGATGCCCAGTTCCTTCATCTGCTTGAGCATGGGTCCGCCGACCGCATCCATTCCGCCGAGGAAGATCACATCCGGGTTCTTCGCCTTGATCTTGGTCAGAATGGCTTTGAAATCAGTCGCTTTGTCATTGGTGAATTCACGCGCGACGATGTTGGCGCCGGCTTCCTTGGCGGCCTTCTCGACCTCGTCCGCCAAGCCCTGACCATAGGCCGTACGGTCATCGATGATGGCGATCTTCTTCGCGCCCATATCCTTCGCCGCGTAGGTGCCGACGACCGAACCCTGCTGAATGTCGTTTGCCATGACGCGGAAGGTCGTCTTGAAGCCCTGCTGGGTGTACTTCGGATTGGTTGCCGAGGGCGAAATCTGCGGTAGACCCGCCTGATTGTAGATTGCCGAGGCGGGGATCGTCGTACCCGAGTTCAGGTGACCGACGACGCCCGCGACCTTGGCATCGACCAGCTTCTGTGCGACGACCGTACCCGTCTTCGGATCAGCCTGATCGTCCTCGCCGAGCAACTCGAACTTGATGACCTTGCCGTCGATCTCGATCTTCTTGGCATTGGCATCGTCGACCGCGAGGCGTGCACCGTTCTCGTTGTCCTTTCCGAGGTGCGCGATGGGACCGGTCAGCGGGGCGACATGGCCGATCTTGACGACCATTTCGGGCTTCGGTGCGGGCGCCGCGGCGGCCGGCGCGGGAGCTGGGGCGACAGCCTTGGGTTCTTCCTTCTTGCCACAGCCAATCACCGCCAGCGAAGCAGCCAGAACGACAAGTACACCGGGAATACGTACATGGTCCATGAGTTTTACCTCCAATGTTGTGGTGTTACTGGGATGGCGAACGGGCGATTGTCCAAGCACATCATGACCTTGTCAACATGCGCGTGGCGGTGCGAGCGCTGCGCCTGCTGGTCTGGAGGCATAAAAACAAAAAACCGGCCAGCGGCCGGTCTTCTTGTCGCGCCGAAGATTACTTCTGGCTGAGGATCCACTTGACCAGTTTGGTGGCTTCTTCCGGCTTGACGGTAGCGTTTGGCGGCATCGGTACTTGACCCCATACGCCCTTGCCACCCTTGATCACCTTCTCCGCCAGCATCGCCTCGTCTTTGGCCGTGTACTTCTTCGCGACGTCCTTGTAGGCCGGGCCGACCAGTTTCTTGTCGATGGCGTGGCACGACAGGCAGTTCTTTGATTTGGCCAAGGCTTCATCGGCCTGGGCGACGCCGGCAGACAGGATGCCGGCCGCAGCCAGCAGGCACACGTGGATCGCTTTCATGCTTTACTCCGTTCGGATGGGTGGGTTGAAACAGTCGGATAGTATTTCACTTCGGGCAAGTTGGGAAGACTGTTGACCTGCCTTGCCGCAAGCGCCTACCACCAGCCGCTAAACGCACCTGATCTGCCCTCGTTGACGCTTTGCTGTGGGCGAGACGCTCGACCGCCGGAGGCCTCGCCGCGCGCTCCGGCTCGCGCGCGCCGATCAGCGTCCCTGGATCTGCCCGATATCGCGTACGGCCCCGGTTGCCGCCGAGGTAGCGAGCAGTGCATAGACCTGCAGCGCGTGCGAAACGACACGCTGGCGGGCAACCGCCGGCTGCCAGGCGGCGTTGCCACGCGCCAGCATGGTTGCTCGGCGGGCTGCCAGCTCGTCGTCTTCGAGCGCGAGGTGAATGCGACGTTGCGGGATATCGATTTCGATCATATCGCCGTCAAGCACCAAGGCGAGCGCGCCACCTTCGGCGGCTTCCGGCGAAACGTGTCCGATCGACAGCCCGGAAGTTCCGCCCGAGAAGCGCCCGTCGGTGAGCAAGGCGCAGACCTTGCCCAGTCCCTTCGCCTTCAGGTACGAGGTCGGATAAAGCATTTCCTGCATTCCGGGTCCGCCTTTCGGCCCTTCGTAACGAATCACGACCACATCTCCCGGCTTGACCTGATCGCCCAGGATGGCGTGCACGGCGTCGTCCTGACTTTCGAAGACGCGTGCCGTGCCGCGGAACAGCCAGATGCTCTCGTCGACTCCGGCAGTCTTGACGATGCAACCGTCGCGTGCAATGTTGCCGTAAAGAACGGCGAGGCCGCCATCCTGCGAATAGGCATTGGCTTGGCTGCGGATACAACCGCGAGTTCGGTCGAGGTCGAGTTCCGGGAAGCGCCGGTCCTGGGAGAACGCCGTCTGCGTCGGAATCCCGCCGGGCGCTGCCTTGAAGAAATCGATCACCTGCCGATCCTGCGTGCGCCGCACATCCCAGGCATCGATCGCTTCGCCCAGGCTGCTCGCATGCACCGTTGGAACGTCACGATGAATCAAGCCGGCGCGTTCGAGCTCGCCGAGCAGGCCGAAAATTCCGCCGGCGCGGTGCACGTCCTCGATATGGTAGTCGGGTGTTGCCGGAGCGACCTTGGCCAGGCAGGGAACCCGGCGCGAGATGCGATCGATGTCTGCCATCGTGAAGTTGACGCCGGCTTCGCGCGCCGCCGCCAGGATATGCAGGACGGTATTCGTCGAACCGCCCATCGAAACGTCCAGCGCCATGGCGTTCTCGAAAGCGGCGAAGCTGCCGATCGCGCGTGGCAGCACGGAAGTGTCGTCGTCCTCGTAGTAGCGCCGGCAAAGCGCAACGACGCGTCGGCCGGCCTGGACGAACAGATTTCTGCGCTCGGCGTGGGTGGCCAGCAGAGTCCCGTTGCCGGGCAGCGAGAAACCCAGCGCTTCGGTCAGGCAGTTCATCGAATTGGCGGTAAACATGCCCGAGCAAGAGCCGCAAGTCGGGCAAGCGGATCGTTCGAACGAGTCCACTTCCTCGTCCGAGCATGCGGTGTCTGCGCCCTTGACCATTGCGTCAACGAGGTCTACGGCAATCAGCTTGCCTCCCCAGTTCACCTTGCCGGCTTCCATCGGGCCACCCGACACGAAGATCGTCGGTATGTTGACCCGCAGCGCGGCGAGCAGCATGCCGGGCGTGATCTTGTCGCAATTGGAAATGCAGACCATTGCATCGGCGCAATGCGCATTGACCATGTACTCGACCGAGTCGGCGATCAGATCGCGTGAAGGCAGCGAGTAGAGCATTCCGTCGTGTCCCATGGCGATTCCATCGTCGATCGCGATGGTATTGAATTCCTTGGCAATTCCGCCCGCCGCCTCGATCTCGCGCGCGACCAGTTGTCCGAGATCCTTGAGGTGGACATGGCCGGGGACGAACTGGGTGAACGAATTGACGACGGCGACGATCGGCTTCCCGAAGTCACCGTCGCGCATTCCGGTTGCCCGCCAGAGCGCGCGCGCGCCGGCCATGTTGCGGCCATGGGTGGAGGTACGGGAACGATAGTGGGGCATGGCAGGTCTCCAGGCGAGCGCGCTCGAAGGTGGGAAGGATATAATCGGGATTCTATCCGAAAGCTCTGAGGTGTTACCGGCGTGCTGATTCATCCTCAGTTCAACCCTGTGGCGCTGTCGCTTGGCCCGCTCAAGGTGCACTGGTACGGGCTGATGTATCTGCTCGCCTTCGCCCAGTTCTGGTGGCTTGGCCGGCGGCGCATCCGCGGGCACGCTGCGGTGATCAGGCAGGGGTGGACCCTCGGGCAACTCGACGATCTGCTGTTCTACGGTGCTCTTGGCGTCGTCATCGGCGGCCGTCTGGGACAGGTTCTGTTTTACGAGCCAGGCTATTATCTGGTTCAGCCGCTCGAGATCTTCGCGCTGTGGAAAGGGGGCATGTCGTTTCACGGCGGTTTCCTCGGCGTCCTTGTCGCGATGGTCCTGTACGCTTGCAAGAGCGGTCGCGCCTGGATCGATGTCACCGACTTCATCGCGCCGCTCGTGCCGCTGGGTCTGGCCTGTGGTCGCCTTGGCAATTTCATCAACGGCGAACTTTGGGGCAGGGTTGCCGACTCGGCCCTGCCGTGGGCAATGGTCTTTCCGCACGTCGATGAGTTGCCGCGCCATCCCTCGCAGCTTTATCAGGCGGGTTTCGAGGGGCTGGCGTTGTTCGCCATACTCTGGCCATTTGCCGGCAAGAGCCCGCCGCGCGGTGCGATCTCGGCGGCTTTCCTGATCGGTTACGGCGTCTTTCGCTGGCTTGCCGAGTATTTTCGCGCCCCCGACGCGGGGATCTTCGGGTTATCGCACACGGTAAGCATGGGGCAGTGGTTGTCGCTGCCCATGATCCTGGGTGGAATCGTTTTGTTCGTCTTCGCCTATCGCCGAGCTGGCTGATTCGTCTGGCGCACTGGGTGCAAGACAAAGGAGAAGGGAATGCCTGCAGGAATTGTCAGCCGCGGGCTGACCAAGGTGCGCACCTTGCTCACTGAGGGAGGCGGTTTGCGTCGTCTCGAAGGGAAGGAACTGGCGCGCACACGCGATCTGCTGCACGAATGCGCAACGGCTGTCGGCGGCGAGGTGTCGGCCAGGCAACGTGCCGTCCGTCTGGCCGACACCTATCTGCGCCTCGATGACGAGGGGCGCAGCAGCTTTCTGCGTCTGATTGCCACCGAGTTCGGGCCCGATCCCGAGCAGGTTGCGACGGCGCACGCCGCTTACCTGGCGGCGATTGGCAGCGACGCGCAATGGACGGCCGAATCGGAGCTGCGCAATGCCATGCGCTCTCCCCGTCTGCGCATACTCACGCAGTTCAACGCGCTGCCGCAAGGGGTCAAGTTTCTCGTCGACCTGCGCGCAGATCTTTTGCGTTATGCCGAACACGACTCGGCGCTGCAGTCGCTCGACCGCGAACTCGAGACCCGCCTTGGGGCATGGTTTGACGTCGGCTTTCTGGAGTTGCAGCGCATTACGTGGAGTTCGCCGGCGGCGCTGCTCGAGAAGCTGATCGAGTACGAAGCGGTGCACGAGATCCGCTCGTGGAGCGATCTGAAAAACCGGCTCGACTCCGATCGCCGCTGCTACGCCTTCTTTCATCCGCGCATGCCGATGGAGCCGCTGATCTTTGTCGAGGTGGCGCTGACCGATCACCTGGCCGATAACGTGCAGGCGCTGCTTGATGAGCAGGCTCCGGTTTTCGACGCGCAACGCGCCAGCACGGCGATTTTTTATTCGATCTCGAACACGCAGGTCGGCTTGCGTGGCGTTTCCTTCGGCAACTTTCTGCTCAAGCGTGTGGTCGAGGCACTGAAGCGTGACTACGCGCGGCTGACCACTTTCGCCACGCTCTCGCCGCTGCCCTCGTTCAGGCGCTGGGCCGAGAAGAACCCTGAGGCGTGGCAAAAGGCGTTCAGCGCGGCTGACCTCGAGCGCATCAGGCGCCATCTGACAACCAACGACGCACCGGTCGCCGCTGCCGAGGATCTGCGCACCTTGCTTTCGGGCGATCGCTGGGCCGATGATCCGCGTCTGGTGCGTGCACTGCAGCACGGTCTAAGTCGCCTGGCCGCGCGTTACCTGCTCAACGCCGGCCGCGACGGGCGGCTGGTTGATCCGGTGGCGCGCTTTCACCTGGGCAACGGCGCGCGCATCGAGCGCCTGAATTTCCAGGCTGACTGGTCTGTACGTGGGCGTCGCCAATCCTATGGGATGATGGTGAACTATCTGTACGACCTGGACTCGATCGAAGAAAACGTCGAAGCCTTTTCACGCGACGGGCAGCTGGCCTGTGCCGCCGCGCTACGCCGTTCTGCTCGCGATGCTTAGTTGGTCAGCGGCAGAACCTTTCCGTGCAACCTCCTACGACCCAGAAAGACCATGCAATGAATCAACAACGTCCCTTCAAAGTTCTCGGTATTCAGCAGATCGCCATCGGTGGCCCTGACAAGATGAAACTCCGCCAGTTGTGGGTCGACATGCTGGGCCTCGAGATTACCGGCAATTTCGTCAGCGAACGCGAGAACGTCGACGAAGACATCGCGGCGATGGGTACAGGCCCATTCAAAGTCGAAGTCGATCTGATGCAACCGGTTGACCCGGAGAAAAAGCCGGCCGTGCATGCAACGCCGCTCAATCATGTCGGGCTGTGGATCGACGATCTGCCCAAGGCGGTTGAATGGCTGGCTGCCAACGGCGTACGTTTTGCACCGGGCGGCATTCGCAAAGGCGCTGCCGGCTTCGACATTACCTTTCTGCATCCAAAAGCCAGCCCGGAGTTCCCGATTGCCGGAGAGGGCGTGCTGATCGAACTGGTGCAAGCGCCGCCCGAGGTCGTTCAGGCGTTTGCCAGGCTCGCCTGAGCGAGGACGACCGTCGGGGACTTCTTGCCGGGAATTTCGGCACGCGATCTCGGTCGGGACACTTCGGGAGCGAAGCGCCTCGGCCGAAATCCTTGCCGGGTTGGCAAAGTTTGCACGTTTTGTGCGCAAGAATGTTCATTTCCGCGGAAAAAGAGACGATAATTGCTGCCCCAGGCCAGTCAGACGCAAAACCACATAATGGAGGCACCAATGAGTGAAGAAAAACCCGTCTCGGGCGGTGAGCTGCCGGCCAGTGCGCCAGCCAGCACCGCCAGCGACGCCGTGAGCCAAGCGGTCCCCCCGGCGGCCGAAGATGCGGTGCCGGCCAAGGCGGCAGCCAAGGCAAGCGGCAAGCAGACCTCAGCCAAGGGTAATGGCGGGAGCAGCGGGCAGAATGCACCAGCCAAGAAGGCGGCTGCCAAGGCAAAGCCGCAAAATGGCGGCAAGGCGAAGTCAGACGACGGCAAGACGGCTGTCGCCGAGGATACGACTGCTGACGGATCTGCACGCAATGGTACGCGCAAGCCTCCGCTGAAATTGAAGTTCTACGAAGAGACCCTGGCGAAGCTGCAGATCGAGCTGGTCAAGCTGCAGGAGTGGATCAAGTTCAAGAAGCTGAAGGTCGTTGTTCTGTTTGAGGGACGCGATGCAGCCGGCAAAGGTGGAACGATCAAGCGCATCACGGAAAGCCTCAGCCCCCGGGTGACCCGCGTCGTCGCCTTACCCGCGCCAACCGATCGGGAACAGACCCAATGGTATTTCCAGCGTTACGTGCAGCACCTGCCGGCCGGTGGCGAAATGGTTCTGTTTGACCGTAGCTGGTACAACCGTGCGGGCGTCGAGCGCGTCATGGGGTTCTGCACCGACGAGGAATACCGCGAATTCCTGCGCACCTGCCCGGAATTCGAGCGGATGCTGGTGCGCAGTGGCATCATTCTGATCAAGTATTGGTTCTCGGTCAGCAACGAAGAGCAGGAGCGGCGTTTCCAGAAGCGCATATTCCATCCGGAGAAGCACTGGAAACTCAGCCCGATGGACCTCGAATCACGCGCTCGCTGGGTAGAGTACTCGAAGGCCAAGGACGCGATGTTTGCGCATACCGACATCAAGCAGGCGCCGTGGTATGTGGTCGATGGTGACGACAAGAAGCGTGCGCGCCTGAACGTGATCACTCACCTGCTCAACATGATCGATTACGAGGATCTGACGCCCGAACCGATCGTCCTGCCGCCGCGGCAAAGCGAACATGGTTATGTCCGGCCGCCGATCTCTGACCAGACCTTCATTCCCGAGATCTACTAGACCAGACGCCTAGGCCACGATCCGGTGCGCCGATGGCGAAAGCCGGTCTAGCGCACAAACACGCGGAGGAGGAGCCAGTCGGCTTCTCCTCCGCGCATCGTTTTCGCCGATCCCACCCTTTATTCAGCGTGTCAGCGGTTCTTGCTGCCCGCTACTTATAGTAACCGACCGCACAGACCTGATCGCCAACCTTGGTGACATAGGCTACCTTCTGCACCGGCTCGGTTTGTCCAGGACGTGGCCACATGTAGGCGACCTCGGCAAACGCTCCCTCGCTGGCGGCTGCGTATACATCGGCGCCAAGCGGCTTGCCAGTCTTGTCCTTCAGGTCCTTCAGGCTCTTACCGAGAAGCGTCGGATGGGCGGTGAAGTTGCCGTCTGGGCCGCCGCAATAGGGGTACAGGTCACGGTCCTTGAACCCGCCCTCGCCCTTGGCGAACATGCCCAGAGCCTTCGCCTTGTCGGCTTTCACGGCTGCCACGGCCTTCTCGAGCATGGCTTTTGCCTCGCCCGGAGTGCCGAACTCTGCCGACCAGGCCGTCCCGGCAAAGCCAAAAACGGCGAGAGTGGAAACCACTGCCAGTTCGCGTCGCATCGAAACCCTCCTTGTCAGGTGATGGGAAATTTTCCAGGCTGCGCGTTTGACCGGGCAGCAAGCCCGCGTCGGCGCAGTCTGCTTGCCGGATGGTAGCGCAAATTCCGCTGTGGCATGCGCTCTGGAGAAGTTAATTTATCGCGGCTGGCCCCCTTGTTCGTGGCGAGTCAATCGGCGATAATCAAGCAAGCGTTTGCTTGAATCGCGCACACCTCGTCAAGAAACCAACCCGTCCCAGGAGAAAGTCAGAATGTTCGCGAAAGCGTACCCGCACCTGCTTGCCCCACTTAACCTCGGATTCACGACGTTGAAGAATCGCGTCCTGATGGGTTCGATGCACACCGGCCTGGAGGAGGCGCCGCAGGGTTTTGCCCGCCTGGCTGCCTTCTACGCGGAGCGTGCGCGCGGTGGTGTTGGTTTGATCGTCACCGGTGGCATCGCCCCTAACCAGGATGGCGTGGTGATGCCGGGTGCAGCGGTGCTGGAGAATGCAGCGCAGGTCGAGGAGCACCGGCAGATCACCGAAGCGGTGCATCGGGCAGGTGGCAAGATAGCCCTGCAGATTCTGCATACTGGACGCTATGCCTACCATCGTGGTGCGGTAGCGCCGTCGGCCAGGCAGGCGCCGATTTCGCCGATTCGTCCACGCGAGCTCAGTGAAGAGGACATCGAGCGTACACTCGACGACTATGCTCGCTGCGCCAGTCTGGCCCGCCTCGCCGGCTACGACGGCGTCGAGGTGATGGGATCGGAAGGTTATCTGATCAACCAGTTCGTTGCGCCGCAGACCAATCTCCGCCAGGATGCCTGGGGTGGCAGCTTCGAGAACCGCATCCGTTTTGCCGTCGAAAGCGTCCGCCGGGTGCGCGCTGCGGTCGGTACCGACTTCATCATCATCTTTCGCCTGTCGATGCTCGATCTGGTCGAAGGCGGCAGCACGTGGGACGAGATCGTCAGCCTCGCGAAAGCGATCGAAGCGGCTGGCGTGACCCTGATCAATACGGGTATCGGGTGGCACGAGGCGCGAATTCCAACAATCGCCACAATGGTCCCGCGGGCGGCGTTTACCTGGGTCACCAAGCGCCTGATGGGTCAGGTAGGCGTTCCCCTGATCACAACCAACCGGATCAATACGCCGGAGGTTGCCGAGGAAGTGATTGCTGACGGTTGTGCCGACATGGTTTCGATGGCGCGCCCCTTTCTTGCCGACGCCGACTTCGTCAACAAGGCCGCAGCCGGGCGCGCCGATGAGATCAACACGTGTATCGCGTGCAACCAGGCGTGTCTCGACGAAATCTTTGCCGGTCGGCCGAGTACCTGCCTGGTCAACCCGCGTGCTTGCCGGGAAACCGAGTTGGTCGTCGCGCGCACCTCAGCAGCGAAAAGAATCGCCGTCGTCGGTGCCGGACCGGCAGGGATGGCGTGCGCGCTGCTCGCCGCGCAGCGCGGCCACCAGGTGACCCTGTTCGAGGCCGCCGGCGAGATCGGCGGGCAGTTCAATCTGGCTCGACGCATTCCGGGCAAAGAGGAGTTCGGTGAGACCTTGCGTTACTTTGCCGTGCAGCTTGCGCGCGCCGACGTGACGCTGGAGCTGGGCAAGTGGTGCCAGGCCGCCGACTTGGTCGCGGCCGGTTTCGACCATGTCGTGCTGGCCACCGGGGTTACCCCGCGCTGCCTGCAATTGCCCGGAATTGAACACGAGAAAGTCATCTCGTACGTCGACCTGATCGAGGGATATCGCGTTGCTGGAGCGCGTGTGGCAATCATCGGCGCGGGTGGTATCGGTTTCGACGTGGCCGAATTCCTGACTCACGCCGACGACGACCGCGAGGAGACCGTGCGCTTTCAGCAGGAATGGGGGATCGACGCCGAGTATTCCGCGCGCGGCGGCCTGATCACGCCCCAGCCGGAAGTTGCCCGACGCCAGGTATGGTTGCTGCAACGCAAGGCAAGCAAGCCTGGCGACGGATTGGCCAGGACGACCGGCTGGATTCGCCGGACGCTGCTCAAGAAGCGCGGCGTGCAGATGCTTTCCGGGGTGACCTACGAGCGCATCGACGATGCCGGTCTGCACATCCTGATCGACGGTCAGCCGCAATGTCTGGCGGTAGACCACGTCATCATCTGCGCTGGGCAGGAGTCACGCCGCGATCTCGAAACCGATCTGCGTGCAGCGCAGGTGCCGGTCTCACTGATCGGCGGTGCCGATGTCGCTCAGGAACTGGACGCCAGACGCGCGATCGATCAGGGCACCCGCCTTGCCGCGGCGCTCTGACCCGTTCGCCGGTGAGCTGGCAGAGCGCCGACGACCAGACCGGGGCGGTTGTTGGACGCCGGTCGAGTGGCCGGCAGATGCCGCACTGCTCTCGCCCGACAATGGCGGCTGAGCGCAAGCGACAAGGCTTCGCGCTTGATGCGAATCGACGCGACGAACTCGTGCTTGCCGCAGCACGTCTGTTCGTCGACAAGGGCTTCGCGGCGACGACAACGCGCGACATCGCCGAAGCGGTCGGCATGCGCTCGGGCAGCCCGTTCTATCACTTTCGCAGCAAGCAGGAGTTGCTCAAGGCGGCGATGCTTGCCGGCTTGGACACCGGCCAACGTCGGCTGCAGGCGGCGATCGCCGGAATTCATGACCCGGAGCGACGCCTGCGGGTGATGATTCGTACCCACCTGGGCAGCCTGCTTGAGGGCGAATGTCAGGCGCCGATGCTGCTCTACGAATCGCGTTCGCTGGACCCGGCAGCGCGGCGCGAGGTCGCTCAGCTCACCGACAGCTATCAGCAGGTCTGGCAGCAAACGCTCGATGAACTGGCGAGCGCCGGCCGTTTGCGGCGGAGTTCGCCACCGGTGCGCCTCTTTCTGTTTGGTCTGCTCAACTGGAGCAGTCAGTGGTACAAGCCCGACGGCGCGCTCTCGCTCGACGAAATCGCCGACGCTGCGGCCGACTTGTTGCTCAGATGAGGTCCGCCTCGTACGCTGCCATGCCGCCGATCACCTGTACCACGAAATCATGCCGCCGCTTCGTCGCCGTCGTCGAGCCAGGCACGTGCCTCGTCTTCCTCACCGAAGATCTCTATGTCGGCATGCACGAAGATCTGCGATAGCCAAGCGCTCCAGGCGACCCACTGGCTGTGCGTGAGCACGGCGATGCGACGGAAATCGTTGGCGTGGGCGCGCGCGAAGACAATGTCTTCCCAAGCCACATCAAGGGTGAAGTCCGCCATCTCGCGCAGGTCGAAGAGCAGGTCAACCTCGCCGACCAACGGGACATAAGCATTGACCGCGTTTTCGAACTCCTTGTAGTCGGCCAAGGTGAATTCTGCATACACGGTAAGCTCGACGCGCTTGGGTTTCTGTTCTATGACGATCATCGCTGCCTCCCTCCATTCGTCTGCAAGTGTAGCACCAGTCCGCGCTTGCCGCCGGTTGCGGCGAACCCGTCGTCGGGCGTGCGCCAGGGGAGGCCGGCGCGCCGCACAGCGGGCTTTGGCCAGCGTCCGGCCGACAGCGAAGCGGCAAAAAAAAACCCGACCGCGCTGCGGTCGGGTCTTCTGAGCGAAACGCTCAGGCGCGTTCGAAGATCACCGCAATGCCCTGGCCGCCGCCGATGCACATGGTAACCAGCGCGTACTTGCCGGCGATGCGTTGCAACTCGTAGATGGCCTTGGTTGCGATGAACGCGCCGGAGCAACCGACCGGGTGACCAAGCGCAATCGCACCACCGTTCGGGTTGGTCCTCACCGGGTCGAGGCCCAGGCCTTTGGTGACCGCGATTGCCTGCGCGGCAAACGCCTCGTTGGACTCGATGACATCCATCTGATCGAGGGTCAGTCCGGCCTTCTTCAGCGCTGCCTTGGTTGCCGGGATCGGGCCTTCGCCCATGACGTCATTCGGTACTCCGGCAACGGCGTAGCAGACCAGGCGTGCAATCGGTTGGCGTCCGGCGGCTGCCGCGACGTCGGCTGCGGCGAGGACGAGGAAGGCAGCGCCGTCGTTGATTCCGGACGCATTGCCGGCAGTCACCGTACCGTCCTTGATGAAGGCGGGTTTCATTTTGGCCAGCGTTTCGACGGTGGTGCCGCCTTTGACGTGCTCGTCGGTGTCAAAGACGACATCGCCCTTGCGCGTCTTGAGGACGATGGGAACGATCTGCGACTTGAAGCGACCTTCGGCAATCGCCGCTGCTGCACGGCGCTGCGATTCGACCGCCAATTCGTCCTGCTCTTCCCGGCTGATGTTCCACTTCTTCGCCAGGTTTTCGGCGGTCACTCCCATATGGCCGACACCGAAGGGATCGTTCAGCGTGGCGACCATCATGTCGATCGCCTTGGCGTCGCCCATGCGCGCACCGGCGCGCATTGCCGGCAGCATATACGAGCCGCGCGACATCACTTCGACACCGCCGCCGATGCCGTAGTCGGCATCACCCAGCATGATGTTCTGCGCGGTGGTGACGACGCCCTGCAGGCCGGACGCGCACAGGCGGTTGACGGCCATGGCCACCGAGTCCATCGACAAACCAGCCTGAATCGAAGCGACACGGGCGACATAGGCAAAACGCGAGTCGGTCGGGATGCAGTTGCCCACTGTGACGTAAGTGATTTCCTGTGCGTCGACACCGGAACGGGCGATCGACTCCTTCATCACGATGCCGGCCAGTTCGTGTGGCTCCATGTTTGCCAGGGAACCATTGAATGTGCCAATGGCTGAACGGGCCGCGCTAAGTACAACGACTTCTCTGCTCATGAAGAAACTCCTGTAATAGAATCGATCAAACGCCTACCAGTCCGGCAAGCCCCAGTAGCAACAACAACAACGCCCACAGCACGAGAGCCCGCCAGACCAGCCCAACGGCGCTCTCGATGAAGTCTACATCTGCTTCTTCGCCGATCCCCAGCACAACCCGTTCGCTGATTGCGTGCGTTCGATTGACCAGCATTTCGAGACGAACCCCCAGCGCGCCGGCTCCGCTTGCCAGAACGATACCCAGCCCGTCGTCCGACAAGCGGTCGGTTTGCGAACGCCAGCAATAGACGGCATCCTCGAAATTGCCGACGATGGCAAAAGCGGCTGCCGTGAACCGCGCGGGAAGCCAGTCAATGATAGCAAAGCTTCGCTGTGCGAAACTTCCGAAGTCGCCAAATTCGGCGTCTTGGCGCCTGCCCCAGGCCTCGGCAAAGCAGGCGCTGGCTCGGTACAGGACGGCGCCGCACGGTCCTGGCAGGAGGATGAACCAGACGAGAACGGCAAAAAGATGGCGGTGCGACGCGGCCAACGTTGCTTCGATCGTCAGCCGCGCGAGGTCGGCTGGCCGCTGGCTGGCCGCCGCACCGCCCTGCCAGGCAGCGAGAAGCCCGGCGGCGTGCGCCGCCTCGCCGCGTCGTAAAGCGAGCAGTACCGCCTTGCAGCGCTCGCGGAAGTGGCGAAAGCCCATCGCCAGATAAAGGATGAAAACGTCCCATAGCCAGCCGAGCAGGGGGCTGGTGCCACTCAGCAGCGCGCTGATTGTCGCGGCGGTGGCGATCAGCCCGCCGACGCCGACGCACCAGGCAAGTACGCCTTGCCGCTGCTCGCCGGCGTTCAGCCTGCTTTCGAGGAAGTCAGCCAGGCGCGCCAATGGTTCCTGGACGAAACGACGGTAGGGTAGTGGTCGCAGGTGTTCGACCAGCAGGACGGTCAACAGTGAAAGCAGACTCATTCGGAACTCCTGCCCGGCTGCGGCGCGGCCAGCGGACGTGGCGCCGCCTGTTCACCCGGCAGCGGGCGAGGATACCAGGAATCGACGCGATCAAGCGCTGCCGGCGCACCGATGGCAGGGTCGGCGGGCAGCAGGCGGATGGCTGATTTCTGCAACTGCAGAAGCACAATGGCCCCGGGGACGATGCACCGGCGCCCGGCAACCGAAGCGCCGATGGCAAAGGTGAGCGACGCTTCCCCCTGCTTGCCGACGCTTGCGGTGACCGTCGCGTGGCCGCGCCAGGCAAGCCTTTCGTTCACCTTTGCGGAGAGCGTGTTCTCGCGTTCGGACTGGTGCTCGCGGACGAGCACCACGCCGGCTTCCGGGATGACCCAGCAGACGGTTTCGCCGGGAGCGAAGTCGGCATGATGCGTGGCGACCAGGCTGTGGCCCAGCCAATCGATGACCGTCGTATCGCTTGCGCGCGACTGGTGCGTGACCTTGCCGACGAACAGGTTGGTCTGGTCGGTCAGGCGAGCGACCAAGGCGCTCGCCGGTCGGGCAAGCATTTCTTCCGGCGTCGCCGTCTGCAGCGTGCGGCCGCGGTGCAGAACGGTCATCTGGTCGGCGAGCAAGCTTGCTTCTTCCAGATCGTGCGTGACCAGAATGATCGGGATGGCCAGCGAGCGCCGGAGGTCGATCAACTGGTTGAGCAGTTTGCGCCGGGTCACCCGGTCGACGGCGGAGAAGGGTTCGTCGAGCAACAGTACGCGCGGTTCGCGCGCCAGGGCGCGGGCTAGCGCGACGCGCTGCTGTTGGCCGCCGGACAGTTCACCAGGGCGACGGTGGTCAAAGCCCTCAAGGTTGGCGCGCGCCAGCCAATCGCGCGCGCGCGCCGCACGCTGGTCCGCCGGCAGGTCGGTGAGCGCCAGCATGACGTTGGCCAGCGCAGTCAAATGGGGAAACAGCGCGTAGTGCTGGAAGACAAAGCCGACGCGCCGCCGCTGCGGCGGCAGGTCGATCCCGCGCGTGGCGTCAAACCAGGTTTCCTCGCCGCATCGAACGTGACCGCCGGCGGGTCGGTGCAAGCCGGCGAGACAGCGCAGAATCGTTGACTTGCCGCTGCCCGACGGGCCGACCAGAGCGAGCAGCTCGCCGCTCTCGCAGTCGAGGTCGGCGGCGAGCGGAATCGGCGCCGACTGCTCGATCCGGGCGCTCAGTCTCATCGGCCGGTGCGCCCGCGGCCGAGTCGGGAAACGAGGACCACGGCGACGAAAGACAGGCCGAGGAGGAAAGCGGACATGTTGGCGGCGGCAGAATCGTTGAACGCCTGCGCCTGGTCATAGATGGCGATAGCGATCGTCTTCGTCTCTCCCGGCAGGCTGCCACCGACCATCAAGACGACGCCGAACTCGCCGAGCGTGTGGGCGAAGCACAGCGCGAGTGCCGCGGCGACACCTGGCCAGGCGAGCGGGAGTTCGATGCGCAGAAAGGTTTGCCAACGCGATAGTCCGGAGACCCAGGCTGCCTCGCGAATCTCGCATGGGATCGCGGCGAAGGCGCGCTGCATTGGCTGGACGGCGAACGGCAAATTGAAGATCAACGAGGCGGCAAGCAGCCCGTCGAAGCTGAAGACGAGGCTTCGCCCGCTGAGCACGTGATAGATCTGACCCAGGAGCGAGCTGCTGCCAAAGCCGAGCAACAGGTAATAGCCCAGCACGGTCGGCGGCAGGACGAGCGGCAGCAGGATCAACGCCTCGAGTACGCTGCGTCCGCGCATGCTCGACCAGGCGAGGAGGCGAGCCAGCCAGAGGGCCAGCGGCAACAACAACAGCGCGGTGGCGCTGGCCAGGTGCAGGGAAAGCGCCAGGGCTTGCCAGTCCATCGTCCGTTCAGCGGTGGGCAACACGTCTGCCGCGTGGCCAATCAGCAGCCTGGCTCATCGGCTCACTTTTCGCACACTCAAGTGACCTCGCGCCGCGTGTGTTGGTCGGCACCGTACGCCTGGCCTGTCCGTGTCGATTTCGGCACAATGACTCAGCTTTCCGGCAGGGCGAAGCCGTGGCGCTCGAGAACTGCCCGCGCAGCGGGTTGTTGCAGGTAGTCATAAAAGCGTATTGCTGCCTCCCCAGCGCCGCGCGTCAATGCCATGCGCTGGCGTATTGGGGGATGCCAGGCGGCGGGAATGAGGGCTGCGCTGCTGCGTCTGGCCAGCTCCGGCGAAAGACTGAGCGACCAGGCGACGATGCCACCCTCGGCCGATCCGCTGAGGGCGAATTGGGCGGCTTGGGCGACGTTCTCGCCGAGGACGAGTTTCCCCTGCAACACGTTCCACAGCCCGGCATGCTCGAGCGCGGCGCGCGCCGCGCGGCCATAGGGGGCATGCTCGGGGTTGGCGATCGCCAGTCGCCGCAGGCGTCCGTCGGCGATCGCCGCGGCCAGGCCGCTGAGGCTTTCGTCGGCCGTCAACCGCGAGCCGCGCGGCACGAGCAGCGCCAAGCGGCCGATCGCGTACAGTCGCCCGCTATCGCGCAGCATTCCCTGCGCGGCGAGTCGGAGGACATATTCCTCGTCAGCCGAAATGAACAGATCGAAGGGCGCCCCCTGCGCGATTTGCCGTGCGAAGTGGCCGGACGAACCGTAGGCAATCGACACCTGGCGACCGGTCAGGCGGCTGTAGTCGGCGACGATCTCGGCGAGCGCAAACTGCAGGTCGGCGGCCGCCGCGACTTTCGCCGCCAGGCAGTGGTTGGGCAGGATGGATACGGCCAGAGAGAAAAGCCAGGCGCGCCAGCCAGGCATCGCGAGCGACACCCGTTCAGCCGATGATCGGTGTGCGGTAGCGCGCGGCAATGGCTTGTACGTCGCTGTACAGTTCGTTGTCGCCGGAGCACGCCAGCAGGTCGACGGCGGCCAGCGAACAGAGCGCTTCGACGACATCAAGATTACCGTGCAGGATGTTGTAGACGCCGGCCGGGAAGTCGCTGCGGGCGGTAAGCTCGGCCAGTGCAAAAGCGGCTGAGGGGGTCTGCGGGCTCGGCCGGACAATCAGCGTGGCACCGCCGAGCAGCAACGGAACCGCTGAGCGCAGCGGGCCAAGGAGAGGTGCATGCTGGTTGCCGACGATCGCTGCGACGAGCGTTCGAGGCGCGTTCGGCGAGCCCTGGCCGGCAGCGCGCAGGAGCATCAGTGCGGCGTCGACCTCGGCCATTGCACTGCTCGAGTCCTGACCAGTCTCTTCGCTAATCAGCCCGGCAAAATGCTCAGCGAAGCCGGCCAGCGCATCGGCTAGCGCGACGAGCAGCGCTGCCCGTCGGTTCGCGCTCGTTGCTGACCAGTCGTGCAGCGCGCCGCGCGCCGCATCGGCCGCGGCCTGCGCCTCGCGCGCGCCGCACATGGGAGTGCGTCGCCGGGTCTGGCCGCTACGCGCATCGCGCACGTCGCAAAAATCCGGCGCCATGGTCAGGAAAGCGTGTCCGTTGATCCACAGGGGGATTGCTTGAATGTCGCGGCCGGCGTGCGTCATTGATGACTCTCGGAAAGCGCCTCGCGACGGGTGTGCCGCGCGGCGCCGCGCGCCCCAGGCAGGCGGCCAATCGCGCGCGGATAGACAAGGTGTAAGGCAAGGCGCAGGGCACGGCGCATGATGGTAAGATACGGCATGGCGCAAGGCTGGCTCGGCGGTAGGCAGAACCCGTAATGGTAGTCTCCCGCCGGGCAAAACGGAAGGTTTGAAGCGACGGCAATGGCGGAACAGCAGGCAGAGCAGGGCTCCATTCAGGTTATTGAGCGCATGATGTCGCTGCTCGACGCCTTGGCCCATGCGCCCGATCCGGTCAGCCTCAAGGTCCTGGCGCAAAGCACCGGCCTGCACCCGTCGACCGCGCATCGGATTCTCGCCGCGATGACTGGATCCGCACTCGTCGAACGGCATGAGGCGGGGACCTACACGCTGGGCATCCGGCTCCTTGAACTGGGCAACATCGTCAAGTCGCGCATCAGCATCCGGCAGGTTGCCCTGCCGCATATGCAGCAGTTGCACGAACTGATCGGCGAGGCGGTCAATCTCGGCATTCGGCTGGAAGACGAGATCATTTATGTCGAACGGACATCGAGCGATCGTTCGCTGTTGCGCGTCGTTTACCTCGTTGGTGGGCGTGCACCGCTGCACCTGACCTCGGTCGGAAAACTGTTCCTCGCGGCGGACGGCCTCAGCGAGGTGCGCGCCTACGCCCGCCGTACCGGCCTGCCCGGCAAAACGCCGCATTCGCTGACGCGCCTCGACGCACTGGAAAAGGAACTCGACAAGATCCGCCGGCACGACTATGCCGACGACAACGAGGAGGCCGAGATCGGTTTGCGCTGTATCGCTGCGCCGATTCGCAGTGACGAGGGACAGCTTGTCGCTGGCCTGTCGGTCTCGGCACCGGCGGATCGCCATAACCCGGATTGGGTTAAGCCGGTAAAGCTGACCGCTGCGGCGATTTCGCAAGCGCTCGGCTACCGTAAGCCGGCGCGCCGCTGACCGTGCCGGCTGAACGGCCATGCGGGTTGCCTATTTCAGCCAGTGGGTCAACGCCTGACGCCGGGCGACCGTTTATCGTCCTTGCAAGACACCGGGGGCGGTAGCGCGCGGCCCGGTGATTTGCTCAATTTATCCCAACTGGAGGAGCTCCATGCCCAAGATCATTACCCTGTTGCTGGCCTTGCTGATGGTGACGTTGAACGCTTTTGCCGGCGTCAACGTGAATACGGCCAACGAAAAGGAACTGCAGATGTTGACCGGTATCGGCCCGGCGAAAGCGAAGGCGATTATCGACTTCCGAACAAAGAACGGCGAGTTCAAGGCGGTGGATGATCTCCTCAAGGTTCCCGGTATCGGCCCGGCCGTGCTCGGCAAGATGCGGTCTGACGTGACCCTGAGTGGCGCGACCACCGGTAAGGCGAGCGCAGCACCGGCTGCTCCGGCAGCAAAGACGGCGCCCCCGGCAGCCGCGCCCAGCACGCCAGCGGCGGCAGGCGCTGCTGCGGCGCCTGCCAAGCCGGCGAGCCCGGCCGCACCGACGAGTGCTCCGGCCGCGGCTGCCGGCGCTTCGGCCGCGGCACCGGCGCCGGCGGCAAAGAGCGCGGCACCTGCCAACAAGCCTGAAGTCGCCCACCCCGAAGCCGCACACGGCAAAGCGTCGGACAACAAGGCCGACAAGAAGGCTGACAAGAAGGCAAAGAAGGAAGCCGAGGAAGCCGCCAAGAAAGGCGACACCGGCGCAGCGAAAAAGTAGTTTTCGGGTAGTTCGGCAAGTCCCGACGTTCACCAGACCCCGCTTCGGCGGGGTTTGTCTTTGCGGCTGATTCGCGCCAACGCTCACTGCCGGCAGGTCTTCCGGCGATCGTTCTCGGCTGCTTGTCGGCGCGCCGCATCGATGCTTGCGATAAACTTCGCGCTTGCCGTCAGAGACCGACCCCATGTCACGCTCGTCACGCCTGCTGCCTTTACTCTTCGTTTTCCTTTGGAGCACGGGCTTCGTCGGTGCCAAGTTCGGTCTGCCCTATGCCGAACCGCTGACCTTCCTGCTCGTCCGCTATCTATTGATTCTCACGCTGATGACGCCTTTTGCTCTTGCTACGCGCGCTCCCTGGCCGTCGGATGTGCGCCAGAGCGTGCATATCGGCGTCTCCGGCCTGCTCGTCCACGCGCTGTATCTGGGCGGAGTCTTCATGGCGATCAAGCGCGGTCTGCCGGCCGGTGTCACGGCCCTGGTTGTCGGCATGCAGCCCTTGCTCACCGCCTGCGGCGCAGGACTCGTACTGGGCGAGCGCGTCTCGCTGCGCCAGTGGGCTGGCCTGCTGCTCGGGTTTGTCGGCGTCGCGCTGGTGGTTTCCGACAAACTCGGTGACGTTCCGCTGCTCGGCATGCTGCTGCCTGCCTTTGCCGCTCTGTGCGGAATCACCCTTGGCACGCTCTACCAGAAGCGCTTCTGCCCGCACTTCGATCTGCGCACCGGTTCGCTGATTCAGTTTCTGCCGACCGCCGTGGTCACGGCCTTGTTGGCTTGGCAGACCGAAAGCATGCACATCGAGTGGACCGCGGAGTTCACGTTTGCCCTGTTGTGGTTGGTTCTCGTCCTCTCGTTTGGCGCGATCAGCCTGCTCAATCTACTGATTCGCAGTGGCAGCGCGGTCAATGTCGCCCGCCTCTTCTACCTGACTCCGCCGAGCACCGCGCTGATCGCCTGGTTCGTTTTCGGAGAAACGCTCGGCGGTCCGGCAGTCGCCGGAATGGCGCTGGCTGTCGGCGGCGTCTATCTGGCCCGGGCGCGAACCGCATGAACCGGGAGGGTGATCCATCACTGCGCATCCTCGGCATCGATCCAGGTTTGCGGGTGACCGGTTTCGGGCTGATCGAAAAGACCGGCCAGCGCTTGGCCTACCTTGCCAGCGGGTGCATCCGGACGCTGCGCGAGGATTCGCTCCCGGCGCGCCTGGGGACGATCCATCGTGGCCTGCACGAACTGGTGGCTCGGCATCAGCCCGATCAGTCGGCGGTGGAAATCATTTTCGTGAATGTGAACCCGCAGTCGACGCTGTTGCTCGGCCAGGCGCGTGGTGCAGCGATCGCGGCGCTCGTCGCGAGCGGACTCGAGGTCGCCGAGTACACCGCCTTGCAAGTCAAGCAGGCTGTCGTCGGCAACGGTCATGCCGACAAGCTGCAGGTGCAACACATGGTGCGGCGCCTGCTGTCACTGGCCAGCGATCCCAGTCCGGATGCCGCCGACGCACTGGCGTGTGCAATTGCCCATGCGCATGGCGGGCAGGGGCTTGGCCGCTGGTCCGGCGCCGGCCTGCACGTGCGCAGGGGCCGCCTGGTGGTCGGCAAGTGAGGCGGGAGCGGCGATGATTGGCCGTCTGAGCGGTATCCTGGTCGAGAAAAGTCCGCCGCAGGTGGTGGTCGACGTACAGGGTGTGGGCTACGAACTCGATGTGCCGATGAGTACGTTTTTCAACCTGCCGGCGAACGGCGACCGAGTCGTTCTCCTGACGCACTTCGTCGTCCGCGAGGACGGTCATTTTCTCTACGGCTTTGCCACCGAGGGCGAGCGTCTGGCGTTTCGCCAACTCCTCAAGGTCTCGGGCGTCGGGCCGCGGCTTGCTCTGGCGGTGCTCTCCGGCTTGTCGGTTAATGATCTGACGCAGGTGATTGCGCGGCAGGAAGTCGGGCGCCTGACCAAGGTCCCCGGGATTGGCACCAAGACGGCCGAGCGCCTGCTGCTCGAACTGAAAGGCAAGTTGCCCGATGCACCGGTTGCGGCAGCGCCTGAGGCGGCGCACGGTGACATTCTGAATGCACTCCTGGCACTGGGTTACAATGACCGCGAAGCGGCTGCTGCATTGAAGCAACTGCCTGCCGATGTCAGCACAGCGGAGGGCATTCGACAGGCGCTCAGGCTGCTGTCCAGAGTATAGACCAAGCCCACATGAACGCCAGTTCCAAGCAACTCATCCAGATTGCGCTCGTCGCGCTGCTGCTGATCGGCTGCGTTGCCGTCCTGTTGCCGTTCACCGGTACTTTGCTCTTCGCCGTGGTGATCTGCGTCATCACCTTGCCGATTCGGAATCGCCTGCTGACGCTCTGCCGTGGGAGGAGCAATCTGGCCGCCCTGCTCATCTCGATGCTCCTCCTCCTCCTGCTCGTTGCTCCGATGGCACTGCTCTCCGGATCGCTTGCCGACGGTATCGAGATGGCCATACGTTACTTCAAGCCCTTGTTCGAGAAGGGGCTGCCGGTTGATCCGCCGGCTTGGCTCGGGCGCATCCCGGTGATCGGGCCGAATCTGGCCGACTACTGGCACGAGCTCGTCGCCAGCCGGGAAGAAATGAACAATTTGCTGCAGCAGTTCGTCGAGCCGACGCGGCGGCTGGCGCTGGCGGCCGTGGCGCTCTTTGCGCAAGGCTTGCTGCAGCTCGTGCTGGTCATTTTTTTCGTTTTCTTCATTTTTCGTGACGCGCACATCTATGTCGACGCCCTGCATACGGGTAGCCGCATGCTGGCCGGCGACCTCGGCGAACGGATGCTGGCGTTGGCCGAAGGAACCGTTACCGGCGTCATGGTCGGCATTGTCGGCACGGCGGCTGCACAAGCGATCGTCGCGATGATTGGCTTCATCATCGCCAGCGTTCCCGGCGTCGTCGTCCTGACTTTCGCGACCTTTTTCTTTTCGATGATTCCCGTCGTCGGTGCGACGCTGATCTGGCTTGGCGCCGCCGTCTGGCTGTACAACGAAGGGCAGGCGGGTTGGGCCGTGTTCATCGTCCTCTGGGGAATGTTCGGCATCAGTAGCGTGGACAATTTCCTGAAACCGATCCTGATTTCGCGTACGGCCAGCCTGCCGCTGTTGCTGATCGTCGTCGGCGTTCTCGGTGGCGTGCTGGTGTTCGGCTTCATTGGCCTCTTTCTTGGGCCGACGCTGCTGGCCCTCGGCCAGGTGCTGATCCGCGAATGGTTGGCACACGCCCATGCCAGTTCTACGACGGCCAGCGGTGGCGATGGCGTCAGCCGATGATTGAAACGGACGATCTGCGCAGCGCCGGGCTTGACCGGCTGGTCTCCGGCGAAGCGAAATCGGCGCAGGAGGAAGCTTTCGAGCGTGCTCTCCGCCCCCGGCGTCTGGCCGATTACGTCGGGCAGGCCAAGATCCGCGAACAGTTGTCGATTTTCATCGAGGCGGCCCGGCGCCGCGCCGATACGCTCGACCACGTGCTGCTCTTCGGCCCGCCGGGACTGGGCAAGACGACGCTGGCACATATCGTGGCGGCCGAGATGGGTGTCAATCTGCGTTCGACATCCGGGCCCGTTCTCGAACGCGCCGGTGACCTGGCCGCCATCCTGACCAATCTCGAACCGCGCGACGTTCTCTTCATCGACGAAATCCACCGCTTGTCGCCGATGGTCGAGGAAATTCTCTATCCGGCGCTGGAAGACTTCCAGATCGACATCATGATTGGCGAAGGACCGGCGGCACGCTCGGTGAAGCTCGACCTGCCACCCTTTACGCTGGTCGGCGCGACTACTCGCGCCGGCATGCTGACCAACCCGTTGCGCGATCGTTTCGGCATCGTCGCGCGACTCGAGTTCTACACCCCGGACGAACTGACGTTGATCGTCAAGCGTTCGGCCCAGTTGCTCAAGGTGCCCATCGACGCGGGCGGTGCGCTGGAGATCGCTCGCCGCGCACGCGGCACGCCGCGCATTGCCAACCGCTTGTTACGCCGCGTGCGTGACTTTGCCGAGGTGCGTGCCGGTGGGCGAATCACCCAGGAGGTCGCAGACTCGGCGCTGCTGATGCTCGAGGTCGACCACGGCGGGCTCGACGTGATGGACCGCAAGCTGTTGTCGGCGATGATCGACAAGTTTTCCGGCGGGCCGGTTGGTCTCGACAACCTGGCGGCGGCGATTGGCGAAGCGCGCGACACGATCGAAGACGTCCTCGAACCTTATCTCATCCAGCAGGGCTTTCTCCAGAGGACTCCGCGTGGACGCGTTGCCACGGCCGCCGTCTACCGCCACCTCGGTCTGGAGGGTCTGCTCGGCGACCCGCAGGGCGAGCTCTGGCGTGGGCCATGAACTGCGTGACACGGCACGGCAGACGGCGGTCACAAACCCTTACATGGACTCCTCGCTCACTGGCCTAGAATCCGCTGCGCCGATGAACAGGGCAGCGCAAACGTTTGTCATCCCCGTTCGCGTCTATTACGAGGATACCGACTCCGGGGGCGTCGTGTACTATGCCAACTACCTGAAGTTCTTCGAGCGCTGTCGCACCGAATATTTGCGTGCCATCGGCCATCATCAGGCCGATCTGTTGCGCGATCCGGGGATCGCTTTCGTCGTGCGCAGCGCCAGCGTCGATTACCTGAAGCCGGCACGGCTCGACGACCAGTTGCTCGTCGGCTTGGAAATTGAGCGCCTGAGCCACGCGCAGATCTTCTTTCGCCAGTACGTTCGACGCGCCGACGCAACGCTCGCTGGCGACCGAGCCGACCTGGTACGCGCGCGGATTCACGTCGTCTGTGTAAACTCCGCCTTGATGAAGGCGACTGCCATCCCATCGTTCCTGAGGACCAAACTGGAAGCCATGCAATGAACGTTTCGCAAGACCTGTCGATTCTGCACCTGATTCTCAACGCCAGCGCTGTCGTGCAGGCTGTCATGCTGCTCCTCGCTGGCGTTTCGTTCATGTCGTGGTATTACATCTTCCGCAAGTGGTTCACGGTCAAACGCGCGCGCGCGCAGACCGATCATTTCGAGCGCGACTTCTGGAGCGGTGGCGAGCTCAACAGCCTCTATCAGAGCGCGATCAACGACCGCCACAGTACCGGCAGCATGGAGCGCATCTTCGAAGCCGGATTTCGCGAATTCACCAAGCTGCGCAGCCAGAAGAATCTCGATCCGAAGGATGTGATCGACGGCGCCCGGCGCGCGATGCGGGCCACTTATCAACGCGAGATGGATGGCATCGACTCGCATCTGGCGTTTCTCGCCTCGGTCGGCTCGGTCAGTCCCTATGTCGGTCTGTTTGGTACCGTCTGGGGGATCATGCACTCGTTTCGTGGTCTGTCGAACGTCGGGCAGGCGACGCTCGCGGCGGTTGCGCCGGGAATCGCCGAAGCGCTCGTGGCGACTGCCATCGGCCTCTTCGCGGCGATTCCGGCAGTCGTCGCGTACAACCGCTTCGCCTACGAGATCGATCGCCTATCCTCGCGCTTCGAGTCCTTCATGGAAGAGTTCTCGAACATCCTGCAACGCCAGATGAGGTAACGGCCATGCGCTCACGCCGTTTGAAAAACGAAATCAATGTGGTTCCCTATATCGACGTGATGCTCGTCCTGCTGGTCATCTTCATGGTCACGGCGCCGATGATGACCACCGCCAGCATCGATATTCCTTCGGTGGGCAAGGCGGTGCAGGCACAACCTCCGGCCAACGCGCTGCAAGTCGAAGTGAGCGAGAGCGAGGAGTTGACGCTGATCGATGCCAAACAGAATCGCCGCCGCGTCTCGCGCAGTCAACTTGCCCAGGAAATCGCCGCTGCACAGCGGCGCGATCCCGATCTGGCGGTTGTCGTTGCCGGCGATAAGGCGGTCCGCTACCAGGCGGTACTGCGCGTGATGGACGAACTGCAGCAGAAGCAGGTCAAGCGTATCGGTCTGCTCGTACAGCCGACCGGCAAGTGACTTCATGTCCGCACAGACCGTTGACACGCTGACGCGACCGGCGCCGGACGAGCAGGCGAAATGGAGCTCGCTGGCGCTCTCGGCGCTCGTGCATCTGCTCTTGATCGGTGCCCTGTTTGTCGGGATGCAGTGGAAGAGCAAGCCACCGTCGTCGGTCGAGGTCGAAGTCTGGCGCGCGCCGCCCGCCCCGGTCGCGGCACCGCGGCCGGAAAAGGCGGGCGACGAAAGACCTGAACCCCGCCAGCCTCCCCAGCCCGCAGTCAGGCCTGAGCCAAGACCGAAGCCGGAGCCCAAGCCGGAGCCGCAACCCGAAGTGAAACCCGAGGCGAAGCCTGAACCCAGGGCGGCGGCCAAGGTACCGGCCAAACCCGAAGCGCGCGCCCCCGTCCGGCCCGACATCGCGCTGAAGAACGAGCGCAAGCCAAAAGAGCTGCCGAAGAAGGAAGAAGACAAGCCCAAGGAGACGAGCCGCAAGGAGCCTGCGAAGGCGAAGGAGCAACCGCCCAAGGAAGAAGCAAGAGCCAAGGCAAGCACGAAGAAGGACGAGGCGAAGCCCAGGGAGCCTGAGCGGAAGGACGATCAGCGCGTCCGCGAGCAGGCGCGCAAGGAAGAGGTCAAGAAGCTGCAGCCCGAACGCGGGCCAAATTTTGGCGAGGCGCTGGAACGAGAACAGAAGGAGCTGCAGCAGCAGAAGGCGGCGCAAAAGGCGGTGGCCGATCAGCGCGCGCGCGCCGAGGCCGAGGCGCGCCAGATGCGGCAACTGGAGGCGGAACAGAAGGCAAGCGAAAACAAGCGGGCGCTTGAGGAGTACCGAAACCGGGTGCGCGGCAAGATTCGTGGCAACATCTCGCTGCCGCCCGGTATCCAGGGCAATCCCGAAGCGATTTTCGAGGTCACGCAACTGCCGACAGGCGAAGTGCTCGAGGTCAAGGTGCGGCGGTCGAGCGGCAATCCGGCGCTCGATACGGCGGTCGAACGTGCCATCCGCAAATCGTCGCCGCTGCCCAAACCGGCACAGCCTGAACTGTTCGAGCGCGTCCTCAGGATCCCGTATCGGCCGCGTGACGAGTAGTCCGCCAGCCGACCTCCCGGTAGCGCGCGTCTCCTTGCTCGTGCGGCGAGTTCGTGCGCGTGGGCAGCGATTGGCGCGCGGGCCGGCTCCCGGCGACGATCGATCGCGGGATGGGGTGACGATTTAACGTTTCGTTACAAAGCCGGCGGCTACGGAGGCGATATAATCGCGCATTCAGTACTGGACTTCGCCATGTTGGGAATAGGGCTCAAACTACGTCGCATGGGTCTGCTCGTGGTCAGCGCGCTGGCTCTATTGCAGGCTCCCGCGCGGGCCGAACTGACGATCGAGATTACCGGTGCGGGTGCCAACCGCATCCCGGTGGCGATTGCCGATTTCGCCGGTGACGCTGCATCGGCGCGCGTCGTCACCTCGGTCATCCGCGCCGACCTGGAGCGCAGCGGCCAGTTCAAGCTGATCGAGACTGGCGGCGCAGTGGTCACCGAAACATCGCCGCCAGCCTACGATGAATGGCGAGGCCGTGGCGCCGATGCGCTCGCCGGGGGTACGCTCGGTGAAGGGGCCGACGGTCGCCGCGAAGCACGTTTCCGCTTGTACGACGTGGCCAAACAAAGCGTGCTCGCCGGTTCAGCCTATATCACCTCGCGCACCATGCTGCGCGCCACCGGGCATCGCATCGCCGATGTCATCTACGAGAAGCTTACCGGCGAACCCGGCATATTTTCGACGCGCGTCGCTTACGTCGTGCGGGCGAGTGCGGCACGCTACGAACTGCACGTTTCCGATGCCGACGGACAGAACGCGCAGATCGCGCTGATTTCCAAGGAGCCGATCATTTCGCCTACCTGGTCGCCGGATGGCGGGCGTCTGGCGTATGTCTCCTTCGAAAATAAGAAACCGGTGGTTTATGTTCACTCGCTGGCCTCGGGCAAGCGAATCGTCGTCGCGAATTTCAAGGGGTCGAACTCGGCACCTGCCTGGTCGCCTGACGGGCGCAAGCTGGCGGTCGTCCTGAGCAAAGACGGTGGATCACAGATCTTCACGGTGAATGCCGACGGTTCGGGCGTTCAGCGACTGACGGCGGTGAACTCGATCAACACCGAGCCCTGTTTTTCTCCTGATGGGCAGTACGTTTACTTCACTTCCGATCGTGGTGGCAGTCCACAGATTTACCGTGTCGGCGCGGGCGGTGGCGATGCCCAGCGAGTCAGCTTCGAAGGTAGCTACAACGTGACGCCGCGCATCTCGCCGGACGGCCGGACAATGGCCTTCATCAGCCGGCGCGATGGCGGTTTTCGACTCGCCGTGATGGACCTGGCGAGCAAGCAGGTGCAGGTGCTGACCGACTCGCACAAGGATGAATCGCCGACCTTTTCGCCGAACGGGCGGATGATCCTGATCGCGACCGAAAACGGCGGGCGCGGTGTGCTGTCAGCAGTGTCGATCGATGGTCGCATCAAGCAGCGCCTGTCGATCGGCGCCGGTGACGTACGCGAGCCGGCGTGGAGTCCGTTCAACAAATGACGGCAAGGACACTGATGATGCTTCTTTCCAATTGGGAAAAAAATACTGCAGGAGAAATCTCATGAAATCACTCGTCGTTCCGGCCGTCCTGGCCTTTTTGCTGGCTGCTTGCGGTTCGACGCCGGAAAGTGGCGACCAGGCGACCGGTGCTCCAGTCGAAACTCGTGGGGGATCGGGCGGCGTAGCCACGGTGACGACGAGCGGGGTGGAAAGCCGTGGATTACCAGCGGTGCTTACCGACCCGAAGAGCATCTTGTCGAAACGCAGCATCTACTTCGATTTCGACAGCTACGAGGTGAAGAGCGAATACAAGGATCTGGTGACCGCGCACGCGAAGTTCCTGACCGAGAACCGCCAGTTCAAGATGTTGATTCAGGGCAACACCGACGAACGCGGAAGCCGGGAGTACAATCTGGCGCTTGGGCAGAAGCGTGCCGATGCGATCAAGAAGATGCTGGCTTTGCTCGGTGCGCGCGAGGATCAGCTCGAATCCGTCAGCCTGGGCGAAGAAAAGCCCAAGAACGATGGGCACGACGAAGCCGCTTGGGCGCAGAACCGGCGCGGCGACATGCTGTACAGCGGCGAGTTCTAGAATGTTGCGCAGGCAACTGAGCGGGCAGGTGCGGCAAGGCCTGGCAAGCTCGCTGGCGGTTGGTCTGCTCGCGGCCCTGCTTGCACTGCCGGCGGGCGCCGGCCTGCTGGACGACGACGAGGCACGACGCCAGATCAGGGATCTGGCGATCAAGACCAACGAGCGCCTCGATACGTTGTCGAAAGGGCAGATCGAACTCGCCAACCAGATCCAGGCCTTGCGCGAAGAGAACGCCCGCCTGCGCGGCCACGTCGAAACGCTCACCTATGAACTCGAGTCGGCACGAAAGCGGCAGCAGGATTTCTACGTTGACCTCGATGGTCGTTTGCGCAAGCTCGAACAGGGCCCCAGTCTTGACGCTAAGCCGGGCGAGGAAAGCAAGCCGCTTGCCGAAACGCCGCGCAAGCCGGCCAGCGATCCGGCGGCCGAGACGCGTGAATACGAATCGGCGCTCAATCTGTTCCGGGCCAATAAACTCAAGGAAGCGGCGGCGGCCTTCGACAGCTTCGCGCGCGCCCACCCTGAAAGCGCGCTGACTCCGGGTGCGTATTACTGGTCCGGCAACGCGCATTATGCGCTGCGCGATTGCCGCAAGGCGAGCGAAGCGCACCGCCTGGTCGTCAGCAAGTGGCCGGCCAATGCCAAGGCGCCCGACGCCTTGCTCAATATTGCCGTCTGCCAGCAGGAACTTGGCGACAGCAAGGGCGCGCGCACATCGCTCGAGGCGCTGGTTGCCAAGTACCCGGACAGTTCAGCCGCCGGCACAGCTCGCCAACGCCTGAAGAAATAGGCGGGTGAAGGAATCGACGCGGGTCTTGGGCCTGAAGGTCAGCGAGATCTTTCTCTCGCTGCAGGGGGAAAGCTCGCGCGTTGGCCTGCCAACGGTGTTCGTCCGCCTGACCGGATGTCCACTGCGCTGCCGTTGGTGCGACACGACGTATGCGTTTACCGGTGGCCAGGCGATGTCCATGTCGCAAGTGCTTGCCGAGGTTGAAGCCTACGGCGTTCGGCAGGTCTGCGTAACTGGCGGAGAGCCGCTCGCCCAGTCGGCGTGTCAGCCGCTGCTCGCGGCGCTGTGTGCGGCCGGCTACGCGGTCTCTCTCGAAACCTCCGGGGCAATCGACATCGCGGGCGTCGATCCGCGGGTCGCCCGTGTCGTCGACCTGAAGGCGCCCGGATCCGGCGAGTCGGAGCGCAACTTCTGGCCGAACATCGAGCGCCTGGTGGCGAGCGACGAGGTGAAGTTTGTTCTCAAGGACCGCGCCGATTACGAGTGGGCGCGCCAGCTCATCGCTGACCAGCGATTGACCGAGCGCTGCCCGATCCTCTTCTCGCCGGTGGCCGACGAACTCCCGGCGGCAACGCTGGCCGACTGGATTGTCGCCGATCGCTTGCCTGTGCGCTTGCAGGTCCAACTGCACAGGCTGCTTTGGGGTAATATGCGGGGCAGATAAGCTGAGGGAGTTCCCGCCGTGCCAGAAGAACGCCGACGCCATAAGCGTATAGTCTTTCATTCCACCGCCCACCTGAGCGTGTCCGGCGAGTCGCACGCCGTGCGCATCGACGACCTGTCGCTCAAGGGGGCACTGATCGAGCGGCCGCCGACGCTCAGGCTGGCGCCCGGTACCGACTGTCGGCTCGAACTCAGCCTGGGAGCGGAACAATCAATCGCGTTGCAGGGGGTTGTCGCACATCTCGATGCGCGACGAATCGGCATGCTCTGCCGGGTGATCGACATTGACAGCGCGACGCATCTGCGCCGCCTGGTCGAGCTCAACCTGGGCGCTTCGCACCTGCTCGACCGGGAACTGTCAGCCCTGCTCGAGGATGCGACTGACGACACGGCGTACGCGGAAGATCACCTGCCGCGACCGTGAACGCGCGTCTGCGTTTCGCCATTTCGGTCATCGTTCTGGGTTTGCTGATGACCGGGCCTTTCGTCGTCACCGCGGCGCTGATCTGGGCCGATGCGCAGCCGGCCGAGCAGGCGCTGCTGATCCAGTTGATCGTGCCGCATCTTTCGCTCGGCGCGCTGATGACGATTTTCGGCTTCATCGTCGGCCTGCTGGTGATCCGGCATCTTTTCCGCCAGTATGTGCAGGGTCTGCTCAAGATGGTCGAGAACTTGCACCTGATGCTGTCGGCCAATCGCAACTTCCGGGTCAGTCCGGAGGGTCCGCCGGAGATTCGCTTGCTCGCTCAGGCGACGAACGATCTGGCGCAACAGCGCGACGGACTGATGGACGACGTTGCCGCCCAGATTGCTGCTGCCAAAGCGTCGGTAGAGGAGGAAAAGAACCGGCTGGCTGCCCTGATGTCGGAGTTGGCCCAGGCGGTCGTCGTATGCAACGTCGATGGTCGCATCCTGCTCTACAACAATCGTGCCCGACTGCAGTTCAAGGCGCTCGTCCAGGGCGCCGCGGTTGCTGCCGGGGGGGCGCTGATCGGCCTTGGACGTTCGATCTTTTCGATTCTCGAACGCAATCAGATCGACCATGCGCTTGATGTCGTTCGCCAGCGCCTGGGTAAGGGTATGGCCACCGCCCTGGCTAATTTCATTACGACGGCGCGTGGCGGACAACTGCTACGCGTCCAGCTCGTCCCCGTGCTGAGTTCGAATGCCGCAGCGCCGCGCGAAATCAGCGGCTACGTGCTCACCGTCGAGAACATTACGCGCAGCCTGGAACAGGAATCGCAGCGCGACCAGGTTCTCCAATCGCTCACCGATGGTAGTCGCGGCAGTCTGGCCAACATCCGCGTCGCGGTGGGCAACCTGCTCGACTACCCGGACATGGATGGCGATACGCGCGAGCGCTTCATCGGCATCATCAGTGATGAAGTTGTGCGCATGAGCCAGCGGCTTGACCAGACGATGAGCGAGTTCGCCGATTCGCTGAAGACGCGCTGGCCGCTCGAGGACGTGCTCGGCGTCGATGTCATCGCTGCGGCCCAGCGCCGGATCGAGCAGCAGCTTGATCTGACGACGAAAACCGAGGAGGTCGACGAGGGTCTGTGGCTGCGCGTGGAGAGCTTCTCGCTCGTCTTTTCGATCTGTTTCCTGGCTTCACGTCTGATCGAACACTACCAGATCAAGGAATTGCGCTTTCGCCTCCTTCCGTTCGGCAAGCTGGCTTATCTCGACCTCATCTGGGCTGGTCACGCGATGTCGTCGGAAACCTTCTACTCCTGGGAAAACGACCCGATGCACGTCGGTCGTGACGCTTCGCCGCTGTCCTTGCGCGATGTCGTCGACCGTCATGGCGGTGAAATCTGGTACGACCGCGAGAAGGCCGCGCATCGTGCTTTCTGTCGCTTTGTTCTCCCGGTGGCGACGCCCGATGAGGCGGTGCAGGCGGATGCGCTGCCCGTCGACGGTTCTCGTCCGGAATACTACGACTTCGATCTTTTCCATTTTCGTGATCAAAGCATCGACCTGGATCGGCCATTGTCCGACTTGACGTACACGGTTTTCGATACTGAAACCACTGGCCTCGAGCCGGCAGCCGGCGATGAGATCATTCAGATCGGCGCTGTCCGTATCGTCAATGGGCGCCTGCTGCGCCAGGAGAGCTTCGATCAGCTCGTCGATCCGGAAAAATTCTTGCGTCCGGAAGGTGTCCGCGTACACGGCATTACCGACGACATGGTGCGTGGTCAGCCGCACATCGACGTCGTTCTCCCGGCGTTTCATGAATTCTGCAGCGATACGGTGCTGGTTGCGCACAATGCCGCTTTCGACATGCGCTTCCTGCAACTGAAGGAAGAACGTACTGGTGTCGTCTTCAGCCAGCCGGTTCTCGACACCTTGCTGCTTTCCGGTGTCTTACAGCCCAATCAGGATTCGCATCAACTGGACAGCATCGCCGAGCGGCTGGGAATCAACGTCACCGCGCGGCACAACGCGCTCGGCGACGCTCAGGCGACTGGCGAGGTGTTCCTCAAGATGCTGCCGCTGCTCGGGCAGATGGGAATCGTCACCTTGCGGCAAGCGCTCGAAGCGTCCGAGAAGACCTACTTTGCGCGCGTCAAGTATTGATCGACCGACGAGTTGAGGTCGCGGGTCGAAGCAGGATTGTCGCCGGCGACCAGGCGCGCTGCCTTCGGTCAGGGCGAGCGGGCAAGAGGTGCGAGCGGATCGCGTTTGCCGGATAATGCCGGGAAACCACCTAGAGAGCGCGCATGACTGTTACCCATTCTGGCCGTCCAGCCCTTTTCGCCGGTTGCTGGCGCGCTTGCCCACGGCTCGTCATCGGCCTATTCATGGCGAGCGTGGCGACCGCGTCCTGGGCCGCCATGCCCGAGCGTTTGCTCTGGTTTGCGCAGACGGGCCCGACGCCGGCCAGCGAGCGGGCGCTGCACATTCTCTCGCAAGCGTCGGCGGACGGTCTTGCAGCATCCGACTATGCGGTCGAAGATCTGCGAGCGGCGATCGCCAACAGTGTGCGCAGCGGCGTCCAGGACGACGAGCGCGTGGCCAGGCTCGATCGGGCGATCGGCACGGCGATACGTCGCTATCTTTCAGACCTGCACGGCGGGCGAGTCGATCCGCGCCAGTTCGCCATCCGCTACAGTCGCTCGGCCGAGCTCGATCAGGTCATCGACCGACACCTCGAGGAGCTTGCTGGCGAGGGCGCAACGGACGCACGCACCAGTCGTCACCTGCCGAGTGCGCTGCCTTACCGCGAGTTGCGCCAGGCGCTGGCGGATTACCGCGGATTGATCGGCAACGAGGCTTTTCGCCAAGCGCTACCGCCACTGCCCGGCGGCCGTCTGCGGCCCGGCCAGCCGTACAGCGGGACTGCTTTGCTCGCCCGCCGACTGGCCCTCTTTGCCGACCTGCCGGAAAACACGGCGACGACGGCGCGCTACGAGGGCAAACTGGTCGACGGCGTCAAGTCGTTCCAGGCGCGCCACGGACTATACCCCGACGGCGTGCTGGGCAAGGAGACTTGGGTGCAGCTCGAGGTCCGTCCCGAAGCACGCTTACGCCAGATCGAGCTGGCGCTCGAGCGCTGGCGCTGGCTGCCGTACCGGGAAGCGCAGCGGCGCATCGTCGTCAACGTCCCCGAGTTCATGCTCGACGCTTACGCTGCGGCGGCCGACAGTGGGAAGCCGGCTCTCTCGATGCGGGTGATCGTCGGCAATGCGCGCAAGACGCGCACCCCGCTGTTCTCTGGCGAAATGCGTTTCGTCGAATTCAGCCCGTACTGGAACGTGCCGCCGTCGATTGCGCAGAGCGAAACCTTGCCCCGCCTGCGGCGTGACCCGGGTTACCTGGCGCGCCAGGGTTTCGAGCTGGTTACCAGCGAAGGGAAGGTGCTCACCGCCTTGTCCGAAGGCGACCTGGAGGCAGTTGCGCGCGGCCAGATGCGCATCCGGCAGAGGCCGGGGGCGAGCAACGCGCTGGGCGACATCAAGTTCGTTTTTCCGAACCCGGACAACATCTATCTCCATCACACCGCCACGCGACAGCTTTTCAAGCGCGAGCGGCGCGACTTCAGTCACGGCTGCATTCGCGTCGAAGCACCGGTCGAACTGGCGAAGTTCGTCCTTGCCGGCGATGCGGAATGGACCCGTGAGCGTATCGTGCAGGCGATGCGGCGAGGCAAATCGATGACCGTGCGGCTGGGCGAAACGCTGCCCGTCATCATCAGCTACAGCACCGCAGTCGTGCGCGACGGGCGGGTACATTTTCTGCCCGACATCTACGGCTACGAGGCGATGCTCGGCGAGGCTCTGCAGCGGCGCTCGGCGGCACTGCAGGGCGAGGCTGCGCGGCTGCGCAAACTTGGGATAGAATCCAGTAATTAATCCCGAGTAGCGAATGAACATGTCAATCTGTCGAGCGCCCGCACGCCGCAACTTCCTGGAGTGCGCGGGCAAGCTGGTGGTCGCCGGCGCGTTGTCGGGCTTCGTTCCGCCCGCCTTGGCCGCCTTGCCGAAGGTGCGCCGCCTGCAATTTGAACATCTGCACACAGGCGAAACGATCTCGCTGGTCTTTGCCGTCGGCCATCGGTACGTGCCATCGGCGCTCGCGGCGCTGAACAACTTCCTGCGTGACCATTACACGGGCGAGGTCGGAACGATCGATCCACCGTTGTTCGACCTCCTTTTTCAGACGAGCCAGGAGCTTGGCTGTCGTGAGCCGTTCCAGGTGATTTCCGGTTACCGTTGTCCGGCGACCAATAGCAGTCTACGCCTTGCCGGCGGTGGCGGTGTCGCCAGGCAGAGCCTGCATATGGAGGGAAAGGCGATCGACGTTCGCTTGCCGGGGGTGGCGCTGGAGGATTTGCGCGATGCGGCGATTTCCCTGCAGGTAGGTGGGGTCGGATTCTACGCCCGCGAGCAGTTCGTTCATCTCGATACCGGTAGGATTCGTTCCTGGTAGAGGTCGAGTTTTGCGCCAGGTGGCCGGCTTGGGCAAGCGTGCGCGCGTCCTCCTCGGCTGATCCGATCGCCGGCGAGTGCGTCCGCGGCGCGACTTTCCGACAGCTTGTTGCCGTGCTCCGCGCCTGCCGCAAGCGGCGCGCCACGTGTGGAAGGAGAACATGAAAGACACCAATTTGCTCGACGAACTGATCTGGCGTAGTGCCGCTCGTTCGCCGGAAAGCCTTGCCGTCACCTGCGGCCAGCAGTCGATGAGCTATGGTCAACTGGCGCAAGCGCTCGAGGCGATGGTCAATGGTCTCGTCAGCCTCGGCTTGCAGCGTGGCGAGCGCGTTGCCATCTATCTCGAGAAGCGACTCGAAACGGTGACCGCCATGTTTGCCGCGGCGGCGGCGGGCTGTGTCTTCGTCCCGGTCAACCCGCTGCTCAAGGCAGATCAGGTCGGGCACATCCTGCGCGACTGCAACGCGCGGGCACTGGTCACCTCGGGCGAGAGACTCGCCCTGTTGACCGCCACGCTGGCCGAATGCCCGGACTTGCGACACACGATTCTGGTTCCTTCCACCGCCCGGCGCGCCCAGGCGCCGGACGCTTGCGTCGACTGGGAAGATCTCTTGCAGGCGGCGCGCCAGCGCGGGCATCGGGTGATCGATACCGACATGGTCGCCATCCTGTATACCTCGGGCAGCACTGGCAAGCCGAAGGGCGTTGTCCTCTCGCATCGCAACATGGTCGCCGGAGCAAAGAGCGTCGCGTCGTATCTGGAGAACAGCGCCGACGACACGCTGCTCGCTGCCTTGCCCTTGTCGTTCGACGCCGGCTTCAGTCAGTTGACGACGGCCTTTCACGTCGGCGCACGCGTTGCCTTGCTCAACTACCTGTTGCCGCAGGATGTGCTCAAGGCCTTGGCAGGCGAACGGGTGACCGGTCTGACTGCCGTTCCGCCGCTCTACATCCAGCTTGCCCGACTCGACTGGCCGGCGGCGATCGGCGAGCATCTGCGCTACTTTGCCAATACTGGTGGGCGGATGCCGCGCGAAACCTTGCTCGCTTTGCGTGCGCGTCTGCCGCACAGCAAGCCCTTCCTGATGTATGGTCTGACCGAAGCTTTTCGGTCGACCTACCTGCCGCCGGAGGAGGTCGACCGCCGTCCAGATTCGATCGGCAAGGCGATTCCCAACAGTGAAGTCCTTGTCCTGCGCGAGGACGGTTCGCCGTGCGTTGCCAACGAACCGGGCGAACTCGTCCATCGCGGTGCGCTCGTCGGCATGGGTTATTGGAACGACCGGGCGAAGACCGACGAACGCTACAAGCCCTTGCCGGCGCACGCGGCTGGCCGCGCTGGTGGGCTGGTCCTGCCGGAGATCGCCGTTTTCTCGGGCGATACGGTGCGCATGGACGAGGAAGGCTTCCTCTATTTCGTCGGCCGGCGCGACGAAATGATCAAGACTTCGGGCTACCGCGTCAGTCCGACCGAGGTCGAGGAGGTCGTGTATGCGACGGGTATGGTTGGCGAGTGTGTTGCTTTCGGCGTCGAGCACCCGACGCTCGGCCAGGCGATCATCTTGATCGTCACGGCTGCGGCAGGCGAGGCGATCGATTGCGCGGCGCTGCTTGCCGAGTGCCGGACGAGGATGCCGGCGTACATGGTGCCAGCCGGCATGCGAGTGCTGCCCGGGCCCTTGCCGCGCAACCCGAATGGCAAGATTGACCGCAAGGGTCTGCTTGAAGCTTATCGTGCCGGAGCTTTCCCCGACCCGAGCGCGTTGGCCGCCGACGCCGATCGAGAAGGGAGTGGACAGTGAACCAGGCCGAGCGGCTGTGTCCCACCCATTTGCTGGTGAACCCGTTTCCCGTGCACGACGGTGAACTTGTCGTCGGCGGAGTGGGCTTGCGCCGGCTGGCTGATCGCGTTGGACGGACGCCTTTCTACGCCTACGATCGGGCTCTGCTGACGCAGCGCGTCGGCCAATTGCGCGCGGCGTTGCCCGAGGCCGTCAAGCTGCACTACGCGATGAAAGCGAATCCGATGCCGGCCCTCGTCGCGCACATGGCCGGACTCGTCGACGGGATCGATGTCGCCTCGGGGGGTGAACTGAAGACCGCCCTCGACGTTGGCGCAGATCCGCAAGCGATCAGCTTTGCCGGGCCTGGGAAAGGCTGCAACGAGTTGCAGCAGGCGGTCGCGGCGGGCGTTCTGATCAACCTGGAATCATGGCGCGAGCTTGGCGAACTGGCCGAAATCAGTTCGCGGACTGGTCGTCCGGCGCGCTGCGCAGTGCGCGTCAACCCAGACTTCGAACTGAAAAGCTCCGGCATGCGAATGGGCGGCGGCCCCAAACAGTTTGGCGTCGACGCCGAGCAGGTGCCTGAACTGCTCAGCGAGATTGGTCGTCGAGGCTTGCTCTTCGAGGGGTTTCACCTCTTTGCCGGTTCGCAGAACCTGAAGGCGGAAGCAATCGTCGAGGCCCAGACGAAGAGTTTCGAGCTTGTCCTGCGCCTGGCCGAAGCGGCACCCTTGCCGGTGCGCTTCGTCAACCTCGGGGGTGGTTTCGGAATCCCCTACTTTCCGGGTGAGCAGGCGCTTGACTTGGTGCCGATCGGTGCCGCGCTCGCCGGGTTGGCTGAGCGCGCCGCGCGTGAACTGCCGCAGGCCGAGTTGGTCATCGAACTGGGTCGCTATCTGGTCGGGGAAGCCGGCGTCTACGTCACCCGCGTCGTTGACCGCAAGGTCTCGCGTGGACAGACTTTTCTCGTTTGCGACGGTGGATTGCATCACCATCTGTCGGCTTCCGGCAACTTCGGTCAGGTCATCCGCAAGAACTATCCAGTCGTCGTTGGCACCCGGATGGCGTCCAGCGAAACGCACACGGCGTCGGTCGTTGGCCCGCTCTGCACGCCACTCGATCTGCTGGCTGACCGGATGCCGCTGGCCGATGCCGCGCCAGGTGACCTGGTTGTCGTCTTTCAGTCCGGTGCCTACGGTTTTACCGCCAGCCCGCAGGCCTTCCTGGGGCATCCGGCGTGTCTTGAGGTGCTCGTCTGATCGTTGCTGCGCGACCGCCCGCTGCGATCCGTCGGCCATGCTGCTGGTCGATGGGGCAGGGTTAGTCCTCGGCCAGCACGACAACCCCGCCACGCCGGCGATCGCCCGCTCCCGCCAAACGGCCGTCAAGCCGGGCAGCACAGTTGACCCCGCCAAAGAACATGCTGGGCGCGGCGAACCGGGTCGCCGCTGGCCAGCGCTGGTCGAGCGCCTTTGCTGCAGCAGCCGGCAATCCGGCCTCCTCGAACCAGAGCTTGTCGCCTTCGAGGTGCATACGCGGTGTGTTGACCGCCTCGTCGAGCGGCCTGCCGTAGGCCAGGAGGTTGAGCAGCGCCTGCAGGATGGCGCTTCGTATCCGGTTGGAACCGCCGCTGCCGAGCGCGAAACACGGCTCCCGATCGATGACCACGATCGTCGGCGACATCATTGTGCTCATCCAGCTCCCCGGCGGCGAGCGATGAAAGCCGGCGGGATTGATGTCCTCTTCGCCGAGGAAGTTGTTGACGTGTATGCCGAGTTCGGGCAAGGCGTGCCCGCAGCCTTCGCCGTTGCTGGTGGTCAGTGCGGCCGCCATGCCCTCGGCGTCGATTACCGAGATATGCGTCGTCGCACCCAGGTGATTTTCATTGGCGCCCGGCGACTGCTGCGCGCCCGACGACGAGTTGATCTTGCCGGCAACCAGGTTGCGAATCGACTCCGGGTCACGGTGTAGTCGTTGATCGTAGCCCGCCCGACGGATCAGCGAGACGTCGGCGAGAACGGTCGCCACTGCCGATTGGTGGGCTGCCGATAGGAACTCCTCCTGGCCGAGCGCACGATCCTCGGCCAGGCGCAGTCCGGCGCCAACCAATCCGCCGCCGGCCGAGGGCGGCGGATTGGTCAGCACCGTGTAGCGCCCAAAGGGGACCGACAAGGGTTGGCGTACGACAGGTGCGTAGCTCGCCACATCGTGTGCGGTGATCAGTCCGCCCTGGGCCGGCCCGAAATGTTCGACCAGCGATGTCCAGTAGCGATCAAGCTGCTCGTCTGCCTTGCCCTCGCCAAGTGCGTGCAGGAAGTCGCCCAGGCGCGGGTTGGCCAGACGCTCGCCGGCTCTGGCGACGTGCCCCAACGGACAGAAAAGGGCGGCCACGCTCGGCGAGTGCAGCAGGATTGGCGCGATCAGACCGGCCATCATGGAAATTTGCGGACTGACGATAAAACCGTTACGCGCCCAATCCGCGGCTGGCGCGACGACTTCGCGCAGCGGCAGGCGGCCGCCTCGCTGATGCAGGTGCAACAGACCGACCAGTTCGCCGGGTACGGCGGCGGCCGCCTTGCCGATGTGAAAAACCTGTGCGGCCTGGCCGAAGTCGACCGTAATCGGCAGAAAGTCGAGCGTTGGTAAAGCCGGCAGGCCGCGACCGGGGGTCGTTGCGAAGAAATCGACGACTTCGTAGCCTTTGGCCGCGTTGCCCCAGATGCACGCGCCGCCGCCACCCAGTGAAGTCAAGGGCAGTTCGGTGATCGTGGCCGCGAGTTTGGCGGCAACGATCGCGTCTACCGCGTTGCCGCCACGGCGCAGGATACGCGCACCGGCCAACGCCGTGTGCGGCTCAGAGGCGGCAATGACACCGCGCGCACTCATCGCCGGTGAAACCTTGCGCGCCGCCGGCGGCTGAGCGAGCGGTCAATCGCCGCTCCGCCAGCGGCTGACACGCGCTGCATCAAGGGATCCCGGCAACGGCCTGGCGGTGTCGCAGTAGCCGCGGCCGAAGGCTGCCGTCGCTGTGCAGCCTGCCGCGGCGAGTCGTCACGCACTGGCCGCCGGGGAGTTCCTCGGCTTGGCGGGTTCGCCCGTTTGCGGGGTGAGTTCCCTCGCCTTGGCCGCCGAGATGGTCTCGAACAAGGTAACGACTTTTCTGACATCCTTCGTCGTTCGGGCAATCTGGACTGCCGCGTCGGCTTCCGCCTGGGTGACCAGGCCGAGCAGGTACACGACCCCAGCTTCGGTGACCACCTTGACGTGGATCGGATTGAACTTGCGCGCGTCGACAAAGCGCGCCTTGACGCGGGTTGTGATATAGGAATCGTTGCTGCGGTTGGAAAACGAACTCAAGCGAGCAATGTTGACCTCGTTGAAGACCGCCTGGACCTGCGGAACGCCGCTGACGATGCGTTCGATTTCTGCCTTGACCTCTTCCGACGGTGCTTCGCCCGAAATGAGCACACGCCGGTTGTAGCTGGTGAAGCTGAGTTGGATCGTGTCGGCAAATCGTTCGTTGGTCCGCGCGCGCGCCTTCCATTCGATGGCTTCGTCGTCGGTTTGCGTTCCCAGCGTCCGCCGATCGAGAGTTGCCAGGGCGCCGGTCGTGGCCCCGGCGGTGACGATGGGAACGCAACCCTGGAGGGTCGGGAGCAGGCAGATGCCGAGCAACAGGCTGGCCGCCGTGACGATTCTTCTCATTCTTCAACTCCCATCAGCAGGCAATCGATGCCATCGCACAAGCAATGGATCGTGAGCAGGTGTGTTTCCTGTATGCGCGCCGTTCGGCTGGCCGGAACGCAAATATGGATGTCGCTTTCGTACAGCATTTCGCCGATTGCTCCACCGCCCTTGCCGGTCAGTGCAATGACTGGCATCTGGTTCTCGTGGGCCGCGCTGATCGCTTCGAGCACATTCGGCGAGTTGCCCGAGGTCGATATGGCGACCAGGACATCGCCTGGCTGGCCAAGCGCGCGCACCTGTTTGGCGAAGATCATCTTGAAGCCATAGTCGTTGGCGACCGCCGAGAGGATCGACGTGTCGGTGGTCAGCGCGATCGCCGCCAGTTCGTGGCGCTCGGCTTCAAAGCGACCGACGAGTTCGGCCGCCATGTGCTGGGCATCGGCTGCCGATCCGCCATTGCCACAGATCAGGATCTTGCCGTTATCGAGCAGGCTGCCGACCATCATCTCGACCGCCCGGGCAATCGGCGCCGCCAACAGTTCGCTGGCGTCGAGCTTAGTCTGCGCGCTCTCCTTGAAGTTTTCACCGATACGGCCAATCAGGTTCATGAGCCAGGTTTTTCGAGCGGAATATGAAGTGGCGAAATTCTAACACTAGAGGATCAGGAACACTTCGAACTCGATGCGCCGCCAAGGATCGGGGTCGTCGCGCAAACGCGAAACGCGCGCTTCGAGGCGCTCGCCATCGTCCAGCGCCCGGGCGACCGCGCGGTTTTCGGCGCGCGGGACGTAGCCTAGCTGTCGCCCCTGCCATTCGACGCGCACAGCCTGCCGGTCGTGCCGGTTGGCGGGTTCGCGGATCAGGCTCAGTCGATCGCCGAGGCGGATCTGCGGCCACACCTCGGCGACCGCATAGTACTGGCTGCCGGCCAGGGGCGAACTCTGGACCAGAATCTTGACCGTTTCGCCGGCGTCGGCCAGGCCGCTGGCGGCCAGCGCGAGCGCTGCGCTAAGACAACGCAAACGCATCGCGAATCCACTCGATCGAATCCGGCGACAGGCGGTCGAGCAGCACGCAGTCGAAGCGACAATCGACGTTCGCCGTGGTCAGCGTGGCCAAGTAGTGTTCGGCGGCCAGGATGATGCGCGCCTGCTTGTCGCGCGTGATGCTGGCCGCGGCACCGCCGAAGTCCGGATTGCTGCGCAGGCGCACCTCGACAAAGACGAGCGCTCGCCGGTCACGGCAGATCAGGTCCACCTCGCCGCCGCGACAGCGATAGTTGCGCAGGACGATGCCCAGCCCGCGGCGTTCAAGAAAGGCTGCGGCGAGGTTCTCGGCGGCGCCGCCTGAGGTCTTGGTGTAGCCGCTCGGGCGCAGCGTGCTAATCTTGCCCATCGCCAGCCTCCCGAACTCCATGTCAGAAGAATCCGCCGCATTATATGTAGTTCCGACGCCGCTCGGCCATCTCGGCGACTTGAGCGCACGCGCCATCGATACCCTGCGCAAGGTCGCCTGGGTGGCCGCCGAAGATACCCGGCACAGCGCGCCGCTGCTTCGGCACTTCGGCAGCAATGCCCGCTTGCTGGCGTGCCATCAGCACAACGAGGAAGCGGCTGCGCAACAGGTGCTGGCTCGCCTGGCGGCGGGGGAATCGGTTGCGCTGGTCGTGGACGCCGGAACGCCTGCCGTTTCCGATCCTGGTGCAGCGCTGGTCGCGCGCGCGCGCGCGGCGGGGTTTCGCATCGTGCCTTTGCCAGGGCCATGCGCTGCCGTCGTCGCCTTGTCGGCGGCCGGGATCGAGAGTAGCCATTTCCTTTTTTACGGTTTCCTGCCAAGCAAGGCCGGGCCGCGTGCGCAAGCGCTGGTCGAACTGGCCGACTTGCCCTATGCGCTGGTCTTCTACGAGGCTCCGCACAGGATCGTGGAGACCGCAGTCGCCCTGCGTTCCGCGTTTGGCGAACGGCGGCGGGTGGTCTTGGCGCGCGAACTGACCAAGCTCTACGAGGAAATGCATGACTGTCTGCTGGCTGACCTGGAGCACTGGCTGCTCGCCGATGCCGACCGCCAGCGGGGAGAATTCGTGCTTGTCGTGGCGGGCGCGCCAGCAGCGCCGACCGATGGTGAAGGCGAGCGCGTGCTCGCCCTGCTGCTCGCCGAAGGCTTGCCGGTGAGCCAGGCGAGCCGGCTGGCGCAGGCGATCACCGGCACCAGCCGGAAAGCGCTCTACAGTGCAGCCTTGCGCATGCAGCGCGCGGAGTGATCGCCGGCCTTTTCCGGTGCGCCGCCATCTGCCTACCGGCTTCCCGCCTATCTCTGGCTCCTGCCGGCTGCTAGAATTGACGGGTATATCCCGGTTGGAGCAGGCATGCAGATCACCATCACGCGTCCCGACGACTGGCACCTTCATCTGCGCGACGGCGCAGCCTTGGCGACCGTCCTGGCGCACAGCGCGCGCCAGTTTGCTCGCGCCATCGTCATGCCCAACCTGCGTCCGCCAGTAACCACTCTCGAAGAAGCGCGCGCCTATCGTCGGCGGATCATCGCGGCATTGCCCGGCGGTGTGCATTTCGAGCCCTTGATGACCTTGTACCTGACTGACAAGACACCGCCGGACGAGATCGCGCAGGCGGCAGCGAGCGGCCTGGTCCAGGGCATCAAGCTCTACCCGGCGGGAGCGACGACGAACTCTGATTCCGGCGTCACCGATGTCGGTCGTTGTGCAGCGGCTTTGGCGGAAATGGAGAAACGCGGTCTGCCGCTGCTCGTGCACGGCGAGGTGACCGACCCGGCAGTCGACGTTTTCGACCGCGAAGCCGTCTTCATTGAACGGATCTTGCAGCCCTTGATGGCGCGCCATCCTGGCCTCAAGGTAGTGCTCGAGCATATCACGACGCGCTCCGCGGT
>NZ_JAPUVR010000036.1 GCF_029255125.1 Accumulibacter sp. | reverse complement strand
GGTCGCCTGCGCGCTTGGCGCGGCGCTCTTCTACGCCGCCTACCAGCTTCTCACGCGCAAGCTGGTGGCGACCGAACCGGCGCTGCGTCTGCTCTTCTACACCGCGCTCTTCGGCACGCTGGCGATGTCGCCGACGCTGCCCTGGGCCTGGGACGGTCGTCTGCCGACGCTGGCGCAGGCTGGCCTGATCGTTTCGCTCGGCGTCTATGGCGGCGTCGGCCATTTCTTCCTGATTCGCGCGTTTCGCCAGACGCCTGCCGCGCTCCTTTCGCCGCTGCTCTACGTTCAGCTCGTCTGGGCAACGCTGCTCGGCTGGCTGGCTTTCGGTGATCTGCCGGACTGGATCAGCGTGGCCGGCATGCTGGTCATTGCCGCATCCGGACTGTTCCTGATCGTCGACCGCCGGCATTTCCGCTGACCGGCGGCGCTCCGGCCGCCGCCTGCCGGGGTGACAAATGTTACAATCGGCGTATGGCCTGCGTCGCCCAAGTCCTTACGGCAGCACGGGGGATGCCGGCAGAATTCCACTCGAATCACAGGGAGCAGCAATGGCTGAGGAAAGCCTTTTTTTTCGCCCGATCAAGGATTTCTGTCAGCACAGCGTGATCACCTGCAGTCCCGACGACAAGCTGGTACAGGTTGCGGCGAAGATGCGCGAGAGGAACATTTCGAGCATGGTCGTCTGCGAGAACAAGCTGCCGAGCGGCATCATGACCGACCGCGATCTGCGCAACAAGGTCGTTGCCGCCGGCGCCGACCCGACGACGCTGACCGTGCGCGCGGTGATGAACAGCCCGCTCTCGGTGATCGGCGAGAACGACCCGCTGTACGAGGCGCTCTACCGGATGTCGCGCCAGGGTATCCATCGTCTGGCGGTGGTCGATGGCAAGGGCAAGCTGTCCGGGATCATCACCGACAGCGACATCATCCGCCTGCAGTCGCACTCGCCGCATCAACTCGTGCTGGACATCGAGCAGACGCGAAATCTCGAAGAGGTGCGCACGGTCTATGCGCGCATCCAGGAACTCGTCCTGCATCTGAGCAGCGGCAGCGGGACGAGTACGCGCGACATGGTGCGCATGATCGCCCACCTGAACGACCAGATTCTGTTGCGCCTGATCGCCCTGCTGCGCGCCGAGCGCTTTCCCGACCTGCCCGAGCGTTTTGCCTTCGTCGTCCTGGGCAGCGAGGGACGCGGCGAACAGACGCTGCTCACCGACCAGGACAACGCCATCGTCTATGGCAACGAACTCGATCCCGAGCAGATTGCGCGCATCGAGAGCTTTGCGCAGGAACTGAGCGATGCGCTGATCGCCATCGGTATTCCGCCGTGCCCGGGCGGGATCATGGCGAAGAACAAGGAATGGCGGCGCAGTCTGAGCAAGTGGCAGGAGCAGCTCGACCGCTGGTTGCAGGCGCCGACGCCCAATCATGTGCTGAGTTGCGGCACCTTCATGGACATCCGGACGATCTTCGGCGACAGCAGTTTCGAGCAGGAGTTGACCGACCAGCTCTACACGCACGTGCAGCGCGACAAGCTGTTTCTGATGCGCATGGTCGAAAACACGCTGCGCTTCGTTCCCCCGATCGGCTGGTTCGGCAAGATCAAGGGTGAGAAAGACGGCGAGCACTCAGGCATGCTGGAGATCAAGAAAGCGGGAATCTTCGCGCTTTCCGAGGGGGTCAAGGCCTTGGCGATCCAGGCCGGCCAGTTGAAAGGCAGCACGCACACGCGGCTGGAAGCGCTAGTCAAGAACAAGGTGATCAACCGGAAAATGGCCGAGAACATCGCCGAGAGCTTCGATTTTCTCGTCCTGATGCGGCTGCGCGGACAGGTCGAAGCGGTGCGCGAAGGACGCAAGCTGGACAATTACGTTCTGCTGGAGCACCTCAACATGATGGAACTCGGCCGCCTGCAGATCGCGCTGAAGGGCGTCGAGAAGTTCCAGGAGTTCATCAAGGGGCACTTCAACCTGCACCTCCTGCGCTAGGCCGGACAGCGCCGCGCCGATCGGCCGCCGGCCAGACGCTCGCCGAGGGAAGCGTCAATAGATGATCGCCTCGGCATCGTCGTCCTTCTTGACGCCCGGCTTGCGCCCGCGCGACGGGGTAGGCGGATCGCACGACAGGCGGCAACTGGTGCCCTCGATCTTGCGCCCATCGATGAAACGGGTCACCTTGCAACAGATCAGGTCGCCCGCCGCGGCAAGCTGCGCAATGCTGTCGCGCAACTCGGCGAGCGGAATGCCGAGCGCCTCAGCCATATCGACGTCAAGCTGCTCACCGTTGCTGCGCAGAAATCCGATAATTGCATCGCTCATTGGAGCACCCTCAAAAAGACTGTCATCAAACAGACAAGTCGCTCAGTTTGCGCCACTGTCGGCTTTCTGGCAACAAGCGGAGCGGCCGGCTCGCCAGTCGAGGCGTTCGCGCGGCGGCTGGCCGAGCGCAGCGATCGCTTGCCGCAGACTTGCCCCTATTGCAGCGCAACAAAGGGCCGGCTTGTGCTAGAATCGCCGCCCCTTTCCCGAAGGCCCTATGACCATGTCCCGCGCCGTCCGCAACATCGCGATCATCGCCCACGTCGACCACGGCAAGACGACGCTGGTCGACAAGCTGCTCGTCCAGGCGGGAACCTTTTCCGCGCATCAGCATATCGCCGAGCGGATCATGGACTCGAACGACCTGGAAAAGGAACGTGGAATCACCATCCTGGCGAAGAACCTCGCGGTCGACTACGGCGGCGTGCATATCAACATCGTCGACACGCCGGGGCACGCCGATTTCGGCGGGGAAGTCGAGCGCGTTCTGTCGATGGTCGATGGCGTTCTGCTGCTGGTCGATGCGGTCGAGGGCCCGATGCCGCAAACGCGCTTCGTCACCAAGAAAGCGCTGGCGCTCGGCTTGCGGCCGATCGTCGTGGTCAACAAGATCGACCGCGACGGGGCGCGCCCGAACTGGGTGGTCGACCACACCTTCGACCTCTTCGACAAGCTGGGGGCGAGCAACGAGCAGCTCGACTTCCCGGTGGTCTACGCCTCGGCGCTGAACGGCTACGCGACGCTCGATCTCGCCGATCCGGCGCGCGACATGCGGCCGATGTTCGAGACTATCCTGCAGCACGTATCGCCGCCGCACGCCGGCGACATCGACGGGCCGCTGCAGTTGCAGATCTCGGCCCTCGACTACTCGAGCTACGTCGGGCGGATCGGCATTGGCCGCATCCAGCGCGGTCGCCTGAAACCGGCGCAGCCGGTGATCGTCATGTATGGCCCGGCGGACGCCGCCGGGCGCTACGAGCATGGTGCGCCGAAGACCGCCAAGGTCGGCCAGGTGTTCGGTTTTCGTGGCCTCGAACGGACGCCGATGGACGAGGCGCTGGCCGGCGACATCGTTCTGGTCACCGGAATCGACGATCTGTCGATCGGCTGCACGATTACCGACAGCGAGCAGCCGGAAGCGCTGCCGATGTTGAAGATCGACGAACCGACGCTGAACATGACGTTCATGGTCAACAACTCGCCGTGCGCGGGCAGCGAAGGCAGGTTCGTCACCAGCCGGCAGATCGGCGAGCGACTGCGCAAGGAACTGCTCACCAACATGGCGCTGCGCGTCGAGGAGACGGCCGACACCGACAGCTTTCTGGTCTCCGGACGCGGTGAATTGCACCTGACGATCCTGCTCGAAACGATGCGGCGCGAAGGCTACGAACTGGCCGTCGGTCGCCCGCGTGTGATCCTCAAGGAAGTCGATGGCGCCTTGTGCGAGCCCTACGAAATGCTCACGCTCGACGTCGACGAGTCGCACCAGGGCGCGATCATGGAAGCGCTCGGCCAACGCCGCGGTGACCTGCAGGACATGTCGTCGGACGGCCGCGGACGCGTCCGCCTGGAATACCGGATTCCGGCGCGCGGCCTGATCGGCTTTCAGGGTGAGTTCATGAACACGACGCGCGGCACCGGACTGATGAGCCACGTCTTCGATGAGTACGCGCCGGTCAAGGGCGACATCCCCGGCCGGCGCAACGGCGTGCTGATCTCGGGCGAGAACGGCGATGCCGTCGCTTACGCGCTGTGGAAGCTGCAGGATCGCGGGCGGATGTTCGTCGTTCCCGGCGACCGGCTCTACGAGGGAATGGTCATCGGCATCCACAGCCGCGAAAACGATCTGGTGGTCAATCCGATCAAGGGCAAGCAACTGACCAACTTCCGCGCCTCGGGAACCGACGAGGCGGTGCGCCTGACGCCGCCGGTCGCGCTGACGCTGGAATCGGCGGTCGAGTTCATCAACGACGATGAACTGGTCGAAATCACGCCGAAGACGATCCGCATCCGCAAGCGCCTGCTGACCGACCACGAGCGGCGGCGCGCGGCGCGCGAAGGCTGAGCCGGGAAGAAGAGCAAAACCGGGCAGCGGCGGCTTGACTTTCGCTGCGGCCGACAGCAAGCTCGGCGAGTTGCAGGGCTGGCGGCGACCCGCCCTGGCCGGCGACGATGCCGCTCGATCGTCGTGCTCGATCAACTCTCGGAGGACCCATGCGCGAGGACAACGCCAACCCTGCCGCGGCGAACAGACGGATGAGCGGCGCCGAGTACCGTGCGTCGCTGCGCGACTACCGGCCGCGCGTCTATGTCGACGGCCGCCTGATCGAATCGGTTGCCGACGAAGCGTCGCTGCAGCCAGGAATCAACGCACTCGCGGTGAGCTACGATTTCGCGCTCGATCCGGCGAAAGCCCCTCTGATGACCGCGCTTCAGTCGGCCAGCGGGTGGACGGTCAATCGCATGCTGCACATCAACGAAGCGGCCGGCGATCTGCTCAACAAGCTGGAAGCGGTGCGCCTGCTCTGTCAGGAAACCGGCTGCGCCCAGCGCTATCTGGCGCACGATGCGCTGAACGCGCTGCACCAGTTGAGCGCGCGACTCGACGCTGCGCACGGCAGCAACGAGCAGCGCGCACGCTGCGCCGCCTACCTCGCGCACGTCCAGCGCAACGATCTGGCGCTCGGCATCGCGATGACCGACGCCAAGGGCGACCGCGCACGCCACCCGCACGCGCAGACGAATGCCGACAGCTACGTGCACATCGTCGAACGCCGACGAGACGGAATCGTCATTTCGGGAACCAAGGCGATCGTCACCGGCGCCCCCTACATGCACGAGCTGCTGGTCATGCCGAGCCGCAACATGCAGGCCGAGGACGCCGACTTTGCCGTCTGCTGCGCACTGCCGGTCGATGCCCCCGGCGTCACGCTGATCGCGCGGCCAGCCGGCCGCCCGGGCGAGCGCCTGGAGCATGGCGCGGCGCCGTTTTCCCGGCGTTACGGCCAGTCGACCGCGGTCGTCGTCTTCGACCAGGTCTTCGTTCCCTGGGAGCGCGTCTTCCTGGCCGGCGAATGGCAGCACTCGGCCGCGCTGACCTACGCCTACGCGACGCACCACCGACACAGTTGCATCGGCGCACGCGCCGGTTTCGGCGACCTGCTGATTGGCGCCGGCGCGCTGATGTGCGAGGCGAACGGACTCGATCCGGCGAGCAAGGCGAGCCTGCGCGAACCGATGGTCGAACTGATCAAGATCACCGAGGGCTTCTTCGCCTGCGGCGTCGCCGCCAGCGTTTACGCGGCGCCCGACGAGCACAGCGGCAGTTTCATGCCCGAGCCGGTCTTCGCCAACATCGGCAAGCTGCTGCTCGCGACGCAAATCTACGACATGCACCGCCTGGCACACGAGGTCTCGGGCGGCCTGATCGTTGCCCTGCCCGGCCCCGACGAGGATCACAATCCGGCGACGGCGGCGACGCTG
>NZ_JAPUVR010000035.1 GCF_029255125.1 Accumulibacter sp. | reverse complement strand
CGCGGCTATCAGCTCTCGCATGCGCTGATCGCCTTCGGCCGGGGCGAGGTGCTCGGCGTCGGACTGGGGGCAAGCGTCGAGAAGCTGTTCTACCTGCCCGAGGCGCATACGGACTTCCTGCTGGCGGTCATTGCTGAGGAACTGGGCTTCGTCGGTGTGTTGACCGTGATTCTCCTCTTCGCCCTGGTCATCCAGCGTGCGTTTGCGATTGGCCGGCAGTCGGTCGCGCTCGATCGCCTGTACTCGGCGCTCGTCGCCCAGGGTGTCGGTATCTGGCTTGGTGTGCAGGCGTTCATCAACATGGGCGTAAATACCGGCTTGCTGCCGACCAAAGGTTTGACGCTGCCGCTGATGAGTTTCGGTGGTTCGGGGATTCTGGCCAACTGCGTGGCGCTGGCCGTTCTGCTCAGGATCGACTGGGAGAACCGTCAACTGATGCGCGGAGCCAAGCTGTGAGCGCGGCACCAGTGCGCGCTTCGGCGACGCTCGCGGCACGCATGGCGGGCAGGAGGTCGGCATGAACCGGACGCTGCTGGTGATGGCCGGAGGTACCGGCGGGCACGTCTTTCCGGGCTTGGCGGTGGCCGACCTGTTGCGCAGTCGAAGCTGGAAGGTGGTCTGGATGGGCGCCCCCGGGAGCATGGAGGCCAAGCTCGTTCCAGCGCGTGGTTACGAGATGGCCTGGGTGCGCTTCACCGCTCTGCGCGGCAAGGGCTTGTTGCGCAAGCTGCTCCTCCCCTTCCGCCTGATCGCTGCCTGCTGGCAGGCAGCGCGCGCGATTCGTCGCGTGCGGCCGGACATCGTCCTGGGCATGGGCGGCTACGTCAGCTTTCCGGGCGGCCTGATGGCCGCACTCCTCGGCTATCCCCTGCTTATCCACGAACAGAACTCGATTGCCGGACTGGCCAACCGCGTGCTCGCCCGGGTAGCCCGGCGGGTCGCTTGTGGATTCCCTGGTGCACTGCCCAACAGCACTTGGGTAGGCAATCCGCTACGGCCCGAGATGACCGGTTTGCCGGCACCCTCGGCGCGTCTCGCCGAGCACTTGCCGCCCTTGCGCCTGCTCGTCCTGGGCGGTAGCCAGGGAGCGACGGCGCTGAACGAGATGGTTCCCAAGGGCCTGGCCTTGTTGCCGGTAGAAGAGCGGCCCTTGGTCGTGCACCAGGCGGGCGAGAAGCATCTGGCGCAGCTTGAGGAAAACTATTCGACGGCCGGTGTGCGCGCGCATTGTGCTGCTTTCATCGACGACATGGCCGGCGCTTACGCCTGGGCCGATCTGGTCATCTGTCGCGCCGGTGCGCTGACCGTCGCCGAACTGGCGGCGACTGGCGTGGCCAGCGTTCTCGTTCCGTATCCGTACGCGGTGGACGATCATCAGACGACCAATGCGGAGTTTCTTGTCCAGGCCGGTGGCGCGCTGCTCGTGCCGCAGGAGCGGTTGACGCCGGAAGCGGTCAGCCAGTGCTGTCGCTACTCGCGCAGCCAGCTGACAGAAATGGCGCTGCGCGCGCGCGCCGTGGCAAAGCCGGAGGCCACCGAGGAACTGGCCGCGCTCTGTGAGGATCTCGCCAAGTGAAACACAAGGTCAAGCATATCCATTTCGTCGGAATCGGTGGCGCCGGGATGAGCGGCATCGCCGAGGTGCTGGCCAATCTGGGCTTCATCGTCAGCGGCTCGGATTTGAGCGAGAGTTCGACCACCCGGCGGCTGGCCGGGCTCGGCGTGCGCACCTTCGTCGGGCACACCGCCGAAAACATCAGTGGTGCCGATGCGGTGGTCGTGTCCACCGCCGTGCAGCCCGACAACCCAGAGGTGCTGGCAGCGCGCGGGCGCCATCTGCCGGTCGTTCCGCGCGCCCAGATGCTGGCCGAGCTGATGCGCCTCAAGCAGGGGATCGCGGTCGCCGGGACGCACGGCAAGACGACGACGACCAGCCTGGTCGCCTCCATTCTAGGCCAAGGCGGGATGGACCCGACCTTCGTCATCGGCGGCCGGTTGAACGCTGCCGGGGCGAATGCCCGCCTCGGTTCAGGCGATTTTCTGGTTGCCGAAGCAGACGAGTCGGATGCTTCCTTCCTGTTTCTGTCCCCGGTGATCTCGGTGGTGACCAACATCGATGCCGACCACATGGAGACCTACGGGCACGACTTCAACCGCCTGAAGCAGGCCTTCGTCGATTTTCTCCAGCGCTTGCCGTTCTACGGCGTTGCCGTGCTATGCGCCGACGATGCCAATGTCAGGGCGGTCATGCCGCAGGTGACAAAACAGATCGTCAGCTATGGCCTGAGCGCCTCGGCCAACGTCTACGCCGAGAACGTCGTCGCCGATGCCGGTCGGATGTGCTTCGACTGCGTGCGGGTGAATGGGACGGTCAGCCGCTTGCCGATCACGCTCAACCTGCCGGGACGTCACAACGTGCTGAACGCCCTGGCGGCGATTGCCGTGGCCAGCGAAGTGGGGGTGAGCGACGAGGCGATCGCTGCTGCGCTGCGCGACTTTCGCGGCGTTGGCCGGCGTTTCCAGCGCTACGGCGAACTGGCGTTGCCGGCGGGCGGGCGGTGTACGCTGGTCGACGACTACGGGCACCATCCGGCCGAGATGAAGGCGACGCTGGCGGCGGCGCGCGGCGCTTTTCCCGGACGCCGCCTGCTGCTCGCCTTCCAACCGCACCGCTACACGCGGACACGCGACTGCTTCGAGGATTTCGTGCAGGTGCTCAGCGCGGTCGATGCGCTCATCCTGACCGAGGTCTATCCGGCTGGCGAGCAGCCCATCGTCGCCGCCGACGGCCGCGCGTTGGCGCGCGCGCTGCGCGTCGTGGGCAAGGTCGAGCCGGTTTTCGTCGACCAGATCGGCGATCTGCCGCAAGCGATTCTGGACACCGCGCGCGCTGGCGATGTGGTGATGACGATGGGTGCCGGTTCGATTGGCGGGGTTGCCGGCAAACTCGTTGCCGATTAGGATGAGACGATGAACGCCACCGACTTCGGAAAGGTTGCCGTACTTTTTGGCGGGCGCTCGGCCGAGCGCCCGGTATCGCTGGTCAGCGGGGCGCGCGTGCTGGCAGCGCTGCAGCGCCAGGGTATAGACGCGCAGGCATTCGATCCGGCGACCGACAAACTGGACGCCCTGAGCGCCTACGATCGCGTCTTCATCGCCCTGCACGGGCGCTACGGAGAGGATGGCACGATCCAGGGCGTACTCGAGCTGATGGGAATTCCGTATACCGGCAGCGGCGTTCTGGCATCGGCGCTGGGCATCGACAAGTGGCGCACGAAGACGCTCTGGCGTGCAGCCGGCTTGCCCGTGCCGGACTACGTCCTGCTCGACGAGGCAAGCGACTACGCCGAAGTCGAGCGGCAACTGGGCTTGCCGCTTTTCGTCAAACCGGCGAACGAGGGCTCTTCGATCGGCATCAGCAAGGTCAGACAGGCTGGCGAGCTGGCCGCCGCCTACGCACAGGCAGCAAAACACGACACGGTCGTGATTGCCGAGCGGGCGATCCTGGGCGGCGAGTATACTGCGGCGATTGTCGGCGACCAGGCGCTGCCGATCATCAAGATCGAACCCAAGGGCGAGTTTTACGACTACGAGGCCAAGTACCTGCGTGACGACACTGCCTACCTGTGTCCGTGCGGACTGCCCGCCGAGCGCGAAGGCGAACTGCGTCGGCAGGCGCTGGAGGCGTTCCGGGTACTCGGCGGACGCGGCTGGGGACGAGTCGATTTCCTGCTCGACGAGAAGGTGGTCGACGGTCGGCAGGCGGCGTACTTTCTCGAAGTCAACACCTCGCCTGGCATGACCGACCACTCCCTGGTGCCGATGGCTGCGCGCGCGGCCGGCATGAGCTACGACCAACTGGTGCTGCGCGTTCTTGCGCTCGCTGCCGTCGGATGAATGATGTGGCACAAACCGGGTCTGCTGAAGGCTGTCGCCGACTTTCTCTTCCTGCTTGGCGGAGCGGCTCTGGTGTTCGCCGCGGTCGTCTGGGGCGCGCCGCGTCTGACGCTTTTTCCGCTCGAAGAAGTCGCCGTGTCGCACGAGCTGCAGGAGGTTCGGCGCAGCGACGTCGAGCAGTCGCTGGCCCAGGCGATGCGCGGCAACTTCTTCACCGTCAACGTCGAAGCGCTGCGTCTGGCGCTCGAGCAGTTGGCATGGGTGCGCCGCGCCGAGGTCTGGCGCAAGTGGCCGGGACGGGTCGAAGTGCGCATCGAGGAACATCAGGTCGCTGCCCTCTGGGGGAGTACACCGGGACAACTGGTCAATACCTATGGCGAGGTGTTTGCTGCCGAGCTTTCGCGTGCGCAGAGCCTGCCCCGTTTGAGCGGGCCGGCCGGGGCGTCGGCGGAGCTTCTACGGCGGCACGACGAGTTCGCCGAGCTCCTGCAGCCGATTGGTCGGCAGCCGGCCGAGCTTTCCCTTTCGCCGCGCTTGGCCTGGCTGCTCAAGCTGGAGGACGGCCTGCTGGTCGAACTGGGACGCGAACAGGCGAAGGCGCCGATTCGCGTGCGACTGCAACGTTTCGTCGACCACCATGCGACGATCACCAATTCCGGCCAGGCGCCGCCGGTGGCGGTTGATATGCGTTATCCGAATGGTTTCGCACTGCGCTTTGCGGGCAGTGTCGGTCAGGAAGTCAAAGGAAAGAAATGAGCAGGGATAGCAAGGATCTGATCGTTGGACTCGATATCGGCACTTCAAAGATCGTCGCGCTGGTTGCCGAACTCACCTCGGAAGGCCGGGTAAACGTCATCGGCATGGGATCGCAGGAATCGAAAGGCCTGAAGAAGGGGGTCGTGGTCAACATCGAGGAGACCGTGGCAACGATTTCGCGCGTTCTGCAGGAAGTCGAACTGATGGCCGACTGCAAGGTGCGCGATGTCTACACCGGGATCGCCGGCAGCCACATCCGCAGCTTCAACTCGAACGGCATGGTGGCGATCAAGGACAAGGAAGTCACCCCGATGGACGTCGAGCGCGTGATCGAGACGGCGCGCGCGATGCCGATCCCGGCCGACCAGGAGATCCTCCACATTCTGACGCAAGAGTTCATCATCGACGACCAGGATGGCATTCGCGAGCCAATCGGGATGAGCGGCTTTCGTCTGGAAGTGAAGGTACACATCGTGACCGGAGCGGTTTCCGCAGCGCAGAATATCGTCAAGTGCGTACGGCGCTGCGGTCTGGAGGTCAACGACCTGGTGCTGCAGCCACTCGCTTCGAGCCGTGCCGTGCTCTCGGAAGACGAAAAGGATCTCGGCATCTGCCTGATCGACATCGGCGGCGGAACGACCGACCTGGCCGTGTGGACGCAGGGCGCGATTCGCTATACCTCGGTCATCCCGATCGCCGGCGACCAGATCACCAACGATATCGCGATGGCGCTGCGTACGCCGACGCGCGAGGCCGAGGACATCAAGCGGACGCACGGTTGTGCGCTGGCACACCTGGCCGATCCGGACGATGTGCTCGACGTTGCCGGTGTTGACGACCGCCCGTCGCGCAAGCTTTCGCGGCGCGCCTTGGCCGATGTCATCCAGCCGCGCGTCGAAGAGTTGTTCGAACTGATTCAGGCCGAACTGCGGCGCTCCGGTTTCGAAGATGTCCTGTCCTCGGGAATCGTCCTGACCGGCGGTGCCGCGGTGATGCCCGGGATGATCGAACTCGGCGAAGAGATTTTCCACATGCCGGTTCGTCTGGGTGTGCCGAAGTACCAGGGAGCGCTCGCCGATGTCGTGCAGAGTCCGCGCTTTGCCACTGCCTGCGGTCTGCTGCTGGAGGCGCAGACGCAGCGCAAACGCGGCCTCAAGGTGCGCGAGACACGCGACGTGAAGCAGGTTTTTGGGCGCATGAAGTCATGGTTCGAAAAGAACTTCTAGGCGCTGCCGGGCGGGAATAGAAGCAGCCAACAATCAGTAGCATTCCATCAGTACCACGCTTTTTGCAGAGGAGGCGTTAATGTTTGAAATCATCGACAAGGAAGAAAGAGGCGGCGAGCCGGACACCGTGATCAAGGTCATCGGCATCGGCGGCGCGGGCGGCAACGCCGTTGACCACATGATACGGGAGGGTGTCAATGGCGTTGATTTCATTGCCGCTAACACCGATTCGCAAGCGCTTGGCCGGAGCATTGCCCTGCGCAAGCTGCAACTGGGCAAGACCGGTCTGGGTGCTGGCGCCAAGCCGGAAGCTGGACGCAGCGCTGCGATCGAGGAACGCGACGCGATTGCCGAGTCGCTGCGCGGCGCGCACATGGTCTTCATCACCGCCGGCATGGGCGGCGGGACGGGCACTGGCGCGGCGCCGATCGTTGCCGAAGTGGCGCGCGAACTCGGCGTACTGACCGTCGCCGTGGTGACCAAACCCTTCGGTTTTGAGGGCAAGCGCCTGAAAGTGGCGGAAGCCGGAATCGGCGAGTTGCAGAAGCACGTCGACTCGCTGATCGTCATTCTCAACGACCGCTTGATGGATGTGCTCGGTGACGACGTGTCGATGGACGAAGCGTTCAAGGCCGCCGACAATGTCTTGCGCAATGCCGTCGGCGGGATCGCCGAGATCATCAATTTCCCGGGTCTCGTCAACGTCGATTTCGAAGACGTGCGCACGGTAATGGGCGAGATGGGAATGGCCATGATGGGATCGGCGAATGCCGCTGGAGTCGATCGTGCACGCATTGCCGCCGAACGCGCGGTTGCCTCACCCCTGCTGGAAGGCGTCAACCTGTCGGGGGCCAAGGGCGTGCTGGTGAACATCACAGCGACGCGCTCGTTGAAGATGAAGGAAGTCAACGAAGTGATGAACACGGTGCGCAATTTTGCCGCCGACGATGCGCACATCATTTTCGGTGCGGTCTACGACGAATGCATGGGCGAGGATATCCGGGTGACCGTCGTTGCCACCGGTCTCGGTCAGCCGCAGGCCAAACGGCAGAACTTCGAGGTGATCAGCACGACGCTGGCGCAGGCGACGGGTACCGACGGACGGTTCGCACACGGCCACAATATCGATTATTCGACGCTCGACCAGGTCCCGGCGATTGTCCGCAAGGGCCGCAACGCCACCGTTGAAGCGCTGGCCAACAGCGGGGTGGACCGTTACGACATTCCGGCGTTTCTCAGAAAGCAGGCGGACTGACCTCCCCAACAATAACTCCTCTGCCGACTCGACGGCTTCCGGACCCCTCCCGGGTGTGCTAGAATCCGTCGATTCAAGCGTTTTTTCAGGCACATGTTAAAGCAACGCACACTCAGGTCGATGGTTCGCGCGGCGGGTGTCGGTCTGCATTCCGGGGTCAAGGTCAATATGAGCTTGCGGCCGGCGGCAGCCAACACGGGGGTAGTCTTTCGCCGAATCGACCTTGACCCGGCGGTGGACCTGCCGGCATCGGCCCTGCTCGTCGGCGACACGCGCATGTGTTCGTCGCTGGAGCGCGCTGGCGTCAAGGTGGGAACGATCGAGCACTTGATGTCGGCGCTGGCTGGACTGGGCATCGACAACGTCTTCGTTGACCTCGACGCACCGGAATTGCCGATTCTCGACGGCTCGGCGTCGCCCTTCGTCTTTCTGATCCAGTCGGCCGGGATCGAGGAACAGCCGGTAGCCAAGCAGTTCATTCGCGTCACGCGACCGCTGGCGGTCAGCGAAAAGGACGCCTCCGGCGAGAAGTGGGCGCGCTTCGAGCCCTACGATGGCTTTCGCCTGTCGTTCTCGATCGGTTTCAACCACCCCGCGATCGATCGCACCGGGCAGTCGGTAACGATTGATTTTGCCGACCATTCGTATGTCCGCGAGGTTGCGCGGGCGCGCACCTTCGGTTTCATGCAGGAGGTTGAATGGCTACGCGAGAATGGTTTGGCGCAGGGGGGTGGGCTGGATAACGCGGTGGTGCTCGACGAATATCGGGTGCTCAACGCCGATGGCCTGCGCTACAGCGATGAGTTCGTCAAGCACAAGGTGCTCGACGCGATCGGCGACCTCTACCTGCTCGGCCATCCTTTGCTGGCGTCCTTCGTCGCGCACAAGTCCGGGCACGCGCTGAACAATGCGCTGGCGCGCGAGTTGCTCGCGCATCCTGAGGCGTGGGAATACGTCAGCTTCGAAGACCAGGATCTGGCACCCCTCGCCATTTCTCGCTGGCTCGCCTTGCCGGCGCATTGAGTCGCCGCCCGACCGCATGTGGTTGCTCCGCTTGCTGGGCGTCCTGACAGCGATTACCGTTGCGGCTGGTGTCGTCATGTTCGTCTGTACTGGTGACCGCCGCTATGGCCAGTTCGCCTGGATGATCTTCCGCTACGCCTTGCTCATCGCGTTGCTGGTTTTTGCCTTGTTGATTCTCGAGCGGGTGGCGGTCATTCCCGTGTAGCCGCGCGCACGAGCAGGTGGCCGATGGCCGCGCGCAGGTCGGAAGGTGGCAGCGACTCGCGCAGCCGCGCCAGTTCCTCCTTGGTCTGGGCGCTCAGCGGTTTCTGCTCCGACGGCCGTCCCTTTTCGGCCAGCCGCTGTCCTGTGCGGACTTTCACTTCGATTGCGCGACACTGGATGCCCACTTGCGAGAACCGGTCGAGCAGGCTGGGCAGCATTTGTCGGAGTTTTCCGGCGATGGCGCCGCTCTCCGCGTGGATCACGACGGTTCCCGCCTTGAGGTTGGCCAGTCGACTTGCCTGAGCGAGGTGAGCCGGGACGCTCGCGCGGTAGGTTTCAGCCAGCCGGAGGAGCACGGCGGCATGCGCGAGCAGCTTGCCGGCACCTGCTTCGTCTGCCAGCAGATAGTCGTAGGGGGTACGCGCCATCAGGCAATTCGCAACATTCTGCGCCTGGCGCTTCGGGTTGTCGTAGGCACGCGCGAGCGAGCGCGTCGGCGGCTAGATCCGTTCATAGACGACAAAGTCGAAAGCGGGCTCGGCGCCCGCCGGGTCGCCTGTCGCGGACGGCGCCTTGCCGGCAACGCGCGAGACCTGGCGCCACTCGTTCGCCGGCAGTTCGGGGAAGAAGGTGTCGCCGGGATATTCGGCAGCCAACTCAGTCAGGTAGCAGCGGCCGGCGAGCGGCAGCGCCTGCCCGTACAAGTCGCCGCCGCCGATGACAAAGACATCAGCGCCGCTGTCCGCAAGCGTGATCGCCTGATCCAGCGAGTGGGCGACTAGCGCGCCCGCGACTTGATAGCCGGTGTTTCGGCTGACGACGATGTTGCGCCGTCCCGGCAGGGGACGAAAAGCCGGCGGTAGGGACTCCCAGGTCTTTCTACCCATGATCACCGCCTTGCCGCTTGTCGTCTGCCGGAAGTGGCGCAGATCCTCCGCGCAACGCCAGAGCAATTGGCCGTTGCGGCCGATTGCCCGATTCCGCGCCATGGCAGCGATCAGGCAGAGCATGCGGACGGCCGCGGCGAAACGGTGGCTGCGTATTGCTCAGACAGCGACCTGGGCAGCGATATGCGGATAGGGATCGTAGGCTTCAAGCGTGAAGTCCTCGTAGCTGAAAGCGAAGATGTCGTCGATCGCCGGGTTCAGCCGCATCGTCGGTAGTGAGCGCGGCGTTCGGCTCAGTTGCAGGCGCGCCTGCGCACAGTGGTTGTTGTAGAGATGCGCGTCGCCGAAGGTGTGAATGAACTCGCCCGGCCGGTAGCCGCACACCTGGGCCAGCATCAGTGTGAGCAGCGCGTAGGAAGCGATGTTGAACGGAACGCCGAGGAAGACGTCGGCGCTGCGCTGATAGAGCTGGCATGAGAGTCTGGGCAGCGCATCCGGCGCCGTCGGCGGCGCGACATAGAACTGAAACAGGGCATGACAGGGGGGCAGCGCCATCTGGTCTACATCCGCTGGATTCCAGGCAGTCACCAGATGGCGGCGCGAATCAGGATCGTTCCGCAGAGCGTCGACCAGGCGTGCGATCTGATCGATCCGTCGCCCATCGGGCGCGCTCCAGGAGCGCCACTGATGTCCGTATACAGGCCCCAAATCTCCCGCTGGATCAGCCCATTCGTCCCAGATCCGTACGCCGTTCTCTTGCAGGTAGCGGACGTTCGTTTCTCCACGCAGAAACCATAGCAACTCGTGGATGATCGAGCGCAGGTGCAGCTTCTTCGTCGTCACCAGCGGAAAACCGGCGGCGAGATCGAAGCGCATCTGCCAACCAAAGATCGAGCGCGTGCCCGTTCCCGTGCGGTCGCCTTTTGCTGCTCCCTGTTCGAGCACATGGCGCATCAGGTCGAGATATTGCTGCATTTCCGACTACTCGCGCCCGCCGGATATCCGCGTGCCTTGGCGCCCCCGGTGGCGCTCGGCGCTGTACTGGCATTGCCCGCCGCGACCGGTCCGGTTCGCTTCTCGCATGATTTCAGCCCAACTCGTGGGCGAACTTGTTCGAGAAACGCGCGCCGGCCGCCTTGATTCCCCAGATCAGCTCGACCAGCGCCGGGTTGTTGATCAAGGGTTCGCCCCCCAGGATGAGGCAGTAATCGGTTCGGTCGATCCAGAACGGCACGAAGGAAGTCGTCGGCATCAGCATCGCGATATCCTCGTGGAACGAAGTCATGTAGCTCGCACCGCGCCAGCCTCGCGTGCGCTGACGACGGGCAAACTCGGAAAAATCGGCGGCTGCCGCGCACAGCGTTTCCGCTTCATCGTCAGCGTAGCCGACTTGACCGACGCAAAAACCGCCAGCCGCGGCGAGTGCTGCCTTTTGTTCGCCGGACAGCCCGCCGATGATGTGCGACAGAAAACTGTCGAGCTTGACGTCGGGCGCCGGAAAGCTGCGATGCACACGCTGCAGCCAACCCGCCGCCAGCCCCTCACCGAGCAGCTTCGGGTGCGCTGGTGAGCGCCGGACCCACGCGTTGACCGTGGGCAGAGCCTCGGCCGACAGTATCGTCTGTAGCCTCGCTTGGGTCGCGTCGGGCTCTGCCTGCGAGAACGCATAGAGCGCGCCACGCGGTGTCAATGCCACCCGGGAGCCGGCAAGCGGGTCCGAAGATACGCTGGGCGAGATCCGGGTCTCAGACATTCTGGTGCCGTTTCGGCGCGCGCACGGAGGCGCTTGCAAGGGGCGGGTGAAGAACGAGTGAAGTCGACATTTGTGGGCATTCCCGGACAGACACCAAGGTTTCGGAAAGTGCAACCATGCCAAGGCAGAGCCTTGTCCTGCAACTAGAAAAGTTTGTCCAGCAAGGATCTGAACAATCCGGTCCGGCGCGCAGCAGTGCGCGAGGGATCTCGCTTGCCTCTTGCTACCCCTTCGGTGCTTGCCGACGAACCGGTCTGCAGGACGGTCGCAACGCCGGACAGGATCGTGCAGGCGACAAACAGCGTGACGAGGTTTGGATCGTATTTCGAGAACGCACGTTTCAAGCCGGAGAGCGATTGCGGTTGCCGCATGCACACCTGCGACAGCTGGGAAAAAAGATCCGGCATCTTGTGCAGGCGGGCGAAGTTCGGGAAGCGGTGGACCTGGAAGTGCAGATCACCGATCGAAACCGGCGGGCTTTGTTCAAAGGTGGTGAAGACCAGCGACCACATGAACGCATCGAGCGAGCGTGGCCCATCGCCGCGGCGGCCAAAGAGACGCGCCGCGCGGTCATGCGCGTGCTCCTCCTGGAGCTGGTGCACCTGCACGATCTGCAACATCATTTCGTGTTGCGTCAGCCGTTTGCGAAAAGCCGTCGAGATGTTCGAGGCGACCCAGTTCTCAGCCGGGAAAAAAACGGCGCCGGTACGCGTCGTAATGCGCAATTCGCTCGGCGATCTGCGCATGACGATATTGCAGATCAGATTCAGGTACGGATTCCGGGCAATGTCGGGACAGGCAGCGAGCAGCGCCGAATACGCGTTTTCGTCAAGTGAGTAGCCGGTAATCGAAAAGGCAGTAGTCCGCCGGTCGCTGCGAACCAGTGGATGTGGCGGAACGACCGGCGCGCTGTACCTGCCATCGCTTTCGTCAGGCGTCATCGCCATGAACTCGAAGCCGGCGGCGGGCGCGCCACCGGCCGTGTTTGCCGCGGCGAGCCGGCCTGCCGGCTCATTGGGTACGGTCAACTCCTCTGGCCAGCGCTGGCGCTGCGGTCGCGTGTCGAAGCTGGCCACTGCTTCGCCAGGCGGGTCGACTGCGACTTGCGCAGCGCTTGTTTCGTCCACGCTGAGCGTCACGGCGCGTGCGGCTCGCCGGTCGGTCGCAGCATCGACTGCCGCTTCGCCTCTTGGTGCACTGGTTGCTTCGCTGGCGTTCGGTTGCGCAGCCTCGTCGTGCGAAGGCCGTTCCGGACTTAGCTCATCGCGCAGCAGGCGGTTGGTGATGGTTGCTGATTCGTCCCGATCGTCCGCATTGATCGTCGCGCGCGGCAGATCGCCAGCGGCTGGCGCCGCGGGTTCTTCGTGCACAGTCGTCTCGACGGGTTCCGACGGCATCGGCGGCAAGTCAATCCGCGCAGCGTCATGACGATCAATCGCCTCCTCGGCATCTTCCTGGGCTTGCGCCTCGGCCATCGATTCGGCTTGAGCATGTTCGCGCAGCGTCTCGACAGCCGCGCGCAAGGAGGCGGTCGACGCCGGGTGCTGGAGGACAATTCGCGATGGTCCGAGCCGACCCGGTTGCAAGGCGTTCAGCCAGTCATCGCTGCCCCCGGCGGGTACGAAGAGGATCGCGTGGCGGCCGGAAAGGAAGGCTTGCAGTTCGGCTTCGCGCGTCGCCGACCAAAGCGCCATGCCCAGGCCGAGCAGGTCAACGATGCACAGGCTGCAGCGCTGCGTTTCATCCGACGGACTGGAGAGGGACAAGGACGCCCCACGCGATAACTTGACGAACGCGACATCCGACCACAGCGAGCCGACGATCAACTCGATTGCTGTCGTCGACTGCGGGGAAAATCCTGCGATGAGCACTTTCATCATGTCAGCACGGCCTGTTGCAGTGATAAGCACACGGCTCGCCAGCGCGGTGGCAGTTCGCCACGCTCCTTGAGGATGACGCGCCGGGCCAGCATGAAGGCCAAAGTGTCGCGGCACACGCAGCAATGCTCGAAGAAACCTTCCTGGGTATTTTCTTCCCCCTTGCGCCACGCAGCGAGCGCGTCGGCGGCAAGCTGTCGGGAGTTGTCCGTGCTGCAGCGCAGAACACGTCGCGGTACGTCTAGCGATGGGCCGACGAGGACGCTCCAGCGGGTTGCCATCGTGCAGCAGGCAGGAAAGGACGATGCGCTGACATACGGCTCGAACCAACGCTGGATCACCGGCCGAAGACGATTGCGTACGCTGGCGAAAGCTTCCTGCTTGACCCGGATGTCGGCCTGTTGACAGCCGAAAAGGAAATCGGCCAAAGCGCCCTGGACAGGTTCGGTTCCGCTGAGGGCCAAGCCCGAGGTTAGCCGGGCCGTGTGCACGGACACGTTTTGCGGGTCACGCAAAACCTGTCGTCCCAAGGCTCGGAACGTCTGGCGAGCAGTACTCATTGGCAGGTCAGCGGTGAACTCGATCACGGTCTAGTCAAGCAGCGTGTCCATCAGGTCAACCATGAACTCGGCTTCTTCGTCATTCATTTTCTCGAAGCCACCGGGTATTCCCAGCGCCTCGAGCACCTCGTGATCGGCGCTCCGCTGTCCGATTCCACTCAATGCAGTCATGATAGCGGGTATCTCGCCAACGATCCGCTGGTGTGCGAGAAGGACGTGCGTGATATCGAAAATCGCGCTTTCGATCAACACTTTCAGCTGACTACGCGTAATCCGCGACAGCGAGTGGTAGATTTCGGCGAGAAAGAAGCCAGCATCGACCTCGCCCTTGATGGTCAGGCGCGCTCCCGCCTGAAATGTCTCGACGAGCACCCATTGCAGATCCTTGTCGGTCAAGTCGGCGGCCTCCAGCAAGCGCAAACCGATGAGTTTGACGTCCCGATTATCCGTCACCGCAATGCGGCTACCCGGGCGCAGATCTTCAAGGCAGCGTAGCGGTGACGCAGCGGCGGTGGCGATCACCATTTCGTCCGGCTTTCCTACAGGTCGCGCAAAGGCCCGGAATCCCAGGTCGCGAATCAGATGCGCCGCATCGAACGGGTTGGCGTAGATCAGATCAGCCTTGTCATGGCGCAGCAGATCGGCCTGTTCCTGCGCGCTGGAGGGCGTCAGAAGGTGCAGTTGCAGCCCGGAGCGCGACTGCAACAGCGTATTGACCATGTGCCAGCCGGCAAACCGATCGGGTGAAAAGTCGGGCGCGACCATGAAGTTCAGCTTCACTGCGCAGCCCTTTCCTGGCTCAACATCTTACTGTAGAGATCTGACATCTCGTTGATTTTGCGGCGTGACGGCTTCCGGCGAACAGACGTGTAACTGACCACTACGCCGCCTCGGACGTTCGGAATGACCGTCGCGTAAACCCAATAGAATAAACCATCCTTGCGCAGATTTTTCACGTAACCGTGCCATTTTTTCCCACTGGCAATCGTCGTCCACAGGTCGGCGAAGGCGGCCTTGGGCATTTCCGGGTGCCGCAGGATGTGGTGTGGTGCGCCGATCAGTTCCTCAATCGTGTAGCCGCTCATCGTGACGAACGCTTCGTTGGCATGCGTGATGATGCCGGCCAAGTTCGTCCGCGAAACGATCAGGCGTCCATCCGGGAAAGGTTCTTCCCTATCCACGCAGTAAACCAGACGGCGCGTGCCGTCATGGTAGGTGAGCCGGCATTCACAGGCGCCGCCAGGTGGTGGTGGATACTGCATGTCGGGCAGGTGCATGGCCGTTGCACCGTCAGATCAGCTTGGCCAACGACTCCGCGGCACGTTTCATGTCGAGGAATATCAAACCGAGTTTGGCATTGGGTTTGGCGAGGACGGTGAGAACGGCCTCCGGCCCGGCGGCGCTCATGATGACATAGCCGCGATCGCCCTGTAGCAAGACCCTCTGCAGGGTTCCGCGCGCCAACTCGCGCGTCGCCCGATCGCCCAAGGAGAGCGAGGCGGCTGACATTGCGCCGACACGGTCTTCGTCCATGCCCTGGGGCAAGGCCGAAGCCATCATCAGGCCGTCGGTGGAGATGAGGGCGGAAGCCTCGATATCGGCGGTTGCACCGTTCAGTTCGAGGAGAATCTGCTGCAGCATGTCGGTACGCATCTCTAGGTCCTTTTTTTGGTGGTGTTTGCCTGTTGACCCCGCTTATCGACGACGATCGAGGCGCTCGGGCCATGGTGCCAGTCTTATTTTCGTATGGCGAAACGTTGACGTAGCGGGAATATTCCACAGATTAATCTCTTGCGAAGCCAGGAGCATACCTTACACCAAAACTGTCCAGTCTTTGCGCGGCAAGGGAAGCTCGCGCGTCATTCTGGTCGCAGGTCATCGGAGTTGTGCCGGCCGGGGCTGGTGCCGGGTCCGACTGCAGCGCTTTCACCCACGGTGGCACGGCAACATGCCAGACGCAACATGCTGCCGGCACGGCAGCGTTGCCGGCATCCTACGCGCGGGGAACCGCCAATTATGCTGGAGAAGCGCCTACTGCTCAAGCCACCGGCTTGATTGCTTGATCTCTCTTGATCTTTCGACCTGATCACGCAGGCATTACCTTGCGCTGGTCGCCTCGACCGGTGTGTGCTGCTTGCTCCGGAGTGTGGAATGGACGGAATCTGCTAGGTGG
>NZ_JAPUVR010000034.1 GCF_029255125.1 Accumulibacter sp. | reverse complement strand
CTCAGTAGACGGTCGCTGCGCGCGCCGCCTGGTCGTAGCGGCCCGACAGTTGGCGCAGTATCCGCGCCAGGTCGCCCAGACGGGCGTTTTCTTCTTCCTGCCCCGAAAAACCGGGCATCAGGCAGGCTTCCCGCACCGCGCGGTAGCGCTGGCACAGGGCGTTCCCTTCTTCCGTCGTGGCGAAGAACACTTCCTTGCCACGCTTGCTGCTGCTCAGCAAGCCCATCGCCGAGAGCTTCTTGACCGAATAACTCACGACATGGGTATCCTCGATATTGAGGACGAAACAGATGTCGGCCAGACGCTTTTCCGTCCGCCGGTGATTGATGTGGTGCAGGACCAGCACATCCACCGGCGCCATGTCCTTGACGCCGGCCGCGGCCATGCAGCGGATCAGCCAGCGGTTGAAGGCGTGGGTGGCGATGATCAGGCCGAATTCGAGCTCGGAGAGCTCGGGCGACTTTTCGGACACCAGATGCGAAGAGGAAACGATGCGCTGCCCGACCGCGGGAAGGGGCACCGCAGCGGCTTGTTCGTTGGCTTCCGGATGGCTGGACATACTCTCTTCTCCCAAAATTCGGGTGAGATTATAGCGAATATCATGTTGACTTTTTGTCGACGAATTCTTAACGTTACGTCGCCATTCCCGTCAAGGTCGCGAACCGGTTCGCCAGCTCCCTCGCAGAGCCATCCGATGCCTGATATGGCGTTCATCCACACAACAACGAGGAGACTTCCGTGCTGAAAACCTTCGCCGCCCTCGGCATCGGTACCGCCCTGACGTTGTCGTCCGCCGCCGCGCTCGCCCAGCAGAAATGGGACATGCCGACCGGCTACCCGACATCGAACTTCCACACCGCCAACATCCAGCTCTTCGCCAAGGACGTCGAGAAGGCCACCGGCGGCAAGCTGACTTTGACCATCCACGACAACGGCTCATTGTTCAAGGCCAACGAAATCAAGCGTTCGGTCCAGGGTGGGCAGGCCCAAATCGGTGAAATCATCATTTCCGGCTACTCCAACGAGAACGTACTGTTCGGCGTGGATTCCATTCCTTTCCTCGCCACCAGCTATGCGGAATCCGAGAAGCTGTGGAAGGCCACCAAGGCGGCCACGGAAGCGCTCCTCGCCAAGCAGGGCCTGAAGGTCCTTTACGCCGTTCCCTGGCCACCGCAAGGCATTTTCAGTGCCAAGCCGATCGATTCGGCGGCCGACCTGAAGGGCGCCAAGTGGCGTGCCTACAACCCGAACACCAGTCGCATCGCCCAACTCGTCGGCGCCCAACCGGTCACCGTGCAGGCCGCCGAACTGACCCAGGCTCTGGCCACCGGCACCGTCAACACCTTCATGACTTCCGGCGCTACCGGCTACGACAGCAAGGTCTGGGAACAGGTGAAGTACTACTACGACGTCAGCGCCTGGCTGCCGAAAAACCTGGTCATCGTTTCCAGGAAGGCCTTCGACGGTCTCGACAAACCAACCCAGGACGGCCTGCTGAAGGCCGCCGCCGAAGCCGAAGCCCGCGGCTGGAAGGTCAGCCAGGAAAAGAACACCTGGTATCTCGAACAACTGGCCAAGAACGGCATGAAGATCGAACAAGGCTCGGCGCAGTTGAAGGCCGACCTGAAGAAAGTCGGCGAGCAGATGATCGGCGACTGGATGAAGCAGGCCGGACCCGAAGGCCAGGCCATGCTCGACGCCTACCGCAAGTAAGCTGGCGCCGGCGGCTTCAATCTTCTGCCTGACCGGCAAGAGGGCCTTTCCCGGAAAGACCCACTTTTTCGGAGAGTCTCGATGCGCAAGCTGATCGACACCCTGTTCGATCTGGCCGCCTATCTGGCCGGCCTGTTCATGATCGCCACGCTGCTTGCCGTTCTGATCAGCATCGTCGGGCGCCTCGTTCCCAGCCTCGACCTGCCGGGATCGGACGCCTACGCCGGCTACTGCATGGCGGCGGCCGGATTTCTCGCGCTGGCGCCCACCCTGCGGCGCGGTGAACACATCCGCGTGACGCTGATCTTCAACCAGTTGCCGGCCGGCGCCCGGCACTGGTTGGACATCTTCTGCCACCTCGTCGCGCTCGGTCTGGCGAGCGCGCTGGCCTGGTTCTCGATCCGCCTCGTCCTGCAAAGCCGCGAATTCTTCGATATCTCCACCGGCCTCGACGCCACGCCGCTGTGGATTCCCCAGATCGGCATGGCGGTCGGCACCTCGCTCTTCGCACTCGCCTTCTTGAACGACCTGGTCCTGCTGCTCACCGGCCGGACCCGGCGCGACGCTTCGCCCGCAGGCGAGCCGGCGCGTGTCGAATGAGGAGGCGGCCATGGACCTGACCATCACCCTGCTGCTCATCGCCACCCTGTTTCTCATTCTCGGCTCGGGCGTCTGGATCGGCCTTGCCTTGACCGGCGTGGCGTGGGTCGGCATGGAGTTGTTCACCAGCCGTCCGGTGGGCGACGCCATGTCGATCACCATCTGGAGTTCCGCTTCGTCCTGGACGCTGACCGCGCTGCCGCTCTTCGTCTGGATGGGCGAAATTCTGTTCCGCACCAAGCTCTCCGAAGACATGTTCAAGGGCCTGTCCCCCTGGCTGGAACGTCTGCCGGGTCGCCTGTTGCATACCAACATCATCGGCTGCACGATCTTTGCCGCGGTCTCCGGCTCCTCCGCCGCCACCTGCGCCACCATCGGCAAGATGACCCTGCCGGAACTGAAGCGCCGCGGCTACCCGGAGCACATCGCCATCGGTACGCTGGCCGGCGCCGGTACGCTCGGCCTGCTCATTCCGCCGTCGATCATCATGATCGTCTATGGCGTCACGGCCAATGTCTCGATCGCCCAGCTGTTCATCGCCGGCGTCGTCCCCGGCCTGCTGCTGGCGGGTCTGTTCATGGGTTACACGATCGTCTGGGCGCTGCTCAATCCGGACCGGATTCCGCCGGCCGAACAGCAATTCACCCTCTTCCAGAAGCTGCATGAATCACGCCACCTGATTCCGGTCGTCTCGCTGATTGCCGCCGTTCTCGGCTCGATCTATACCGGCCTCGCCACCGCCACCGAGGCGGCGGCACTGGGCGTCGTCGGCTCGATGGTGATTGCTGCCGTGCAGGGCGAGCTGAGCTGGAAGAATTTCCGCGACAGCCTGCTCGGCGCCACCCGCCTATATTGCATGATCGCGCTGATCCTCGCCGGGGCAGCCTTCCTGACTCTGTCCATGGGCTATCTGGGCCTGCCGCGCCACCTCGCGCAGTGGATCACCGGCCTCGGCCTGTCGCCGCTGCTGCTGATCGTGGCATTGATGGTCTTCTTCATCATCCTCGGCTGCTTCCTGGACGGCATTTCCATCGTCGTGCTGACCATGGGCGTGCTGCTGCCAACCGTCGAAGCCGCCGGTTTCGACCTCGTCTGGTTCGGCATCTTCGTCGTCCTCGTCGTCGAAATGGCGCAGGTCACACCGCCGGTCGGCTTCAACCTGTTCGTTCTGCAAGGCATGACCAAGAAGGAAATCACCTACCTCGCGAAGCATGCCTTTCCAATGTTCCTGCTCATGGTTGGCGCCGTTCTGCTGCTTTACTGCTTTCCCGGCCTGGTCTCCTGGCTGCCGCGGCAGATGGCGGCTTGAGCAGCCATGCCGCCGCAAGCCTACGACATCCCGCGCCTGTTGCCGCTTGGCGACAGCGCGTGGACCGTCGAATTTGCCGGGCATATCGACCCGACCATCCACGGTCGGGTGATGGCCCTGGACGCCCGGGTCGACGATGCCCGCCGCCACGACCCGGCTTTTGCCGGCGTGGTCGACACCGTCCCCAGTTTTCGTTCGCTGACCGTCCATTTCCTCCCCGACCCCGATCCGCTGGCGCTGGGCGAACGCCTGCTGGCACTCGCCCGCGGCGCTGAAGCGGCTATCCTCGGTGGCCGTTCCTGGCGGCTGCCGGCTTGTTTCGACGCCGCCCTCGCACCCGATCTGGCGGCCGTCGCCGAACGTCACGGAACGACGCCGGAGGAGGTCGTCCGTGCCCTCTGCCGGACCGAATTTCGCGTCTACATGATCGGTTTCATGCCCGGCTTCCCCTACATGGGCGGCTTGCCGACCGAACTGCACACGCCTCGCCTGGGCACGCCGCGCAAGCTCGTTCCGGCCCGCTCCATCGCCATTGCCGGCGAAATGTGCGCGGTGTATCCGTGGCCGAGCCCGGGCGGCTGGAACTTGCTTGGACAGACGCCGATCGATCTCTTCGTCGCCGACGACGACCCGCCCGCCCTGCTTGCCGCTGGCGACAGCGTGCGCTGGCAGGCCGTCGACCGCCGGGAATACGCGCGAATCGAACGGGCGCTGGCGCACGGCGAACTGCATCGCCAGAATTTCCTGCGCGAAGGCCAGACATGAGCGGCTGCCTGGAGGTGATCGATGGCGGCCTCGACAACTCCATCCAGGACGCCGGCCGCTACGGTTATCGCCATATGGGGGTCGCCGTCTCCGGTTTCCTCGACCCTCTTTTCGCCGCCTGCGCCAATGCCCTGGTCGGCAATGGCAACGCCGCAGCAGCGATCGAAATCCGAGGCTGCGGCCTCGGCCTCGCGGTCCGCCATGGGCCACTACGGGTTGCGCTGAGCGGCCCGCTGTCGGCCAGCGTCCTGCGCCATGGCGGCAGCCGCCAGGAACTCGATGCCTGGCAGAGCGCCACACTGGAAACCGGCGACGTCCTGAGATGCGGTGCGGTGAACGGCGGCACCGCCTACCTGGCGGTATCCGGCGGCATCGATGTGGCGCCGCAACTGGGCAGCCGCGCCACTCATCGACGCACCGGCATCGGCGGCATCGCCGGTCGACTGCTGGCGACCGGCGATGCGCTGCCCTGCCCTCGCCTCGCCGGTAACGCCTGCCGCGAATACCGAGCCGAACCCTGGAGGCACCTGGACGGCCCGATCCGCGTCATTCCCGGCCCGCAGGCCGACCATTTCACCAACGGCGAATTCGAGCGCCTGCTCGCCTCTCCCTACCGGGTGACCCGCGACAGCGACCGTATGGGCATGCGCCTCGACGGTCCCGCTCTGGTCCACCGCAGCCCGACCCATGTCGATATCGTCTCCGATGCGGTCGCGCCTGGCGCGTTGCAGGTACCTGGAAACGGCCAGCCCATCCTGCTCCTGGCCGACTGCCAGACGGTGGGCGGCTACCCCAAGATCGCCACCGTGATCCGCGCCGACCTGCCGCGCCTGGGCCAGTGTCGTACCGGCGACGAACTGCGCTTCGCGAAGATCGACCTGCCACAGGCGCTCGCCATCCAGCGCCGCGAAAGCGAGCGCCTGGCGCGCTGGCAAAACGCCATCGCGACTTGCCAGCCCGCGAGCTACCTCGACGAGGCCGCCCTTTACACCTGCAACCTGATCGACGGCATGGTCCGCGCCGAGCCACCCACCCACGACTGACCCACGAAAGACCCTGATGAGCCAGAAAATCAACCTCAATGCCGACCTGGGGGAGAGCTTCGGAGCCTGGAGCATGGGCGACGACAGCGCCCTGCTCGAGGTCGTCGGCAGCGCCAACGTCGCCTGCGGCTTCCATGCCGGCGACCCGCTGGTCATGCGCCGGACGGTCCGCAGAGCCCGTGAACGCGGCGTCAGCATCGGCGCCCACCCCTCCTTTCCCGACCTCCAAGGTTTCGGCCGCCGCCGCATGGATATCCCGGACGACGAACTCGCCGCCCTGCTGATCTACCAGATCGGCGCCCTGCAGGCGATGGCCGCCGTCGAGGGACATGCGGTCACCCACGTCAAACCGCACGGTGCGCTGAACAACATGGCTTGCGCCGATACTCGCCTGGCCGACGTGGTGGCGGGTGCGGTCGCCTCCGTCAGCCGAGACCTGATCCTCCTCGCCCCGGCACACTCCCGGCTGCTTCTGGCGGGTGCTCGCGCCGGACTGGCGGTCGCCCTCGAGATCTTCGCCGACCGCGCCTACCGGGACGACGGCCAACTCGTTCCGCGCAGCCAGCCGGGCGCGATGATCCACGGCGCCCAGGCCAGCCTGGATCACGTGCTGCGCATGCTCGACGTGGGCGGACTGGTGACCGTCAGCGGCAAGGTTCTCAAGACGGAGATTCACAGCATCTGCGTCCATGGCGATGGCCCTGACGCGCTGGCCTCGGCGCGCCGCATCGCCACCGGCCTGGAACAGGCCGGCTATCTGCCGACGACGCTACCCGATACGCTCCAGCCGTAGAGAGGTGGCCTCGGAAATTCGGACAGCAGGACAAGTGGTAGTCTTGCCCCATCAAACCGTTGCCGAAGCTGCCCCAGCAGCACCGCGAGCATGACGAAAAGGCAGGGGCGGAAGCACACGCCGGAAGTCGAGGCACAACTGATGCTGGCGACGCTGATGAGTGACCAGACGCTGGCGGAGCGGGCGCAGCAGTACGACATCCACCCGAACCAGATCACGGACTCGTTCCGTCTGGATGCAGTGCGCGACGCCATTCGCCGCCACGGGTACCCGGAGATCTTCAACACCGATCAGGCTTGCCCGTTCACCAGCGGCGAATCCACGGGTCTACTCAAGGCGCACGACATCCGGATCAGCATGGACGGCAAGGGGCTCTGGCATGCCTGGTGCGCGAACAGAAAAGCCGGTCGCGCTGCGACCGGCTTTTCACACACAAACCGGCAAGACCTGGAATAGCTGGGTGCGCTAGGCGCGTTGCCGACGACGGACCATGCCGAGCCCGGACAACACGAGGCCAATCAGCGCGAGGGTGCCGGGAGCGGGAACTGCCCCTTCGGGCAACGAAGCGATGAAGAGTTGCTCGTAGCCGTTATTCAGACTCCGGTTATCGGTGCCCTGCGTCAAGCAGTGCGTCTGATCGGTTGCCGCAACATCCGTGCCGTCCGCCTTCTGGCAGCCAAGCCGGAAGTCGACGTGCAGCGTGAACTGCTGGCGTTCGGCTACGGTCAAACCCGCCAACCACTCGTTGAGTTCAGGGAACAAGACCGCGTAGGCCACCTCGTTCGCCCCAAGGTTGTTCTTGATCCTCGGAGAGGCTCCCACGGTGCCGCACTCCTGGGGCAGGAAGGTCGTGCTGTTGACGCAGTAGTCTGAACCGGAAAGTAGATAATCGCTAACGCGTTGATCGCCCGTGTCAAGCGGATCATTATTGGCCCCGACGACAGGCGCGGTTCCACTACCGGTGAAGGAATTCCACGGGCTGGTTCCGCCTGGCTCGTTGAAGTCGATGCCGCCTCCGCTGTGCTGCAGCAGCGGATCCAGATAGGCCGACGAGACTCCTGGAATCCGTTGATTCGTCAAATAGAAGTTCAAGGCTTTGCCGCCGGCCACAAAGGGCGTTTCGGCGCTGTCCGCACTGCTGCTCACCCAAACTCGTCCCCAGGCCGCCAGGTTGACGGCGCTATCGAGCTGGTTATTGTTGAACATGAACACCGGAGTGGTGCTACTGCCCAACTGGCCGAGCAGCGCTGCTACCGAGGTATCCCAACTGCCGGCGCGATCCTGGAAGACGCCGCCGGCAACTTCACCTGGATCCGCAATCGAGGTGGTGCTGAAGTAGGGAGATCCAGACCGTCCACTCGGCGTTGGGTACGGATTATCCATACCAGCGAAATTTATCTTGATCGGCCCGCCGTTTACTCCGGTCGCAACGACGACCAAGTCCTGAATCTTACCCGCCGAACTGTCCACGTTATACGGTGTGCCCGTGGCGTTGCCGCATGTGCCGCCCGTCTGCTCGCGGCAATAAATGTAGGCCAGCGTTCCCAGCGAATAGACTTGGCTGTCACCGTAAGTCGTGTAATAGGCGGCCGGCAGCGTCCCATCCAACGCGAGGGCCGACGCTGCAGGCGCGAATGCTGCTGCGAGCAGCGCGCTTACCGCCAGCTTTGACAATCTTCTCCCATTCATGTTTGGACTCCTGTCTAGACGAAAAATAGGTCTGGCCGCTATGAACCTGACTCTCCGTAGACACCACAGCAAGGCTCGTGCCATAGATCCTTCCAATTCTGATCTAATTGGAGTGCCGGCAGTTTCCGGCAACTGGCTGGACCCAGAATGTAAAATTGTTTGACACTTGCCGAATGGGCGGCGTATGACTGGCGACGAAGAAACGCGGATTTCTCGGAGTGCAAAGACGGTGGAGAAGGGTTGATGTTTGGAGTCGACATGGAAGAAGGGCCGACGGCTGCCTCTTGCGGCATATCGTCATCCATAGATCGGATCAGCACCACCTGGCAGCGGTTCAGCCCGATCCAAGTGCTTGATCTTAGGCTGAGTTGCTCAGGCCCGTGGGTTCCAGCACAGTCATGGAAGCATTTGATTCCACGAAAGGTGAGGAGTTGTTTATAAGGGAATGAATGGAATGCCTTCGAAGTCTGCGCGATCGACAGCGGACCTGTTCTTCGCAGCAGCCGAAGCAAATTGATATAAAGCAGAGATTAAAGCTTGATACACGGACCTGAAAGGATCGGCGAACGTCTTGCGGCGCCAACGATGACAAAGGCGATGCATGCGGAAATCGAATTATTGCGCAAGCACCTATTGCGTCTGCGAAAAACCGCCGCCAGAATGGAGTCGAGTCCAATAGATGCTGTAGATTCCCTTGTTTGCCTGGATGACCATCAGGTAACCGTGTTTGCTGCTCATGCTTGACCAGCGCTGGTCAGCGCGTGTCAAGCGCGAGGTGTTGCGCTTCGGACAAAGCGCGTGATGCCGCGCACTGATGCGCGACGGCGCGCTTGTGTCGGAAAGTCCGGGGTCCGCTCTTATGACGCCGTGAGACCCGCAAAGGCGCCTGCAGGAGCTTGGCAATGGGCGTGCTGCTCGTCGCCGATCACTCAGAAGCGCGGCTGGCCAGCCGGCAAACGCTTGCGACAAGGTTTTCCACCGTGATCGCAAAATACCGGTAAAGCTCATCGGCCGGGGCTGATTCTCCGAATCGATCGATTCCGATGACCGTTCCATTGCTGCCCACGTACTTCCACCACAGGTCGGGATGCCCGGCCTCCAACGCGACGACCGGGATCGACGGCGGCAGCAACTGCCGACGATAGGCCTCGTCCTGCGCATCGAAGCGGCGCGTGCAGGGCATGGCAACGACGCGCACGGGAAGCCCTTCCGCCGCCAGGATGGCCCAGGCCTGTTCGGCCAGGCAAAGCTCTGATCCGCTGGCAAGCAGCACGACCGCCGGCTGCCCTCCCGCCGCCTCGCGCAAGACGTAGCCACCCTGTCTGATCGCGGCGATCTGGGCGCTGCTTCGCTGGATGGCTGGGAGGGTCTGCCGCGAGAGGAGGAGACACGAGGGACCATCGGCGCGCTCGAGCGCGGCAAGCCAGGCAACTCCGGTTTCGGCGGCATCCGCCGGGCGCCAGACGTCGAGCCCTGGAATCAGGCGCAGCGAGGCGGCGTGTTCGATCGGTTGATGCGTCGGTCCGTCCTCGCCCAGCCCGATCGAGTCGTGTGTGTAGATCATCAAGTGGCGTTGTTTCATCAACGCGGCCATGCGAATGGCGTTGCGGGCGTAATCCGAAAAGACCAGGAAGGTCGCCGTATACGGAATGAAACCGCGATGCAGCGCGATGCCGTTGGCGATCGCTGTCATGGCGAATTCGCGCACTCCGTAGTGGATGTAGTTGCCCGCCACCTCGCGGTTGGCCGGCCGAGTTCCACTCCATTGGGTCAGGTTCGATCCGGTCAGATCGGCCGAGCCGCCTAGCAACTCGGGCAAGCCGGGCGAGATCGCTTCGATCACGTTCTGCGACGCCTTGCGGGTTGCCATGCTGACGTTCTCGCCGACGAAGCGCTCGACCAGCCGCGCCGCCTGCGCCGGCCAGTCGGCGGGCAATTCGCCCTGCATGCGACGCTCGAACTCTGCCGCGAGATCGGGGTGGGCACTGCAATACCGGGCAAATAGCTGATTCCACTCATCCTCGACGTACATGCCGCGGGCCCGCGCATCCCAGCCGGCGCGAATCGCCTCGGGAATCTCGAACGGTGCGTAGGGCCACTCGAGCTGCCGGCGCGTCTCGCCGACTTCGCTGGCGCCCAAGGGTGCGCCGTGACTCTCATGCGTGCCGCCTTTGTTCGGCGAGCCGAATCCAATCATCGTCTTGCAGCAGATCAGCGTCGGCCGTCCAGTCGGCGTCCGCGCGAGGCGAATCGCCGCCTCGATCGAGTCGACGTCGTGCCCGTCACAGTCGGGAATCACGCGCCAGCCGTACGCGGCAAAGCGCTTCGGCGTATCGTCGGCGAACCACGGCTGCACGTGCCCGTCGATGGAGATGTCGTTGTCATCGTAGAAGACGATCAGTTTGGCGAGCGACAGACGGCCGGCCAGCGAGCAGGCTTCGTGTGAAATTCCCTCCATCAGGCAACCGTCGCCGACGAAGGCGTAGGTGTAATGGTCGACGATCGGGTACCCGGGCCGATTGAAGCGTTCGCCCAACAGGCGTTCGGCCAATGCCATTCCAACGGCATTGGCAAGCCCCTGCCCGAGCGGTCCGGTGGTCGTTTCGACGCCCGCGGTAAGACCGAACTCGGGATGTCCGGGCGTTTTCGAATGAAGCTGACGGAAGCGGCGCAGCTCGCTCAGTGGCAGTTGATAGCCGCTCAGGTGCAGCAGGGCGTAGATCAGCATCGACCCGTGCCCGTTCGAGAGCACGAAGCGGTCGCGGTCGGCCCAGGCGGGATTCGCCGGATTGTGCTTCAAGTGGCGCCGCCAGAGGACTTCGGCGATGTCAGCCATCCCCATCGGCATTCCCGGATGGCCGGAATTGGCCGCCTGCACTGCGTCGATGGCGAGAAAGCGCAACGCGTTGGCGCAACGGCGGCGGAACTTGCGGGACTCGGTCGGCACGATAATCTCCTTCAGCCGGAAAACGCGGAAACCAATGGAACGACGAAATCAGCTCGTCACTCGCGACGCAGGCGCCGCTTCTTGTCGATCAACTGCAAAATCATCGGTGTGAGAATGATCTGCATGGCCAGCCCCATCTTTCCGCCGGGGCAGACGATGATGTTCGGGCGCGACATGAACGAGTCGTGCAACATGCTCAGCAGATACGAGAAATCAATCCCCTTCGGGTTGGCAAAACGAATCACCAGCATGCTTTCGTCGGGCGAGGGTATGTCACTGGCAATGAACGGATTCGACGTGTCGACCGTCGGCACCCGCTGAAAGTTGACGTGCGTCTTGGAAAACTGCGGGCAGATGTAGTGGATGTAGTCGGGCATCCGGCGCAGGATCGTGTCCATCACCGCTTCAGTGGAATAGCCGCGCTGCGCCTTGTCGCGATGCAGCTTTTGAATCCACTCCAGGTTGATGATCGGCACCACGCCGACGCAAAGATCGACGTAGCGCGCAATATCTACCGTATCGGTACTCGCCGCTCCGTGCAGGCCTTCGTAGAAGAGCAGATCGGTATCCGGCGGCAGGTCGGCCCACTCGGTGAAGGTTCCTGGCGGGGCGCCGTAGCGCTCGGCTTCCGCATCGTCGTGCACATAGTGTCGGCTCCGCCCTTTCCCCGACTCGCCATAAACGCGGAACAGGGTCTCCAGTTCTTCGAGAAGGTTTGCTTCGGGACCGAAATGGCTGAAGTGGTGGTTGCCGGCCAAGCCGTGCTCGGCTATCTTGGTGCGCATGTCGTGCCGATCGTAGCGATGAAAACTGTCGCCCTCGACAATTGCGGCGTTCAGGTTCTCGCGCCGGAAAATATGCTGAAACGCACGCGTGACCGACGTCGTGCCGGCGCCCGAAGAGCCGGTAACCGCAATCACAGGGTTCTTGCTTGACATCTGATGAATCTCCTTGACCTGACAGGATTCCGGCGAGTGAAGCAACAGTCTCAGTCGTCCCGGAAGAGCGTGCGGGTGGAAAAGAGAGGGGACTTGAACGGCTCGTCCTCGCCCACCTCGTGCTCGCGATGATAACGCTCGATGCGCTCGACCTCACGGCGCGAACCCAGAATCACCGGCACGCGCTGGTGCAGGCTGCTCGGGCGAACGTCGAGGATGCGCTCGTGACCGGTGGAGGCCAGGCCCCCCGCCTGGGCGACGATCATCGCCATCGGGCTGGCTTCATAGAGCAGGCGCAGCCGCCCCGGCTTGCGCGTGTCCTTGCTGTCGCGCGGATACATGAAGACACCGCCGCGCATCAGGATCCGGTGCACTTCGGCAACCAGCGAGGCAACCCAGCGCATGTTGAAGTCGGTACCCCGAACGCCCGTCTTGCCGGCCAGGCATTCGGCGACGTAGCGCTGGATCGGCGGCTCCCAGAAGCGCTCATTCGATACGTTGATGGCAAACTCGCGCGTTTCCGGAGCAATCGCCAGATTGGGATGCGTCAGGAGAAACTCGCCAATGTCGCGATCGAGCGTAAAGCCGTGTGTCCCGTTCCCGACCGTCAGAACCAGCATGGTGGACGGCCCGTAGAGCGCGTAGCCGGCCGCCACCTGACGCGATCCGGGTTGCAGAAAGTCGGCCGCTGTCGGTCCGTCCGGGTGACAATCATCCGGACAGAGGAGAACCGAGAAGATACTGCCCACCGAGAGGTTGACGTCGATATTCGACGATCCGTCGAGCGGATCGAAAAGGAGCAGGAACCGGCCACGCGGATGTTCGGCAGGAATCGGATAGACGTCTTCCATTTCCTCGGAAGCCAGCCCTGCCAGATGGCCACCCCACTCGCAGTGATGAATGAACGCCTGGTTGGCCAGCACGTCGAGCTTCTTCTGCGCCTCACCCTGGACGTTATCGCGCCCCGCGTCGCCAAGAACGCCAGCCAGCGAGCCCCGTGAAACGCCCTGTGCAATTGCCTTGCAGGAACGTACGATATCGCTGATGAGCATCGAGAAATCGCCGACCAGACGCGGATTGCGTCGCTGCTCCTCAATGAGAAACTTGTTCACGTTGGTGCGTCCGCACAGCATGGCAATACTCCTGAAGACGTCTTGGCAAAGGTCGAGCCGAGACAGATTCTAGCGGCATGAAACAAAAACGCTAGTTAAACATATTGTCTGCTTTCATTAGCAAAAGATAACCGATGAGAAACGCCACGATCCGCCAACTGCAGATTTTTGCCGTCGCTGCCAGCCACTTGTCCTTTGCCCGTGCAGCCGAGACGCTGCATCTGACGCACGCCGCAATTTCCCTGCAGATCAAGCAACTGGAAGAGGTCAGCGGAATCCCCCTGTTCGAACGCATCGGCAAGCGCGTATTTCTGACCGAGGCGGGAGAAATTCTGCTCGACCGGGCGCGGCAGATTCTGCAGTTGCTGAAGGAAACCGACGAGGCTTTGCTCGCCTTGAAAGGACTGAAAGGCGGTCGCATCGCGGTGGCTGTGGTGAGCACTGCCGAGTACTTCGCCCCCGGCCTGCTCGCCGAATTTCGCCGGCGACAACCGGACGTCGTGATCAGCCTGCGCATCGACAACCGGACGACGGTGAATCGCTTGCTCGTCGGCAACGAGGTCGACCTGGCGATCATGGGCCGCCCACCGGCCGAATTGGACGCGACCGCGATTGCCTTTGCGCCGCACCCTTTGGTCATCGTCGCCAGTGCCGACCATCGCTTGCGCGCAGCACACAGCATTGCCGTCGAGGAACTTGCGGGGGAAACGCTGATCGTCCGCGAAACCGGTTCCGGAACACGCTCGGCGATGGAGCAGTTCTTTCATGATCATTCGATCCGGCCGCGCATCGGGATGGAAATGAGCAGTAACGAGGCGATCAAGCAGGCGGTCGTCGCCGGCCTCGGAATCAGCTTCATTTCGCAGCACACGCTCGGCCTTGAACTGAGCAGCAAGCGCCTGCACATCCTGAAGGTCGAGGGAACTCCGGTGATGCGCCGCTGGCATCTGGTGCGCCACAGGAGCAAACACCTGACCCCGGCGCTCGCCGCTTTCTGGGCCTTCCTGCTCGAGTATGCCCCGGACTATCTCAAGCGGCTTGGCTGAGTGCGCGCACCGCCTGCATCACGGCCGCCCCGGCGAGCGTGAACGCCGCCGGGCGAACCATGCCTTCGCCGTCGTCGCCAGTTTGCCGCGTCAGGCAAAACCGGTCTGCACCGGGTCGACTCGCAAGCTTCGGAACTCGGTCTGACGAAGGATAGGAAAGACGATCCTGGCCGTGCAGCCAATCGCCTGCTGCTCGCCAACGCCGCGCATGTTAGGCCGCAGACTGGCCGCCGCCCGGTGCAGTTCGGCGATCTCGCGAACAATCGCCAGACCCAGACCGCTGCCATCCCCGGCAGAGCTCTCGGCCCGATAAAAGCGGTCAAAGACCTTGAGCGAGTCTTCGTCGGAGATGCCCGATCCGCTGTCTTCGATCTCGAGCACGGCAAAGTCGCCTGGCGCGACGATGCGCGCGGTCACCCGCCCACCGGCCGGCGTATGACGCAACGCGTTGTCGAGCAGATTGTTGATCATCTCGCGCAAGAGGAAAGCGTGTCCTTCCACGAGCACCTCGCCGGCCGCCTCGTAACCCAGATCGATGCCCTTGTCCAACGCGCGTACCACCCAAGTTTCGACGCTTTCTCGCAGTAACTGATCGATATCGAGCGGCAGCAGCGCTTGCTGCGCGCCACCGCTCGCCTCGGCCCGGGCCAGCGCCAACAACTGGTCGACCAGGTGCGACGCGCGGTCGACGCCGAGCAGGATAAGCTGCAGCGCATGGCGAAGTTGCTCCGGATCGCTTTCCCGAATCGCCAGTTGCGCCTGCGTCTTCAAGCCGGTCAATGGCGTACGCATCTGATGCGCCGCATCCGCGATGAAGCGCCTCTGCGCCTCGACGTTGCGATGCATGCGGCTCAACATGGAATTGAAGGCCTCGGTAAGCGGCCGCAGTTCCTCGGGAACGCGGCGCAGAGCAATCGGCGACAGGTCAGCTTCACGACGCGCTTCGATACGGTCACGCAAGCGCGTCAACGGTCGCAGACCCTGCGACAAACCAAACCAGACGAGCACGACAGCGAGCGGAATGATCACCAGTTGCGGGACAATCACGCTGGTCATGATCCGGTTCGCCAGCTGCGAGCGCTTTTCCGTCGTCTCGCCAACCTCGACCAGAATGCGTCGGTCGAGCGACGCGCCGGGGACTGACACATGAAGGTAGGCAATGCGCAGCGCTTGACCGCGGTACTCGTCATCGCGGAAAGACACCTCCCCGCTGTCGCGCAGCCACAGTCCCGGCTGGGCCGATGGGGCGGGGAGTTCGCTATCCCCGGCGAGCAATTTGCCGGTACCGTCAAGGATGTGGAAATAGATATTGTCGATCTCGTCCGAGCGCAAGAAGGCCTGCACGGTCGTCGCCGCACGCAGTTGCGCCCTGCCCTCGTCGAAGCTTAGCTGACGCGCGAGCACCGCGACGCGCTCGCGCAGCAACTGATCGTAGGGAAAGCTGGCCACCGTGTTGGCAAAATAATGCGTGAAGGCGATGCTGATCGGCCAGACGAAGAGCAGCGGCGCGAGCATCCAGTCCAGGATCTCGCCAAACAGCGAGCGCTCGGCGTCAGTGCCTTCTTTCTTCCGCAGGCTTCTCAAGGTAGTATCCGAGTCCGCGCACCGTAATGATGTTGACCCCGGTCGACTCGAGCTTCTTGCGCAGGCGGTGGACATAGACCTCGATCGCGTTGTGGCTCACTTCTTCGCCCCAACCGCAGAGATGATCAACCAACTGGTCCTTGCTCACCAGGCGTTTCGCGCGCAGGAGGAGAATCTCCAGCAAACCGAGTTCCCGCGCCGAAAGCTCGAGCATTTCGCCATTGACCAGAGCCGATCGATCATTCTGATCAAAGGTCAACGAACCGCACTGGATGATCGTCGGCGTACCCGAAGAGCGGCGGCTGAGCGCCCGCACGCGCGCTTCCAGCTCGACCAGCTCGAAAGGTTTGGCCATATAGTCGTCGGCGCCCAGATCAAGCCCTCGCACTCGATCGTCAACGCCGTCGAGCGCAGTCAGAATGAGTACCGGCGTCGCCGAATTGCGCGCCCGCAGGCGGCGCAGCACATCCAGCCCGGACAAGCGCGGCAAGCCGAGATCAAGAATGACCAGATCGTATGCGTTGGTCATCAGGGCGGTATCGGCAGCCACGCCGTCATCCGCGCAGTCGATCGCGTAACCCGCCTGGCGCAACGAGCGGCAAAGGCCGTCGGCAATGATCCTGTCGTCTTCAGCGAGGAGAATGCGCATGCGTGTCGTTCCGTAGCCCAACAGCCGTCGTAAGCTCGTTGTAAGCACCACTTCCTAAGCTACGCACGCTGTTCTCCTTTTATGGTCTCTGGAGTTCCGGCCCTGGCCCGAACTCGGGGAGCGCCTGACCACTGCACCAGGTGCTCCCCGCCATTTTTTCGGCGCCCACAGCGATTTCAGCAAAAGCGGAAGCGCGTGCTCGAGATTGACGCTGGGCAAACCCGGCGAGTGTAACAAAAAAGCCTCCCTACGGTTCCCCCACAGGTTCAACCCGAGCCATCTTGAGCGCGCTACGTTGCCCTCGGCAGCAGCGTCTCAACCAGCCGAATCCAGTAGGCGATGCCAATAGCAAGTATATCGTCATTGAAGTCGTAACGCGGGTTGTGCAGAGTGCAGCCGCCGCTACCCGGCCCGTTGCCCAGCCAGACGTAGCATCCGGGTTTTTCGCGCAGCATGTAGGAAAAGTCTTCGGCGCCCATCGACGGCAACTCGTCGGCTCGCACCTTGTCGCGCCCCAGCAGCGTGCTCGCCACCTGCCGACAGATTTCGCTTTCCCGCGCGCTATTCACGGTTGGAGGGTAGCGATGGTCAAAGCGAACGGACAGACGCGCACCAAAAGCCCGCCCAATACCATCGCACTGACGCTCGACCAGCCGTTCCACGCGCTCCTGCATCGCGGCATCGAAACTGCGTATCGTGCCGCGCAGGATGGCAGTCTCCGGAATGATGTTCCACGCCTCGCCACCGTGCACCTGAGTGACGCTGATCACCGCCGCCTCGCACGGGTGGATGTTGCGCGCGACAATGGTCTGCAGAGCGATCACCAGATGGCTGACGACGAGTAGCGTATCGACTCCCTGATGCGGCATGGCGGCATGACAGCCGCTCCCTTGTACCTCGATCTCGAAAGCGCAGGTACCGGCCATCACCGGGCCGGCGACGACCGCCATTTCGCCCACCGGGATACCCGGCCAATTGTGCAGACCGAAAACCGCGTCCATCGGAAACTTGTCGAAGAGTCCCTCGGCAACCATCGTCTGCGCGCCACCTTCCGACTCCTCGGCTGGTTGAAAGATGAAGTACACGCTGCCGTCGAAAGTCGCCTCGTTGCGCTGCTCGGCCAGAAGACGTGCGGCACCAAGCAGCATCGCGGTGTGTCCATCGTGCCCGCACGCATGCATCAAACCCGGTTTGCACGAGCGGTGGGCGAACGTGTTTTCCTCCGTCAGCGGAAGCGCATCCATATCCGCTCGCAAGCCTATCGCTCGCTCGCTGCTTCCCTGGCGCAGGACGCCGATTACACCGGTCCGCGCCAGACCGCGATGAACCTGCATGCCGTAGCGCGTCAACTCATCGGCGACCAGATCAGAGGTGCGTGTCTCGGCAAACGCCAGTTCCGGATGAGCATGGAGATCGCGCCTGAGCGCAACCAGATCGGCGAGAAAAGTGATTTGCCCTGGGTCCATGCTTTGATCCTTCACCTGCAAAGCCTTCAGTCTAGGTCATCATGGCTTGCTCGGGAAGCCATGCTTCGATTATCCTGAATGACATGCATCTCGTTCTCATCAGCGGCCTGTCCGGATCAGGCAAATCGGTTGCGCTCAAAGTGCTGGAAGACGCCAACTATTATTGCGTCGACAATCTGCCCTCGCAGTTGTTGCAGCAACTGGTTGGGCAGCTCGAACTGCAAGGTTACGACAAGGTCGGCGTGGTGATCGACATCCGCGGCGGGGAAAGCGTTGCGATGCTGCCGCTGCAGCTCGACGCTTTACGGGCCAACGACCTTGATCTGCAGTTTCTCTTCCTCGACGCGCAGGATTCGACGCTGCTTAAGCGCTATTCTGAAACGCGCCGCCGCCATCCTCTGGCCAGCGACGAGTTGACCTTGGTTGAAGCAATCGCCGAAGAGCGGGTCCGCCTCGCCGGCCTGTCGGCTCTTGGCCATCACATGGATACAAGCGCCCTGAAGGCTGGCGTCTTGCGCCAGTGGATTCGCCAGTTTGTCAGCCTCAAGTCGTCGGCGGTCCAGCATCAGGGTCTGACCTTGCTCTTCGAGTCTTTCGGTTTCAAGAACGGTACGCCGCTTGATGCCGACCTGATTTTCGATGTGCGCTGCCTGCCCAATCCGCACTACGACTTGTCGCTGCGCCCGCTCACCGGCCTCGACCAGCCGGTCATCGACTTCCTCGAGATCGAGCCTGAGGTGCTCCGCATGCGCGGCGACATCGCCTGTTTCATACGAACCTGGCTCCCGAGCTACGTACGCGACAGTCGGAACTACCTGACGATCGGCATAGGCTGCACCGGTGGCCAGCATCGCTCGGTCTATTTCGCCGAATGGTTGGGCAGAGCCTTTCGCGACAGTGCGTGCGTCCTGATTCGTCACCGTGAATTGCCGGCGACCAGCAACTCGCCGGCAAGGCCGTGACCGATTGGTTGCAACTGTGCCGGCCGGGCGACGCGCTGTTCGTGCTGGTCGGCGCCGCCCTCTGCGCCACCGCGACTTTCCTCGTCTGGCCGACCGGAACAGGCGAAAAAGCGGTCGTCAGACGCCACGGCGAGATCTACCTCGAACTTGATCTGACCCGTGATCGCCGGGTCGAAGTCCCCGGCCTCCTCGGCCCGACTGAAATCATCGTCGATCAGCGGCGGGTCCGCGTCGGATCGGACCCCGGTCCCCGACAATACTGCGTGCGCCAGGGATGGCTGGCCCGCCCGGGTGAAATCGCCATTTGTGCACCGAACCAGGTCAGCGTCGAAATTCTCGGCAGCCGACGGGTCTACGATTCTCTAAGCTATTGACATGGATCGGCCACACCACCGCTTGCCACACCCGACCGGCATCAGCCAGGTAGCCGCAGCGCTCGGCGCGCTTGCCAGTAACACCGGTTTGGTGTGCAATGCAGATTTCGATCGCCCGCAAACGAGCAAACATGACTGAAAGTAACAAGTACGTAGTTGCCGTGAGTGCTGTCCCGCAGTATGTCGCCGAACAGTCCGACCCGGCAAACGATCACTACGTTTTCGCGTATACGATTACGATCGAGAATGTCGGGTCGGTTGCGGCCCAGTTGATCGCACGCCACTGGGTCATCACCGACGCCAGCGGCGAAGTTCAGGAGGTCCGCGGGCTCGGTGTGATTGGCCGGCAGCCACTCCTCCAGCCGGGAGAAAAGTTCGTCTACACAAGCGGTTGCCAGCTCGATACGCCGGTAGGCACGATGCGCGGAAGCTACCAGATGACCGCCATTGACGGCTACCAGTTCGAAGCGAAGATCCCGGAGTTCACCCTGGCCGTTCCGCATGTCCTGCATTGACGATGCGGCACGCCTACAGGCCACGCATCCCGGTCGCGCGCACCGCTAGCTGCGGTAGTCGGCGTTGATCCGCACGTAATCGTACGACAGGTCGCAGGTGTAGACCGTGCTGTGCGCAGTGCCCCGACCAAGTTTGACGCGGATCACAATCTCGGCTGCCCGCATCAGGCGCGCGCCAGCTTCCTCGCTATACGACTTGGCGCGGCCGCCGTGCTCGGCCACCAAGACTTCGTCCCCGGCAGCCCCGAGCCAAACGCAAACTCGATCCACGTCGAGCGCTTTGACCTCCGCATAGCCAATCGCGGCGAGAATCCGCCCCAGGTTCGGATCGCTCGCAAAGAAAGCGGTCTTGACCAGAGGTGAATGGGCGATGGCATACCCGACTCGGCGGCACTCCTCACGATCCCGACCGCCTTCAACGCGGATCGTGATGAACTTGGTCGCGCCTTCACCATCACGCACGATGGCTTGCGCCAATTCGCCAGCCAGGCCGATGACCGCGTCGCGCAGCTTCGGGTAATCCTCCTCGCGGGGCGTCGGAATGTAGACGCCGCTTTGCCCGGTGGCGACGAGGACAAACGAGTCGTTGGTCGACGTGTCGCCGTCGACGGTGATGCAGTTGAACGACTCGTCGGCCGCTTCCTGCACCAATTGTTGCAGCAGATGCGCCGGCAGACCGGCGTCAGTCGCCAGAAAGCCGAGCATCGTTGCCATGCGCGGACGAATCATTCCGGCCCCCTTGCTGATACCGGTCAAGGTGACCGACCGGCCAGCGATCTCGATACGCCGCGAGGCGGCCTTCGCGACCGTATCGGTGGTCATGATCGCGTGCGCCGCGGCGTGCCAACCGTCGGGCGCAAGATCAGCGATGCAGCGCGGCAAGCCGCCGATCAGTCGATCGACAGGCAAGGGTTCGAGGATGACCCCGGTCGAAAAGGGAAGTACCTGGCTGGCGTCGACCGCCAGCAATTGACCCAGGGCAGCGCACGTTTCCTCGGCGGCCTGACGCCCTGCTTCACCGGTACCGGCGTTGGCCACGCCGGTATTGATCAGCAAGGCGCGAATCTCGCCGCCGCGCGCCAGATTGCGACGGCAGACCTCGACTGGAGCGGCACAGAAGCGATTGCGGGTAAACACCGCAGCCACCCGACAGCCCTCATCAAGCGCCAGCAGAGCAAGATCCTTGCGCCCTACCCGCCGTATTCCCGCCTCGGCCACGCCAAGGCGAACGCCGACGACCGGCAAGAGATCTTCAGCGCGTGGCGTCTGGTAATTGACTGGCATTACGACCTCCCGAAACTGGCAGTCAGAACAGCACTGCCAAGCCACCGGCTCGCGCCCGCCCGCGCGCCGCCCACCGGCAGCGCGGTGCCACGCACGGCAAACCCTGCCGCCTCACGACAGTTTGCCGTGGCAATGCTTGTATTTCTTCCCCGAACCGCAGGGACAAGGCTCGTTGCGGCCAACCTTGTGGCGTGCAGTTGCCGTCTTCTGGTGGCTGGCTGCCGTCGCCTCATCGTCGTCCTGTCCCAGCACATCGTCGTAGTCCGCATGGTGATAGCGTACGTTCTGGACGTCCGCATGGGTGACGGTCTCCTGCACATCCTGCGCGCGGACCTGTACGGTAACCAGCACGCGCGTCACGTCGGCGCGCACCGTGTCGAGCAGACGTTCGAACAGCTCGAAGGCCTCGCGCTTGTATTCCTGCTTCGGATTCTTTTGCGCATAACCACGCAGGTGGATCCCCTGACGAAGATGGTCGAGCGCCGCCAGATGCTCGCGCCAATGCGTGTCCAGGCTCTGCAACATGACATTGCGCTCGAACTGGTGGAAGACGTCAGCCCCGACCAGATCGACCTTCTCGGCGTACGAGCGGGCAGCCGCGTCGACGATGCGCTCCAGAATCTGCCGATCGCTCAGATTCGGCTCGTTCTTCGACCACTCCACGATCGGCAAGGACAACTGCAGTTCGGCCGCCAGCGCAGTCTCCAGGCCGGACAGGTCCCATTGTTCTTCGACGCTGTCTTCCGGAACATGCGCCCGGAAGGTGTTATGGAGAACGCCTTCCCGCATTGCGGTGATCGTTTCCGAAATGTCTTCGCTTTCCAGCAGTTCATTGCGCTGCCCGTAAATCACCTTGCGCTGATCGTTCGCGACATCGTCATATTCGAGGAGTTGCTTGCGGATGTCGAAGTTGCGCGCTTCCACCTTGCGTTGCGCCGACTCCAGCGAACGCGAGACCAACGGATGCTCGATCGGCTCGCCCTCGGGCATTTTCAGCCTCTCCATGATCGCTTTGACACGATCACCGGCAAAGATGCGCAACAGCGAATCGTCGAGCGCGAGATAGAAACGCGACGAACCGGGGTCGCCCTGGCGACCCGAGCGACCACGCAACTGGTTGTCGATGCGCCGCGATTCGTGCCGTTCGGAACCGATGATGTGCAAGCCGCCAGCAGCAACCACCTGATCATGCAGTTGCTGCCACTGACGACGAAGGTCATCGATACGTGCCTCCTTCTCGTCGGCGCTGATCGCCTCATCGTCGCGCACCAGCGCGATCTGCTTCTCAATGCTGCCGCCGAGCACGATGTCGGTACCGCGTCCAGCCATGTTGGTGGCGATCGTGATCACCCCAGGGCGGCCTGCCTCGCGCACGACCTCGGCTTCGCGCGCGTGCTGCTTGGCGTTGAGCACCTGATGCGGCACCTTCTCGTGGTCGAGCAGGGCAGAAAGCAATTCCGAATTCTCGATCGATGTCGTCCCGACCAGCACCGGCTGGCCGCGCTCGCGACAAGCCCGGATGTCGGCGACGATCGCGGCGTGCTTCTCCTTGGCCGTACGGAATACCTGATCGTTGAGGTCGGTCCTGCGCATCGGCTGATTGGTCGGGATGACGACCGTTTCCAGTCCGTAGATCTGCTGGAACTCGTAGGCCTCGGTGTCCGCCGTACCGGTCATTCCCGACAGCTTGCCGTAGAGGCGAAAGTAGTTCTGAAAGGTGATCGAGGCGAGCGTCTGATTCTCGTTCTGAATGCGCACCCCCTCCTTGGCTTCGACGGCCTGATGCAGACCGTCTGACCAGCGCCGGCCAGGCATCAAACGACCCGTGAACTCGTCGACGATGATCACCTCGCCGCGTTGGACAACGTATTGCTGGTCTCTGAGGAAAAGGTTGCGTGCACGCAGCGCCGCATTCAGGTGATGAATCAGGAGGATGTTGGCTGCGTCGTAAAGACTGCCACCGTCGGGCAGCAAGCCCGCCGTAGCGAGTATCTCCTCGGCGTGCTCGTGACCCGCTTCGGTCATCAGGATCTGATGTCCCTTCTCGTCGACCCAGTAATCGCCTGGACCGTTCTCCTCGCTGCAGCGGACGAGCAGCGGGGCAACTTCGTTCATCCGCACGTAGAGATCGGTATGATCCTCAGCCTGCCCGGAAATGATCAACGGCGTACGCGCCTCGTCGATCAAGATCGAATCGACTTCGTCGACGATCGCGAAGCCCAGTTTTCGCTGCACGCGATCGGCCGCCGAGTAAACCATGTTGTCGCGCAGGTAGTCGAAGCCAAACTCGTTGTTCGTGCCGTAAGTGATGTCGGCGGCATAGGCCGCCTGTTTCTCTTCGTGCGGCATCTGCGACAGGTTGACGCCGACCGAGAGGCCGAGAAAGCGGTGCAGCCGGCCCATCCACTCGGCGTCGCGATTGGCCAGGTAGTCGTTTACAGTGACGATGTGCACACCGTTACCGGCCAGCGCATTCAAATAGGATGGTAGCGTGGCGACCAACGTCTTGCCTTCGCCGGTGCGCATCTCGGCGATCTTTCCGTCGTGCAGAACCATGCCGCCGATCAACTGGACATCAAAGTGACGCATGCCCAGGGTCCGCTTGCTGGCTTCGCGGACGACGGCAAACGCCTCCGGCAGCATGGCGTCGAGGGTTTCTCCATTGGCCACCCGCCGCTTGAACTCGACTGTCTTGTTACGCAGATCCTCGTCGGAGAGAGCAGCGATTCCCGCTTCGAGCGCGTTGATCTTGCGCACGACCAGCTTGTACTGTTTGATCAGCCGGTCATTGCGGCTGCCGAAAATCTTCTTGAGGAGGCCGGAAATCATTCTCTGGACGGAAAAGGTGGTTGCGGAGAGGACATCGTGGGCGCCTCGAACGGAAACAGGCCCGGGACGCCGGAGCGGCTGCCTCGCCGCCGGAACTGGATGGACAACGGGCGCTGGACAACGGGCGACCGACCGCCGGCAGCGCACCGTCTGCGCGGCGCAAGAACCCACTTGACGGACCCGTACGGCGCGTGGCACGGATACTACCCGCAAGACTCGATTCACGCAATTCTCGCTTGCCGGACATAGGCAGCCGGCGGCGCGCGAGAACCTTGTCAGGCAGGCCTTACCCTTTCCCACAACCCGTCAGCAGACGGTAGCGCTATGGTTTGTTCCTGCAGGAAGAAGGGCACGATGTGCGTTGGCCAAGCTCAAGGCGCTTGCGGTGGGGGCGTGGCGAAGACG
>NZ_JAPUVR010000033.1 GCF_029255125.1 Accumulibacter sp. | reverse complement strand
GCTGGTTGTTGTGGTCGCATTGATCGACGGTCGGGACCTCCGGCACGGCTGCCCGCCAGCGCTCATCCCCCATTGCGCACGGCGCGCATTATCGCCCGAAACGCTACGCCACCGGTGCCGCGTTTTGCCTTGCACTGGCGCGCCGCCAGCCTTCCGCCGGCGCACCGCCAGCGCCGTCGCGGCGTGCCGCGGCTTCCAGCATCGGTTCGCCGTGATCGACTGGCGCTCAAGGCGGGTGCTCGCCTGGCGGCAACCGCGCCGGCGTGCTGCGCAGGGCCAGGCGGCGATGCTCAGTCGGGGATCGTCCAGGCGCGTTGCACCAGCCAGCGCCGCATCAGGGGTACGCGCAGCCGGCAGGCACCGTCGTCGTCGAGCACGAGCAGGCGGCGGCGCAGCGAGGCGTAGACGTGCGCATCGGTCGGCGGCGGCTGCCGTTCGCTGTGCACGAATCCGCGCAGGTACTGCCATTCGCCGGGCTGTTGGCACTCGCGCCAGAGCAGTTCCTACAGCACCGTCGTGCCGCGCACGACTGCTTGCGCAAAGGATTCTTCGAGCAGCGCCGCGTCTACCGTGCGCTGACCGCGGTCGTTGGCCAGGTCGACCGCAGTTTCGGCGAGCAGTTGCACCAGGTGCGGCCAGCCGCCGGCTTCGCGGTGGATGCGGTCGATCCCGTCGGCGCCCCAGAAATCGGCAGCGAAGCGCGGTCGCTGGCGCCCCGGCTGCTGGTAGTAACGCGAGTGGCGCAGCGGATCGCTGAGCAGCATGGTCGTTTCCTCGCTGGTGAACAGCGCTACCTCGAGCGTGCGCGCGCTGACCAGGTACGAAGTCCATGCCGCGTTCGGCAGTTCGGCGATTTCGTGGCTGCCGGCGAACAGCCAGGTGATCCGGCGGTGCGACTGGATCGACTCGCGCAAGGTGTCGAGCAGCGCTGACGGCAAGACGCCTTCGCCGATTTTCTGGTCGAGCATTTCGTACTCGTCGAGGGCGATCAGCAGCCGTCCTTGCTCGGCCGCCAGCCGGCGGTCGATGTCGGCGAAAAAGGCGAACGCCGTCGACAGATCGTAGCGCGCCGGCGCCGGCGGGGCGCTGCTCGCCAAGACCTCGCGGCAGCGCGCGACCAGGAGTTCCAGCAGCGAGGCGAGCGGGGCGCGAAAAAGCGGCCGGTCGGCGCTGTCGAGCTGCCGTTGAACGGCCGAGATTTCGCCGATCCACTGTTTGACGCGGGCGGTTTCGGCGAGAAAGCCGCGCTCGCCCTCCGGTAACAGCGCGGCCAGCGCATCCAGCGACGCCAGCGACGGCGCGCCGGCGGCCGCGCGCACGACGAGGCGCGTACGAGCGCGCAAGGCCGATGGGCGCTGACTCGGGTAGTCGCTGATCAACCGCTCGATTTCGGCCAGCGCCGCCGTCCGATCGTGTTCGGCGTAGGCGACGAGCAGTCGGTCAAGGCGGGCGAACGGCAGGCTGCAAAGATCGTCCCAGGCAACCGGATGCCAAGGGTAGGCACGACCGTTCACCCGCGGCCAAACGAAAAGCCAGGCGTAGAGGTGGTAGTAGGCGCGGAGAAGGGCGATCCCTACGGCGATCCCTACGGCGATCCCTACGGCGATCCCTACGGCGATCCCTTGCACCGCATGATACGCCAGCGCAGCAAAACCGCTGCGCCCGAGATCGATGACGCCGAGCGCGTGCAACAGCGAGCGCCCGCCGATCGTCTGGCGGGTCGCTCATCGTCCCGGGAGTTCGACGGTCTGCATGTCGATCGCCGACAGCGGGTGCGCGCGCGGCAGCAGCGTGGCGAATGGCGTGTGCGATTGGACGAGCAGCACCAGACGGCGGCTTTCCATCAGGTGGTAGCGCAAGGCAGAGAAGAGGTCTACACCGTACTGCGGGCGGTGCGCGACGAGATCGAAGTGCTCGATCGCCAGCCACGACTTTTCCCGCGCGGCGATCTGCCGGTCGAACTCGGCGAGGTCGTCGGGCTCGGGCGGAATCGGCAGCGAAGCCCCGTGCAGCTCGGCGAGCAGCTCGCCGATCAGCCCCCGCCGCGAGGCGGTCAATCCGCGCTGGAGGTCGACTCGCGCCAAACGGCGCCCCTCGCTGGCCAGGTCGTGGCGTAGTTGGTCAAACAGTGGCCGCCAACGCGCGCCGGCGCCGACGACCACATTCACCGATTGCCCGCGCGACAGGTGGCGGCGCAGCTCGCTGCGTGCTTGCAGCCAGGCCGGCGCGTCGCCGCCGAGGTCGGCGCCGCTTGCCTGCAGCAGCCGTTCCCATTGCGCGACTTATGACGCGCCGTCGTCGGTCAGGTCGATGTGCAGCGGCCCGCCGGCGACGATCTCGGGGGGCAGTGGGCAGGCCACGCGGCGCAGCGGGATCACGCGCCCGTCGCGGAAGTCCGGGTCGCGTGCGATCGCGCGGCGCATTTCGTGTTGGCAGCAGGCGCTGGCCAGGTACTCGGGTGTAAGCACGAGCAGCGTTTTCGCCGCCGCGTCCTGCCACTCGTCCATCTGGCCGACGACCGCGCGACCGGCAGCGAAGCGTTCGCGGTCGACGATCACCTGTGCGCCGCCGCCACGCAGCGCGGGCAGCAGACGTTCAAACACCCAGTCGCCCTGGGCGTGTGCATATACCGGAATAGGTCACAAACGACTTTAAGTAGTTGGCGCAAGAGGATGTAGAATTGTACTATTGCGTTCTACATGGAGCTGCTGCAATGCTGAGACTGACGTTTACCCAGGCGGAGGCCGAAG
>NZ_JAPUVR010000032.1 GCF_029255125.1 Accumulibacter sp. | reverse complement strand
TGTACATGGCGAACTGTGCGCAATACCTCGAACTGCTCTACGCCATCTGGCACGCCGGACTGATTGCCGTGCCGATCAACCACAAGCTGCACGCGCGCGAAGTCGCGTACATCCTGGCCGATTCGCAAGCGTCGGTGCTCTTCGTTGCCGCTGCGCTGGACGAGGCGCAGCGCGCCGCGTTCGACGAGCTGCGCGAGCTGGCCATCGTCGCGATCGACACCGCCGACTACGCCGAGATCGCCGGCAGCCGGCCGCTCGACATCGTCGCACGCGCGCCGACCGACCTCGCCTGGCTGTTCTACACCTCGGGCACCACCGGCCAGCCCAAGGGCGTCATGCTCACCCAGCGCAATCTGCTGGCGATGACGCTGACCTACTTCCCCGACGTCGATCAGGCGACGGCAGAAGACAGCACGCTGTACGCGGCGCCGATGTCGCACGGCGCCGGCATGTACAACTTCCCGCACGTCCTGGTCGGCGCACGACACGTCGTCCCCGCCTCCGGCGCATTCGATCCGGCCGAGATCCTCGCGCTGGCGCAGCATTTTGGCCGCGTTTCACTGTTTGCCGCACCGACGATGGTGCGTCGCCTGGTCGAACACGTCGCCGCCAGCGGCGCCGATTGTCGCGGACTGAAGACCATCGTCTATGGCGGCGGGCCGATGTACCTCGAAGACATCCGGCGCGCACTCGCCGTCCTCGGCGACCGGCTGGTCCAGATCTACGGGCAGGGCGAGAGCCCGATGACGATCACCGCGCTTTCCCGCCAGCACCTTGCCGATCGCACACATCCCCGCCACCTGCAGCGAATCGCTTCGGTCGGCGTCGCGCACAGCGTCGTCGAAGTGGCGGTCGTCGATGACGAGGGCCGCCGCTTGCCGGTCGACGCCGCCGGCGAAGTGATCGTGCGCGGCGACACGGTCATGCACGGCTACTGGCGCAATCCGCCAGCGACCCGCGCGACGCTGCGCGACGGCTGGCTGTACACCGGCGACATCGGCAGCCTGGACGCCGACGGCTTCCTCACGCTGAAGGACCGTTCGAAAGACCTGATCATCAGCGGCGGCGCCAACATCTATCCGCGCGAGGTCGAGGAAGTGCTGCTGCGACACCCGGAAGTCGCCGAAGTGTCGGTGGTCGGCCGGCCGAGCGCGGAATGGGGCGAAGAAGTCGTCGCCTTCGTCGTCCGCCGGGCCGGCAGCGCTGCGCCGACCGCACCGCCGGCGCCGGCGCCGGCTGAACCACTGAACGCCGAACTCGATCGTCTGTGCCGCGAATCGATCGCCCGCTTCAAGCGGCCGCGCGCCTATCTGTACGTCAGCGAGTTGCCGAAGAACAGCTACGGCAAGGTGCTGAAGACCGAGCTGCGCCGCCTTTGCCGGCCAGCCGAAAACGACTGAACACGAGAGGAAAGGACAGAAAAATGGCTGGGCGCTTGCAGAACAAGGTGGCGATCGTCACCGGCAGCGGTTCGAGTGGGCCGGGCTGGGGCAACGGCAAAGCAATTTCGCTGCTCTTCGCGCGCGAGGGTGCCAAGGTGGTCGGCGCCGATATCGACGGCGCCGCCGCCGCGCTGACGCAGCAGATGATTGCCGACGAAGGCGGCTACAGCATCGCCGTCACCGCCGACGTGACGCGCACGAGTGACGTGCGATCGCTGGTGCAAGCCGCACTCGACGCGTACGGGCGGATCGACATCCTGGTGAACAACGTCGGAATCGCCGTCGTCGGCGGACCGGCGGAGCTCGACGAAGGCACCTGGGACCGGGTGATCGAAGTGAACCTGAAAAGCGCCTACCTCACCTGCCACCACGTCCTGCCGGTGATGATCAGCCAGCGCGCCGGAGCGATCGTCAACAACGCGTCGGTCGCCGTGCACGGCTGGGCCGGCGTGAACTACGGCGCATACGCGGCGAGCAAGGGCGCGATGGTGGCAATGACGCGCACGCTGGCCATTCGCCACGCCGCCGAGGGAATCCGCGCCAACTGCGTTCTCCCCGGGCTGATGAACACGCCGCTGGTGCACGCCGCGCTCACCCGCGTCTATGGCAACGAAGGCGACATCGCCAACCTGATCCGCACGCGCGACGCGCAATGCCCGATGGGACACATGGGCGACGCCTGGGACACCGCGTACGCGACACTCTTTCTCGCCTCTGACGAAGCCAAGTACATCACGGCGACCGAACTGCTGGTCGACGGCGGTCTCTCGGCGCGCTTTGCCTGAAACGCCCGGGCGCCTGAAACGCATGGGCGCCTGGCAACGCACGGGCGCCTGGCAACGCACGCGCGGTTCGCCAGCGGTTTGGCTGCGGCGGCGCCACCGGCGGCAACCGGCGCAGCGCCGCGCTTTGCCAGCGCCGCACGCCAGGCGGCCGACTCGGCAGATCGAGCGCGCAACCCGGCACCTCGTGCGAGAAACCTGGCGGGTGGCGCTCGCAGCTTGACCGTTCGAGCTCGACGCTCGGCAGATCGAGTTCAAAGCTCGGCAGATCGAGTTCAAAGCTCGGCGGTTCGAGTTCAAAGCTCGGCAAGTCGAGCTCAAGACTCGGCGCTTCGAGTTGAAAGCTCGGCACATCGAGCTCCAGGCACCGGTTGCTGAAGATCAACGCTCGGCCGATTGAGCTCGCATCCCGGAAGATCGAGTTCCGAACTCGGCGCTTCGAGTTCCAAGCTCGAGCGATCGAGTTCAAAGCTCGACCCGTCGGGCGCAAAGCTCGACCCGTCGAGTGCGGAACTTGACCGATCGGCTTACGGTCGCGGGCGATCGGGTTCCCGGCCGCGGCGGTTGGCTTGCGGGCGCGGCCGCTGTGCGCCGCCGCTGACGTGGGTCAACCCGGTGCGCGGGCGCGTCGCGCGGCGACTCGCGCTCAGGAATCGCGTAGCTGGGCCCGCAGACGCGCAAGCTCGGCCAAGGCTGCGTCCTTCTCCTCTTGCAGCGCTTCCTTTTCCGCTTGCAGCGTCTCGTTCTCTGCTTGCAGCGCCTCCTGCGCCGCTTCCAGCGTTTCCAGCCGTTCCAGCGCGCGCTTGCTGCAGCTCTGTTCGCACAGGTAGTTCTGGCGCGCTTGATACGCGTGGTAGGCGCGCTCCTTTTCGGAGAAGGCGTTCAAGGTGCTCATGGCTGGCCTCATTTCGTCGGTTTGCATCCAGGCGCCCCAACGAGGAACCGGAATGCAGGAAGCCGCGCTTTCACGGCCACTGGCGAGCAGGCAGCCGCCAGTACGCGTGCGGCAGGGGCGATTGCCAGCAGCGGCAATGGCCGCGGCCGCTGGTGCGCAGCACCAGGCGCGCCGCGCTTCGCCGCCGCATCAGCGCCCGGCGGCGGTCAGGCGCTCGAGCAGCAGGATGACTTCGGCGGCGTCGTCGTAGTCGAGCCCCGGCGCGTCGGCGAGCGCCGCGCTGCGACGAACGGCGGCAGCCAGGCGGGGGCGTTGGCGGCGCTGGCCAGTTGCCCGGCCAGTTGCGCGAGCCCCGCGTCGGCGCTGCCGCTGTCGCCGTCGAGCAGCAGGCGGGCGATTTCCGCTGCCAGGCGCGCGCCGGGCGTGTGGTTCTCGCCGCCGTCGCGGCGGTAGGCGACGAACGCCTCGCGCGCCTGCCGGCTCGCCTGGCGCGCTTCGCTGGCGCGGCCGTCGTCGTTCTCGATGTCGGCGAGGATGTCCCAGGTCGTCCACGGCTCGACGGCGTGGCCGAGGCCGCGCTTGCACGCCAGGGCGCGTTCGATTTCGCGGCGCGCTTCGCTGCGCGGGCCGAGGCGGCGCAGCGTACTGGCAAGGTTGTTGCGCGCGCGGCCTTCGTTGGCCGCGTCGCGCAGCGCGAGGAAGCGCTCGGCCGCCTGCCGAGTGTGCGTCACCGCGTCCTCCGGGCGGCCGAGAACGTCGTCGTAGAGAAGGCCCAACTGGAGCAAGGTGCTCGCCTGCCCGGCGACGTTGTTGCACTGCACCTCGATCGCCAGCGACTGGCGGTACGCGTCTTCGGCGGCCTCGCCGTTGCCGGCGTCCTGGTGGACCCAGCCGATCTGGTGCCAGGCGACGGCGACCGACGCCGCTTCGCCGAGCGCCGCGAAGCGTTCGCGCGCTTCGCTGAACGCCGCGAGCGCTTCCGGGAAGCGGCGCTGCAGCAGGTGGACGCTGCCCAACTGACCTTTGCCGACCGCGACCTGGCGTTCGGCGTGCTCTTGCTCAGCGAGCGCAATCGCCTGTTCGTACGCCTGCGCGGCTTGGTCGAGGCGGCCGAGGTCGGCCAGACAGTCCGCCTGCTCGGTGATGCAGGCCGCCGCCATGCCCGCCGCGCCGCGGCCGGGTTCGCGCGCTTCGACCGCGGTGAAGCGCCGCTGCGCTTCGGCGAGCGGCGACAACGCGGCGCCGG
>NZ_JAPUVR010000031.1 GCF_029255125.1 Accumulibacter sp. | reverse complement strand
GCCATCGAGTCCCTTGATACCAATGCCAACCGGCGCCGGTGCCAGCATCAGGAGCCGCAGCAAGCCGGCAACCGGCAGGCGCCCAACGGATGCCAAATGGTTGGTCCAGGCGTATTCTTCCATCGTTAACACATCCTTTTCAACGCGGCAACTTGCCGGTTTGCCTGCCGATCCGACGACGGCAGATTTCCGGAATTCGCGGGATTATACGAGTTCGCTCGCGGCTCCTGAAAGAAGTGGTTCGGCACTTGGCCGACGGGGGTTTGCCGGCGTGCGCACGGTGGCGCGCGCCATCGCAGCAGGCCGTGATTCTCCTGCGCTCTTGCTATACTGGCCAACGTCGCCCGGAGAAGCCCGATGAACGTGGTTGCCATTATCGATGACAGCGATATCAATCTCGCCTTGCTGAAAGCCTTGGTGGCCAAGCTGGGCAATTGCCAGGCGCACGCCTTCGCCGAATCGGCGGCCGGCTTTGCCTGGTGCGCCGAAAACCTGCCTGATCTGATCATCGTCGACTACATGATGCCGATAATGGACGGGATCGAGTTCATTACGCGGCTGCGCCGGCTGCCCGAACGCTCCGAGTTGCCGATACTGATGATCACCGCCAACGATGATCGGGAGGTCCGCTATCGCGCGCTGGAGGTCGGAGCGACCGACTTCCTGACGAAGCCAGTCGATCGCATGGAATTTGCCGCGCGCGCGCACAATCTGCTGGCGCTCAACACGACGCGCAAGCATCTGGCGGATCGCGCGGCCTGGCTGGCGGAAGAAGTTGCCAAGGCAACCTCGGTCATCCATGAGCGCGAACAGGAGTTGCTCTTCCGGATGTCGCGCGCGGCCGAATTCCGTGACCCGGAAACCGGTGCCCACATCCAGCGGATGGCGCATTTTTCGCGCCTGATTGCGGCCGGCATGGGTCTTTCGGCAGAGGAGCAGCAATTGATTCTGCAGGCGGCGCCGATGCACGATGTCGGCAAGATCGGCATTCCCGACGCCATCCTCCTCAAGCCCGGCCGATTGACCCCGGAGGAGTTCGCGATCATGCGCGGTCATTCCCGCCTTGGCTTCGAATTGCTCGCCGGTAGTCAGTCGAAAGTGCTCCAGGCAGCCGCTTCGATCGCACTGGCGCACCACGAACGCTTCGACGGCTCAGGATACCCGGCTGGCCTGGCTGGATCGGCGATCCCGCTTGACGGTCGGATCGTTGCCGTTGCCGACGTTTTCGACGCGCTGGTTTCGGAGCGGCCGTACAAGCGGGCATGGGCGTTGGAACGCGCCTTTGCCTATATCGAGAGTAACGCCTCGGCGCACTTCGATCCGGAGTGCGTCAAGGTCTTTCTCGCACGCAAGGACGAGGTTCTCGCCATCCGCTTACGCTTTCAGGACGAAGCGCCAGACGATTTCTGAACTTTGCAGTGATTTCGGAATGCTCGATTTGCGCTCGTGTTGTCGCCTCGGATGTAAAATGACCGTTCGCTCACCGATGGGCGATCATGCTTTGGGGGACGTTGAAGTGGACCAGAGGGGTGGATAAGGTGAAGGAACTGGACGCGGCGCTGGCGGCCCACGTGGTATGGATGTCCGATCTCAGGCAAGCCATCGTCAATTCGACCGCGACTCCCGGCGTCGAATGCGTGCGCGCCGACGACAAGTGTCCCTTTGGCCGGTGGCTGTACGGTTCTTCCCTGTCGCTGGAGGAAAGGGCGACCGAATACTACCGGGAGGTCAGGCAGTTGCATGCCGACTTCCATGAAGTTGGCGCACGCGTTCTCGAACTTGCCGGGCAGGGGCGGGTGTTCGAGGCGTATCGGATCTTGTACGGCGAATATCTGACGATGTCAGGCCGCCTGGCTTTGGCGATTCGCGCCTGGCAGAAGGCGCTGCAGCAAACGGACTGAGCGAGCGTGCCAACGCTGCCCGCTACTCGTCAACGATTTGCGGCTCGGCGCCAGCGTTTGTCCGTGCCGCCAGCTCGTCAAGGCGGCGCAGACGACGACTGAGTTCGCGCGCCAGGTTGAGGACGATGAGCGCAAACGTCGGCAGATCGGATTCATAGATCTGGAACAGGCCGCCGTTCGACAGCGCCAGCGCGGAAACCGGTTCGAGCGCGCGAACCGTTGCCGAGCGGCATTGCATGTCGATCAGTTCCATTTCACCAAAAACGTCGCCGACGCCGAGCGTAGCGATTCGTTTTCCCGGTTCGTCGTGCGCCGAATCGCTGCTCTTGACGATTTCGACACAGCCGCGGCAGATGACGAACAGCGAGTCACCGTCTTCGCCTTCATGGACGATCACCTCGCCCGCGGCGAAGCTCAGTTCACGCAACAGGGGCAGGATGCAGCCCATCGCGCGGTCGTCGACTCCGCCGAAGAGCGGCTGCTGCTGAAGAAATGCAACTGTTTCCACTGTCCGTCCTTTGCATTGTTGTCTGGCTGTCGGCTTGCCCGTCGCTGGGTGGAGTTCGATTCTGCGCCTGCCGGCCGGCGAACGGAAGACCCGGGCCGGTGGCGCACTGCGTCGGCGCACGCTTGCCGGTGGTCAGCCGCGGCGTTCGGCAAGCTCCTCGACGAGTCTAATCAGACGCGGCAGCGTTCTTTGCGCGAGATCGAAGTGCTGCTCAACGTCGCGCCGCGCCTGCAGACGCTGCGCCCGCAGGCGATCAGGCTGTGCAAGCAGTTGGACGATTTCGGCGGCGAGTTGCTGAGGGGAGAAGAAGTCGACCAATAGCCCACGGTAAATTTGTTCTCCGCCCCGTTTCACGCTTTGGCGTTGCCGAGCGAGTTTTTCGTCATGCGCAGATAGTCAAAGACGAGGCGGATGTTGCGGTTAAGGTGGGCCATTTTTTGCGCGAT
>NZ_JAPUVR010000030.1 GCF_029255125.1 Accumulibacter sp. | reverse complement strand
TTGCAGTGCTGAGCCCGTCTCACCCTGCCTCGGCCAGTGTCGGGGCATGCCTTTGTCCTGTTGGTCAGCCCGCGCCACCCGGGAAATCGCGGCCTGCGGGAGAGGCGTGTGTCTAAACTTCAGTCGGCAAACCAACAAGCCAGGGAATCATTGCCTTGCAGGAGCGCCGCGGACAACCGGGTGTCGTTGCCCCGGCGACCGACCGGGCCCAGACCGGCCGCGGCTCGTCTGCACGCTGGCCGGCGGGAGCTTACCGATCGTCACCGGGCGGGCGCCTGACTGCCCGGCGTTGGCCTGCGCCACGCGCCGCGCGGCACTTTGTCGTGGCCCGGCAAGGCGTCTTCGTTGCATAAAAGCCACACAATCGGAGAGCGGTGGTTGAAGCACTTCAAGTTTGTATGCTTAAATCGTCTGACTGCGCAAAAATCGCATCGCGTCCTACGCATTCGGACCTTTCAGAGACTATTCGAGGAGGAACAACTTGAAATCGAAAATCATCACCACCCTGCTGGCCGCTATCGGCCTGTTCGCCGCCGCCGGCGCCGCCCAGGCCCAGACTGCGGCTGAACGCGTCTATGTCATCGACCCGCGCGGCGATGTCGTCGTCAGCGGAACCGGCCTGTGCTGGCGTACCGGCTACTGGACCCCGGCGGCTGCTGCGAAAGACCCGGCGGGCTGCAAGTGCGACCGGGATCTGCTGCCGAAGGAAGTCTGCGATCCGGCTCCGGCGGCCAAGGCCATGGGTGCTGCGGCTCCCGCCGCCAAACCAACGGGTGACAGGATCAGCGTCGCTGCCGACGCGCTGTTCGATTTCGACAAGGCGACGCTGCGTCCGGAAGGTATGCGCAAGCTTGACGAGGTCGTCGCCAAGGCGAAAGACATCAAGCTCGACACCGTCATTGCCGTCGGCCACACCGACCGCTTCGGCTCCGATGCCTACAACCAGAAACTGTCCGAGCGGCGTGCCGCGGCGGTCAAGCAGTACCTGGTGGGCAAGGGTATTGAAGCGAACCGCGTCTACACCGAAGGCAAGGGCAAGAAGCAGCCGGTGACCAAGCCCGATCAGTGCCCGGGAGCGAAGAGCAAGAAGGTGATCCAGTGCCTGCAGCCCGATCGTCGCGTCGACATCGAGCTTATCGGCATCAAGTAATCCCGATCAGTGCAGAAAAACCCCGCGTAGGCGGGGTTTTTTTTGCCCGCCCATGAGACTTGCCGATGAGCGATGAGACCGCCGACACCGTCGATCTGACGATCGACGCGCGCTGGCTGGCGCCGATCGATCCGCCCGGGATCGTGCTCGACAACCATGCGGTGGTGGTCAACGCCGGTCGCATCGTTGCCGTCATGCCACAGGACGAAGCTGCGCATCGTTTTCACCCGCGGCGGCGCAAGCGGCTTGATCGGCACCTGCTGATTCCGGGTCTGGTCAACCTGCACACGCACGCGGCTATGACGCTGCTGCGCGGTCTGGCCGACGACCTGCCGCTGATGGAATGGCTGGCGCAGCACGTCTGGCCGGCCGAGGCGCAGCACGCCTCGGCGCAGTTCGTCCATGACGGAACGCTGCTCGCCTGTGCCGAGATGTTGCGCGGCGGCATCACGTGTTTCAACGACATGTACTTCTTTCCGCGTGCTGCTGCCGACGCTGCTCTGGCTGCCGGCATGCGCGCAGCCATCGGTCTGATCGCGGTCGATTTCCCGAGCAACTACGCTGCCGACGCCGATGACTACCTGGCCAAGGGTATGGCTGCCCGCGAGCAACTGCTCGACGAAACGCTGCTCTCGTTTTGTCTTGCCCCGCACGCGCCCTACACGCTCAGCGACCGCAGCTTCGCCGGTGTTCTGACGCTGGCCGAACAGCTCGACCTGCCCATCCACCTGCATCTACACGAGACCAACGACGAGATCGACGACAGCCTGCGGCGCTTCGGAACACGCCCGATCGAGCGCCTGCGCCGGCTTGGTGTTCTCGGTCCGGGGCTGATCGCCGTACACGCGGTTCACCTGAATGACAGCGAAATCCAGCTTCTTGCCGAGCACGGCTGTTCGATCGCGCATTGCCCGAGCTCCAATCTGAAACTGGCCAGCGGCATCGCTCCGCTCCGACGGCTGGTCGAGTGCGGCGTGAACGTCGGCCTCGGCACGGATGGCGCGGCGAGCAACAACCGGCTGGATCTGTTCCAGGAAATGCGCCTGGCCGCGCTGCTCGCCAAGCAGCACAGCGGTCGCGCCGATGCGGTCGATGCGCACCGCGTTCTGCACATGGCGACGCTTGGTGGTGCCCGCGCGCTTGGCTTGGACGCCGAGATTGGTTCGATTACTGTCGGCAAGGCGGCCGACCTGTGTGCCGTCGATCTCGCCGACATTGCTCTTGTTCCGTGCTACGACCCGGTTTCGCATCTGACCTATGCGGCCGGTCGCGAACACGTGTCCGACGTATGGGTGGCCGGGCGCCCGCGTGTAGAGGACGGGCAACTGATTGAAAACAACGAAACTGGATTGATCAGACTGGCGTTGTTATGGCAAAATAAAATCCGTCGCTGACGCGTTCATGTCACGGTCATGTCAAGTTCATGTCAACAACGAAGCATTACAGGCTATGCGGGCCGGTTCCGCGAGCTTCAACTAACGAGGGAAACCCAGATGAAGAGAACTGCAAGAAACTCCGCGATGGCCTTGATTGCCGCTGCTCTCGGCTTTGGCGCTACGCTGGCTCAGGCGCAAACCTCGGCGGATCGCGTGTACGTGATCGACCCGCGTGGCGAGGTCGTCGTCAGTGGCAATGGCCTGTGTTGGCGCACGGGTTTCTGGACACCAGCCGCTGCCGCCAAGGATCCGGCGGGTTGCAAGTGTGACCGCGATTTGCTGCCGAAGGAGGTCTGCGATCCGGCACCGGCAGCCAAGGCAATGGGCGCTGCTGCACCGGCAGCCAAGCCGTCGGGCGACAAGATCAGCCTCGCTGCCGACGCGCTGTTCGACTTCAACAAGGCAACGCTGCGTCCGGAAGGCATGCGCAAGCTCGACGAAGTCGCTGCCAAGGCGAAGGATGTCAAGCTCGAGGTGATTACTGCTGTTGGCCATACCGACCGTATCGGTTCCGATTCCTACAACCAAGCGCTGTCCGAGCGGCGCGCGGCAGCGGTCAAGAGCTACCTGGTCGGCAAGGGTATCGAGGCCAATCGCGTCTACACCGAAGGCAAGGGCAAGAAACAGCCGGTGACCAAGCCTGACCAGTGCGTGGGACCGAAGAGCAAGAAGGTGATCGACTGCCTGCAGCCCGATCGCCGCGTCGACATCGAACTGATCGGCACCAAGTAAGCGCCGATGGTCGTGGCGAAAAGCCCTGCTTTCGCAGGGCTTTTTCTTTTGCCTGCCCTGTTCGCGCTACTTCTCTCGTGCGCAAGTCGCCCACTGTTTCGACCAGCCGCCTGATCACTCCCGCCATGCTCAACGCCGACCCGACCGAACTCGAAAAATTCAGCCAACTGGCGCATCGCTGGTGGGATCCCGGCAGCGACTTCAAACCGCTGCATGACATCAATCCGCTGCGCCTGGCCTGGATTGACGGCCATTGCGGGCTCGCCGGCAAGAAGGTGGTCGATGTTGGTTGCGGCGGCGGGCTGCTCTCGGAAGCAATGGCGACGCAAGGCGCGCTGGTTACCGGCATAGACCTTGCCGATCAGGCGCTGAGCGTCGCTCGCCTGCACCTGCTCGAAAGCGGTCGCCAGGTCGACTATCGCAACATTTCGGCCGAGGATCTGGCGGCGCAGGAGGCCGGCAGTTTCGATGTCGTCACCTGCATGGAAATGCTCGAACATGTGCCCGATCCAGCGAGCACCGTTGCCGCTTGCGCTGCCCTTGCCCGGCCCGGCGGACACGTTTTTTTCTCGACGATCAACCGCAACCCGAAGGCTTATCTGCTCGCCGTGATTGGCGCCGAGTACATTCTCCGCATGCTGCCACGCGGCACCCACGACTACGCCAGGTTCATCAAGCCATCCGAACTGATGCGCTGCGCCCGACTTGCCGGCCTCGTTCCGGACGACTTGCGGGGGATGAGCTACAATCCCCTGAACGGCCGCTATTCACTCGGCGACGACAGTGACGTCAACTATCTGTTGCACACGCTGAAGGATGTTTGAAGCGGTCCTTTTCGACCTCGACGGCACTTTTGCCGACACCGCTCCCGATTTGGCGGCAGCCCTCAACCGCCTGCGTGAGGATCTTGGTTTGGCACCCGTCCCCGCCGCGCAACTGCGTTCCTACACCTCGCAGGGGGTGCGCGGCATGCTCAAGGCCGGGCTCGACCTGCATCCCGGCGATGCGTCCTACGCCGAGCTGTACCAGCGCTTCCTGCGGTACTACAGCCAGGACATCTGCGTGTCGACCACTGTCTTTGCCGGCGTGGACGAAGTCCTCAGCCGGCTGGAGGAACGGGCTGCGCCCTGGGGAATCGTTACCAACAAGGCGCAGCGCTTCACCTTGCCGCTGCTCGACTGCTTGGGCTACGCCAAGCGCGCGGCGTGCATCGTCAGCGGCGATTCAGCGCCGCGTGCCAAACCGGCCGCGCAGCCGATGCGGCTGGCGTGCTCGCTGATCGCGCGCGAACCAGCAAGCTGTCTCTACGTCGGTGACGACCCGCGCGACATCGAGGCTGGTCGGGCCGCCGGGATGGTCACCGTCGCCGTGCGCTACGGCTATCTCGGCGATGGTGTGCCGATCGAAAGCTGGGGCGCCGATCATGTGGTCGATTCAGCGGCAGAGATCACCGCCCTGGCCGAGTGCCGATGAAATCGTCGCCACGCTTTGGTTGTCGACAGCCGCCTACGCTGGCCGGAAGGCGCAGGCGCTGCGAGTGAGCGGCCACTTGGCAGAGGGCACGGTTTCCGACTCGGCCAGCCGGTTGACCGCGTCGCGGGCGCTTGTCCTCTTTGCGCATGGTGCGCGCGATCCGGAGTGGGCGCAGCCGCTGCGCCGGGTGCGTGCGGCGATACTTGCTACGTCGCCTGAGCTGCAGGTCGAACTGGCTTTTCTCGAGTTCATGCAGCCCGACCTGGCGACTTGTGTCGACCGTCTGCTGGCTGGCGGCTGTCGGCAGGTCATCGTTTTGCCGATGTTCCTGGCCCAGGGCGGACATCTGAAGCGCGACGTGCCCCTGCTCGTAGGCGAACTGCAACGGCGTTACCCGTTGGTGCGTTTCGATCTGGCCACGGCAATCGGCGAAGCGCCGGAGGTCGTCCAGGCGATGGCCAGCCATGCGCTGGCGCTGCTCGAGCGTTGCCGGTGAGCAGCGCGCAGTCGTTGCCGAGCGACGTTCGAGCAGCCGATTGGCCTGCGCTCAGCCTGCGCCCGATCGGCTACTTGGCGACTCCTTTTCGTGATCGCTTCGGCATTCCCCGCCAGCCGCGTCTAGCGCCGCACGCCTGTGGCACGTTGCGCCTGCTGCCTCCGTGCGACCGCATTGAAGCCGTGCGCGGTCTGGACGCGTTCTCGCATGTCTGGCTGACTTTCGTCTTTCACCGGACTGCTGGCAGATGGAGCCCGACCGTCCGCCCGCCGCGCCTCGGCGGTAACCGTCGGGTCGGCGTGTTCGCCAGTCGTAGCCCTTTCCGGCCCAATCCCCTCGGCTTGTCGTTGGTCGAGTTGCGCGCGCTGGATACCCGTGACGGTGTCGTGCTGACCTTTGCCGGCGTCGACCTGCTGGACGGAACGCCGATTCTCGACATCAAGCCGTACCTTCCTTTCGTCGACCGCGAGGACGAGGCGCGCACCGGTTTCGTCGCCGGGCCGCCGGTCAGGCTGCCGGTCGATTTCAGCGCGCGCGCGCTGGGCCAGTTGCCCTGCCACGCGGAGCGTTGGCCCGACTTGGTGGCGCTGCTCGACGAGGTTCTCGCCTACGATCCGCGCCCGGCGTACGCCGCCGACGCGCTGCGCATTTACGGCTTTCGGCTCTACGATCTCGAGATTCAGTGGCGGTGTACCGGTGAGCGCGCGATCGTCGAACAGATTCTGCCGGCACCTGCCGATTGATCGCGCACGCCGGGCGTGTGCGCCGTTCGTGTCGGCCAGGAACATCCGGCTGCGTTATCCTAGGCATGTCCCGCTGCGTCGACGGTGGCGTTGTCGCTGCCGACCGCTTTTCTCGCGCCCGATCATCGCCGCGCGGCTGCTTGCGGCGGGGATCGTCGGAACCGGAGAACCCGCATGCAAAAGCCACTTGCCACCGTCGCCGTGCTGGCGCTGATCGCCGGCGCTTGTTTCCCCGCGCTCTCGTTCGCGCAGAATCGGCCACCTGCCGTTCCGCTGTATGGACCACCGGCCGGGGCGATGGTCGTCGGTGGCGCTGTCCGGCATGGCGGTGCTTATCACCATGGCCCGCGCGTTGGTGTTTACTTCGGCACCCCCTTCGTCTGGGGCTGGCCCTGGGGCTGGCCGGGGTACTATCCGCCAGCCCTTGCCTACCCGCAGGTCATCACGCCGCCGGATGTCGTCTACGTCGAAAAGAGCGATGATGAGCAGCCTGCGCCGCCTGGCGCCGAGGAAGTGCTCGAACCCGGCTACTGGTACTACTGTCGCGAGCGCGCCGCCTATTATCCGGCTGCCAAGCAGTGCCCGAGTGGCTGGGAGAAGGTTCCGCCGATCAGGAAGTAGGCTGTTCGGGCGCGCCTGCGCCCGTTGGCATCACCCGGCGAGTGCCGCGAGCAGCTTCTCGTGGATGCTGCCGAAGCCTCCGTTGCTCATCACGACGACATGATCTCCCGGCTGCGCCGCCGCGGCGATTCGCTGGACCAGACGCTCGAGGTCGTCGTCGACTACCGCCTTGTTGCCGATCGGCGCCAGCGCTTCGGCGGCGTCCCAGCCTAGCGCGTGCGCGTAGCAGAAGACAAGGTCGCTTTCGGCCAGACTCTGCGCGAGTCGCGCCTTCATCACGCCGAGCTTCATCGTGTTCGAACGCGGTTCCAGCACGGCCAGAATGCGCGCCGGACCGAGCTTGCTGCGCAGGCCGGCAAGGGTGGCGGCAAAGGCGGTTGGATGATGCGCGAAATCGTCATGAACGCTCACCCCGCGCGCGGTGCCGCGTAGTTCCAGGCGGCGCTTGACGTTCTCGAAGCGGGTGAGCGCCGCCAGACCTCGCGCAATGGGAACCCCGGCGTGACGGGCGGCGAGCAGCGCGGCGAGCGCGTTGCTGCGATTGTGTTCGCCGGCCAGTGGCCAAGTCGTTTGACCGACGAGCTCGTCGCCCTGCAGAACGCGCAGCGAGGCGTCGGCCTCGCTGCCTTCGACGCGCCAGCCGCTTGGGTCGTTGAAGCGCTCGGCCGGTGTCCAGCAACCGCGCGCAAACACCCGCGCGAGGCTTTCAGCGCCGGCATTGGCAACGATCAGGCCGTTGCGTGGCAAGGTGCGTACGAGATGATGGAACTGCGTTTCGATTGCTTCCAGGTTGGCGAAGATGTCGGCATGGTCGAACTCGAGATTGTTCAGGACGACGGTCTTTGGCCGGTAGTGGACGAATTTCGAGCGCTTGTCGCTGAACGCAGTGTCGTACTCGTCCGCCTCGATGACGAAGAACGGCGAACCGGCACCCGGCATGCGCGCCGACGCGCCGAAGTTCATCGGCACACCGCCGATCAGGAAGCCCGGATTCAGCCCGGCGTGCTCGAGTATCCACGCCAGCATCGCTGAGGTCGTCGTCTTCCCGTGGGTGCCTGCCACGGCTAGCACCCAACGCCCGCGCAGAATGTGCTCAGCCAGCCATTGCGGGCCCGAGGTGAATGGCAGGGCGCGGTCGAGGATAGTCTCGAGCAGCGGGTTGCCGCGCGAAATGGCGTTGCCGACGAGGTAGCAATCGGGTTCGAATGAGGTCTGCGCCGCATCGTAACCTTCGACGACCTCGATCTCTGCCGCCGCAAGTTGTTGATTCATCGGCGGATAGAGGTCGCTATCGCAGCCGGTCACGCGATGCCCGGCGGCGCGCGCCAATTGTGCGACGCCGCCCATGAAGGTGCCGCCGATGCCGAGAATGTGAATGTGCATATGCCGAATCCAGGTAGAATGGGGCTGTGGGACGCGCGATTGTACTCCGGTCGGCGTGTCCTTTTGTCTTTCCCGCTGGTAATGGCACTCCCCCGCTTCTCCCTCGACGCCGCCATGCACCGCCCAACCGAGCGCCGCCGCAGTGGCGCCCCGCGCCGCATCGCCGCCCTGGCCGCGCGCCTGATGGCCGAGGATGGCCTGAGCGACTGCGCACTCGCCAAACGCAAGGCCGCTCGCCAGCTTGGCCTGCCCGAGAACACAGGCTTGCCCGACGACAGCGAGGTCGAGGACGAATTGCGCGCGTATCAGCGCCTCTTTCAGGACGACGAGCAGCGCGCGAGAACGCTCGAACTGCTGCGCACGGCAGTGCGTCTGATGCGCCTCGTCGAGCGCTTCAACCCCTATCTGACCGGGCCCGTCCTGAGCGGCCTGGCTGGTCGTCATGCGGAAATCGATCTCCAGCTCTTCGTCGACAGTGCCAAGGACGTCGAGGTCTTTCTGCTCAACGAGCGAGTGGCGTTTCGCCACAGCCGGCCGCGCAGCGAGCGCGCCGAGGCGGTTCTGACCATGCTGAGCGGCGACGTTACGGTCAATCTGGTGGTCTATCCGCAGATCGAAGAGCGCAGCAGCTTCAAGACACGCGATGGCCGGGTGCGCGAGCGCGCGCGCCTCGACACGGTGTTGCGCTTGCTAGCCGAGCACACGGCCATCGTCGACTAGGCAGCAGTTGTGAAGATCTCGTCGCGCGCAGTATGCTTATCGGTTTAGAGCTGCGCGCTGGGGCAGGGCGCTTGCGGGTAGCCCACCGCCGTGGCGAGAATAAGGAGGAGCAATGAGCAGACAGATCGTTGTTTGCATGGATGGCACCTGGAACGATCCCGTCGAGCAGACCAACGTCTATCGGCTGTTTCAGATGCTGCCGGGCGACGAGCGGCAGGTCGAAGAACGCGGACCTATCCGTTCGCACCTGGTCAAGCACGACGCGCAGGTGACTGCCTTCTACCTGGAAAGCATAGGCAGCGGCGGACGCTCGCAGGGGCTGCTCGGCGGTACGCAGGGAATCGGTCTGCACGACTGCATGATCGACGCCTACGTCCTGGTTTCGCAGGTCTATCAGCGCGGCGACAAGATCTGGTTGTTCGGTTTCTCGCGTGGCGCCTGGGCAGCGCGCAGCCTGGGGGCGTTCATTGCCCGTTCCGGGCTGATCCCCGGCGTCGATGCACAGGACGACAGTGCGGCCGATCTGGCCGAGAAAGTCTGGCTGGACTACAAGGACGGGCGCGGCATGAAGCGTGGCGGGCGCTTCTGGCGGCACCACGACGAAACGCCGATCCGCATGATCGGTGTCTGGGAGACAGTCGGCGAATACGGCGTGCCGCTGTTCAACGGCATGCGCCTGGCCGATCGGGACGAACTCGACTATTTACGCTTTGCCGACCGCGAACTCAGTCCGCGCATCGAGTTTGCCCGGCAGGCTTTGGCCATCGACGAAGAGCGTCTGGACTTCATCCCGACACCGTGGGTCGAACGTGAGGGGATCAGACAGGTGTGGTTTGCCGGGGCGCACGCCGATGTTGGTGGTGGCTACGCCAACTGCGGCCTGTCGGACATTGCGCTCGAATGGATGATGGAAGAAGTCAACGCGCTCGACGCCGGTCTGCAGCTCTTGCCTGGCCGGCTCAGCCAGGCGCTGGCGCCGGATTGTCTGGCGGATCGGCACGACGAAACGCGCGCGGCGGTCTGGCGTATGCGGCCGAGCAAGGAACGCAGGATTCCCGAGGATGCCGAACTGCACCCCAGCGTTCTGCAGCGGTTGAGCGAGCGGGCCGATTATCGGCCGAAGGCGCTAGCGCATTTTCCGGCCTGCGCCTCGTTCTATGTCGAGGACGAGCTGCGGCTGGAGGAAGTCGTGGACGCGGAACGGGAAGCGCTGCCATTCCGTAAGCTGCCGATCGACGGCTCGACGCGGTTCCCGGTCTATGCCGACAAATGGTGGAATGCGTCCGGGGTCGAAGTCGAGGTGGGCGAGAAGTACCGCATCGAGGCGAGCGGTGAGTGGATAGACAAGGGAACACCCGCCGGCGCTGACGGCTACGAGTCGAAAGCGTGGTTGCTGCAACTGGCGGAAGGAAGCCGTCGGGTCGAGGAGCGGCCGTGGTTTTCTTTGGTCGCAGCGATTCATCCGCGGCCGGATCTGGAAGCCAACAACCCGGATTCCGACAACATGTTCGCCGGGTTGATTGAAAGCGCGATCAGCGGCGTGGCGCGCATCGATGACGAAAGCAGCCTCATCCCGACGCCCAACGGTAGCGAAATCGAAATCCTCGAGCCAGGTTTCCTCTACTTCTTCGCCAATGATTCGGCGTTTTCCTACGGCAACAACAACGGCTTTCTCAAGGTTGAAGTCACGCGGCTGCCGTGGTCGGCTGATGTCGATCAGAAACCGCTGCCGACGCTGCAGTCGGTTCCGGGCAGCCTCGAAGTGAAGCTCTACTACGCCCCCGGTACGTGTTCGCTGGCACCGCACATCGCCCTGCGCGAGGTCGGTCTTGATTTCGACCTGGTGCGCGTCGACCTCCACCGACGTACGCTGGCCGACGGCAGGGATTTCGTGGCAATCAATCCAAAGGGCTATGTCCCCGCCCTCGAACTTGAAGACGGCGTGTTGCTCACCGAGGTCTCAGCGATCGTTCAGTACATCGCCGATCGCATCCCGGAGAGCGGTCTGGCGCCGCGTCCCTACACGCTGGAACGCTACCGCTTGCAGGAGTGGCTGGGTTTCGTCAGCAGCGAACTGCACAAGGCTTTCGTTCCGCTGTTCAGGGCGGAAACCCCGGCGGACTACAAGCGGCTGGTGCGGGAGCAGATCGTCGCTCGGCTGAGCTATGTTGCCGCGCATCTCGCCGACCAGCCGTACTTGCTCGGCGAGCAGTTTTCGGTCGCTGATGGCTACCTGTTTACTGTCCTGAACTGGAGCAGTGCGGTGGACATCGAACTTGAGCGCTGGCCGGTGCTACTTGCCTTTCACGATCGTGTCGCCCGTCGTCAGAGTGTCCGTGAGGCTTTGGCGGCGGAAGACTGACGGCGGCCGGCCGCCAGCAGCGCGATTGCTGCGCGATCCACGCGCTCGTCGGGAGCGCGCCGTCGTGCCCCGTGTCAGAAACCGGCGCGCAGCAAACGGCGTCAGGTGCAGCCGCTCCTTCCTGATCGGCACTCCACGAGGGCAAGCGGTGACGAATCATCCCCTATAATTGCTGTGCGTCCGGTCTGACCGGACCATCGAGCCGACCGTCATTGCTTCTCCCATCCACCGCCGGAACAGGCAATGACCGTCTTTTCCAGCCGATTCGCGCCCATCCATGTGAGCAGGACAGCGTTTGGGCGCCGATGGGCAGGTCGCTTGCGCGACCCGTACAGGACGAAATGCCAATGAGCGAGTTGCAATCCCGATTCGAAGCCGCCGTCGCTGCCTCCAGATCCTTGCCTGAACGGCCCGACAACAATACCCTGCTCAAGCTCTATGCGCTGTACAAGCAGGCGACCGACGGCGATGTCGCCGGCCGCCGGCCAGGTTTCACCGACATGGTGGGACGAGCCAAGTACGACGCCTGGGCAAGTCTGCAGGGTATCGCGGCAGCGGATGCGATGCAGCAGTACGTCTCGTTGATCGACCATCTGGCTGGCCGGACCACCGGGTAAGCGCCTGCCGGCGTCGGAAGGCGCCTCGCCTGGAAAGGTGACTGCCATGTGGCGAATCTTGCGTGCGATCTGTTGCGTGCTTGCCGTCTGGCTGCCGGCTTCGCCGGTCGTCGCCGCGGACCGGGACGCCGATCATGAGGCACTGCGGGCGATCCTGCGCGTCGGCGCCGAGGCGCTCAATACGGGCGAGTTCGACGAACTGAGTCGCCTGCTCCACCAGGATTTCGCTGTGGTGACGGTGGATCACCGGAAGTTCACGACGATCGAAGAATTTCGCGCCTATTGGCGTGGCTTGCTCAAGGGCGATCGTCGATCGCTCGATCGCATCGTCGCGCGGCCAGTCGCCGACGAACTGACGCACTTCCTGCGCGATGACGTCGGTCTGGTGCAGGGCGTGTCGAACGACACCTACCATTTTCGTGACGGCGATGTGCGTGAGATGACGACGCTGTGGACGGCCGTCGTCGCCCGCGAGGACGGGATCTGGAAGCTGGTCAGGCTGCACCTGTCGGCCAACGTGCTCGACAATCCGGTGATCGAGGCGCTCAAGACGGGTTTGCTGCGCGCGCTGGTGGGCGCCTCGATCGGCTGTCTGCTGCTCGGTCTGGTGATCGGTTTCTTCGTCGGCCGCCGCCGACGCCGAGGGATTGGCTAGACGACCAACCGGCGGACAGCCATTGGTCCGCTGGCGCGTACCTGACACGCCAGGCGCGCATCTGGCCGATCCGGCGCGTAAAGCGCCAGCGCCTCGCGCTCCTCAGCCGAAACAGCCAAATCGGAGGAGCGATCGTGCGCGACGACTTCGATCAGGCAGGTACCGCAAAGCCCGGCCCGGCAGCCGAAAAGCAGTGGGGAGTTGGTGGCAGTCAGGTGCAGCGAAAGGAAGTCGTCAGCGGGAACCTCGACATCCGGAAACGAGGTGCCGGGGAAGGAGATCGTGTGGCGCTTCATGCCGACGAGCCGGCCAGATCAGCCGGGGCAAGCTGCGGCTGATCCTTCAGCGCCGATGCGCGGTGCTGGAAGCGGGCAAAGGCGCGGCGATTCGTCTGCAGGTAGCGGTCGACGCCATTGCCGGCCATGTGCCGCATTTCCCGGTTCGCCGCCGACAGCCAGGTGACTGGCTCGACGAAGCGGCGATACGATTCCACCGCTTCGGCATGCGTTCGCGCGGCCGCCTGCACACCGTCGGAGTCCTCGCAGTAGCAGCGTTCGAGCATGCGCAAGGCGCCGGCATGATCGAGGGCGAACGAGGGCGAGCGCAGGAGCAGGTAGGTCGCCGCGAAGAGCGCCGGGTCGAACCAGAAAATTCCGTTGACCGCAACCGAGAAATGGTAGTGGTCGAGCTGGCAGCCAGCCACGCCACGATTCACCACCCAGCGCTCGAAGGCGCTGGGCGCTGGAAGTACGCGCGGCACTTCGAGACCGACGATGCGCGAGGTGTTGAAGTGGAAGCTTTCGTCCGAGAAGTGATGCCAACTGATTGCGGCGGGGATGGGCGCGCGTTCGCGCTCGGCGTGGTTTGCGAAGAACTGGCTCAGCTTGTGCTGGACGATCTTGCCGTTGAGCGTGCGCAGGCCGCGGATCAGCAGGTACTGGCTGCCCAGGAAGGGGCTGCCGGCCATCGCGGTGAAGGCGCGCAACTGGACGCTCTTCCACCAGGTTTGGAAGCGGTTTGAATCGGCAAAGATCATCGTTTCGGTGAAGGGATGACGCATCGGATAGGTGAAGATGCGGCGGCCGAACAGGCGATGCTCGAAGTCTTCGCCGATCGTCTTGAAGGCGTGGATATGGACGCGCTCCTGGCGCGTCTCGAGATCCAGGTTGTCGCAGACCGGGCGAAAATCCTCGATCGCATAAAGCCCGACGGCCGCGACATGGTTGAGGAAGATCGTCGCGATTTCGGCCGAGACGATCTGGCTGTAGTACGCGACCCAGTACAACTGGTTGAGCAGCACGCGTTGGGCGGGCGACGCTTCATTCCACAGCGCCGTTCCCCAGAGGAGAGAAAAAGTCTCCAGGTTCCACAGGCTCGACCGGCAATCGCTCAGGCAATACGCGGCGACGGCCGCCTCGATCGCTTCGCTGGCGTCCTGCGCTGTATTGCGTTTGAGGTTGAGCTCGACCTGCCTGACAATCCGCGCGTCGTCGAGCAGGGAGTGTGGCGTCGCCTGGGCAAGGCCTCGATGCATCTCAGCTTCTCCATGTGAGGCGGCAAGGCGCAAGCAACTGTTCGAGGGCGTTCTGCCGGCAGTCAATGCCGTAATGCTGCGGGTAGTCGTCGGCCGCGAAGTAGGTTCCGAAAAGGCGGTCCCAGAGCGATAGATTAGCCCCGAAGTTGCACCGCGGCGCGCCTTCCTGATGGTGCCAGTGGTGCGCTTGCGGCGTGATCAGCACCCGGGCGAGCAGGCGATTGGCGGTCGCGAGCGTGGCCGGCCAGCGAATCGAACTATGGCGCCAGAGATCGAGGCTGGCGGTGAGCATGGCGCCGGCGAAGAACGCTGCCTTGTCGTGGCAGACGAGCGCGAGCAGCGCGCTGGGGACGAGATAGACGAAGAGCGGGTGGGCGAGCAGCGAATTGCGTGCGCAAGCCCACGCGGCCAGTCGCCGGGCGCCGTGGTGTGCCCGGTGCACTGGCCAGCCTTGGCCATGGAACCAGCGATGCTGCCAGTAGTAGACCAGGTCGAGCAGGCAGAAGCTGGTCAGGAAAGCGGCGGCCGAGCCTGGCAGCATGCCGTCGATCGGCTGCAGCCATCGGCCGAGGGAATCGCCGATCGCCAGTGAAGCGAGCGGGATCACAGTGCCCTGGATGAGCAGGCCGCTGCCGTTCAGGATCCAGTCGTCGCGCGACCAGGCGCAGCCCGGCCGCGGCCGCCAGGCTTCCAGCAGCGTCAGCACGGCGAACGTCAGAGCGGGCGCCGCCGCCCAGAACAGAAAGTGGGTATCAGTCATCGAGCAACGGGCTCGTCCATCGGGGTTGTGCCATTCCGGCAGGCAGGTGTGCATACTACAATGCGCCGCAGATGAACGCATTCAGGAAATACTGGTATGTCGTCGCGCAGTCGGACGACTTGCGCGACGCTCCGCTGGCGGCCGTCGTTCTCGGCGAGTCGATCGTCGTCTGGCGCCAGCACGACGGCCAGCCGGTGGCCATGGCGGATCGCTGCCTGCACCGGCTGGCGCGCCTGTCGAGCGGCCGGATCAGCGGCGGTGTTCTGCAGTGCGGCTATCACGGCTGGTGCTATGACGGCAGCGGGCGGGTCTGCCGCGTTCCTTCGGCAGGCAGCGACGAAGGGCGCCGCCGGCCGCGGCGCTCGCTGCCCTTTGCCTCGTGCGAGTGCGACGGCTACGTTTATGTGCGGCTCGATCCGGAAAGCGGCGCGCTCGACGACGCTGCCCCGCTACCGATGCCGCACTGGAACGAGCCCGGCTGGGGACACGTCCGGCTGGTAAACCGCTTTGCCGGCAACGTCGCCGACTGCATCGAGAATTTCATCGACGTTCCGCATACGGCTTTCGTGCACCGTGGCGTCTTCCGTGACAGCCGGGGCGAGAGAATCCAGGCGACCGTCGTGCGCAGCGCCGGACGTGTGCATGTGCGCTATCGTGGCGAACAAAGCAATCTTGGGCCATGGACATGGTTTCTCAACCCGCGGCGGACACCCGTCGAGCACGAGGACAACTACATTCGGCCGAACATCACTTGCGTGCGCTACCGGTTGAGCAACGGCTATGGCTTCGTCATCACCTCGCAGGCGGTGCCGATCGACGAACGTAATACGCTGGTCTACACCGATCTGGCCTATCGCTTTGGCCGCTTCACGCGTTTTGCCGCGCCCTTCGTACGCCGCGCCGGCCAGAAAGTGATCGATCAGGATCTGGCCATCCTCGCCGAACAGGGGGAAGTCATCGCCGCGCACGGGCGGCGTTTCAGCGTCTCGCCGCCCGATCTGATCCACCTTTGCGTAGAGGACATCCGGCGTGCGATTGCGCGTGGCGACGACCCGCAGTGTCTGCCCGACAAGACTTTCGACATCGAGTTCTTCGTGTGACGCTGCGCAGCCGCCTGTTCGCCTGCTTCCCCACGCTCTTCGTTGCCGGCGCTATCGCGCTCGCCGTCTGGCTGATGCTTGCGCCGGGCTGGGCGCGTGGCGCGGCGCTGCTTGCTCACCTGTACGTCGTGCCGGTGGCCTGCTACCGTCTGCACCAGGCGCTCTGGCCCATTGCCGAAGGCTGCGCACGCCTCGATCGGCCGGACGTGTACGTTCCCTGGTGGGGTGGTCACATGTTCCAGTTGCCTTACGCTGCCTTTCCGCAACTGGAGTCGGCGCTACGCCTGATTCCTGGGCTCTACGGTGTCTGGTTGCGAGCATGGGGCGCGCGGGTCGGCAAGGGCGTCCATTGGACGCCGCAGGTCGACATCAGCGACCGGGGCTTCGTCGACATCGGCGATCACGCGGTGATCGGGCACCGCGTCGGCCTCTACGCCCATGTCGTCGCGCGGCGTCCGAGCGGCGAACTGCGCGTTCTGCTGCGGCGTGTGCGCATCGGGCCAGGCGCGCTGGTCGGTGCCTACTCGCGCTGCGGTCCGGGCGCCGAGGTGGCGCCGGGCGAGCAGTTGCCGGTGTGCAGCGAACGCTGGGCGGGCGGAGCGCGCCCGCGCGAGGACGCGTGAGCTGGCTGTTGCCGGGCGCCTTGCGCCTGTTGCGCGGGCTCGCCGGCCCGGCCTGGCGGTCGTTCCAGGAGAGTCTGGACGACCCGGCCGCGGCGCAGGAGCGGACCTTGCGTCGCCTCCTCGCGCGCTCGGCGCGTAGCCGCTTCGGGCAGGCGCAAGGGTTGGCCGGGGCGGCGCCGGATACCGCCTTCGAGCGCCTCCAGCCGACCGACTACGCCAGTCTGCGCGCCTTGATCGAAAGTGACATCGCCACTGGCAGCCATCATTTCTCGCCCGAGCGACCGCGCCTGTACGAGCGGACCTCGGGCAGCGGCGGGCCGGCGAAATACATTCCCTACGACACGGCGATGCGCGCGGCTTGCGACCGAATGTTCCGCATCTGGGCCTACGATCTCCTGCAATCCGGGCTGCGTCTGCACAGCGGGCGCGCCTTCATGAGCGTCTCGCCGCCATTGCTCGGGCAGTGTCGCGCCGGCGGCGGCGTGTCACTTGGTACGGCGCTCGATACCGACTATCTGGCAACGCACGTCGGCCTTCTGCTGCGCCCGTTTCTCGCCGTGCCGGGCCGGGTGCTCGGCTTGTCGGGAGCCGACGATTTTAAGGATGTCGTCGTCGCCTACCTTTTGGCGGCGAGCGATCTTGAAGTCGTATCGGTGTGGAATCCGACCTACTGGTTCGTCCTGCTCGAGCACGCCAGCCGGTATCTGCCGCGCCTGACTGACGAGTTGCGGGCGGGCGAGATCCGGCGGGCTGGCCTTCGTTTTCGCTTCCGGCGGCTCACCGCACAGCGCATCGGAGACGTGGCGCGTGCCGCGGAACAGGGTTGGCATACCGTCTGGCCGCACCTGGCGCTGATCTCCTGCTGGACCGACGCCGAAGCGGCTGGCCCCGCGGCCAGGCTGGGTCGACTGTTTCCGCGTGTCTGGCTGCAGGGCAAGGGCCTGCTGGCGACCGAGGCAGCCATCACCGTGCCGATCGTCGGTGCGCCTGCACCGGTGCCGCTGGTCGACGACGTCTACCTCGAATTGCTGCAGCCCGACGGACGCCTGTTGCCATTGGCGCAGTGGCGCCTCGGCGATCAAGGCGAACTGGTGCTGACGCAGGCCGGCGGCTTCCTGCGCTACCGCATGCACGACCAGGTTGCCGTGGCCGGATTTTTTCGCGCGACGCCGTGCCTGCGCTTCCAGGGGCGAAGCGGTGGCGTCGTCGATCTGGTTGGCGAAAAGCTCTCCGAAGAGCTGGTACGCAGCGCCCTCCAGAGCCTGCAAACGGACCATCGGCTGCTCGCGCTCTGCCCGGTGGCGAGCGCTGACCCGCCCTTCTACGCGCTCTTCTGCGATGCGCCGACGCCGCACCTGGCGGACGCCGTCGATGCGTTTCTGCACTGTTCGCCGCATTATCGGGTTGCGCGCGAGCTGCACCAACTGGCACCGATCCGACTCGTCGCCCGGCCAGGTATGCTCGAAGACTGGCAGCAAGCGATGGCTGGCGCCGGAACTACCGAGGGCAACATCAAGGGCATGTCGCTCGTGGTCGATCGCGCACTAGCTGAGCGGCTGTGGGCAGCGCTCGTTCAGCGCGGCGAGTAGAACTGCAGACGGGAAGCGGTGGACAAGCGCCGGCAGCGTTTGCTGGGACAAGGCTGGAACGTATCTTCCTGCCCGACATTCCGGGGCCACCTCTCATTAGGGGTGTATCCGCTCTTTTCAATCGGTGTTGACCAGGGAGCACGTCCTCCGGCCTATTTGCCACAGGCTTCACTCGATTCTCGATGTCATCTTTGACGAGGACGCCAGCGCCCTGCGCAAGGATAACGACCTCCAGAATCTCTCGCTCCTGAAGATAGTCGTCCTCAAGCACTTCGCCGCGATGCGGCCGACGAGAGCAAGACCAGCTTGCGCCTGTAGCGCAAACGCGCCGTTTGGTGCGAGCGCGTTCGGCTCGGGTTTCTTGGCCTCACGGCGCTATGACATGCGACTGCGGAGGCACTGGATGGATTGGAGCCAGAATCAGACACGGCGAAGTGCCGGATCCTTTGTCTCTGGCGTCGAGCTGGATTGCCTGAACTTGGCTACATGGTGGCTAAACGAAGGCCACAAGGAGAACACGAAACTCTTTCGTCAGGCCAATCCATTATTCTCTTGGTGGTGATGGGTGGAATTGAACCACCGACCTATGGGTTATGAATCCATCGCTCTGACCGACTGAGCTACATCACCTATGCCGAATCGATTATAGGGCGATCGGTTTGCCCCGGTCAAGCGTGCGTTCCCAGCGGGTGCAATCGAAAGTGCGACCCGGGATGCAATCGGAAGAGCAGCGGTGGATCAGGCCGCCTGTTGGCTCTGGACTGCCAATAGCTGCCCCACGCTGGGTTGGCACGGCAGACACCCAGCGCCAGTCGAACTTTGTTTGCACCCAGGCCAACGCCAACCACCCCGGCGCGGGTCGCACCTTCGCTTGTACCCCTTCTTCACGGGTGCAATTGGAAGTGCGACTGTGGGTTAGGCCGCCTGCTGACCTCTGGACTGCCAATAGCTGTCCCACTCCTGGTTGGCACGGCAGACACGCAGGGCCAGCATGTGCTCGGCGTTTTTCAGT
>NZ_JAPUVR010000029.1 GCF_029255125.1 Accumulibacter sp. | reverse complement strand
TGATTGACGTGCATGCGATGCCGGTGCTCAAGGAATTGGTCGCCTATCTGGTGATCGAGCGGCTCTACAAGGAAATGGCAACGCTGCCCGACAGCCCGGTCACCGAAGGTCGGCGCACCATTCGCACGATTCTGGTCATCGACGAAGCGCACAACTATCTGAGCCAGAAGAACATGTTCCTTCAGCGCATCATCCGTGAAGGCCGTTCAAAAGGGGTGGTCGTGTTTTTCGCCAGCCAATCGCCCAACGACTACCAGCAGAAATTCTTCGACTTCCAGCAGTTGCTCAGTTTCGCTTACATTTTTCAGTGCGACGGCGTAGCGGCGGGATCGGTTCAGGACATTCTTGGTTGCAGCGCCAGGACGGCAAGGGACTTGCAGACGGAGATCGCTCGTTTGGAACCATGGCAGGTCGTCGCGCGCAGTCAGGAGAAGACCGAGGAATTCGTGAAGTTCACCGCCGAAGCGTTCTACAAGACCTACGCGTGAGGCAACCGTGGCCCCGAACCGATTCGAGACCGCACACTTCGGTGCAATCGGGGCCGATCATCGGTATGACCCCAGCCCTTAGGTTCGGGCGCAGCAGAGGGTCTCCCCTTACGCTATCACCGCCTCTTCCCTGTTGCGGAGGTGGGCCCGATTGTCGGCTGTGCCTGGCGTGTCGCGTTCCTGGCGCGAGTTGATCGCCGGCGATTGCTCGCCTTGCATGACTTCTTTAGCTTGGACTTGTCTATGGTGCCCAGGAAGGGAATCGAACCCCCACACCTTGCGGCGGCAGGACCTAAACCTGCTGCGTCTACCAATTTCGCCACCTGGGCACGGCAGGAGTCGACGCGCGTGGTGTCTGGCGTCCGGTTCGGCGGGCCGACCGGCTGCGGACCTTGCTGGCGGCACTCCGTAGCGGCATTTTAACCGCCGCGACCCTATACTGTCAGCACCTGTGGCGGGTGTTTGCCGCCCGTCGTCGCCAACTGCCGTCGGATGAACGGCCGCCGCCCGCACTGCACCATGCCTGTCAAGCACTACGAGAACTTTCCGGTCGCTTCGCTGCTTCTCCCGGCGCGGCTGCGCCGGCCCATCGAAGCGATCTACCGCTTTGCGCGCAGCGCCGATGACCTGGCTGATGAAGGCGAGGCGAGTGACGACGTGCGTCTGCAGGCTTTGCACGACTATCGCCGCCATTTGGACGAGATCGAGCGCGGTCGGCGACCGGCGCCCGAACTGTTTGCCGATCTGGCGCGGGTGATCGACGAGTGGCGTTTGCCGGTGGCGCTCTTGCGCGACCTGCTCGACGCTTTTGCGCAGGATGTCGTGCAGAAGCGCTATGCCGACTATGCGCAACTGCTCGACTATTGCCGGCGCTCGGCGAACCCGGTCGGGCGCCTGCTGCTGCATCTGGTCGGACGCACCGGCGACGACGATCTGCGTCGTTCGGATTGCATCTGCACGGCGCTGCAACTGATCAACTTCTGGCAGGATGTCGCGATCGATTGGCAGAAGGGGCGCGTTTACCTGCCGCAGACCGATCTGCAGCGTTTCCACATCGATGAAGCAGCGATTGCCGCCGGCACCGGGGGTGACGCTTGGTCTGCCTTGCTTGATTTTCAGATCGAGCGGACGCGCCGTTTGATGTATGCGGGAGCGCCGCTGGTCTTTGTCCTGCCCGGGCGTCTCGGCTGGGAAATCCGGCTGACCGTGCAGGGCGGCCTGCGCATCCTGGAGCGAATTCAGCGCGTGCGCGGCGATGTCTTCCGCCAGCGTCCGACGCTGGCTGCGGCGGACTGGCTGACCGTCGTCGGGCGTGCTTTCCGCATGTCGCTCGTGTGACAATGGCTGCCCAGCCGATTGATCGAGTTCGCGCATGACCCCCGACGAGTACTGTCAACAGAAGGCCGCGCAGAGCGGTTCGAGTTTCTACTACAGCTTTCTTTTTTTGCCGCCCGACCGGCGGCGCGCGATCACCGCGCTCTACGCCTTCTGCCGCGAGGTTGACGATGTCGTCGACGAGTGTCCGGACGGGCAGGTCGCGGCGACCAAACTGGCCTGGTGGCGGCGCGAACTGGCCAACGTTTACCGCGGCAGCCCGCAGCATCCGGTGACGCTCGCGTTGCAGTCGGCGCAACGCGAGTTTGATCTGCCCGAGGAGCAACTGCAGGAAATCATCGACGGCATGGAAATGGACCTCAGGCAAACGCGCTACCTCGACTTCAAGACGCTGGCGCTCTACTGCTACCGCGTTGCCGGCGTCGTCGGCCTGCTCGCCGCCGGCATCTTCGGCTACCAGGACCGCCGGACGCAGAAGTATGCGCACGATCTGGGGATCGCTTTCCAGCTCACCAACATCATTCGCGATGTCGGCGAGGATGCGCGCCGGGGACGGATCTACCTGCCGATCGAGGATCTGCAGCGTTTCTCCGTTCCGGCGGCGGACATTCTGAATGCTCGCCATTCGGACAACTTCCGCCAGTTGATGGAGTTCCAGATCGAGCGCGCGGAAAGCTATTACGCGCAGGCGATCGCCAGCCTGCCGGAAAGCGACCGGCGGGCGCAGCGCCCCGGTCTGGTGATGGCGGCGATCTACCGCAGTCTGCTCGACGAAATCAAGCGTGACGGCTGTCTGGTGCTGCAGCAGCGTACTTCGCTGACGCCGCTGCGCAAGCTGTGGATTGCCTGGCGGACCTGGGTGCGCGGATGAGGGTGGCGGTCGTCGGCGGCGGTTGGGCCGGCTTGGCGGCAGCCGTCGAATTGCTCGCGGCGGGCGTCGAGGTGGTGGTCCATGAAGCGGCGCGGCGGCTTGGTGGGCGCGCGCGCAGCGTCGTCATGCACGGGCAGCGGCTGGATAACGGGCAGCACATCCTGAGCGGTGCGTATGGCGAAACGCTGCGCCTGATGCAGCAGGTCGGTGCAGAGCCGGCGCGTTTGCTGCACCGGGTGCCGCTCGCCCTTTGCTTTCCCGGGGCCGCGTCGGAGCGGCCGTTTGCCCTGCGTCTGCCACGCCTGCCGGCGCCCTGGCACCTTGCCGTCGGCCTGTTCAGCGCGCGCGGCGCCAGCCTGGGCGAGAAGCTCGCCGCGCTGCGCTGTCTGCGTCGCTGGCAGGGAACGGGCTACCGGCTGGCCGCCGATTGTTCGCTTGCCGCGCTGCTCGACCACGATCGCCAGTTCGGCGCGCTGCGTCGTTTTCTGTGGGAACCGCTCTGCCTGGCCGCGCTCAACACGCCGGCGGCCGACGCCTCGGCGCAGGTCTTTCTCAACGTGCTGCGCGATACGGTCGGCGGCGCGCGCGCGGCCAGCGACCTGCTGCTGCCGGCCGTCGAGCTCGACGCGCTGTTCGCGCAGCCGGCGGCCGAATTCATTCGCGCGCATGGTGGTGAGATTCGCCTGTCGGCGCGCGTCGAGCAGATCGGCGAGTCGCTGGGCATTGCCGGCGAGCGCTACGCAGCCGTCGTGCTCGCCGTCGACGCGCCGCACGCCGCTGCCCTGCTGGCGCAGCACGGGCAGACGGCTGACCTGGCGCGGCTGCTCGCCGGGTATCGCTGCGAGCCGATCGCCACCGTCTATTGCGCCTATCCGCGCGAGTTGCGGCTGTCCGAGCCGATGCTCGGTCTGGCGGGTGGCTCGCCGACGAGGGTCGGCCAGTGGGTTTTCGACCGCGGCGCGTTGTGCGGCAACGACGGGCTGCTCGCTTTCGTTCTCAGCGGGCGTGGCGCCTGGGAGGAACTCGACAATTCCGCCTTGTTTGCCGCGCTGGCCGGAGAACTCGCCGGCGTGCTGCGCCGCCGCCTGCCCGACCCCGCCTGGGTACGCGTCGTGCGCGAGCGGCGAGCGACCTACTCTTGCCGTCCCGGCCTGCCGCGACCGGCCGCGCAGACCGCCAGGCGCGGCGTGTGGCTGGCCGGCGACTACGTCTGTGGCGAATACCCGGCGACGCTGGAAGCGGCGGTGCGCAGCGGCGTCGCCGCGGCGCGCGGGATACTCGGCGCGCCGGCGGCCGGTCAGCGCGCCGGCAACGGCCTTACTTGACGCGCATGCCGGGCTGCGCGCCGGCGTCAGGGGCGAGCAGGAAGATGCCGGGCGTCGTTCCATCCGGGTCGGAGGCGGCGAGGATCATTCCTTCGGAGAGTCCGAAGCGCATCTTGCGCGGCGCCAGATTGGCGACGACAACGGTCAGCCGACCGACCAGTCTGGCCGGATCGTAGGCCGTCTTGATTCCGGCAAAGACCTGCCGCGTGCCGAGTGGCCCGAGGTCGAGGAGGAGCTGGACGAGCTTGTCGGCACCCTCGACCTGCCTTGCCTCGCGGATCTGCGCGATCCGCAGATCGACGCGCATGAACTCGTCGAGCGTCAGATGCGCGCCACCATTGGCCGTGGCCACCGCCGCCTGGGCGACGGCGACGGCCGCTGCTTTCTCCTGCTGCTCGGCGTGTTTCTGCGGCGCAGCCGGCGGCGCGATCGTGGTCAGCGACTCGCGGTTGGCTTCGACCAGGGCGGCAATCTGCTTCTTGTCGACGCGCGTCATCAGGTGGCGATAAGGCCGGATCGCGTGTCCGGCGGCGAGCACGCTGCGGACATCGTCCCAGGTGAAGGGCGCGACGTTGAAGAAGCTTTCGACCTTTGCGGCGAGCGCCGGGAGGACCGGTTTGAGCAGGATGATCAGCCGGCGGAAGAGGTTGAGCGTGTTGCTGCAGGCTTGTTGCAACTCGCTCTCGCGCCCCGGTTGTTTGGCCATTTCCCAGGGTTTGACGCTGTCGACGTACTGATTGGCGAGGTCGGCGAGCGCCATGATTTCGCGCATCGCCTTGCCGAACTCGCGCGCTTCGTAGTGCTCGGCGATCGCCGCCTGCTTTTCGCCGATCGCCTGCAGCGCGCGCAGCGACTCGTCGCAGGTGCACAGTTGACCGGCAAAGCGCTGACTGATGAAGCCGGCCGAGCGACTGGCGAGGTTGACCAGCTTGCCGACCAGGTCGGCATTGACGCGCGCGATGAAGTCGTCGAGATTGAGGTCGATGTCCTCCATCGACGCCGACAGCTTGGCGGCGTAGTAGTAGCGCAGCCACTCGGGATCGAGCCCCTGCGCCAGATAGCTCTCGGCGGTGATGAAGGTGCCGCGCGACTTCGACATCTTGGCGCCGTCTACGGTCAGGAAACCGTGTGCGAAAACCTTGCTCGGCGTCCGGTAGCCGGCGTGTTCGAGTTCGGCTGGCCAGAAGAGCGCGTGGAAATACAGAATGTCCTTGCCAATGAAGTGATACAGCTCGGTCATCGAGTCGGCGCGCCAGTACTCGTCGAAATCGATTCCACTGCGCGCGCAGAGGTTGCGGAAAGCGCCCATGTAGCCGATCGGCGCGTCGAGCCAGACGTAGAAATACTTGCCGGGCGCGTCCGGGATCTCGAAACCGAAGTACGGCGCGTCGCGCGAGATGTCCCAATCGGTGAGGTGATTCTCGCCGGGCGGGCCCAGCCATTCCTGCAGCTTGTTCGCGGCTTCGCTCTGCAGCCGGCCTTCGCCCTGCGTCCAGCGCCGCAGGAAAGCCTGACAACGCGCGTCGGAGAGCCGGAAGAAGTAGTGTTCCGACTGGCGCAGTTCGGGTCGGGCGCCGGAGACGGCCGAATACGGGTTGCGCAACTCGTTCGCCGTATACGCCGAACCGCATTGCTCGCAGTTGTCGCCGTATTGATCGGGCGCCGCGCATTTCGGGCACTCGCCCTTGATGAAGCGGTCGGGCAGGAACATCTCTTTGAGCGGATCGTAGTACTGCTCGATCGTGCGCGTTTCGATCAGCCCGGCAGCTTGCAGACGACGGTAGATTTCATTGGCGCAGGCGCGTGTTTCCGGCGAGTGCGTCGTGTAGTAGTTGTCGAAACCGACGTGGAAACCGGCGAAGTCGCGCGTGTGTTCGCGCTGCACGCGTTCGATCAGCGCTTCCGGGGTAAGGCCCTCCTTCTCGGCGCGCAGCATGATCGGCGTGCCGTGCGTATCGTCGGCGCAGACGTACCAGCATTCGTTGCCGCGCATCTTCTGGAAGCGGACCCAGATGTCGGTCTGGATGTACTCGACCAGGTGGCCGAGATGGATGGCGCCGTTGGCATAGGGCAAGGCGGAAGTGACGAGGATCTTGCGGGGCATGGGATTCCGGCCGGCTGGACAAACGGGCATTCTACCAAACGCGGATCGCCGGCAGCCGTTCAATGCCGCCTGCCGCCACCTTCGATCACGCTACCGGCGGCCGACGGCCAGCGCAGCGCATCGGCCCGCGCGCCCGGCGCGACGCCCACTTCGCCGGCCAAGCTCAGGATTGAGGCGAAGGCGCCAGTTCGCCGTCTGGCGCGCGGTACGACGCCGCTTCCTCGAATACCCAGGCGCGAAAGGCGACGATCCCGGCCTGCTGCTCGTCGGCCAGACGACAGATGAAGTAGTAGGAGAGCGGCGACTCGACAGCCAGCCGGAAAGGGCGACGCAGCGCGCCGCTGGCCAGGCCGTCGAGCGCCAGCGTGTGGCGGGCGAGCGCGACGCCCTGGCCGGAAGCGGCGGCCATCAGCATCAGATTGGAGTCGTCGAAAACGGCACCGCGCTGCGGCTCGTCGACGATCAGTCCGGCCGCGGTAAACCACGGTTGCCAGAGTTCGTCGTTCGAGCGCAGCAGCGGCAGCTCGCCCAACTGCGCCGGGTCGAGCAGCGCGTGGCGAGCAATGAACTCGGGCGAACACACCGGGTAGTACCAGTCGCGCATCAACAGCCGGCAGCTCAGGCCAGGGTAGCGGCCGTGGCCGAAGCGGAGCGCGACATCGGCCTCGCCGCCCTTGATGTCGGCCAGTCGGGCGCTCGATTGCACCTCGACGTCGAGTTCGCGGTGATGCGAAATGAAGCTGCCCAGGCGCGGTAGCAGCCAGCGCGCGGCGAACGACGGCATGCAACTGACGCGCAGCCGGCGGTAGTCGCGCATCGCCAGCAGTTGCTCGGTCGCCTGGCCGATTTCGCCGAGCGCACGCGCCACCTGTTCGGCATAGACGGCGGCCTGCGCGGTCAGCTTCAGGCCGCGACCGTGCCGCTCGAAGAGGGCGACCCCGAGCTGGTCCTGCAACTGGCGCAACTGGTGGCTGACCGCACCATGCGTCAGATGCAGCTCGGCGGCTGCGCCGGTGACACTCTGGCTGCGCGCGGCGGCAACGAAGACGCGCAGGCTGCCAAGCGGCGGGAGGCGGCGGTTATCGGTCAATTTTTTTCACATGTCGCGTCAGAACAATTCGATTGTACTGGCCCGCCAGCGAGCTGAAAATGGCCGCACCTGTGAAGCATCGGACAGGCATCATCGCTGGCAAAGGAGGAAGCCATGACGACCCTGTTACCCCATGTTGAATTCGAATTGAGTGCTGGCGCAGCCGTTTCGCTGGACGGGCTGGCCGGCTGGACGGTCATTGCACTTGGCGGGCGAATCTGGCTGACCGAAGAAATGGGCGGCCGCGATATCTGGCTGCTGCCCGGCCAGCGTCACCGCCTCGTCCAGCCAGGGACGACGGTGATCGAGACCTGGCCGCTGCCGGGGGCCGAACTGCCCGCCAGAATCCGTCTCGCACCGCCCGCCGGCGCCGCCCGCCGTGACTGGGCAGTGCCCCGCTTCAGACTGGCCGGCGTGCCGGCCTGTGCCTGAACGATCGCCCGGCAGAGCTGCGCCGGGCGTGCCCAGCCGCCGATCAGGCAGTGCTGCCTGGCGGCGCCAACCTTTACGACTGGAGAAGAAGAGATGACAAATCTGTCGGAAGCTGCGCCACACCGTTTGCTCGGCCTCTACGACTCGCCCTTTGTTCGGCGCGTGGCGGTGACCATGCAACTGTACGGAATCCCGTTCGAACACGTGTCGCTCTCGGTGTTCCGGCAGATGGATGCGATGCGGCCGATCAATCCGCTGTTCAAGGTCCCGATGTTGACGCTGCCGGACGGCGAGACGCTCTACGAGAGCGCGTACATTCTCGATTACCTCGACGAACTCGCTTTTGAACGTGGCCGCGCACCGCTCATTCCACGGCAGGGCGCGGAGCGCCGGCAGGTGCAGCAGTTGATGGCGCTGGCGACCGTCGCTACCGAGAAAGCGGTGGCGATCGAATACGAGCACAAGCGACCGCGCGAGTTGCTCTGGGCCGAATGGACCGACCGCCTGCGAGGTCAGATGCGCCAGGCGTTTGCCATGCTCGAAGAGAAGCTGGTCGGCGACTTCCTGTTCGGCAACCGCCTGACGCAGGCCGACATCACGACGGTGAGCGGGATCGGCTTCGTGCGCTACGTTCGGCCGAACGAATGGGCAGACGTCGCCAGCGCGTGCCTGGCGCTCAGCGCGCTGGCCGACCGGCTGGAAGCCAGCGCTGCTTTCAAGGCGGTACCTATCGATCAGTGATCGGGGTTGCTGGCGCCGACTGCTGCGGCGGCCGGCGCGGTAGCGGCTGCGCCTCCCGCTTCCAGCAAGTGCGCGAGGAAGGCGCGCGCCGGCAGCGACAAGGTTTTGTTTCTGAGCTGAACGACCAGCCAAGGGCGGCGCAAGGGAAAACCCTCGACCTCGAGCATGCACACGCCGGCAGCCGCCGGGTCGGCCGGCAAGGCGTGCCGCGAGAGCACGGCAAGGCCGACGCCGGTGGCGACGAGCTCGCGAATCGCCTCGTTACTGCTCACCGCCAGCTTGACATCGAGCCTGATCCCGGTCTGCGCGAGATGGCTGTCGATCGTCCGCCGCGAGCCCGAGCCGACTTCGCGCAGGATGAAGCGCTCGCCGCTCAGTTCGTCGAGTGCAAGCTTGCGGCCGGCCGCCCAATGCCCGACCGGGGCAATCACCACCTGCTCGTTGTCGAGAAACGGCGTGCAGATCAGTGGCAGGTCGTCCGGCGGATAGACCATGATGTAGAGGTCGTCCTGGTTGCCGCGCAGGCGCGCAACGACGCGTTCGCGCTCGGCGATCTCAAGCTCGACTTCGATCTCCGGGTAGCGCCGGCAGAAGTCGCCGAGCATTCTGGGCAGGAAGTACTTGGCCGTGGGAACCAGTGCGATGCGCAGGCGGCCCCGCTTCAGTCCCTTCAGCTCGTCGATCGCAGCCTCGAAGCGGTTCCAGACATCGTCCAGTTCGCGCGCCATCTTGAGCACTTCCTCGCCCGCCTGGGTGAGGACCAGCAGGCGGCCCTGCTGCGCGAACAACGGCGCGCCAAGCACCTCGGCGAGCTGGCGAATCTGTAGCGAAACCGCCGGTTGCGTCAGGTGCAAGGCCGCCGCCGCCTTGGTGAAACTGCGCAGTCGGGCGACGGTAGTGAAGGTTTCCAGTTGACGAAAGCTGATGCGGCGACGCGGCACTCATAAGCTCCAGCAAATACACTCAACAATTATATCTCATTGGACTTTATCGCCCGGCGCCCCCATAGTCTGCTCCGTCCCACCTACGCACGGGGCAATCATCGAAACTCGAAGCCAGGAGAAAAGCATGCGCCACTACACCACCGACAGCCCGGAAGCGATGTCACGCATCGTCGCCCTCGCTCTGCTTGCCGACGGTGCCCTCGACCCACGCGAAATCGAATCGCTCGATCGGCAAGCCATTCTCGACAAGCTGGGCATCTCGCACGCAACGCTCGACCGCGTCACGCACGAATTCTGCAACGACCTGCTGCAGTGCGCGCGCTCGCCGAACGTCGGACAGATCGAACTTGATCGCGATCTGGTCGAGCACCTGCTTGACGACATCCGCGCGCCGGAAAAGCAGCAGCAGGCGCTCGCCGCGATCGTCGAGATCACCGAGGCCGACGGTTGCCTGAACGGCGGCGAGGCAATTCTCATTTCGGAAGCAATGAGCCGCTGGGGGCTTGAACTGCAGCATGTCGCGCGCACCGTGGTGCTGCGTGCGCAGCGCCACCGCGCGCAGCCGTCGGTCAGCGCTTGATCAGCCGCGGCGGCAGCCGTCGCCCGGGCGCGGCAGTCGCCGCGGTCAATGCACGAAGCGACCGTCGCGCGTCGCGATCACCGTGTCTACGAACGACGAGCCAAGGTGCTGGCGGGGCGAATAGCTGACGGCATAGCCGCCGAGATCGTATTGCCCGAGCTTTTCCAGTCCATTAACCAGTGCCTCGCGGTTCGGCGTTGCCGCTCCGGCCTGTTGCAGGCCGGCCACCAGCACGCGTGCGCTGAGATAGCCCTCAAGGCTGCTGAAGGAAAAGTCGGCCGCCGCATCGACCGCCTGCAGGTCGCGTTGATACTCCCTGACGACCGGCGGCGCGACCCCCCAAGGGAAGGGCACGACCTGCGTGAAGACCAGCCCCTGCGCTTCGCCAGCGAGGAGTCGGACCATCTGCTGGGCGCCCGAGTTGACCGCCATGAAGCGCGTCGCCGCGCCCAGTTTGCGACTGGCCGTGATCACCGCAGCAAATGCGGCGTAGCTGCCGTGGTTGAAGGCAACATCCACTTTCGCCTCGCGCAGTTCGCGCGCGATCGCTTCAGCATCGGGCTTGGCCGGGAGAACGATGGCTTTCGTCAGATCGAGCTGGTGCCGGGCCAATGCCTTGCGCACGTTGGCCAGATGCTTGCGCCCGGTCTCGCTGTCGCTGTGCAGGAAAGCCATGCGGAATTGGCCAAACTGGGCGGCCGTATCGACCAGGCGCTCGAATTCGAGCTGATGTCCAGCACGCACCGGAAAGACGTAGCGGTTATAGCTTTCGCGGAACTCGGCGGCGCCAGCCAGGCAGGCGACCAGCGGCGTCTTCCTTTCGATCGCCACCTTCATGCTGGCGATGCAGGGGCCGCCTTCGGCGCCGGCAAACACCGCCAGCACGCGTTCCTGGTCGATCAGGCGGGCCGTATTTTCCGCCGCCCGGTTTGCGTCACCGCCATCGTCCAGCGACTTGAGGACGATTCGTCGGCCATGCACGCCGCCATCGGCGTTGATCCGGGAAAAGTAGGCCCGTGCGCCGGCCTGAATCGCCTTGCCGTGCTCGGCCATCGGGCCGGAAAGCGCGACGGTCTGCCCCAGGACGATCTCTTCCGCAGCAAATGCGCTGCTCGCCAGGCAGCAGCCGACGAGTACGCTCCGCCAAAGTTTGACCCGCATGACTCTTTCCCTCCAGAGCCGACGGGCGTATTCGACCCGCCGATACCCGATCATAGCCCGCCCGGATGGCGGTGGCCGTGGCAAATTTGGCGCTTGCCGTTTGACCAACGAATGGTACGACACCGCAGAAGCCGGCCGGAGAAGCATCACTCGCCTCTGTCGGCGCGCGCAAGCCAGGCTGTGCGCACCGACACTGCCACTGGCTTCAGATGATCTTGTTCAGCGGATACTCGACAATGCCTTCGGCACCGAGCCGGATCAGTTCGGGAACGATTCGCCGAACCTCCTTTTCGGGAAGGATGGTTTCGATCGAAACCCAGTCGGAATCGTACAGATGGGCCACCGTCGGGTTCTTCAGGCTGGGCAGGATGTCGGTAATGGCGGCGACACGCTCGCCCGGTGCGTTCATCTTCATGCCGACCATGCCTTCCGCACGCAGAGTCGATTGCAGCAGAGTGGCGATCTGCTCGATCTTCAGCCGTTTCCAGGGGTCCTCCCAGGCCGCCCGGTTGGCCACCATGACCGGCAACGACTCCATCAGCTCGCAGACGATGCGCAGGCCATTGGCGCGAATCGTCGAGCCCGTTTCGGTGACTTCGACGATCGCATCACACAGGCCTTCGACCACCTTGGCTTCGGTCGCTCCCCAGGAGAACTCGACGGTGACCGGGATCTGCCGCTCGGCGAAGTATCGTTCGGTGAAACCGACCAGCTCGGTCGAAATCGTCGCGCCGCGCAGATCCTCGGGCGAGCGAACCGGCGAATCGTCGCTGACCACTAGAACCCAACGCACCGTGCCGCGGGAAACCTTCGAGTAAACCATCTCGCAGACTTCGACGACATCCGAATCGCTCTCGCGCACCCAGTCCCGGCCGGCAATGCCGACATCGATTGTCCCGCGTTCGACGTATCTGCCCATCTCCTGCGGACGGATCAGGCTGCAGCGCATCTCTGGATCGTCGACGCTGGGAAAGTAGCTGCGCGAACTGGTGGTGACCCGCCAGCCAGCCTTGCGCAGCAGTTCGACGGTGGACTCCTCCAGGCTTCCCTTGGGGATGCCGAACTTCAGCCGATTGCCGGTGGTCGGCGCGCTCATTTCTTGTACACCTGGGCCGGGTCGAAGAGCGGGTGCGAATGCTCGACCCAGGTGCCGTTTTCCCAACGCACGAAGAAGCAGCTCCGGTTGCCGGTGTGGCACGCGGCGGGGCCGTTCTGCCTGACCTTGATGACCACCGTGTCGGCGTCGCAATCGGTAAGCACCTCGACCACTTCCTGCGTGTTGCCCGACTCTTCGCCCTTCATCCAGTACTTGTTGCGCGAACGACTGAAGAACCAGGTCCGGCCTGACTCCAGGGTCAGATTCAAGGTCTTTTCGTCCATGAAAGCGACCATCAGCACCTCGCCGTTTTCGGCATCCTGGATGACGGCCGGGATCAAGCCGCCCATCTTTTCAAAGTCAATCCTGATCATGCAGCCTGCATTCCTTGTCCGTTGAGTGTTGTCCGATCGCGCCGCTGGCGGCAACCGTGCCGTCGTACGCGCAGCGCAGGCGCAAGTGTAGCCGCTTCGTGCGCTCGCGCCGAGCGCCTGGGCGATTTCGGCGAGAGAGGTGCTGTATCGGCGGCGCGCGGCCGCCGGTCATGTCTGTCCGGGATCTGCCCGTGCTGCCCAGCAACGACGCTCCGCGGGGATATCGTCGTCGGCTTCGCCTTCCCTAAGCGAGCTTCTTGCGCGCCGGGCGGACCTCGTACAGGGCGTGATCCTCGCGCAGCCGCGGCGCGGATTCAGATGCGACATCGGCGCTGGCGACTCTCTCGAACGACAAGCTGGCGGTAGTGAACAGGTCGGTGTTCTCGGCCTTCAGGTAGCGCGCAGCCATCCGGCAGTACTCGGGGTCGATGTCGATTCCGATGCTGTTGCGACCACTGCGCAAGGCGGCAATCATTGTCGTGCCCGAGCCGCAGAAGGGATCGAGGACGGTGTCGCCGGAGAACGAAAACATGCGCACGAGGCGCGTCGCCAGGGCCAAAGGAAATGGCGCAGGGTGCTGCTTGGTCGAGGCTCCGGTGATGTTCCATATCTGCTGAAACCATCGGTCGAAGTCACCTTTGTCGATGCGGCTTTCCTCGCGTTGGGCCACGGTTGGCTGTCGGTACCCGCCCGGTTTCCGCTGCATCAGGATGAACTCCATGTCGTTCTTGATGATGGCGTTGGGCTCGTAGGGTTTGCCCAGGAACTTCGAGCCATTCACGACTTCGTACGAGGCATTCGCGATCTTGTGCCAGATGATCGGGTTGAGGTTGTCGAAGCCAATGCGGCGGCAAATGACGCAGATGTCAGCGTGCAGCGGAAAGACCAGGTGGCGCCCGAAGTCGCGCCGCGCAACGCATACGTCACCGACGACGCAGACCAGACGCCCACCGGGAACCAGAACCCGGTACGCGTGCCGCCATACCTTCTCCAACTCGCCGAGGAACGCTTCGTAGTCCTGGATGTGCCCGAGTTGGTCGGGATGCTCGTTGTACCGCTTCAGATTCCAGTACGGTGGGGAGGTGACCACAAGATGGACCGAGCCATCCGGGAGGAAGGCGAGATCGCGCGAGTCCGCGTTGACCAGCCGGTGCGTGCTGGCTTTCATCGAATCACACCTGGGCGGACAAGATCTCGACGCTCTTCCGGCGGAAGACGCTGGATTGCGTAACCGCGTCGCCAACGCGTATCGGGAGATCGCGCTGGATGTCGTTTGATCTGGTGGGCATGGCTTGTCGGATTCGACTTCGCTGCGGCTTCGCTGTCCAGCGAGGCGACCGCCGGGGTCAGCCTGGCGGGCTTGCCGGGTGGCCCGGCACACCGTTGCGGGACGGGTGGTCGAACGGAGTATCGGCGGCTATGTTAGGCGGCCATGTGCGCGGCCGTCAAGCTGGCATCTGGCGGTCTGGCGGTTGGTCGGAGGCAGCGGCCCATGCGATCGAGTGCGCTCGCGCGGCTGGGGCGTGTCGGCGGTCGGCACGACGGCAGCGTATAATGCCCGCCTTACTCAGCGAAGGCAGGCAAAGTCATGGAAGCAGAACAGCTCAACACGATCGAAAACCGGCTCGCCGACCTGGCGCAGCGAGCCAGCGAACTTCGGAGGTATCTTTGACTACGATCAGAAGGCTGATCAGTTAAGGACGGTTGCGCGCGAGCTCGAGGATCCGCGCGTCTGGGACAACGCCGAGCGGGCGCAGGAACTCGGTCGTGAGCGGCGCTCGCTGGAGAATGTCGTGCTGACGCTGAACCGGGTCGGCGACGCGCTGCGCGATGCCGACGAGATTTTCGCCATGGCGCGCGCGGAGGACGACGACGAAACGCTGAACGCGGTGCTCGCCGACCTCGAGGCGATCGAGAAGGAGGTTGCCGGGCTCGAATTCCGCCGCATGTTCAACAATCCGGCCGATCCGTTGAACTGCTTCGTCGACATCCAGGCCGGTGCCGGCGGTACCGAAGCGCAGGACTGGGCGGCGATGCTGCTGCGCATGTATCTGCGCTACGCCGAACGCAAGGGCTACGCCGTCGAAATCCTCGAAGAGTCGGCCGGCGAGGTCGCCGGGATCAAGACGGCGAGCCTGAAGATTTCCGGCGACTACGCCTACGGCATGTTGCGCTCGGAAACCGGGATTCACCGTCTGGTGCGCAAGTCGCCGTTCGATTCGAACGCCCGGCGCCATACCAGCTTCTGCTCGGTTTCCGCCTACCCGGAGATCGACGACTCCTTCGAGGTCGAAATCAACCCGACCGATCTGCGTATCGACACCTATCGCGCTTCGGGCGCGGGTGGCCAGCACATCAACAAGACCGACTCGGCGGTGCGCATCACGCACCTGCCAACCAACATCGTCGTGCAGTGCCAGAACGACCGCTCGCAGCACCGCAATCGGGCGGAAGCGATGGCGATGCTGAAATCGCGCATCTACGAAGCCGAGATGCGCAAGCGACAGGCCGAGCAGCAGAAGCTCGAGGACGCCAAGTCAGATATTGGCTGGGGCCACCAGATCCGGTCTTACGTACTTGATCAATCGCGAATCAAGGATTTGCGTACGAATGTCGAGGTCGGCAACACGCAGGGTGTGCTCGACGGCGACCTCGACCAGTTCATCGAAGCCAGCCTCAAACAGGGAGTGTAAGGCGTGAAGCAAGACGATAGCCAGCCCGCGGGCTCGCCGCAGCAGGATGAGAACCATATCATTGCCGAGCGCCGCGCCAAGCTGGCGGAATGGCGGCAGACGGGCGGGGCGTACCCGAACGACTTCGCGCGTGAGAATACGGCCGGCAAGATCAACGAGCTTTACGACGTGCGTACGCGCGACGAGCTTGACGCGGCTTGCGTCGAGGTCAAGCTTGCCGGTCGCATCATGCTCAAGCGCGTCATGGGCAAGGCGGCCTTCGTCACGCTGCAGGATCTCTCGGGCCGCATCCAGGCGCACGTCAGTCGCGATCGGATCGGCGAGGAGAACTACAGCGCGTTCAAGCGCTGGGACATGGGCGACATCGTCGGCGTCGTCGGCACGCTCTTTCGCACGCGTACCGGCGAGTTGACGATCGAGTGCGCGCAGATCCGTCTGCTTGCCAAGTCGCTGCGCCCGCTGCCCGAGAAGTTTCACGGGCTGACCGACCAGGAACAGAAGTACCGCATGCGCTACGTCGACCTGATCACCAACGAGGAGTCGCGTTTCACTTTCGCCGTGCGTAGCCGCATCGTCCAGTCGATCCGCAATTACATGGTCAGGCACGGCTTCCTCGAGGTCGAGACGCCGATGATGCACCCGATTCCGGGCGGTGCGACGGCGCGCCCGTTCCAGACGCATCACCATGCGCTCGACATGCAGCTCTTCCTGCGCATTGCGCCCGAGCTCTACCTCAAACGCCTGGTCGTCGGCGGTTTCGAGAAGGTCTTTGAAATCAACCGCAACTTCCGGAACGAGGGGCTGAGCCCGCGGCACAATCCGGAATTCACCATGATGGAGTTCTACGAGGCGTACTCGGAGTATCGCCAGTTGATGGATTTCACCGAGGGCATGTTGCGACACAGCGCGCGCGAGGCGCTCGGTGGCGAGGTGTTCGAGTTTCAGGGGCGGCCGCTCGATTTCAGCAAACCGTTCGCCCGCCTGACGATCGTCGACGCGATCCGCCGTAGCCATCCCGGTTTTAGCAGCGCGCAACTCGCCGACGCCGGCTGGTTGCGCGACAAGCTGGCGGCACTGCACGTCGCGACGAGCCCGCAAATGGGTCTCGGCGCGCTGCAACTGGCGCTTTTCGAGGAGACGACCGAGGCCGATCTGTGGGACCCGACGTACATCGTCGATTACCCGGCCGAGGTCAGCCCGCTCGCTCGGCGCAGCGACACCAACCCGGAGGTCGCCGAGCGTTTCGAGTTGTTCATCGCCGGTCGCGAAATCGCCAACGGCTTTTCCGAACTGAACGATCCGGAGGACCAGGCGGCGCGCTTCGCCGAGCAGGCGAGGGCGAAGGACGCCGGCGACGAGGAAGCGATGTATTACGACGCCGACTATATCCGTGCGCTGGAATACGGTCTGCCGCCGACCGGCGGTTGCGGCGTCGGCATCGACCGGCTCGTCATGCTGTTGGCCGATGCCGCGAACATTCGCGACGTCATTCTCTTTCCGCAGATGCGCCCGGAGTAGCCGGCAGTGGCGCTGCGCGCATGAGGCCGCAAGCGATCGTCGTCGGGGCAGGGTTGGCGGGCAGCAGCGCTGCCGAGCGCTTGGTCGCGCGCGGCTGGCAGGTCGACCTGATCGATCGAGCGGCGGCGCCGGGGGAAGGCGCTTCAGGCAACCTGGTCGGCGTCATGCGTCCACTGCCGTCGCTCGACGACAATCGCCTGAGTCGGCTGACGCACGCCGCTTTTGCTTTCGCACTGCAGCATTTTGCCCGGCTGACGGCCGAGAATCTGCCCTTGCGTTGGGCGCCGAGCGGCGTTCTGCACCTGGGGCGCGACGCGGCGCACGTCGCTACGCAGCAGCGTGTCGTCGAGGCCCGGCAAGCGGCGGCGGACGTTCTGCGCTTCGTCGACCGCGAGGAAGCCAGCCACCTGGCCGGCTGGCCGGTGGCGCTCGGCGGCTGGTGGTTTCCGCGTGCCGGTTGGGTCAATCCGGCGTCGCTCTGCCGGGCCAACGTTGCCCGTTGCGGGACAGCGATTCGCCTGCATTTTGGCTGTCAGGTGGCGCAGATCGGCGAGCACGGCGGGCTGTGGAGCGTGCGCGATGCAGCCGGTCGCGTAATCGCCGAAGCACCCGTCCTGGTTCTCGCCAACGCGGTCGACGCCCGCCGCTTTCCCGTCACTGGGCAATTGCCGCTGCGCTCGGCGCGCGGGCAGGTGTCGCATCTGGCGGCCGAGGCCGATTCGCCGCCGCAGGTGGTCGTCTGCCGGCTGGGTTACGTCACCCCGGCGGTTGACGGCGTGCGCTGCGCCGGCGCGACTTTCGCCGTCGATGACGGCGAGGTGGGTCTGCGCGCGGCCGATCACGCCGAAAATCTCGCCCGGCTCGACTTCATTCTGCCCGGTTACAGCAAGGCGCTGGTGCCGGCCGGGATTGGCGGTCGCGTCGGCTTTCGACCGCTGGCGCCGGATCGCTTGCCGATGATCGGTCCGATCGCGGCCAGCGCGACGATCGATCCGACCGCACCGGCGCTGCCGCTCGGCAGGCTGCCGCGCGTGCCGGGCCTTTTCCTGATCAATGGCTTTGGCGCGCGCGGCATCGTCTGGTCGGCGCTTGCCGGCGAACTGCTCGCCAGCCTGATCTGTGGCGAGCCGCCGCCGCTGGCCGACGATCTGGTGCATGCCGTCGACCCTGGCCGCTTCGTTCTGCCGGGGCGCAGCCGCCGGTCGCAACGCGGCGCCGCTCGGCTACCCAGCACGCCGACAGCCGGCTAGCCCGCGCGTCGCTGCGCAGCGTCTCAGTCGCCGACGATCAGCACGCTGTCGCCCTTGCGGTTGGCAAAGCGACCAAGGACGCGCTTGTGCTGCTGCTCGAGCAGGGCCGACAGGTTCGCGTCTTCACGTTTGCTCGTCAGGACGAAATAGCGGAATTCTGGCGGTGCTTGTACGAGCACTTCCTCGCGCGCCTGCAGCGGGATCGGATAACCGCGGCCGGCGTAGTAGGCGATGCGTGCGTCCTCGTAGTAGATGGTGTCGGCCGGCGCCGTGTGCTGCGTTAGCCAGGCGGCCGCTTCCAGGTAATGCGTCTTGCGGGCGCCGAAAGAGGTCACGTTGTGCAGCATGACCAGGCAGGCGACGACGACCAGGCCCTTGCCCAGACGTGGGAAGCGGTGGACGAAGACGAGCAGGGCGCTGGTCAGGAAGGGCAGTGCGAGCAGGTTGAGCAGACTGACGTAACGCGAATTGACGAAACCCTTCTGGACGAAGAACACCAGCAGCAACACGAGATAGACCAGCCATGCCCAGGCGAAGGGCTGCAGCGTCGAGTATGCGCGCCGGATCGCGGACCAGCCTCGGGCGAACAGCAAGGGGAGCGCGAAGGGCCCGTTGAGGACGATAAACTTGGCGAGCAGTGCCAGCGCCAGTCCATACACGACGATCTGCCGCGCTTCGTCGGCAGCGTACTTGTCGAGCGCGGCTTTGGCAAAGGCGGTCGCCATCAGGTCAAGACGGGCGAGCAGAGTGCGCGGGTCGATGAACGACAGGAAGTAGGCGACGCGCGGTTGCTCCAGGCCGCCACCCTTGATCGTGACGAAAAGAATGGCGAGTGCTGCGGCAAAGAGCGGCACGGCGTTCAGTTGCAGCAGGCGCAGCCAGCCTTGGCGCGTGCGCAGTTCGCTGCACAGGCCGAGCACCAGCGCGGGAACTAGGAAGACCGCCTCCAGGCGGAAGAACACCGCCCCGGCAAGCGCCAGGTGAATTACGGCGGCGCGCGCCCAACCACCGCGTTCGAGCCAGCGCAGAGCGAGCCAGAGGGCGAGGGCGACGAAAAACCAGTAGCCGTGCTCGCGAATGATGTCGTCGCGGAACTGGTTGAAAGCTGGCATGGCGAGGACGATCAGGCAGGCCCAGTAGCCGCTGCCGGCGATCCGCTCTTGCGTCGCAGCGACGAGCACGGCGCAGGTTCCGGCGGCAAACAGCGAACACCACAGATAGGCAAGCGCTTCCAGCGGCAGGCCACTCAGTCGGTGCGATCCGGCGATCAGGAGCGGGAACCACGGCCATGACTCGATCTGTCGCGCGGCGGAGGGCCCGTGCTCGAGCGCCTGCCGGGCAAGGTCGAGGTAGTAGGCGGCATCCTTGCCGATGACCAGCGTTCCCGCGATGGCGATGGCCGACAGTGCCAGGCTGGCGAGGAAAGCAAGGGCCGGCGGCGGCAGGCGCCGGGCGCAGGTGGCAAGCGAGGCGAAAGCGTGCATGGTGACGTCGAAAAGGCCGATCGGAGAGGCTCAGAACCAGAAGAAGAGGCGCAGCGCCTTGCGCGCGTAGCCCCAGCGCAGTGCCTGGCGCGGGCTCAGGCGAAAAGCGCGCCAATAGAAACGGCGCGCGCTTTTCGGGTCGTCGGCGAGGACCGCGGCGCGAAACGCCGAGAGGTAGCGCCTGGCTTCGTACGACTGGCGCAGCGGCTGGCACTCGGCTGGCAGGCTGGCGAAGACCTCGCTGGTCATCAGCCGTGCGCGTTCCTCCTCGTCCTGCCGGTCGTGGCGCAGGCTGCCCGGGTGCTTGTGGATGCGTGCGATGGCGTGCTGGGTGACGGCAACCGGCGCGCTGACCAGCAGGTAGGCGAAAACCGCGATATCCTCGCCCGAACGCAAGCTCTCCGGATACGGTCGCTGGAGCAGCAGGTCGCGGCGAAAAAGCGTGCAGCCGTGCGAGATGGCGATGCGTTTGTCGAGCAGGTAGCGCTGCGCCAATTCGCGTGGTGAAGCGGTCGGAAGCTCAGCCGGTACGCGCAGGCGCTCGCGTCCGTCCGGATAAACCGAGACGTGCGCGCCGATGATCATCCCGACGCCGGGATGGGCGGCGAGTACCGCGCGCAGACTCGTCAGGGCATCGCGCGCCAGTTGGTCGTCGGCGTCGAGGAGCAGGACATAGCTTCCGCGCGCGGCGCGAATGCCCGTGTTGCGCGCGGCGCCGGCACCCGCGTTCGCCTGGCAAAGCACGCCCAGCCCGGGGTAGCGCCCGCGGTAGGCGGCCAATACGTCGCTCGTCTGGTCGGTCGAGCCGTCATCGACGACGATCAGTTCGACGTCGGCGGCCTGCTGCGCGAGCACCGAATCGAGCGCGCGCGGCAGCCGATAGGCGTAGTTGTACGTCGGGATGACGACGCTGATCAGGATGTCGGCTGGCTCGTTCACGCCTGTTCGGCTCCTTCGCGAGGCTGGATCGGGTTTGGCCGGGGCGCCGGCGGCAAGCCTCGTATTTACCCGGTTCCGACGCGACATGCAAGTTGTCGCCAGCGGTTAATGGCGACAAGCCCGGTGTAATTGCAGATTTCCGGATCTCGAAGGAAACCCGGATGGCACGTTAGACCAGCGCAAAGGTCATTCTGGCTCCGGTTTCCGGATGTGGGAATTCCTGCTGGGTGAGTTCGTCGAGGAGGGCGGCGA
>NZ_JAPUVR010000028.1 GCF_029255125.1 Accumulibacter sp. | reverse complement strand
GTCCAGTCCATGACCGTGCCATCGCCGCCCTCCTCGACGAACTCACCGAGCAGGAATTCCCACATCCGGAAACCGGAGCCAGAATGACCTTTGCGCTGGTCTAACGTGCCATCCGGGTTTCCTTCGAGATCCGGAAATCTGCAGTTGGACGAAGCGCGATGACACGGGCGTGCTGCGCGCGTCGTCGGCGCTGTGCTTGGTGCTCACGCGGCGCTTCAGACTTTTGTAGTCCAGCTTCAGGGCGACGGCGACCTTGGCGATACCGTACCGCCCGGCGAGTTCGGTCGCTTGCGACCATAGATCCTCTGGAATGTGAGTGCTGCGCAGGCGGGTGCTCCGCCATTGCGCAAGCGCCGCCGCGGTTTCGGCCAGTTGCGGGGCGGTTGCAGGTAAAGACGACGACATCGCCAAGCCTCTCGAACGGTAGTTACGAGCCTACCACGGTACCAAACCAACGCTGGGATTTCACGCAGCATTGCCGAAAGCACACGAGCGCTGGCGTTGCGGACGCAATGGCCGCTTCATCGGGCTGTTCATGTGTGCCTCCTCGGATGTCCTGTCCCAGTTGTAGCAGCCGGGTCAGTGCCGAGGCCATGTCATCTTGTCACGTGCTTCCCCAGATATGAGCAATTAAGCCAATCAGAACAGCCGGTTGGGCGTTCAAGAAATCTTGTGGCGGGGGGGCGCTGGGTCGGCCTCGGCAGCGTTACAAGATTTCTTCACCAGCAGCGCGGCCTCTGCTGGCAGCGCCATGCCAGGCGTCTCGGAAGGCTCGCAGGACGGCTCAGGCGTGTTGGGTGGGGAGGTTTTGGAAAGCCTTCAACAGTTGTGCCGTCTCGTAGAGCGGCAAGCCCATCACACCCGAATAGCTGCCGGCGAGGTGCTCGACGAAGACCGCAGCGCGACCCTGGATGGCATAGGCACCAGCCTTGTCCATCGGTTCGCCGGTAGCGACGTAGCGCCGTATTTCGCCGTCCTCGAGCGTGCGAAAGCGCACTTCGCTGCACGATAGTGCTGTATCCAGCCGGCCCTGGAAGCTGATCGCGACCGCCGTGAGGACCCGGTGCGTCTGGCCGGAAAGGCGGTGCAGGATGTCCTGGGCAGCGACCGCGTCAGCCGGTTTGCCGATTACCTGGCCGTTCAGTTCGACCGTCGTGTCGGCGGCGAGGACGGGCTGCAGGCGCAAGTTGCGCCCCTTGACGATGCGCCAACCGTGTTCGGCCTTGTTGCGCGCGAGACGTTCGACGTAGCTCGCGGCATCCTCGCCGGGCTGCGGCGTTTCGTCGAGTTCGTGATCCTCGCGCGGCGCCTGTCGGAAAATGAGCGGATCGAAACTGATCCCGATCTGCAGCAGAAGATCGCGTCGACGGGGGCTGCGCGAGGCCAGGTAGAGGCGCGTCGGGAGCAGCGATCGGGCCGGCATCAGTCTTGTCTGTGATAAGGATGGTGTCGGATTACGCTGACGGCACGATAAAGCTGCTCGCACAGGATCAGACGTGCCAGCGCGTGCGGCAAGGTCAGGCTGGACAGGCGGATCGTGGCGTTGGCCTGTTGCTTCAGCGATTCGTCGACGCCGTCCGCGCTGCCGATGACGAAGGCCGTGTCGTCGCCGCCCTGCAGCCAGTGCTCAAGGTGTTCGGCCAACTGCAGCGTGCTCAGATCCGTGCCGCGTTCGTCGAGTACGACGAGGCGCGGGTAGTTTTGCAGAACGGCGAGCAGGCGCGTCTTTTCCGCCGCGAGAAGCTGTTGGCGTGTCTTGCCGGAACGCGCCTCGGGCTTGACCTCGATGACCGCCAGGCCGAGCTCGCGCGGCATCCGCCGCAGATAGTCGTCGCACCCGCGCGCCACCCAGTCGGGCGGCTTGTGGCCGACGGCGAGGATGGCGAGTTTCATCCCTTGCGCAGCCGCTGGCTAGCCGGCTGCAGCCATGGTTTGCCGTACGCGCAACGGTCCCTTGCCGCCCCAGAGCTCTTCCAGGTTGTAATAGCTGCGTACGGCCGGCTGCATCACGTGCACGATGATGTCGCCGAGATCGACAAGAATCCATTCGCCGACCTCTTCGCCTTCGCAGGAGAGGACATGCGCGCCGCCGGCGCGCACCTTTTCCTGGACATTGCGCGCCAGCGATTTCACTTGGCGGTGCGAGTCGCCGCAGGCAATCACCATACGTTCGAAAAGCGAGGTCAGGCGGCTTGTGTCAATGACCTCGATGTCATGTCCCTTGATGTCTTCGAGTGCAGCTACGACCAGCTTTTCCAGTTCGATCAGATTCATCCGCGAATCAATGCTCCGTGTAGAGGTGATGTGCCCGAATATAAGCGATCAGCGCGTCGGGCAGCAAATAGCGCACGCTTTCGCCAGCGGCGAGCAGCGCACGGACTTGCGTCGCCGAGATGGCCAGTGGGGTCATCGCAAAGGGGACGACGCGGCCGGCCGGCGCGTCGCTCAACTGCGCAGCGTCGGTTGAGAAGCGTTCGCGGCAGGCGTCGCCGAGCGCCGGCGGCAGGCTGCGTTCGGCCAGCGAGGAACCGGGTCGATGCGCGACGGCAATGTGCGCCAGTGCAAAAAGCGACTGCCAGCGATGCCATTCGGGCAGGCGGAGGAAAGCATCGGCGCCGAGCAGAAGGACGAGGGGTCGCTGCGCGCCGCAGACCTCGGGCCGCCGCAGGCGTTCGAGTGTGGGTACCGTGTAACTTGCCTGGCTGACTGCAGCTTCGGCGCAATCGACGGTAAAGCGCGCGTTGTCGGCAGTTGCCAGACGCACCATGGCCAGGCGCTGCGCGGCGCTGACCCTTGGCGAGCCGCGCAGGGCCGGTTGGCCAGCGGGAATCCAGCGCACAGCGGCGAGTTGCAGCCGCTCGCAGGCCTCCTCGGCGAGTCGCAGATGACCGAAATGAAGCGGGTCGAAGGTGCCACCGAAGACGCCGAGCGGTCGGCGATCATCCGCTTCAGGCATCGCTGCCGGTGACGAAGACATCCCTGAAGCTGACGTAGAAACTGGCAAACACGGTCGGGGCGATGACCAGGATGGTGCCGACGACGACCAGGCCACTGACCAGCGCGCTGCTTTCCTGTAGCAGCACCGCGAGCAGGCCGAGCAGGAACACCGGCGCCAGCATGCAGACGAAGGCGACGGCGAGCGAGTAGACGAGAAAGGCGCGCCAGTTGCGCAGACAGGCGACAAAGCTGAAGAAGAGCGCTTTTCCGGGCGAAAAGCGATGCCAGGCTGCGAGCATCGGCGCGTACCAGTAGGCCATCATCAGTGGGCAGAGAAGCAGCAGCGCGATCTGGCTGGCGACGACGAAACGGCCATCGGCGATCGCTTCGGGAGTTGGCTTCTCGCCCGCCATCATCAGGCGCAGCAGGACACCGTCATCGGCCAGCGAGGAGATGCCGAGAATGCACAGCGTGGCCACCAGGTAGACGGCGCCCAGCGTGAGCAGCGCCGGCAGGTTGCTCTGGAAGCCTGAAAAAAGAATTTGCGGGGAAAGTGGCGCTGCTCGCTCGATATTGCGGCAGGCGTTCATCAGACTGACCGAAAAGGCTGGAATGCACAGGGTCGTAACCGCCGTGCCGAGCCACGGGATCAGGTTGAGCACGGCCATCAGCAGCCAATAGCTGACGACGAGAAAAGCGAGCATGCCGTGGTTTTTGCGGAAAAGGCGGAAGCCATCGGCCAGCCAGCGCCAGCCGTGTCGAGCGGGAAGAGTCAGTGCTTGCATGATCGGATTGCCAAACGGCGCTCAGTCGCCGAGGAAGATGTCGTGGTAGGAAGCATACATCGAACCGGCGACGACCGGACCGAGAAAGATGAAACCGAGGCCGAAAGGAAGGGCGGCAACCAGGCAGGGAAGGCTGCCGAGCAGCGCCAGGAGGAGCAGGGCGGGCAGGTTCTTCAGGCTGGCGTTGACGCTGGCTTTCAGCGCCCGGAGCGGCGGCAAGCGGTTGAACAGCACCAGCGCCGGGGCAAATCCGGTTGCCAGCAGCAGTACTGCCGCGACGAGCAGCGATGGCAATCCGATCGGGCCGAGCGTGCGAGCGCCGCTGAGCGCGCGTGCGGCTTCCGGCCGGATGCCGGCCAGGTTGTCACCGGACAGCGCGAGTGCACCCGCGATGAGCAGCACACCGCCCAGGTAGAGCCCGCCGAGCGCGAGTAGACCGGGCGCATTGCGCCGCAGTCCGGCGAACAGTTCGCGCCAGCGCACGGCCTGCTCGCGCGCCGCATGCCGGCAGGCGAACAGCATGCCGCCCACGAGTAGCGGGGTGAGCACGATAAGCAGCACGTGGCCGATCGGTGGGAGCAACACGAGCGCCGCCAAAATGGGCAGGAGGCCGAGCATGATGGCGATCCAGGTTCCGGGATCGACCGCATAGATCGCCCAACCTTGCCTGATCCAGGCGAGCGCACTGGTGGCGACAACGCGTCGACTCTTGCCGTCGAAAGCCGGCGCGGCGAACGGGAAACTCGCCATCGGAAATGCCTATCTTGGCGCCGGGAATCGGCCTCGCGCGGCGTGCTGCATGCTCTGGCGCACGCCGGAGCTCGCCACGTTGGCGGGGTAGTGCTGGTCGCCGTTGGCGCCGACCGTCAGAACGTGCCGATCACCCACATTGGCACGCTGAGCGCCGGGCTGCCTGGCGTGTCCATCGTCGTAAACACGCCGTCACCTTGGCGGTCGATCAGGATATAGGGAACGCCGTGTTCGGGCGTCACCTTGATCATGTACAGCTTGCCCTTGATGCGGTGTTCCTCGACGGTATCACCCTCGCGCTTGCGGATCGTCACCTCGGGTTCGAGCGCCGCATCGAAAGGTGCCATCTCGGGTGGCGGGGGCGGGACCACCGGTAGTGGCTGCCGATCGGAAGCGTTCTGCGCCAAGGCAGGCGTCATCAGCAGGCTGAGGACGGCAAGGGAGAAAGGGTAGCGAAGCATGCGAGTTTTTCCGGCAGATCGATCGGGTGGCGGTGCTGGGCGGCGGGCAGCAAGAGGGCCGAATGCCTTTCGATTGTAGTACAGATCGTCGCCCAGGTTCAGGCCAAACCTGTCGAGCACGGCGCGCAACTCTGCCATAATTGCCGGTGCTCGCACGATGTCACCTGGCGTCGCCAAAGGCGCGCCGCGTGTGGCCAGGCTGGTCGTCGGTGTTTGCCGGCTGATCGGTGGTCCATTCCTCGCTCACCGAGATCGTTCACTCCGTTCATGCCTACGCTCCTCCTTGTCGACGGTTCATCGTATCTTTACCGTGCCTTTCACGGCTTGCCCGACTTGCGTACCAGCCAGGGCGAGCCGACCGGCGCGCTGCATGGCGTCCTCGGCATGCTGCGCCGGCTCGAGAACGACGGCGAGGCGACCGATGTGGTGTACAAGGCGTGCGTTTTCGATGCTCGTGGCAAGACGTTTCGCGACGACTGGTATCCGCAGTACAAGGCGAACCGGCCGCCGATGCCGGACGATCTGGCGAGCCAGATCGAGCCGCTGCACGCGGCGATCGGCGCGCTTGGCTGGCCTGTGCTGGTGATCGATGGCGTCGAGGCGGACGATGTCATTGCGACGCTCGCCAGGCAGGCGGCGGAGCAGGGGATGCAGGTCGTCGTATCGACCGGAGACAAGGACCTGGCCCAGATCGTCAATGCGCGCATCAAGCTGGTCAACACGATGAGCAACGAGGTACTCGACGAAGCCGGTGTGCTCGGCAAGTTCGGCGTCCCGGCGACGCGCATCGTCGATTATCTGGCGCTGATCGGCGACAGCGTCGATAACGTGCCAGGCGTTCCCCGGGTAGGCGCCAAGACAGCCGTCAAGTGGCTGTCCGAGTACGGTTCGCTCGATGCAGTGATCGCTGCTGCCGGCGAGATCAGCGGCGTCGTCGGGCAGAACCTGCGCCAGGCGCTCGACTTCCTGCCGCTTGCCCGGCGCCTGTTGACCGTGCGCTACGATGTTGATTTGCCGGTGGCGCCGACCGACCTGAAGCCTCGCCCGCTCGAGCACAAACGCCTGGTCGAGCTGTTTAAGCGCTTCGAGATGCGCTCGTGGCTGGCCGAAGTCGAGCGTACGGCGGCGGCCGGGGAGGGGGGCGCTGCGCCGCAGGCGGTTGCGCCGCTGGCGCGCACGCCCGCCGCAGCCGCCGAGGCCGGCGCGCACCGTGCCGCCTATGAAACGATCGTCGACGAAGCCGGCTTCGCACGCTGGGTGGCGAAGATCGAGCAGTGCGCGTTGACCGCCTTCGATACTGAAACGAGCAGCCTTGATCCGTTTGCGGCGCGTATCGTCGGCGTGTCGTTCGCCGTCGCGCCGGGGGAAGCGGCCTACCTGCCGCTGGCGCACGACTATCCGGGGGTTGCCGCGCAGCTCCCGCGCGAGCAGGTTCTGGCGCGCCTGAAACCCTGGCTGGAATCGGCGCAGCACGCGAAGATCGGGCAGAACCTGAAATACGATCAACATGTGCTGGCCAACCACGGAATTCGCCTGGCCGGCGTCCGGCACGACACGCTGCTCCAGTCTTACGTCCTCGAAGCGGGCAAGGACGGCGTACGTGGACACGATCTCGGCCAACTGGCCAGCCGGCATCTTGGCCTGGCGACGATTTCCTACGAAACGCTCTGCGGTAAAGGCGCGCGTCAGATCGGCTTCTCGCAGGTGGCGATCGAGCAAGCGAGCGAATACGCGGCCGAGGACGCCGATCTGTGCCTGCGCCTGCACGCCGTGATGTATCCGCTGATTGCTGCCGAGAGCGGCTTGCGGCACGTCTACGAGGAGATCGAGATGCCGGTGCGCGATGTCCTCTTCCGCATGGAGCGCAGCGGCGTGCTGATCGACGGCGAGCTGTTGAGCCGGCAGAGCCGCGAAATCGGCCAGCGTCTGCTCGATCTGGAAAGCAAGGCGCACGCCGCCGCCGGGCAGCCGTTCAATGTGAACTCGCCCAAGCAGTTGGCCGAGATTCTGTTCGACCGGCTGGCCCTGCCGGTGAAGAAGAAGACGCCGACGGGAACGCCGTCGACCGACGAAGAGGTGCTCTCGGAACTGGCGCTCGACTATCCCTTGCCGAAGATTCTGCTCGAAGCGCGTCAACTGGCCAAGCTCAAGGGGACCTACACCGACAAGTTGCCGCAGATGGTCGAGGCGACGACCGGCCGTGTGCATACGAGCTACGCGCAGGCAGTAGCGGTCACCGGCCGCCTTGCCTCGAACGACCCGAACCTGCAGAACATTCCCGTGCGCACGGCGGAAGGGCGGCGCATCCGCGCGGCTTTCGTCGCTCCGCCGGGCAGCGTCATCGTTTCGGCCGACTATTCGCAGATCGAGCTGCGAATCATGGCGCATCTGTCGGAAGACCAGCGCCTGCTCGACGCGTTTGCCCAGGGTGAGGATGTCCATCGGGCGACCGCGGCGGAGATTTTCGGCCTGCCGCCGGCCGAGGTCGGTGCGCAGCAGCGGCGCGTCGCCAAGGTGATCAACTTCGGACTGATCTACGGCATGAGCGCCTTCGGCCTGGCACGCCAGCTCGACCTCGAACGCAGTGCGGCGAAGGCGTATATCGAGCGCTATTTCGCGCGCTATCCCGGCGTTGCCGGTTACATGGCGACGACGCGCGAAACGGCGAAAGCGCGTGGTTACGTCGAAACGGTCTTTGGCCGACGGCTCTGGCTGCCGGAAATCCACTCGCCGGTAGCGGCCCGTCGGCAGGCCGCCGAGCGCGCGGCGATCAACGCGCCGATGCAGGGAACGGCCGCCGACCTGATCAAGGCGGCGATGATCGCCGTACAGGGCTGGCTCGACGCCGAGCATCTGCAGACGCGCCTGCTGATGCAGGTGCATGACGAACTCGTTCTGGAAGTGCCGGAGAGCGAGTTGCCCGTGCTGCGCCGAGAAGTGCCGCGGCTGATGAGCGAACTCGCCAGCCTGCGCGTTCCGCTGGTGGTCGACGTCGGTGCCGGGCGCAACTGGGACGAGGCGCATTGACTGCCGCAGCCTTCGCCAGCGCGAGTGAGCCGCGCGAGCTGTTTTCCTACCGCAAGTTCTGGGCTGCGCGTTTCGGACCGGCGCCCTTCCTGCCGATGTCGCGCGACGAAGTCGAGGAACTCGGCTGGGATTCGTGCGACGTGATTCTGGTTACCGGCGACGCCTACGTCGACCATCCCAGCTTCGGCATGGCGCTGATCGGACGTCTGCTCGAGGCACAGGGCTTTCGCGTTGGCATCATCAGTCAGCCCGATTGGCAGTCGGCCGACGCCTTTCGTACGCTCGGCCGGCCTAACCTCTTCTTCGGGGTGACCGCGGGCAACATGGACTCGATGGTGAACCGCTACACGGCCGACCGCAAGCTGCGCTCGGACGATGCCTATACGGCGGACGGCGCGCCGGGCAAGCGCCCGGATCGCGCCGTCGTCGTCTATGCGCAGCGTTGCCGCGAAGCCTTTCCCGGCGTCAATGTCGTCATCGGTTCGATCGAGGCCAGCCTGCGGCGGATCGCGCATTACGACTACTGGTCGGACAAGGTACGCCGCTCGGTGCTGCTCGACGCCAAGGCCGATCTGCTGATCTTCGGTAACGCGGAGCGCGCCGTCGTCGAACTCGCGCATCGCTTGGCCGCCGGCGAGAAGATGAGCGAGATTCGCGACCTGCGCGGCAGCGCGTTCGTCGTCGCGCGCGCTTGGCGGCCGGGTGCCGACTGGTCGGAGCTCGATTCGAGCGAGGTCGATACGCCGGGTCCGCCTGCCCGCCTGCCCGATCCCTATGCGGCGTCCGCCAGCGATCCGGACGCTCGCCGCGCCGCCTGTGCCGCGGGCGAAGGGCCTTCGGTGGACGCCGAGCGGCCGGTCAGCGCGGTCAGCCGCATCGAGTTCGTCCGCGCTCGCCAGGCAGCGCGCGCGCGGACGGTGATTCGTCTGCCTGCCTACGAACAGGTTGCGGCAGACCCGGTGCTTTATGCGCACGCCTCGCGCATCCTCCACCTGGAATCGAATCCGGGCAATGCGCGGGCGCTCGTTCAGGCGCACGGTGAGCGCGATGTCTGGCTCAACCCGCCGCCGATTCCGCTGCGCACGGCCGAACTGGACGGCGTCTTTGCCGCGCCGTTTCAACGCCGGCCGCATCCGGCGTACGGCGCGGCAAAGATTCCCGCTTTCGAAATGATCCGCTTTTCGGTCAACATCATGCGCGGGTGCTTCGGCGGTTGTACCTTCTGCTCGATCACCGAGCACGAGGGGCGCATCATGCAGAGCCGCTCACCGGAATCGATCGTGCGCGAAATCGGCGAGATTCGCGAGCGCACGCCCGGGTTCACCGGGGTGATTTCCGATCTCGGCGGGCCGACCGCCAACATGTACCGTCTGGGTTGCCGGGATGAGCGCATCGAAGCCGCCTGCCGCCGCCTGTCGTGCGTCTTTCCGCGCCTCTGTGAGAACCTGAACACCGACCATACGCCGCTGATCGAACTTTACCGTCAGGCGCGCAGCCTACCCGGAGTGAAGAAGGTGCTGATCAGTTCAGGTCTGCGCTACGATCTCGCCGTTGGTGACCCGCAGTACGTGCGCGAACTGGTCAGGCACCATGTCGGCGGCTATCTGAAGATCGCGCCTGAACACACCGAAGAAGGTCCGCTGGCGCACATGATGAAACCCGGGATCGCTTCCTTCGACCGGTTCAGAGTGATGTTCGAAAAGTTCTCGCGCGAAGCGGGCAAGGAGCAGTATCTGATCCCGTACTTCATCGCGGCTCATCCGGGAACCAGCGATCGGGACATGTTGAATCTGGCCTTGTGGTTGAAGCGCAACGGCTTCCGCCTCGATCAGGTGCAGACCTTCCTACCCACACCGATGGCGCTTGCCAGCGCGATGTACCACAGTGGCAGGAACCCCTTGCGCAAGCTGAGCCGGGGTCCGGAGACGGTGGAGCGCATACGCTCAGGCCGGCAGCGCCGGCTGCACAAGGCGTTTCTGCGTTACCACGATCCCGACAACTGGCCGCTGCTGCGCGAAGCGCTACGCCGTATGGGGCGGGCCGACCTCATTGGCAGCGGACGGCAGCAGCTCGTGCCGGCTTTTCAGCCTGCGGGCAACACTCGGGCCGCCGCCCCAGGGAGCGCAGAGCGCAAGGCGCAATCGCAGCCACCGCGCCGCCCGGCGCCCAGTGCTGCGCCGGTTGCCGTCAGGCGTGCGCCGAAAAGGACGAACTGAGCGGCCGCCGTTGCTGGCTGGTGTGCCGGCCGTTGGCTGCCGACAGCGCGCTGGCGAACAAACGGTCGTCCTCGCCGATGTGGCGCTCAAACCAGTATTCGGCGTAGCGCAATAGCGAATAGACGTCCTGGTCGCCGGCAAGCGCATCGCTCAGCGCCTTGTACAGAATGCGCAGCGTATCTTGATGGATGCTGGCGTGTTCGCCGAAGTCGATCGCCGCTTCCTCGGCGAGCATCTGCTCGGTGGCAAAATGCTGGGCAAACAGCTCGAGCACGTCGGCAAAGCCTTCCACCGCGGCAAAGCCGCTTTCCAGACACTGCGCCTTGAGCAGCGAAATGCGGTTGAAAATTTCCTCGTGCTGCTGGTCGATGTCGGGCACGCCGACCAACAGCGCTTCCGGCAACTGGCCGGCGACGTATAGCTCCATCCTATGTCTCCTCGCTCGAATGGCCGTTTTCCTTTATTTTCCGAACAGTATAGAAAACGCCCGCGCGGATTGCCAGAAAAATCGGAGTTAAGTCAGGAAAATGTGAGGAGTACGGGCAGGCACGCCTGGCGCGCGGCGCAGCGCCATGCCGCGAAGCTGTGGCGAAAGCGCGCTATCATCGTCGCAAATCGTCCGCTGCTGGCGCCGGTTCACCGGGCGCGCCGATGGCAGCCGGCAGGGGTCGGCCGGCCGACCAGGGGTCGAGCCGGTCGATGCAGGGCGATCTACTCCCCGTCGCTGGTCGGGTTGGACACATGCAGACTGAAAGGAAGGACGATGCTCCGTACAGCCGCTCCCCTCTGCCTCGCGCTTGCCATTTTCGGTGCCGTACCGAGCTGGCCGCTGTCGGTCGACGCAGCGAGTGAGCCGAGCGCGCCGCGCAAGACGCTGCGCGCTTTCGACGACGAACAGCAACTCGCCGGATTGTTCAAGCGCTGGGCCGACGAGGCGCAGCGCCGGCGCGACGACGCGCAGCAGGCGCGCCTGAAGAAGGCGGAGGGCGCCGCGCCGAGCACCCAGGCGCTGCCACTTCCGGCACCCACGCCGGCCCCCGCCACCGCAGCTCCGGCGACCGCGGGCAAGGCGGAATCGGTGACCAACGTCCAGCACGCCGGCGTCGACGAGGGCGGCATCGTGAAACTGCACGGCGACCACCTGGTCATCCTGCGGCGTGGCCGGCTATTTACGGTGCGGATCGCCGGGCACGATCTGCGGCCGATCTCGGCAATCGACGCGTATGGCCCCGAGGTCGACCCGCAAGGTGCGTGGTACGACGAAATGCTCATCTCCGGCAACACGCTGGTCGTCATCGGCTACAGCTATGCGCGCGGCGGCAGTGAGATTGGCGTCTTCGACCTCGCGCAGGATGGCCGTCTGAGCTACCGGGCGACCTACCATCTGCGCTCCAACGACTACTATTCGTCGCGCAACTACGCCAGCCGCCTGGTCGGCAACAAGCTGATCGTCTATTCGCCGCACGTGCTCAGTCCATGGGGCGACCCGTACGCCGCCTTTCCCGCCGTCCGGCGCTGGCGCCCCGGTGCCTTGCCGAGCGACTTCAAACGGATCGCGCCGGCGACTCGAATCTATCGCAGCGACGAGGCGCTCGATCCATTTGCCGGAGTCGCCCTGCACAGCGTGGCCATTTGCGATCTGGCGCAGCCCGAACTCGATTGCAGAAGCACCGCCGTACTCGGCCCGCCGGGGCGTGTCTTCTACGTCTCGCCGAACTCGGTCTTCGTTTGGACGACCGCCTGGCGTAGCGGTGTCCTGGCGGCGGCACCCGTTTCGGCCGTTTTTCGCATTCCGCTCGACGGCTCGCCACCGAGCGCGCTGAAGACCGCCGGCAGCCCGATCGATCAATTCTCGTTCTTGGAGGACGAGCGCGGCATGTTGAACGTGCTGCTGCGCTCGAACGGGCGTGGCGACGGCATGTGGGCAGCCGAGTCAGGTGCTGGCGAACTCGCCCTGATGCGCGTCGCGCTGGCCAGCTTTTCCGACGGCAAGGATGAAGTTCCGAAGGATGCTTATCTGCGCTTGCCGAAGCCGGCGGGATACGCCGTACAGAGCCGTTACATCGGACCCTACCTGATCTATGGCGCGGGCAGTGGCTGGTCGGTGCCGTCCGCTGCCGTCCGCTCGCCGATTTTCGCCGTACGCTACGCGGCAGGCGAGGTGCACGAAGTGCCGCTCGTCCACCCGGTCGACCGCATCGAGGCGCTCGGCAATCATGCTCTGGTGGTTGGCAGTGACGGCAAGGATCTGCACCTGACCAGCGTTCGTTTGTCCGATCCGCCGGCAACCGTCGACCGCCACCTGCGTCCGGGTGCCGCGCAGGGAGAGACCCGCAGCCACGGTTTCTTCTACAAGGCGGAGAGTGAGGTCGACGGCTTGCTCGGACTGCCGATCATCGGCCGCGACGAATCGGCCGCACGCCAACTGAGCACCGGCTCGGCGGCTATTCTCTACTTGCGCAACCGCGGTCTCGCCTTGAGCGAACTCGGCACGCTCGTCGCCCGGCCGGCACAGAACGAGCGCAACGATGCCTGCCGCGCCTCGTGCGTCGATTGGTACGGCAACGCGCGACCGCTCTTCGTACGCGGCCGCGTTTTCGCCTTGATGGGCTACGAGATTGTCGAAGGAAAAGTCGAGGAGAAGCGCCTGGTCGAAATCCGGCGGGTCAACTATTCGCCGCTGCCGCTGCAGATCGCACACTGACTGAGACCTGGAGCACGTCCGCTTGGCGCTGCGGTTTCAGCCGCGATTGAATCGTCGGCCGGGCGCTTGGACGGACGGTTCGGCTGAACGATGTCGTCGATTCCGTCGATCTCCGCGCGCCGTGCAACCATGAACCAGGAAACCACCATGCACCCACGCGATCTTATGCGCCAGATGTTCCTCGCCGCGGTCGAAGCCGCCCAGCCCGCGCGCGGCGTTCCGCCTTATCTGCCGCCAGCGCCCAAGGGTCGTCTGGTCGTCGTCGGGGCGGGCAAGGCCTCGGCGGCTATGGCGCAGGCGGTCGAGAAAAACTGGCCCGGCCCGCTGGAAGGTCTGGTCGTTACACGTTACGGTTACGCTGTTCCCTGCGCCCACGTCGAGATCGTCGAGGCAGCGCATCCGCTACCCGATGCTGCTGGCCTGGCGGCTGCCGAGCGTATTCTGGAGCGTGTCTCCGGCCTGACTGCCGACGACACCGTGCTGTGCCTGATTTCCGGTGGGGGCTCCGCGCTGCTGCCCCTGCCTCTGCCCGGCGTGACGCTTGGAGACAAGCAGGCGGTCAATCGCGCGTTGCTCAAGTCGGGCGCCACGATCAGCGAAATCAACTGCGTCCGCCGTCACCTGTCGGCGATCAAGGGCGGACGTCTGGCGGCTGCCTGCTACCCGGCCAAGGTGCTCACGCTGCTGATTTCCGACGTGCCCGGAGACAATCCGTGCGACATCGCTTCCGGCCCGACGGTCGCTGATCCCACGACTTGTGCCGATGCGCTGGCCATCGTGCGCCGCTACGAAATCGAATTGCCGCAGAGCTTGCGCGAGATTCTCGAATCCGGCCGTGGCGAATCGATCAAACCGGAAGATCCTCGCCTGGCCGCCTGCACCACGCGCATCATCGCCACCCCGCAGATGGCGCTGGAAGCAGCGGCCGAGGTGGCCGCCAATGCCGGCCTGACGCCCTACATTCTAGGTGACGCCATCGAGGGTGAGGCGCGCGATGTCGGCAAGGTCATGGCCGGCATCGCGCTGCACGTCGTCCAGCATGGCCAGCCGTTCGCTACCCCATGCGTGCTGCTATCGGGCGGCGAAACCAGCGTCACCGTACGCGGCAACGGCCGCGGCGGGCGTAATGTCGAATTTCTCCTATCGCTGGGCGTCGTGCTCGACGGCGCGCCGCGCATTCATGCGATGGCGGGCGATACGGACGGGGTCGACGGGCTGGAAGAAGTCGCTGGCGCGCTGCTCGCCCCGGATACGCTGGCCCGCGCCTGGGCCAAAGGCATCAAGCCGATGGACGCGCTGCAGAACAACGATGGCCATGGCTTCTTCGGAGCGCTGAACGATGCCGTGATCACCGGGCCGACGCTGACCAACGTCAACGACTTCCGGGCTATCGTCATCCTCGATCCGGCGCGGGACTGATTCAGGCGACACGTCACGCACCTTGCTGGCTACACCGACTCCGCCCTGCGTCTGGGCGTCGGTTGCTGGGTCAACGCAGACCGGTTGCCGATGGTGGCCAGGACGCTCTCGGTCGGTGCGCCACTGACCGGCTACACCGTCGCGGGCTGACGCCACGCGCACGGTACCGCCGGCGCTCGCCACCTCCTGGCTGTCGGGGACTGGCGATTGACCGGCCGTGAGCGCCGCAATGTCGGATGGCGGCGCAGCTCGGGGGAGATGCAATACGTCGGGGCGTGCGCTACGTTCACGGTGGCACCGGCGGGGCGGCCAAGGCGCCAATGCTCGACGAGAACGCGCTGGCCGACACCCTGGGATCACTGACCGGCGAGTCGTCGGCCTGGGTGAGGCAGGCGGAGATCCGCATCAACATTGTGGAAATCGATTGTTTGCGCGAAGAAATGGCCGGCCAAGAGCTCGCGGTAGCCGGGCGGCAGCCCGCCGGCGGCCCAGCTTTGCACGCTGGCGGGCGACTTAGGCTACGGCCAGATCGCAGACTTGGTGCAGATGGCGCGGCGTGCGGCACCAGATTGGGGGAATTGCGGTCGGATGATGGAAGGCCGATAATGATTATCGCAAACACCAATATGGCCATGCTGGGGTACAACCAGGGGCCGGTGAAAGCGCGCAGGAGCCTTTGAGATGCCTGGAGCACAGCCACAAGCATTGGCCAGTATTCTGGTGGTCGACGACAACCGGGATGGTCTGGGGCTATTGGCGCGGCTGTTGTCGGCGCAGGGTTTCTGGGTTCGCCCGGTGCTCGACGGTCCATCCGCCTTGGCCGCCGTCGCCGGCGAGCTGCCTGATCTGGTGCTGCTCGATCTGCAAATGCCGGGTATGGACGGTTACGAGGTCTGCCGCCGCCTGAAGGCCGACGAACGCTCAGCCAGTGTGCCGGTGATCTTCCTCAGCGCAGCCGACGAAACGGCCAACAAGATCCAGGCATTTGCCGTGGGCGGCGTGGATTTCATCAGCAAGCCCTATCAGGCCGAGGAGGTGTTCGCGCGAATCGATGCCCAGCTTCGGCTGCATCGCCTGCAGGCGCGCATCGAAGCCCAGAACCGGGCACTGCAGGCCGAGATTGGCGAGCGCCAACGCGCAGAGGACGCACTGCTTGAACTGAACCAGCAGCTTGAAGAGCGTGTCGCCGAGCGTACTGCCGATCTGATCCGGACCAATGCCGAGCTCAAGGCTGAAATCGCAGAGAGAATCCGCACTGAAGCGGTGCGACGCGCCAACGAGGAAAAGTACCGGCTGCTGGTCGATCATCAGACCGATCTGATCGTCAAGGTCGATCCGGAAAACCGCTTTCTCTTCGTCAGTCCGTCTTACTGCCAGGTTTTCGGCAAAACGGAGGCGGAACTCCTGGGGCGGACTTTCATGCCTCTGGTGCACGCGGACGACCAGGAGTCCACCGCGAAATCCATGGAGGATCTGTTCCGGCCGCCTTACCGGGATTATCACGAGCAGCGCGCACTGACCCAGGCCGGCTGGCGCTGGTTCGGTTGGGCCGACCAGTCGGTCGTCGACGAAAATGGCCAGGTCGTGGCCATCGTCGGTGTTGGCCGCGACATCACCGAGCGCAAGCAGATGGAGGACGCGCTACGCGACAACGAGACGAAGTTTCGCCGCATGATCGAAGCCTTGCCGATGGCGATCGGCGTCGCCGGAGCGGAGGGCAACATCGAATATCTCAACCCCCGGTTCATCGAGCTTTTCGGCTATCGGCCCGAGGAACTGCCGCACGTCAATGACTGGTTCCAGCGCGCCTACCCTGATCCGGTGTATCGCCAGGACATGTTCGATCTCTGGCTGGCGGGTATGGAGAGCGCCAAGCAGAAGGGTTCCGATTTCGTGCTCAGCGAAGCCCATATCACCTGCCGCGATGGCGCGGTGCGGATAGCGCATGTGATCAGCGCCCTGATCGGGGACAAATCGCTGGCCATCTTCAACGACATCACCTACCGCAAGCGGGCGGAAGCCGAATTGCTCGCCTACCGGGACCGTCTGGAGGACTTGGTCGAGCAACGCACGGCGGAGCTGGTGGCGGCCAAGGAGCAAGCAGAATCGGCCAACCGGGCGAAATCGGCGTTCCTGGCCAACATGAGCCATGAGCTGCGCACGCCATTGAACGCGATATTGGGCTTCACGGAGCTGATGCGGCGCGGCTCGGGTCTGGTCCGCCGCGACCGGGAGCACTTGGACATCGTCAACCGCAGTGGCGCGCACCTGTTGGGACTGATCAACGACATTCTGGACATGGCCAAGATCGAGGCCGGGCGCATTCAGTGGGAGAAGGTCCCGCTGGACCTCGACGTGATCGTAGGCGACATCATGGAGATGATGAGCCAGCGTGCCCGCGAGAAAGGGTTGGCGTTGGCTTTGGAACGCTCGTCGCGGGTGCCGCGGCACATCCGAGGCGACGAAACCCGGCTGCGCCAAGTGCTGGTGAACCTGCTCGGCAATGCCATCAAGTTCACCGAGCGGGGGACTGTCACCCTGCGTCTGGGCACCGGGGGGGGCGCCGACCAGCCCCGGTTATTGCTCGAGGTGGAGGACACCGGACCCGGTATCGCAGCGCCAGATCGGGTACGGGTGTTCGAGCCGTTCGTGCAGGGAGAGCAGATGTCGTCCCAGAGAGGTACGGGGCTGGGGTTGGCGATCTGCCGACAGTTTGTCGAGCTGATGGGGGGCCGCATCGGTGTGAGCAGCGAGCTGGGCCAGGGTAGTCGTTTCTGGATTGACCTGCCGGTGGACATCCTGAACGGCGGCGAGCTGGCGGGGAGCGAGGAATCGCCCGGCGAGGTGCTAGGCTTGCTCCCGGACCAACCCGAATGGCGGATTCTGATCGTCGAGGACCAGCCGGAAGACGCCCTGCTGCTCGGGCGTTTGTTGGAGAGCGTCGGGTTTCAGGTGCGCACGGCAGCGAACGGGGTGGAGGCAATCGAACAGTACCAGGCCTGGCATCCGCACTTCGTCTGGATGGATCGGCGCATCCCGGTGCTCGACGGCGTCGAGGCAACACGGCGAATTCGCGTGCTGGAGGGGGGCGGGGCGGTCAAGATTGCCGCCCTGACCGCCTCGGTGTTCGCCGAGCAGCGGGGTGAGATGCTCGAAGCGGGGATGGACGATGTCTTGCATAAGCCATTTCGCTCGGAGGAGATATTCGGCTGCCTGGAGCGCCTGTTGGGCGTGCGCTTCCAGCGTCGCGAGACCGGGCCCGGCGCGCCGGCCGCCCGGACCGCACCGGCGCTGGACCGCGCGGCCCTGGCAGCGCTACCGGAGGCCTTGCGGCGTGATCTGGCGGACGCCCTGCTGATGCTCGACACCGCGCGCATCGACGCCCTGATCAGGCAAGTCGAAGCACTGGATGCAATTCTGGGTCAAGTCCTGCGCAGCCAGGCCGATGACTTCGACTACGCGGGGATGGACGAGGCCTTGCGGGGAATGAGGAAAGTCGCGGTGCGCGGGCTCGAGCAAGCTGAGAGGGCCGACGGATTACGCCCGCCGCGGCTCGACTAGGTCTCTCCGGAAGGCGCCGCATCGGCGACGCCGCGCGCCTGGGCGCTCTGCCTGTGGCCTGGCCAGCCCTGTTCCTCGAGCCTTTGGTCGCCCAGTACGTCGCCGCCCTGGACTCGGGAGCGAGTGAGCGCGATGCGCATCGAACTGCTGCTGAAGCTGATGATGAATGCCTTTCGACCTTCCATCGGGGCGGCCAGGCGACCGCGAAGGAAGGTCTACGAGCACATCCTCGGCCAACCGTTTCCCACCGATCTCCGCGATTTTCTGCCGCCTGTGGTCCGGCGGCTCGATCGAATGGCGAGCGGGCAGCGACGACTCCGACGCCCAGCCCAGCGCCGTCGGGCGCGGCGGTCGTCGAGGTGATGAAGAAAGGAGCGGCAGTCATGAAGAAGGTCGAGGTAAAGAGCTTCACCCACCCGGTTGAAGTTCGCACGTTTCCCAAAGGTCGCGTCGAGCTGATCGAGGTCGGAGGAACCGTCGTCGGACGCGCCACCTTCGAACCGGGATGGAAATGGTCCGAATCGGTCAAGCCGATCGTTCATACCGATCTGTGCCAAGCCCCGCACCTGCAATACCACATGTCTGGCGTCATGATTGTCGAGCAGGACGGCGTCCGCCATGTGGTGAAAGCCGGGGACGTCTCCATGCTCCCGCCCGGCCACGATGCCTGGATCGAAGGCGATGAACCGGTTCACCTGGTCGACTTTCAAGGCATGCTCGACTACGCGAACTCTGCCGAGCAAAAAGTCCAACACATCACCGAAGAGCTTCGCAGCACGGAAACTCGACACCGGCAGATCCTCGCTTCGGTCAGCGACGGCATCATCGGGACCAATGCCAACGGCGAAATCACCTTCAGCAACCCGGCCGCTGCGGCTCTCCTCGGATATGCCGAGGCCGAAATGCTGGGACGGAGAATGCACGATCTCGTCCATCATTCGTATCCTGATGGCACCCCTTTTCCCGAGTCCGAATGCGCCCGCTACCAGACCTTTCAGGATGGTCGACCGCGAACCGTCGATGCCGAGGTTTTCTGGCGCAAAGACGGGTCCAGTATCCCCGTCGAATACACGACAACCCCCCTCAAGCAAGGTTTTGCCATGGTCGGCGCGATCGTCGTCTTTCGCGACATCACGCAACGCAAGGCCGCGCTGGACGCCATTCTGGATGCAAAGATGGCGGCCGAAGTCGCCAACCGCGCCAAGTCGGCGTTTCTCGCCAACATGAGCCACGAGTTGCGCACACCCTTGAACGCCATCCTCGGTTTCGCCGACCTGATGCGGCGCGAAGCGCGCACAGGCCGCGCCCGGCTGACGGCTGAGCAGGCCGAGAACCTCGCCACCATACACCGCAGCGGCGAGCACCTGCTCGGGCTGATCAACGACGTGCTGGACATCTCCAAGATCGAGTCCGGCCGCGCCACCTGTCAGCCCATCGACTGCGACCTGCACGCGCTGCTCGGCGAACTCGGCGAGCTGTTGCGCGAGCGCGCCACCCTCAAAAGCCTGTCGCTGCGGGTGCATTGGGCGGCTACGGTACCGCGCCACGTGCGCGCCGACGCCACCAAACTGCGCCAGGTCTTGATCAACCTGCTGGGCAACGCCGTCAAGTTCACCCAGCAGGGCAGCGTGCTGCTGGCCGTGGACGCCCTGCGCGGCGAGCAAGGCGGACGCTGCCGGCTGCGCTTTGCCGTCAGCGATACCGGGCCGGGCATTACCGCCGAGGAACAGGCGAAGTTGTTCGAGCCCTTCTCGCAGGCGCTCGCCGGCGTCAGCTCCCAGGAAGGCAGCGGACTGGGGCTGGCGATCAGCCGGCAGCATGTGCAGTTGATGGGCGGCGATATCGCGGTGCACAGCGCGCCCGGCCAAGGCAGCCGCTTCAGCTTCGAGCTGGACTTCGAGGTGCTGAAAGGGGCTGTGCCCGAAGCCAAGGCGCAGCGCCTGGTGATCGGGCTCGAGCCCGGCCAGCCGCGCTATCGGGTGCTGATCGGCGACGACATCGAGACCAACCGTCAGCTCCTGATCAAGAACCTCAAACCGCTGGGCTTCGCGCTGATCGAGGCAACCGATGGCGAGCAAGCCCTGGCCCGCTGGCGCGACGAGCAGCCCGATCTGATCCTGCTGGACATGCGCATGCCCAAGATGGACGGCTATGAGGTGGCACGGCGCATCCGCGCCGAGGAGAAGAGGGGCCGAACGCCGATCATCGCGGTCACCGCCAGTGCCTTCGAGGAACAGCGCGACGAGGTGCTGGCCGCCGGCTGCGACGAGTTCTTGCGCAAGCCCTTTCGCGACGCCGATCTGTTTGAACTCATCGGCCGCCATCTGAAGCTCGCATTCGTCTATGGCGAGCGAGCCGCGCCGGCCCTGCACACGGCCGTCGACGCCGCGCGTCTGGGCGCGTTGCCCGCAGCCTTGCGCGCACAACTGCGCGAGGCTTTGCTGGTGCTGGACGGTGCACGTTGCGGCGAGCTGGCAGAACAGGTCGCCGCGCTCGATCCGGAACTGGGCGCTGCGCTCGGCAAACAGGCGAAGGAAATGCGCTTCGAAGAACTGCTGGGTCTGTGCGAGGCGGCCGATGCCTGGACCGGGACGTAATCAGATCGCCCGTCGTCGCGACAGCGGGATCAACATGACCATGTAGAACGCCGGTGCTGATCTTGTTTGCGCCACCTTGCCTTTTCCTCTGCTTGGTCGGAGCCGGCCGAGCGATTGATCTGGCCAACCGCCGCTTGGCAAGGTGGCGCGGATCGCTGCGCGACCTTGCGGTAGACACCGTGGTTGTTCCCGCCCGCTGCGCCGAGATCGATCGCCCGGCGTTGCGCCGTCCATAGAAGAAAGGATCTGGCCATGCGCGATCAAGACCTTCTTTCCGGCGCCTCGCCAGCACACCTCGAGCGGCTCGACCTGGCTGCGCCGCAATCGCGCGATCGCGGCGCGGCGCTTGCGGTCAGTGTTCTCATCGCGCTGGCTGCCGGCTGGTTCGCGTCCGAAGCCTATCGCGCGATCAACGAGTTTGCCTTCCGCAGCACGATGGCCAGCGCCGCCGAGCGCGAGGCGGCCAGCTTCCACAACCGCACCGTGGTGGGCCGCGGCATGGGCATGGTGGCGCTCGCCGGGCAGAGCGACCCCACACTCCGCGCGGCGGCTCGAGAGACCGACACCGAACGCGCCAAGGCGCAACTGAGCCACCATGCGGCCTTGCACACACTGGCGGTCAGCGCCGGTGCCGAGCATGCCTTCGTGACCAATCGGGCCGGCCGGATTACGGCCGACTGGGACTTCAGGGGCATTTCGCCGATCGGCCAGGACGTGTCCTTTCGCACCTACTTCAAGACAGCGATGCAGGGGACGGAAAACATCTATGGCGCCAAGAGCCTCAGTACCGGCCGGCGGACGTACTACGTCGCTGCGCCGGTGCGTGCCAGCAATCATCCCGCCAGCGAGATCATCGGTGTCGCCGCAGCGCGCTATCCGGCATCGGAACTCGACGAGTTTCTCTCCCAAGGTGAGCACCGGATCGGCTTGGTCGTCTCGCCGAGCAAGGTGGTATTCGCCGCCAGCCGTCCTGATTGGATCATGCGCGCCACGCTCGACAGCGACGACGAGCAGATCCGCGCGGTCAACGCCTCGAAGCAATTTCAGGTGGCCATTGGCGAAAGAGGAGAGTTCCTGCGCCTTCCTTTCAGCCTGAACACCGACACGGCACGAGTGGATGGCCGCCGCTACGCCGTGTTGCATTACCCGGTCGACTGGAGGGATCCGACCGGGGACTGGACCTTGCTGATACTCGGCGATCTGGCAAGCGCCGCGCCGCTCGAGCGTCGCGCAGCGGTCGGCGGCATCGCGGCGCTGACCACCCTGATTCTGCTGCTGCTGCTCTTGTCCGCCTGGCGGAGCCGCTTGCGTCAGGGCGCTGCCGAACTCAAAGTCCGGGAGAGCGAACAGCGGCTGCAATCGATGGTGGGCAACATTCCCGGCGTGGTCTTCCGCTGCCTGCCGCGTGCACCCTGGACCTTGTTGTTCGTCAGCGACGAGATTGAAAAGCTCTCGGGCCATCCGGCCGAAGAGTTTCTGCCTCCCGGTGGGCGGCGCGCCTTCGACGATATCGTCCATCCTGAAGATGCCGCCCGGGTTACCGCCGCGATGGAAGCGGCGGTGACTGAGCACCGCCGTTTCGTCGGCGAGTATCGCGTGGTGGACTCCGCCGGTCAGTTGCATTGGGTTTATGCCAAGTCCAAAGCCGTACTCGGCGCGGACGGCAAGCCACAATTTCTCGACGGCGCCATTTTCGACATCAGCGAACGCAAGCTGGCGGAACAGGAGATGCAGGAAGCCAAGGATCGCGCCGAAGCCGCCAACCATGCGAAAAGCGTTTTCCTGGCCAACATGAGTCACGAGTTGCGCACGCCCTTGAACTCGATACTGGGTTTCACCGAGCTGATGCTGCGCGATTCCGGTCTGACCGGTCGAAACCGGGAGCACCTGGACATCGTCAACCGCAGTGGCGTGCATCTGCTGGGACTGATCAACGACGTTCTGGACATGGCGAAGATCGAGGCTGGGCGCATCCAGTTGGAGAAAGCCCCTCTGGATCTGTGCGCGATGGTGGACGACATCATGGAGATGATGGGCCAGCGTGCCCGCGAGAAAGGCTTGGCGCTGGCGTTGGAACGTTCGTCGCGGGCGCCGCAGTACATCCGGGGCGACGAGACCCGGCTGCGCCAGGTGCTGGTGAACCTGCTCGGCAACGCCATCAAGTTCACCGCGCGGGGGAGCGTCAGCCTGCGTCTGGACACCGGGGCGGACGCCGACCAGCCCCGGGTATTGATCGAGGTGGAAGACACCGGGCCAGGCATCGCAGCGGAGGATCAGGTCCGCGTCTTCGAGCCCTTCGTGCAGGGGGGCCAGATGTCGGCCCAGAAAGGTACCGGGCTGGGGTTGGCGATCTGCCGTCAGTTTGTCGAGCTGATGGGGGGCCGCATCGGCCTGCGCAGCGAACTCGGCCAAGGCAGTCGTTTCTGGATTGACCTGCCGGTGGAGGTCTTGCACGGCGCAGACCTGGCGCGGGCGGAGGAATCGCCCGGTGATGTGCTGGGCTTGCTCCCGGACCAACCCGAGTGGCGGATTCTGATCGTCGAGGACCAGCCGGAAAACGCCCTGCTGCTCGGGCGTTTGTTGGAGAGCGCCGGGTTTCAGGTGCGCACGGCAGTGAACGGGATGGAGGGAATCGAACAGTACCAGGCCTGGCATCCGCACTTCATTTGGATGGACCAGCGCATGCCGGTGCTCGACGGCTTGGAGGTCACACGGCGGATTCGCGCGCTGGAGGGGGGCGGGGAGGTGAAGATTGTCGCCTTGACCGCCTCGGTGTTCGCCGAGCAGCGAGGCGAGATGCTCGCAGCGGGGATGGACGACGTCGTGCACAAGCCATTTCGCTCGGAAGAGATATTCGGCTGCCTGGACCGCCTGTTGGGCGTGCGCTTCCGGCGCCGGGAGCGCGCGCCCGGCGCGTCGGCCACACCGAAGGTTCCGGTGCTGGATCGAGCGGCCCTGGCGGCGCTGCCCGAGGCGTTGCGGCGCGAGCTGGCTGACGCCCTGCTGGCGCTGGACACTGCGCGAATCGACGCCCTGATCAGGCAAATCGAAGCGCTGGATGCGGGTCTGGGTCAAGCCCTGCATTGCCAGGCCGACAACTTCGATTACGCCGGGATCGATCAGGTGTTGGAGGGCGATGAGGAGGATCGAGGGGGTGCCGTCCGAGCAGGCTGAGCGAGAAAGCGACTCGACGTGCGGATCGCCGAAGACCTCAGCCGCCGCTTCGACCTTCCGCTTGCCGGGTACCGCGACCAGGTCTGGGTTCTGCACGAGTACGTCGCCTCGCTGATCAGCCGCAAACAGCTCAACCCGGACAAGATCCGACCCGCGGTGGCGAGCGCGTTGGGCACCCTGACGCGCGCCTGCGACATCCCGAAACCCTTGGCGCAACTGGCGGCGATCGAAGATTTCAAGCTCTTCGTCAGCCTGAGCTGCGACGACCTGCTGCTCCGCGCGCTGCGCACGGTCGAAGCGCGCGCCGAAGCCTACGCCTACGGCATCCGTTCCGAGACCAACGGCCGCGCAGTGGATCTGCCCGACAAATGGGCCGGGAAGATCAGCTGGCAGTTACTGGGCTCGGCGGCCAATCTGCTCGACTTCGCGATCCACGAAGGCGACGTCCTCGAGTATCCGCGCCGGCAACAGTCCGAGCACGCGACGCGCGCGATGTGCTGGCGGCGCTGCGCGACGGCCACCTGCTGCTGATCGACTGTCGCCTTCCCGACTGGGCCGGACGCTCGCTGCTGCGCCTGATGAACAACGAGCCGCGGCAGAGTAAAGCCACCCTCGAGTTCATGGCCGACAGCGCGGCGATCCGCGGCTGAACGCATTCATCAGCCGTTTCAGCCCCAGCAGCCTGCTTGTTCCCCGTCCGTGCCAGCGACTTCGTCACCGAACTCAGCCGCCGCTGGCAGGCGGCCCGCGTCGCTGGCGACACCGCCGGTACGCGCCGCGCCGCCGCGGCCAGGGTGAAATTGTCCTTCGGGCTAATAGCTGAAGAATCTGTTGCTTAGGGGCAGCCTATGGACATCGGATGAAGAAGTCTGTATAAAGGGTAGATGGCAGCGGAACTTGACGCGTTGCGTGTG
>NZ_JAPUVR010000027.1 GCF_029255125.1 Accumulibacter sp. | reverse complement strand
GTGCAGCCATTTCATGCCGTGCTCGGCGAAGTTCACCTGGGCCCGCCCATCGCTGCCGGAACCTTCGAGGGCAACGACGACGCCGTTGCCGAAGCGTGCGTGGTGTACGCTGCGACCGATGCGCAGACCCCCGATCGTACGTGCCTGTGGCCAGGTCGCGCTGCCGCCGCGGACTGCCGACAGGCGGCCGTTGGCGGTGCTCGGCCGTTCGACGCGGCGCAGCAACGCGGCCGGCAGTTCGTCAAGAAACAGCGAAGGCAGACACTCGCGCCTCTGCCCGTGCAGCATGCGCTGCTGGGCGTAGGTCAGATAGAGCTGGCGCCGGGCACGGGTGACGGCGACGTACATCAGTCGGCGTTCTTCCTCGATCCCTTCGCCAGCGCGCGCCGCGTTTTCGTGCGGGAACAGACCCTGCTCCAGACCGGTGATGAAGACCACGTCGAACTCCAGACCCTTGGCCGCGTGTACGGTCATCAACTGGACCGCCGCCTGACCGTCGCCGGCCTGATGCTCGCCGGCTTCGAGCGACGCGTGCGCGAGGAAGGCGGTCAGCGGGTCGGCGCCGGCGACGGGCTGGTCGTCATCGCTTGCCTCGCCGTCGTCACCTTCGTCGGCGAGGAAAGCGGTCGCCGCATTGAGCAATTCGTCGAGGTTGACGAGCCGGTCGCGGCCTTCACGGTCGTTCAGGTAGTGCTGGCGCAGACCGCTTTGTTCGATCGCCAGCTCGACGACTTCGGCCAGCGGGCGGCCTTGCGCCTGCGCACGCAATTGCTCGAGCAGCGCGGTGAACTTCGCCGTCGAACTGCCGGCTTTGCCGGGCAGGCCGGCGGCCGCGCGAAAAAGGCTGGTGTTGGCCTGCCGTGCGGCCTCGGCCAGGACTTCGATACTGCGGCTGCCAATGCCGCGCGGCGGGAAGTTGACGACGCGCGCAAATGCGGTGTCGTCGTCGGGATTGGCGATCAAGCGCAGGTAGGCGAGGGCGTGTCTGATTTCCTGGCGATCGAAAAAGCGCAGGCCGCCGTGCACGCGGTAGGCTACGCCACGCGTATAGAGCTCGTGCTCGAGGACGCGCGACTGCGCATTCGAGCGATAGAGCAGGGCGATCTGGTCGCGCGCGATTCCGCTGCCGACGAGCGCTGCAATCTCGGCGACGATGAAGCGCGCTTCGTCGTCGTCCGACCAGCCGGTGAACACCCGGATCGCTTCGCCAGCGCCGGCTTCGGTCCACAGCTTCTTGCCCAGGCGGCTGCGGTTTTGCTGAATCAGCGCGTTGGCCGCGTCGAGAATGTTGCCGTGCGAACGGTAGTTCTGTTCGAGCCGGATGACCTCGGCCAGTTGGAACTCGCGCTGCAGGTCGCGCATGTTGCCGATCTCGGCGCCGCGAAAGGCGTAGATCGACTGGTCGTCATCGCCGACGGCAAAGAGACACGCGCCGGCGCCCTCGGGTGTGACGTTGCCGTGTCCGGCGAGGAGTTTCAGCCACTCGTACTGTAGGCGATTGGTGTCCTGGAATTCGTCGACCAGGATGTGGCGAAACCGCGCCTGGTAGTGGTGACAGAGGGGTTCGTTGCGGCGCAGCAACTCGTCGGCGCGCAGCAGCAGTTCAGCGAAGTCGACCACGCCTTCGCGCTGGCACTGCGCTTCGTACGCGGCGTAGAGCTCGACGCGCCGACTGGTATATTGATCGTAGGCTTCCGCCTGCGCTGCGCGTACGCCCTGTTCCTTGTGCGCGTTGATGAAATGCATCAGCTCGCGCGCCGGGTAGCGCTCCTCGTCCACGCCGAGGTTCTTGAGCAGGCGCTTGATCGCCGAGAGCTGATCGGCCGCATCGAGAATCTGAAACTGCGCCGGCAAGCCGGCTGCCTGGTGGTGGGCGCGCAGGAGACGGTTGCACAGGCCGTGGAAGGTTCCGATCCACATGCCGCGCGGGTTGATCGGCAGCATTGCGGCGAGACGCATCAGCATCTCCTTCGCCGCCTTGTTGGTGAAGGTGACCGCCAGGATGCCGTGCGGGCCGACTTGCCCGCTGGCTATCAGCCAGGCAATCCGTGTGGTGAGGACGCGCGTCTTGCCGCTGCCGGCGCCGGCCAGGATCAGCGCATGCTGCGCCGGCAGCGTGACCGCCGCGAGTTGCGGCGGATTGAGATGGGCGAGCAGGTCGGACATGGATCTCGATCAGGCATTCAGGCAAGCCACGATTATAGCCGCCGAGCACGCGCCCGCCCGGCGCAATGCGATAATGCCGGGCGGACTTGCGGTTGATCCACATCAATGCCGGCGTCAAGGCCGTGTCCTCTAATACTTTGTCTTGCGCCGCTGGTCTTGCTCATGTTTCGTCTTTCCCAGTACATGCACGAACTCGTCGCTCCGGTTGCCGTTGGCCCGAAGCGCAATCCGCCGGCGCCGGTGGTGATCTGGAATCTGATCCGGCGCTGCAACCTGACCTGTCGGCACTGCTACTCGATTTCTGCCGACAAGGATTTCCCGGGCGAACTGACGACGGACGAGGTGTGCTCGGTGATGGACGACCTGCGGCGTTTTCGCGTCCCGGTACTGATTCTCTCCGGTGGCGAGCCCCTGCTGCGCACGGATCTCTTCGCCATCGCCCGGCAGGCGAAGAGCATGGGTTTCTACCTTGCCCTGTCTTCGAACGGCACGCTGATCGACGCCGCGAACATCGCCCAGATCGCCGATTGCGACTTCGATTACGTGGGCGTTTCGCTGGACGGCATCGGCCCGACGCACGATCGCTTCCGGCGTCTGCCCGGCGCCTTCGACGCCGCGCTGACGGGCATTCGCCTGTGCCGCGACCGCGGCCTGAAGATCGGCGTCCGCTTCACGCTGACCCAGGACAACGCGCACGATCTGCCACGCGTGCTCGATCTGGTCGACGACGAGGGCATCAACCGCTTCTACTTCTCGCACCTGAACTACGCTGGCCGCGGCAATACCAACCGGCGCGACGACGCGCAGCATCGCTTGACGCGCTGGGCGATGGATCTGCTCTTTGCGCGCTGCGCAGAACACGTCCAGCGCGGAATCGACAAGGAATTCACCACCGGCAACAACGATGCCGACGGCGTCTATTTTCTGCACTGGGTCGAGCGACACTTCCCCGCTCAGGCGGCGCACATGCGCGCCCGGCTCGTCCAGTGGGGTGGCAATGCTTCTGGCGTCAATGTGGCCAATATCGACAACCAGGGGCACGTGCATCCGGATACGATGTGGTGGCACCATGACCTCGGAAGCGTTCGTCAGCGACCCTTCTCGGCGATCTGGAGCGACCTCTCCGATCCGCTGATGGCGGGGCTGAAACGCGTTCCGCGCCGCGTGACAGGCCGTTGCGGCGAATGTCGCCACTTCGACATCTGCAACGGCAACACGCGCGTCCGTGCCTATCAGTTGACCGGCGACGCCTGGGCCGAAGACCCCGGTTGCTATCTTGACGACGACGAGATTGGCCTCGTCTCAGCTCCGGCAGCGGCGACCTCCCGGCGTCGCATCACCTTGCGGAGCCTGTGATGAAGCTTTTCCGATCCCTGGTCATCGTCTGCCTTGCCAGTCTGTTTGCCGGCGCGCTGCCAGCCGCCGCCGGCGACGCCGCCGCCCTCTATCAGGAGCATTGCGCCGCATGTCATGGCGAGCGGCGGCTGGGGGGTATCGGTCCAGCCCTGCTGCCCGAGAACCTCGAACGACTGCGCCAGCCGGAGGCACTGAGGGTCATCCGCGAAGGGCGGACGGCCACCCAGATGCCGGCCTTCGGCGACAAGCTGAGCAGCGCCGAAGCGCAGCAACTGGTCGAACTGATCTACGCGCCAGTCGTCCCCGCACCGTTCTGGGGAGAGCGCGAAATTCGCGCCTCGCATGTCGTCGATCGCCGGGCCGCCGCGTTGCCGGCGCGGCCGGCGGCTGCGTTGGACGGTGTCGACCCGCTCAATCTTTTCGTCGTCGTCGAAACGGGCGATCACCACGTTTCGCTGCTCGACGGCGACAAGCTGGAACGTCTGCACCGCTTTCCCAGCCGCTATGCGCTGCACGGCGGCCCGAAATTCTCGCCGGACGGACGCTTCGTCTATTTTGCTTCGCGCGACGGCTGGATCAGCAAGTTCGATCTCTATCACTTCGTCGTCGTCGCCGAAATCCGCGCCGGGCTCAATACGCGCAATGCCGCAGTTTCGGGCGACGGCAAGTGGGTGATGGTCGGCAACTATCTGCCGCACAGCCTGGTCGTGCTCGATGCCGCCGACCTTTCCCTGGTCAAGATCATTCCCACCGTCGATGCCTCGGGCAAGAAGACTTCGCGCGTTTCGGCGGTCTACGATGCGGCGCCGCGCAAGAGCTTCGTCGCGGCGCTGAAGGACGTTCCGGAAGCCTGGGAGATCAGCTACGATCCGCAAGCGCCGCCGATCGCTACCGGGCTGGTACACGATTTCCAATATATGGAAGGGGCTTTCACGCCGGCCATGTTCAACCCGCGCCGCATCCTGTTGCAGGACTATCTTGACGACTTCTTCTTCACGCGCAGCTACGACGAGATTCTCGGCTCGTCGCGTACAGCCAGCAAGGGACAGGTGATCCATCTCGACGTGCGGCGCAAGATTGCCGATCTCGATCTGCCCGGCATGCCGCATCTGGCGTCCGGGATTACCTGGAACTGGCGCGACGCCGAGGGTCGGCAGCGAACGGTGATGGCCTCGCCCAATCTGAACGAAGGCGTGGTCAGCGTGATCGACCTGGAGACCTACCAGACGGTGAAACAGATCAGAACCCTGGGACCGGGTTTCTTCATGCGCAGCCACGAGAACAGCCGCTACGCGTTTACCGACTCGATGATGAGCAAGGAACACCGGAACACGCTGCAGGCGATCGACAAGGAGACGCTGGAAGTCGTCGGGCAGATCCGGGCCGCTCCCGGGCAGACGCTGGCGCACGTCGAGTTTACCCGCGACGGTCGCTACGCGCTGGCCAGCCTGTGGGAAATGGACGGTGCGCTGGTCGTCATCGACAGCCGGACGCTGCGCGAGGTGAAGCGGATTCCGGCCCGGAAACCGGTCGGCAAGTACAACGTATGGAATAAAATATCGCGTTCTGAAGGAACCAGTCACTGATCGGGGTCGCGGCTCGCCCCGCACTGGAAAGGAAGGACGAGCGACCTGCCGATGAAACAGAAAACCACTCTTTGCCAGCGATGTTTGCTGCTCGTCAGCCTCTGCCTGTTCTGCGCCAGCGGTTGGGCGGTACCGAAAGCTGCCGAGACGGAAGACGATCAAGTTGGCTTCAGCGACGCCGTCGCGCCACCGCGTACAGCCGGCAAAACACGTGCCTTGCCACCACCGGTGGCTGCCGGCACCCGCGTCAAGTCGGCCGGAAAGCCAGCGCGGCAAGGCGGTAAGCGCGTTGCCGCAAGCAGCGGCAAGCCGCGTCAGGCGACGGTTCGCCCGGGTAGGCGCCTGGCTGCCGTCGGACAACCGAGCGCTGCCGCCGGCAAGCCGCTGCACGCGAGCGCGGGCAGGACGGCTCGCCCGCTGCCCGCGCCAGCGGTTCGGCCGACCACGCGTGGCGCGCCGAACCGGGCCAGTTTGCGCAGGATGTAGTCGGAGATATCGTCGTCAACAGAGGATCGCCGTCGCCGCACCGACTCGCCTCGGGCCCGCGAACGGTCGCCGCCTTGCCTGCCGACACCCTTGAATTGACGCGGAGTTTGTCATGTACAGCTGGGTATTGCTTGCCGTCGGTCTGCTCGTGTCGCTGGCTCCGGCGAGCGCGGCCGATTTGCCGCGTATCGAGTTGACCGCCGGCTTCTACCGCATCGAAGCCGAAGTCGCGGCCGACGATCCGGCGCGCATGCAAGGCTTGATGCAGCGGCGCAGCCTGCCGCCCAATCAAGGCATGCTGTTCGTGTTTGCGCAGGCGGATCAGCATTGCATGTGGATGCGCAACACCTACCTACCGCTGTCGGTGGCTTTTCTCGACGAAGAGGGGCGGATTCTGAACATTGCCGACATGCAGCCGCAAACCGACGACAACCACTGCGCAGCAAAAGCGGCGCGCTACGCGCTGGAAATGAATCTGGGCTGGTTTTCCAGCAAGGGAATCAAATCCGGCAGCCGCATCCTGGGAGTGGAAAAATCTCCCCGGCCACGCTAAGCGAGGGCAACGTAGCCGTCTGTCCGCGATGACCAGGGTTCGCCAACCGGTCTGGCGCGGCAAGCTGCGGCGCACGAACGACAACTGGGCGCTGCGCAACTGGCTGGCTGACCGCGGATCGCTGACCGCGCGTATTCAGAAAAAGGGCCAGTTTGCCGTGCAGGTTCTGCGTCAGGGGCTCGGCCAGCCGACGCCCGACGAAGCTGCCGCGCTCGAGATCCAGCCTGGCCAGCGGGTCTGGGTGCGCGAAGTCGCCCTTTTCTGTGACCAGGTGGTCGTCGTCTTCGCGCACACCGTCCTTCCCCGGCGACCGCGTGGCCCGTTGAGCATTTGGTTGGCGCGTCTGGGCAACCGCTCGCTTGGCGCGCTGCTTTTCGCGCACGCCGGATTCGTGCGCGGTCCGATGCACTTCCGGCGGCTTGATCGACGCGACCTGCTCTTCGCCGCGGCGCTTCGCGCGCTGGAGGTCGGCGGAGAGAATCCGCAAGCGCTTTGGGCGCGTCGCTCGCACTTCTCCTTCGGCTGCCAGACGGTGCTGGTGACTGAGGTCTTTTCACCGCGCATCACGCAACTGTAGGCGCTGAGGCGGCGGCTTGCCAGGCGGCCGGCGCACGCAGTCAATGCATCTCTTGCCCGCGCCAGGCGGCTTCGTGCGCAAGGCTCACGGTTTAGGCTTGCCGGTGTCCGCCTCGCGCGCTGTCTGATAGCCGCTCAATTCCATGAATCCGACTCCGGTATGGGAGCCGCTCACCTTCACCGCGCCTTCCCAATAGACGTTCATCGTCGTCGTCAATGCGTTGAACTGGCTCCAGCGGATCACCGGGTCTACCTTCAAGTTCAGGCCCTTGGCCGGGATAGAAATCGTCCAGTCCATCGGATAGACGGTTGCCGTCGAAGGGCTCTTCCAGCTTCCGCGCGCGTTGGTGGCGAAATCGCTGCTCGCCAGACCTTCTGCCTTGCCCTCCTTGGCGTAGGTTCCCATGCGCAGCACCGGTCCACCCTGGCGGTCGAAGAGTTCGAAGATCATCAGGTCGGCGCCATCGGCCAGTTGCAGCGCAAACCAGTTCCAGCGTAGCTTCGCCGCCTCGAAGTCGCCCCACTGGTGGTCGAACCAGATCTCGCCGCGCACGGTCTTCGCCGTTCCGCCGATGCTCAGCGTCCCCTGTGCGCTCATTCGCGGCCGTGATGTGTAATAGCTCTTACCGGCCGCGCCGAAGTCGAGCAGCCCGGCGACCGGGGTTCCCGGGACCTGGTGGAGGACTGGCGGCTGGCTGTCGTTCATTTGCACGTCAAGCCGGAAGTCCTTGCCCGCCATCTTCGCCGCATGCTGCGCCCCGCTCCCGCGCAACTGCCACTCGCCATACGAGAAGGCGAAGCCGTCACGCTGTGTGTCCGCCGGCACGCCCGCGGTGCGTGCCTGTTCGGTATAAAGTTTTTCGCTTTGATGATCGAGCAGCGAGCCGTGGAAGACGGTGTGCGTCAGCCCTCCCCGGCGAACGAAAGCAGCCATGTGGAACGAGTAGCGCTCGCCCGACTCGGTCTGCAGGTGGCCGCTGTAGTACCACCACTCGGTGAGCTGTTCGTGCAGGGCGTCGTCGGCCGGCAGCTTCACCGGCTGCGGAGTGGCGCTCGCTGCCGCCGCTGGCGGCTCGCTGCCAAGGCTGATCGCGGGCAGGCCGTTCGATGGCTTGTCAACGCGAACGAAAAGAACCCAGAGAACGACGAGCAGCGCGACCATCCAGCCAGCGATCACCAGCCCGCGGTAACGCCGGAACCAGCGGGCCGACCCGGGCCGTGCTTTGCCGCGCGCACCGTGCCGTCTCCGATAGTTGTTGTTCTCCATAGCTTCTTTCCCTCTACCTGGCGAGCCGTGCGCTCAGCCGTTTCGCCGACAGCAAGGCGTGCCGGATTCACTCGACCTGGCGCGCGACCAAGGGTGAGCCCAGGAGTCGGCGCGCACTGCGCGGATAGACTTCAGTGTAGTCGGCCACGCCCGTCAGGTCCGTGAGATGGGTCACGTCCGGCTGTCGATCCGTTGCCGAGCGCGACAACTCGCCAGTAGACGCGACTGATGAGAGACTCCGGCGGCAGCGCGAGGTTCAGCCCGCGGGCACGCCGCCGAGCGATTCGTCAGCGCATGTATAATGGCCGCCAGGTACCCCCATGAATCGTCACCAAGAACCGAAGCCTCCGTTCCCGGTAGCCGAGGTGGCCGCCGTTCCAGTCTTTGAAGCCAAGATCGTTCCGCCCGAGCATCTCGCGCGGCGGGTGGCGGCGCTGCCGCGCCCGCTCGTGTTCACCAACGGCTGTTTCGACCTGGTCCACCGCGGGCACGTCACACTGCTCGCGCAGGCGCGCGCGCTGGGTGCGGCGCTCATCGTCGCGCTCAATTCCGACGCGTCGGTCAGGCGCCTGGGCAAGGGTGACGACCGGCCGGTGAACGCGTTGGCCGATCGGCTGGCCGTCATCGCTGCGCTCGAGTCGACCACGCTGCTCACCTGGTTCGACGAGGACACACCGCTGCAGCGCATCCTCGAATGTCGTCCGGACGTCCTCGTCAAGGGGGGCGACTGGCCGGTCGACACGATCGTCGGTAGCGCCGAGGTCAGGTCCTGGGGCGGCAGCGTGCGCTCGCTGCCTTTTCGGCACCAGGTGTCGACCACCGCGCTCCTGGCAAGAGTCCGCCAGCACTGACCGGTGCGGGCAAAGCACCCGACGCCGGTCGAAAACGAGCTTCAGGTTCCCAGCGCGCTCTTCAGCGAAGCGACGTCGTTCAGCGACTCGGAACGCAGCGCGCGCACGACGTCTGTCTCGAGCAGCTTGTCGATCGGTGTGCGGTGGTCTTCGGCGGGCGCGAACCGCGGGTCGCGCCAGCTCTGTTCGACGCCCGCCAGTCGGTTGGCGATGAAGAGGACATCGGCCAGCGAGTCGACTTTGCTGATCGAACGCTCACTTTCGTGTTCCTGAACGAGTATCAGCAGCTCGTCCGGCATGCCCATCGCGGCGAGCAGCGCGTGCCCGATTTCGGCGTGCCAGCGGACGAGCAACTCGTGCAGCATGGCCGGATCGGCGATCATCTCGGGAAAGCTGGCTGTCCGGTAGAGCAAATAGAAGACGCCAATGTCATGAACCAGCCCGGTGAACATCGCCTCGTCAGGGCTGGTCCGGGTGAGTCGGCGAGCGAGCACGCGGCACAGTGCGGCGACATGGATGGAGTGTTCCCACAAGCGGCGCGAAAGCGCTTCGAAAGGCGCCATCTTTTTCGAACCGAGGAGTTGTTCCATCGCTACGGCAAACGAGACACTGCGCACCGCTTCCATGCCGACGACCGAAATCGCATTGTTGACATCGACGATCTTGCGTCGCGAACGATTCAGCGCGGCCGAATTCGCCAGGCGAATGATCTTGGTGCTCATCAGCGGCTCGGCGCTGATCAGCGCGGCCAACTGCTCGATCGACAAATGCGGGCTCTTCAGCGCGGTGCGCACGCGAAAGGTGATGTCGAGAAAGGTTGGAAACGATATCGATTCGCCCGAGAGGTCGCGCGCGATGTCTTCGAGGATGCTAAAAGTCAACTGGTCGTTCATTCTGTTCTGCCTTCAGGTTCTCTGCCCAGGGCGCAGCGCTTACCGGCGGGCGGCGACATCCGGCGGGCACGTCGAAGGATGGAATTCTGCCTGAAACTGAGGCTCACGTTCCAGGCAGCGTTTCGGCGGGCAGTTGCAGGCGTTCAAGCAAGGCTTCGTGACTGATCCGCAAGAGCGCCTGAATGGCGGCGAAATCGTCCGGCAGGGCGGCGTCGGTCCAGCCGTTGAGCGAGTGCCGGGCAAGATTGACCGCCAGACGTACGTTCTGCACGCGCGGCAGGTGGGCGTTTGCGTCGTCGATCAGCGTCGTGAGTAGTTCGGGAAGGTGCCAGGCGTGGCAGAGCGCCAGTTGCAGCGCGCTGAGCGGAAACCCCAGCATTTCCTGCTGCACGACAGCGCTACGCAGAGTCTTGTCGGCGAGCAGGCGCGAACGGATGGCGATTGCCTGGGCCGGCGCGTAACACCAGAGAAGAATCTCGGCCAGGTCGTGCAGCAGAGCGGCGACAGCAACCTCCTCGATGTTCAGGTCGTGCCGCACGTAGGCCCAGTCGCGCGCGTAACGCGACGCGCGTTGGGTGCGCAGGATGACCTGCAGCACCCCGAGCAGGGCGATCGGATGTGTCTTCAGCGTAAGCTCGATGGTCGGCAGATTGTCGAACTCGCGAAAGAAGGGCTCGACGCCGAGCATCATGATGGCGCCGCCAATCGTCGTGATGTCGCGATGCAGGTGCCGGCCACCGAAGGACTGAATATAGGCGAGCACGCGCACCGCCAGCAGCGGATCCTGAAAAACGATGTCGCTGATTTGGCGGCTGCTGACGCGGTCGGCACAGCCGCGCGCCTCATCGAGTTGGCGAACCGTCTGGCGCAGCACCGGCAATTCGACGCTGCTGAAGAACTCCAGCCAGGCGGCAATACCAGCACTACCAGATGGCGGTGGGGGTGTAAGCATCGATGTCGTCTCGGGCGAGAAAGCGGTCGCGAGCCGGGCGGAACGACGTGCGTCGATCCGACCCGTGTGGTCAGAGCTCATCAACGACCCCCGACGCGGCCAATCTGCGCCTTTCCGCGCGCACGCCGCATATCCTGGCCCGTTCGTCGCAATTTCGTCGGCAGCTCTCAGGCTATGGTAGTCGCCGCCGGCCGCCCTCGCAAGTCGCTCGCCGGAACTCGGCTGCGCGGCGCGCTGGTCGGGTATCGCCCAAGGCAACTCAGAAGCGCTCGTCACGCCGCAAGTAACGCCACTTTCCCGGCGGCAGCTTGCCCAGCGGGACGCTACCGATGCGCACCCGTTTGATCTCGCAGAGCGGCAGCGCCAGTAGTTCGCACATCTGCTGTATCTGCCGCCGCCCATTGTCATGCACGACGAAGCGCAACTGCTGTTCGCTCAGCCGTGAAACCTGGACACGCGTCAGCCTGATACCATCGACAGTCAGTCCATGTTGCAACCGATCGAGACCCTGGTCATCCAGTTCGCCGACGAAGCGCACGTGGTATTCCTTTTCCCAACGCGAGGAACGGCCGACCAATTGGCGCGCGGTATTGCCGTCCTGGGTGAACACCAGCATTCCGCATTCGTCGGGCGCGAGTTTTCCGGCCAGTGCCAGGCCGCGCAGATGCGTCGGCGCAAAACGCCTGAGTGCGCGGTCCTCGCTCCAGTGGTTGTCCGCCCGAATGATCTCGCCCGGCAGCACGCGTTCGTCGAGTTCGTCGGCTGCTGGCGTCGGTTGCGCCTGGTTGAAAACGATGGTGATTGCTTCGCTGCGGTGTTGACTGGCCAGCGGATGGATTTCTATCCGGGCGTTCGGGTGTGCGCGCGCGCCGAGCCGCGCGACGACCTTTCCATCGACACTGACCCAACCGTTTTCGATCCACTCGTCGGCTTCACGACGCGAACAAAGCGCCAGACGGCAAACGAGTTTGGCCAGCCGTGGGGTTTCCCGGCCGGCGCTCACGGGCGCTTCAGCCGGCCGGCTCGGGCGAGTCGGCTGCTCGGCGGAAGGCGACAAGCCGGCGCTTGCTGGGCGCGCTGCGCTGGGCGTGGTCGGTGGCGCCGGCGATTCGGCGATGGCCGGTTGCTGTGGCCTAGCTTCTGCGCGTGGCCTGACGGGTGTGGGGGGCAAGGCACGCGCGCCCGTGCTGCGCGCGATACCGCGCGGCGGGTGCAAGGGCGCGGGCTTGGCTGGCGCCTCCTCGGGCACCGGCGGCAACGCAGTCGGCGGTCGCGGGCGTGCGTGCTTGCTGGTCGGTGAGCCGCCACGAATCGGTTTGCGCGGTGCCAGCGCGTTCGGCCCGCGGGCAGGTCCGGCAGGCGCCGGCCGGGGGAGTTTCAGCGTTGGGCGAGGCATGGCGCGACCTTTCCTGGATCAAGCCAGTAGTCTACGCCAGAAAGGAGCGTTTGCTCAACGCATGGGTGGTGGTGGCGGCGCGCCGCGCGGCGGCGGTGGGGGCTGCGGCAGCATGGGTCGGTCGATCCGCGAACCGACCGCACTGCCCGGCGAGCTTGCACCGACCAGCGGAACCTTGTGGCCGTGCGCGTACATGCACTGCAGGTAGTTCTGGTCATAGCGTTGCTGCAGTTCGTACGCCGACGCGCGACTTGTTGCTGCGCCGCTCGTGCTACCGGCGAGCAGGCCGAAGCCGGCGCCGACCGCCGCGCCGCGCGAGCCGCCGACCGCCGCTCCGACGGTTGCGCCGACCGCTGTGCCGACGGCGGCGCTGGCGATTCCCGATTCGACGCCAGCCGCGCTCGGGTTGCTCGGGCCAATCGCCTGCCGGGCATAGTGCCGGCAAGCGGCGTCATCGCCGCGAAAGTGCTCGAACGATTGCCCGCGTCCGGGCAGGCTCATGACGCTTGGTCCGTCCGGCGGCAGGATGACGCACGCGGCCAGGAAGGGAATGAGCAGGCAGGGGGTGTAACGGCTTGGTCGGTTCATGCTGGGCCTCTGGCGGCTATGTTGCGCATGCGCTGCAGGAAGGATAGGCGGGTGGCCGGCGGTCGCGGCGAGCGGTCAACCAGACAACGTTTGCCCGGCGGATCGGCTGACCCGGAAAACGGCTCAAGTTGTTTGCCCGTGATGCCGTTTCTGATCAATGTGTCACGTGGTGAGTTTGCCGGGGCACCGACCCTGCCTGGCATGGTCGGCCAACGGCATCCGTTGTTTGCGTCTTGATCGGGTATGCTTGTCTGGTGCGCAGGTGTTCGCGCAACCGCGATTGCCAATGATTTGGTTTAGACTGCTGCCATGCCGGAACATTCTGCCATTTCGGTCGCCAGCCTGGGCGACCTTGTCGAAGAGCAGGGCGCTTTGCCCGGCTTCGTCGTGCAGCGGGCGGACGGTCTGTATGTGCTGCGCTCTCGGCTCGATTCACCGGCCGCGTTCGTCCAGTTTGTCAACCGGGTAATTGACGCCGGCCTCTACTTTCACAACCTCGACTATGCACGCTTCGTCGAGCTGCTTTACGACGAAAACGCGCGCGAGCCGGCGGAAGTCTTCCTTGCTTCGGGCGTGCGGCCTTTTGACCCGGTTCGCCGCACGCTGTACCACTCGCTGCGTGCCGACAAGGACGAAGCAACGTTCCTTTTCGAGCCGATCCACGCACTCGACGATGAAGGCGCACACAAGAATCGGCCGAGTGGCGGACACCAGCACGACGGGGAACGCATTATCCTCGACATCGACGAGTTCATCGCCTACGCCTGGGCCGAGGGCGTGCGCTATGGCATCGACCTTGCGGCGGTGAACGAGGGCTTCGAACTTGGCAAGCCCGAGAAGCGCGTCGTCGCGCGCAGCTTGCCCGCGCAAGCCGGAAAGGATGCCGAAATCCGTGAGCTGGCGCCTGGACTGCACCGCAACAACGCTCCTCGGCGGATGGTCAGCGGCCGGGTCGACCTGCGCCAGTTCGAGACACGCTACCCGCAAGTTGCCGCCAGCCTTCGCCTGGTGCAGAAGGTTCCGCGCAAGCCCGGTATCGATGGCCGCCTGATTTCCGGTGAAGTCGTCCCCGCCAGTCCGGCCAAGGACTTTGAACTGGCAAGCCTGGCGGGTCCCGGTACGCAGGTCAAGCGCGAGAAGGACGTCGAGTTTCTGGTGTCATCGGTGTGCGGCTTCCTCAGCGTGGACACGCAAACCAATCAGTTCTCGGTCGGCGACAAGATCGTCAGTCATGAAGGCGTCAGCACGCGCACGACGGGCGACCTGTTGCTCACCGGCGAGGTCTACGAGCAGCACGGCGAAATCCAGGAGCAGCGCATCGTCCGTTGCCGGAGCATCACTGCGCATGCCGATGTCTTCGGTCATGTCCAGTCGATGGGTGGCATCGTGCATCTCAAGCACAACCTGGTCGGTGGCAGCGCGAGCAACGAGGTGGGGGACATCGTGGTCGATGGCGTGGCGTCCGGTGCGACACTTTCGGCCTTGAACGGCTGCATCACGCTGCGCCGGGCCGACAACTGCGTCATCCTGGCGCGCCGGGCGGTGATCGGCCAGGCGACTGCCTGTACGATCGTCGCCGACGAGCTGGACATCGACATCTCCGAAGCGTGCGCGGCCGCCAGCCGATGGCTGCACGTGCGCCTGAGCCGCTCGCGGCGCGAGATCGACAATGTCTTCCTGGTTCGCGTTCCTGATCTTTCGGCGCATTCGGCGCAGATCGCTACCATGCAGAAGCGGTTGGAGACTCTGCTGAAGATGATCGCTCAGCAGCGCGAAAAAATCACTGCCCTGCGCGAGGAAAAAGAGCTTGCCAACTACCTTCGCCTGGCCGACAAGCTGCGCCGCAAGGAACTGACGCTACGCCCGGAGCAGGAAGTGAGCTGGCGCCGTCTGTCGGGGCAGGTCGCCCCGGCCTTGAAAGCCCTGGCGCAACTGTCGCAGTCGGTCACCGAGATGGACGCCGAGCAGGGGCGCATCAGGGTGAACGTCGCCGAGTTGATCGCCGAGCGCGACGCGTTGTCGGCCGGGATCGCCTGCAGCGTCGAGCAGATGGTTGACGAGACGCGCATCAGCACCTTCCTTTACCGGCCCGCCGATCCGCCGCTCAGCAGCCTGTCGAGCAAGGAACTGAAAGCGCGCCTGCTGCGCACCGACGCGGCAACGCGACTGCTCTTCGCCGGCGCCAAGGGAAGTTTTGCCTGGAGCTATCAGGCGACGGCGAACTAGGCCGCATGCGTGCGGCTGAGCGGCGCCGCCCAGCCGCGCGGGCGAGCAACCCCAGCGCTCGCCACCGGATCAGACCTCGGCCAGGCGCCGCGCGATATGCTCGAGCGCTTCTTCGATCTGGTCGATCAGAATCAGACAGAGGTCGCCGGGCCGCAGGTCGGCGAGGGCAGTGTCGATGGCCAGGAATTCGCCGCGAATCTCCTGCACATCGGACGTCCGGCTCGCCTCGGCCAAGCCCTCGCGTAACAAGGCGAGCACTTCGCCGTCGGCACGGCCGCGCTGGCATTGGTCCTGGTAAAGAATCACCCGATCGAAAGCACCGCCGAGGATTTCAGTCTGCCGGCGGATGTCCTGGTCGCGCCGATCACCGGCGCCGCTGATCACGACTGAACGCCGCCCGCTTCGCCCGGCGGGCATGTTTTCGATCGCCTCGACCAGCGCCTGGATCGCATCCGGATTGTGCCCGTAGTCGGCGATCAGCGTGGCCCCACGGTACGCGAAGACGTTGAAGCGCCCGGGCGCGGTCTGCGCGTCGTTGACGAAGAGGCTGAGGCCAAGGCGTATCGTTCGCCAATTGACGCCAAGCGCCCAGGCCGCCGCCGTCGCCGCCATCGCGTTCTCGACCTGAAAGCCGATGGCGCCGTTCTGGGTGAGCGGGATCTCGCTCAGCGGAATCCGCTGCTCGATGCTCCCGGCCGAAGCGACGATCGCATCGCCATCGCGATAGACGACGCGCTTGCGCTGCGCGCGGTGCATCGCCATCACCGGGTGATGCCGGTCGGTCGCAAAGTAGATGACGCTGCCCGGGCACGAGTCGGCCATCCGCGCAACCATCGGGTCGGCGGCATTGAGGACGGCAACGCCGGTGGTCGGTTTGACGTTCTGCACGATGACGCGCTTGACCACCGACAAGTCCTCGACGGTGCTGATGTACGACAAGCCGAGGTGGTCGCCGAGGCCGATATTGGTCACCACCGCAACGTCGCAGCGATCGAAGCCCAGACCCTCGCGCAGCACGCCGCCGCGCGCCGTTTCGAGGACCGCCGCGTCGACCTCGGGATGGAGCAGCACATTGCGCGCGCTTTTCGGCCCGCTGCAGTCGCCGGTATCGATCCGCCGGTCGCCGACGTAGACGCCGTCGGTCGTCGTCATCCCGACGCGTAGCCGCTGTCGGCCGAGAATGCACGCGATCAGGCGCACCGTCGTGGTTTTTCCATTGGTTCCGGCGACTGCGACGAGCGGGATGCGTGCGTCATCGCCGGGGGCGAACATGCTGGCGATGATCGCTTCGCCGACCGGCCGCCCCTTGCCAAAGGACGGTTGCAGGTGCATGCGCAGGCCGGGTGCGGCATTGATTTCGACAATGCCGCCGCCCTGTTCCTCGAGCGGCCGCAGAACGCTGTCGCAGACCACGTCGACGCCGGCAATGTCGAGTCCGATCGTTTGCGCCGCAGCGACCGCGCGCGCGGCAAATTCGGGATGCACATCGTCGGTGACATCGGTCGCCGTTCCCCCGGTCGACAGGTTCGCGTTGTTGCGCAGGACGACACGCTGGCCGCGCGCCGGCACCGACTCGGGGGTCAGACCGGCAGCGCGCAGCAGCGCCAGGGCGACCTCGTCGAGGCGTATTCTGGTCAATGAAGTGGCGTGCCCTTCGCCGCGTCGCGGATCGCTGTTCACGCGGTCGACGAGTTGCCGGATGCTGTGCCGGCCGTCGCCAACGACGAGCGGCGGATCGCGCCGAGCGGCCGCCACGAGTTTGTCGCCGACGACGAGCAGGCGGTAGTCGTGGCCGGGCAGATAGCGCTCGACGAGCACTTCGTCGCTGACCTCGGCGGCGATCGCGTAAGCCGCTTCGACCTGCTCGCGCGTGCTCAGGTTGACCGCGACGCCACGGCCCTGATTGCCGTCCTGCGGTTTGACGACGACCGGCAAGCCGAACTCGCACGCGGCCGCCCACGCGTCTTCGGCGCTGAGCACCGGGCGGCCGACGGGAACCGGAACTCCGGCGGCGTGCAACAGGATCTTGCTCAGATCCTTGTCCTGCGCGATCGATTCGGCAACCGCACTCGTGCGGTCGGTTTCCGCCGCCTGGATTCGTCGCTGCCGGCTGCCCCAACCGAACTGTACCATGCTGCCTTCGGTCAGGCGGCGAAAGGGAATATTGCGCGCCGCCGCGGCGTAGACGATCGCGCCGGTACTCGGCCCCAGCCGTACGTCCTCGTCGAGCTCGCGCAAGCGCGCCAGCGCCTCGCCGAGGTCGAACGGCGTATCGTCGTAGGCCGCCCGGCACAAGGCCGCCGCGAGGTCGAAAGCAAGCCGGCCGACGGCTTCCTCGCTGTACTCGACGACGACCTGATAGGTGCCCGCGTCGATGGTGGGTGAGGTGCGGCTGAAGGTTACCGGGCAGCCAGCTTGCGCCTGCAGACCCAGAGCGGCAAACTCGAAAGCCTGCGCCATCGAAACGGCTTCATCGTGACCGGCCGGGCGCAACATGGCCAACTCGGGAAAGCGTTCGCGCAGTCGATTCTCGAAGCCGGGCAGATGGTCCAGGTTCCGCTCCTTGTCCGGGCAGACGACGATCGCCTCGACCGCCGGGTGCCGGCTCCAGAGGTTAGGGCCGCGCAAGGCGCGGATACGCGACACTTCCATGAATGGTCTTCCTTATCTTCTGAGTTGCACCGGGCTGTGCATGACTGACCGGGCGGGCGAGCCCGCTACCCTTGCTCAAGCGGCGGTGAACGTCTCCAGGCCGGTACGAATCACTTCCGGCGCCAGGCCGAGCGCCCAGGCCGTTCCGGTGGCGGCAAGCACGTTGTCGACCTGCCAGGCGATCTGCCCGCCTTGCGTCAGCAGCACATCGAGCAGCCCGACGATCGGCGTTTCCTCGTCACCGATGGCGACGATCACCTGGGCGTCGCGCACGAAGACGACCGTCTGGCCGCTTGCCCGATGCGCGGCGAGCACCGGCAGATCGGCGTCGGCGGCGAAGAAGACGACCTTGCCGTCGCACAGCCCGGCCATTTCGACGAGCATCGGAAAGCCCGCGTTGAGCACCGCGCTGCCCTTCGGCAGGACCAGATCGACCTGCGTGCGCAGGACGGTAAATACCTGTTCGGGCGTCTGAATGTCGTAAGGCCC
>NZ_JAPUVR010000026.1 GCF_029255125.1 Accumulibacter sp. | reverse complement strand
GGCGAGGTAAGAGCTCACCGCGGCCGTGGTAACACGGACGGCACGGCAAACCCCATCTGGAGCAAGGCCAAATAGGGAAGCATGGGCGTGGCTCGCGCTGCTTCCGGGTAGGCTGCTTGAGCGTGTCGGTAACGGTACGCCTAGACGAATGGCTGTCCACGACAGAACCCGGCTTATCGATCGACTTCCCCCTTCATTCTCTGCAGAACACGGCGCCTGGCCGCCGTAGCAAGCCAGTCCTTCCCTTCAACTGCGCCGGGTGCGGACGCCCAGAACCCGCAACGGGCCCGGATAGCCAGCCGTAGACATGTACTTATACGGCAATATTCACAAAACACTTTAATTAGACAAATCTTGTTGTTGTTTTATAGATCCAATAGTTTGCCCGCTGCCTCTGAAACCTGCCCATAAGTCTTTGTCGCCATTGAGATAATCGGTCGCTTACCTCTTGCGCTGGGGGAATCTTTGCCGTAAAGTGGAGATAAGTGGTAAAAAGTGGGGGTCTTACCCTCCCGGTCGAGAAGGCAAGAAAGAGCAGGTTCGATGTTTCAGGGTGCGGCTTCGTTGAGTCTGGATGTCAAAGGCAGGATCGCCATTCCCGCGCGCCATCGGGAAGCCCTTGCCGCGGCTGCCAACGGCCGGCTGATCGTCACCGCGCACCCACATCGCTGTCTGCTGCTTTACCCCGAGCCCGCCTGGGAGCCGATTCGCGACAAGGTTCTGGCCGCCTCGAGCTTCAATCTGCAGTCGGCGGCGATCAAGCGCTTGTTGGTCGGAAACGCGCGCGAGGAAGAGATGGACGCCACAGGGCGTCTGCTGATCGCGCCCGAACTGCGCCATTTTGCGCAACTGGAAAGGCTGGTCTGGCTGGTTGGGCAGGGAAGTCACTTCGAGATCTGGTCGGATGCCGGCTGGCAACGGCAGCAAGAGACGATTCTTGCGCTGGACAATCTGTCGCTGCCGCCGGAGCTCGAGGATCTGGCTCTGTGAGTTGTCGACCGGAGCATCGGGCGGTGCTGCTGCGCGAGGCGGTGGATGCGCTGGCCATCAGGCCGAGCGGGACGTACGTGGACGGCACGTTCGGGGCGGGTGGCCATAGCCGGGCGATCCTCCAGCGGCTGGCGCCGGAGGGGCGCGTCTTGGCTCTGGATCAGGATCCGCGCGCGGTGGTCGCTGGGCGCGCGCTCGCTGACGATCGATTGACGGTCCTGCACGCGCGCTTCGGCGACCTGCGCGCGGTGCTAAGTGCAGCGGGGATTGCGGTCGAGCCAGCGATCGACGGCGTTCTCCTCGACGTTGGCGTGTCGTCGCCGCAGATCGACACGGCGGAGCGTGGCTTCAGCTTCCGCCATGACGCACCGCTCGACATGCGGATGGATACGACGCGTGGCGAGACCGCCGCGCAGTGGCTGGCGCGGGCCGACGTCAGGGAGATCACGGAGGTCATTAGGAACTATGGTGAAGAACGGTTTGCTTTCCAGATTGCAAAGAAGATTGTGGCTGTTCGGCGAGAGCGGCCGCTGGCAACCACGGGTGAACTCGCCGCCCTCGTACGCGCGACCGTGTGGACCCGCGAGCCCGGTCAGGACGCGGCGACGCGTACCTTTCAGGCTGTACGGATTCATATCAATCAAGAGCTCGAACAGCTCGCGCTAGTTTTGCCACAAGCCATGAGTATTCTCAAGGACGGTGGGCGGCTGGTCGTCATCAGCTTCCACTCGCTCGAAGACCGAATCGTCAAGCGCTTCATGCGGGCTGAGGCGCTGCCCGACGTGCACTCGATGAAGTTGCCCTTGCGCGCTGATCAATTGCCGGCAGCGCGGCTGCGCCTGGTCGGGAAGGCGGTGCGTCCGGGTGCCGATGAACTGGCGGCAAATCCGCGCGCGCGCAGTGCAGTGATGCGGGTCGCTGAGAGACTTGCGCGCAAGGTGGCTTGAGATGTTGCGTCTGAATATCCTCCTTGTGCTTGCCGCCGTGCTCTGCAGTCTCGGTGTGGTGACCTCGCAACACAAGGCGCGCAGGTTTTTCCAGTTGCTCGAAGCCGAGCAGGAGCGCGAGCGTCAGCTCGAAATCGAGTTTGGGCAGCTCCAGATCGAACTCTCGACCTGGGCGACGGCGACACGAATCGAAAAGGTCGCGCGTGAGAAGTTGAAGATGCGCACACCGGAGGCGGCCAATGTGCTCACCGCGACGCCGACTGGAGGGGCTGCCCGATGAAGGGTTTCAGAGGCACTTTAGCGCACCGGTTTACCGAGAGCCCTCTCTTGCAGTTGCGCCTGCCGCCTTGGCGTTCGCGCCTGATCGCAGTGCTCATCCTGAGTTCGTTCGGCGTGCTGATCGGACGTGCGTTTTACCTGCAGGTGCTGAACAACGACTTTCTGCAGGAAAAGGGCGAGTCGCGCTATCGTCGTGACATCGAAATCAGCGCCTCGCGCGGTCGCATCGCCGACCGCCATGGCGACGTGCTCGCCATCTCGACGCCGATGAAGTCGATCTGGGCCATACCGTCGGCCGCCACGCTGACCCCCGAGCAGACCCGGCAACTGGCCGCGTTGCTCGAGACGGATCCGGCGCAACTGGCGCGCAAGCTCGACACCGACAAGACCTTCGTCTTCCTGCGCCGGCAGATCCCGCCGACGGTCGCCGACCAGGTGGCGGCGCTGAAGCTGCCCGGAATCGGCCAGGACAAGGAATACCGCCGGTTCTACCCGACGGGCGACATGACGGCGCACATGGTCGGCTTCACCGGCGTAGACGACAAAGGCCTGGAAGGTGTCGAACTGGCCTTTCATGGTCAGTTGCTGGGCCAGCCAGGAAGCCGCAGCGTGATCAAGGACAGGCGCGGGCAGATCGTCGAGGATGTCGGGTCGATCAAGGCGCCGCGCGACGGCAAGGACATCCGGTTGGCGCTCGACTCCAAGATCCAGTACGTCGCTTACAGTCACCTGAAGCAGGCGATTGCCGAGAACAACGCCAAGGCGGGCGGCGTCGTCGTTCTCGACGCGCGTACCGGCGAGATCCTGGCGTTGGCCAACTGGCCGACGTACAACCCGAACAACCGCGAGAAGCTGTCCGGTAGCCAATTGCGCAATCGCGCGGTGACCGACACCTTTGAACCCGGCTCGACACTGAAACCGTTTACGATCGCGTTGGCGCTCGATGCTGGTAAGGTCCGCTTCGATACGGTCATCAACTGTGCGCCCGGGCGGTTGACGATCGGCAGCGCGACGATTGCCGATGCGCATCCGCACGGTGCGTTGACGGTGGCGCAGGTCATCCAGAAATCGTCCAACGTCGGCGCGGCCAAAATCGCGGCGACGATGCCGGCGCAGAAGATGTGGCAGATGTTCGACGATGTCGGCTTCGGACAGATTCCGCACCTCGGCTTTCCCGGAGAAGTCAGCGGGCGCGTTCGCCCGTGGAAGAGCTGGCGCCCGATCGAGCAGGCGACGATGTCCTACGGTCACGGCATTTCGGTGTCGCTGATCCAATTGGCTAGAGCCTATTCGGTCTTCGCACGGGACGGCGATCTCGTACCCTTGTCGCTGACCCGGATCGATGGACCGGCTGCCCACGGAGCAACGGTGTTCAGCCGGCAAACGGCGCGCGACGTACGCGCCATGCTGGAAATGGCCGTGCAGACGGGAGGAACAGCACCGAAGGCGCAGATTCCAGGCTATCGCGTCGCCGGCAAGACGGGCACGGCGCACAAGCTCGAAGGTGGTCGCTATGCACGCAAGTACGTCTCGTCCTTTGTCGGATTTGCCCCGGCTTCCGATCCACGCTTGATCGTCGCGGTGATGATCGACGAACCGTCGGGCGGAAAACATTATGGTGGCGACGTTGCCGCGCCGGTTTTTGCTTCGGTGATGAGCAATTCCTTGCGCACACTCGGGGTCGCCCCGGATCTGCCGCTGGTCGTTGCGCAGAGCGCGAAATCACCGACGGTAAAGGCGAAGTTGTGAGCCAGCAGCACGCTGCACTGCCGCCCGAGTCGCTGGCCGCGACGCTCCTTGCCCGGCTCGCCGAAGTCGGCGTGTTGCCGACCGGGGTCGCCGACGACAGCCGGCAGCTCAGGCCGGGCGACCTCTTCCTGGCCTATCCCGGAGCGAGCGCCGACGGGCGGCGGCACATTGCCGACGCGATCGCGCGCGGCGCGTGTGCGGTCATCTGGGAAGCGGATGGGGGTGCCGATCCGGCTTTCGCCTGGCCATCGGAGTGGACGCTCGCGAACTTCCCGCAGGCCCGCGTGCGCCCGCTTTGTGGGCCGCTGGCGCATGCCGTCTACGGGCGTCCGAGCGAGCGCCTGTCGCTCGTTGCGGTGACCGGTACGAACGGAAAGACCAGTGTGACGCACTGGATATCGGCCAGTCATCCGCGCCGCTGTGCGGTGATCGGCACGCTGGGCGCCGGTTTGCCCGGTGAACTCGTCGAAACCGGCTTCACCACTCCGGAAGCAACGACCTTGATGCGCTGTCTGGCGGGCTTTGTCGAGCGCGAGATCGATGCCTGTGCGCTGGAAGCCAGTTCGATCGGCATCGCCGAGGGCCGCCTGGATGGGGCGCGGATCGACGTTGCGGTGTTCACCAACCTGTCGCGCGACCATCTCGATTACCACGCGTCGATGCTCGGTTATGCGCAGGAAAAGGCCCGGCTGTTCGCCTGGCCGCGCCTGCGCCTTGCCATCTGCAACCTGGACGATTCCCTGGGCCGCGAACTTGCCGCGTCAACGACCGCCAGCAAGGTGGTGGGCTACACGCAATACGCGACGACCGACAGCAGGCCAGGAACGATCCGGGCCGAGAACGTCGAGGAGACGGTCGATGGCCTGCGTTTTCGCCTCTGTGCGCCACAAGGGCGGGCCATGGTGGAGAGTGGCCTGCTGGGTCGCTTCAACGTCTCCAATCTGCTCGCCGTGGCGGCGGTCCTGTTCGACGCCGGTCTGTCGGCCAGCGAGGTTGCCGGGCGTCTGGCAGGGCTGGTAGCACCGGCCGGTCGGATGGAAAAGCTTGGGGGCAACAATGAACCGCTGATCGTCGTCGACTACGCGCATACCCCGGATGCTTTGGCGAATGCGCTGCAGGCACTGCGTCCAGTGGCACAAGCGCGCGGCGCCGGCCTGGTCGTCGTCTTTGGTTGCGGCGGTGATCGCGATCGGGGAAAGCGACCGCTGATGGGTGAGGTTGCCGTGCGCGAAGCAGATCGCGTCGTGCTGACCAGCGACAATCCGCGCAGCGAAGACGAGCAGGCGATCATCGACGAGATCCGTGCCGCCGCACCGTCGGCCGAGGTCATCGCCGACCGCCGGCAGGCGATTCGCCGGACGATTCTTGGCGCGCATCCGGCCGATGTCGTTCTGCTCGCCGGCAAGGGGCACGAGCCTTATCAGGAAACGGCCGGCGTACGGCGACCGTTCTCCGATCGGCAAGAGGCGTGGGCAGCACTGGGGGCGCGTCGGGAGATGGCTCAATGAGCGACATGATGGACCTTCAGGCGGCTGCCCGGGCGACCGCGGGCCGCCTGCAGGGCGACAACCGGAGCTTCACCGGCGTGTCGACCGATAGCCGGACGCTGAACAGCGGCGACCTCTTCGTCGCTTTGCGCGGCGACAATTTCGATGGTCACGACTATCTCGCGGCCGCCCAGGGGCGCGGCGCGGTGGCTGCCATCGTTGCCGCCGACGCGGCCGTGCCCAGCCAAGCGGGCGGCCTGCCGACGATCGAGGTGGCCGACACGCGTCTGTCGCTCGGTGCACTGGCCGCCGAATGGCGTAGCCGCTTCGTGCTGCCGCTGATCGCGGTCACCGGCAGCAACGGCAAGACGACGACCAAGGAAATGATCGCCAGCATCCTGCAGGCGGCGCACCCGGGCGCGGTCCTGGCGACGCGCGGCAACTACAACAACGACATCGGGCTGCCGCTGACGCTGCTCACGCTGAACTCGGCGCATCGGGCGGCGATCGTCGAAATGGGCATGAATCATCCTGGCGAAATCGCTTATCTGGCCGGCATCGCGCGTCCGACCGTCGCCCTGATCACCAATGCCCAGCGCGCTCACCTGGCCGGAATGGGGACGCTGGAAGCGATTGCAACGGAAAAGGGCAGCATCTTCTCGGGTCTCGACGAAAACGGAATCGCCGTCTTCAATGCCGATGATCCGTGGGCCGATCTTTGGCGTCGACAGAGTCGGGGACTGGGCGTGCTGACCTTTGGCTTCAGTCGGCCGGCCGATGTCGGCGGCCGCTTCCGTCTGCACGGCCTGGAGACCCGTCTTTCCGTGCTCGTGCCCGACGGCAGCGTACTCGAGGTCGAGCTCGCACTGCCTGGCCAGCACAACGCGCGCAATGCGCTGGCGGCAGCGGCTGCGTGCCTGGCCGCCGGCGTTTCGGCCGAAGCGGTGGGGCGCGGTCTGGCCGCCTTTCGCGGTCTGCATGGCCGCTTGCAGCAGCGTCCCGCGTTGCACGGCGCGCTCCTGATCGACGACACGTACAACGCCAATCCCGATTCAGTGCGCGCCGCAATCGATGTCTTGGCCGCGACCATCGGCAGGAAGGTGCTGGTCCTTGGCGACATGGGAGAAATCGGCGAGATGAGCGCCCAGTTTCATGACGAAATTGGTGGCTATGCGAAGAGCCAGGGGATCGACCGCTTGTTTGCGCTCGGCGAGGCGAGCACGCTTGCCGCCCATAATTTCGGTCACGGCGGCGTACACTTTTCCGATGTTAGCCTCCTGATCGACGCCCTGAACGGCGAGCTTGCTCCGGGTACCACCGTCCTCGTCAAAGGCTCGCGTTTCATGCGCATGGAGCGGGTGGCGAATGCCGTCAGTCAGGACGATCCGCGAGGGCGGCCGTAATGCTCCTTCTTCTCGCTCAGTGGTTGGCGCAAGAAGTCCGCGTCTTCAACGTCTTCGGCTACATCACGCTGCGCACGGTGCTGGCTGCGATGACCGCGTTGATCATTTCGTTCATCGCCGGGCCGCCGGTGATTCGTTGGCTGGCGGCGAAGAAGATCGGCCAGGCAGTGCGTCTCGATGGCCCGGAGACCCACCTCGTCAAGTCGGGGACGCCGACGATGGGCGGCGCGCTGATCCTCATCGCGATCAGCATCACCACCCTGCTCTGGGGCGACCTGAGCAACCGTTACGTCTGGGTGGTTCTGCTGGTCAGCATCGGCTTCGGCGGAATCGGCTGGTACGACGACTGGCAGAAGGTCGTGCACCGCAACCCACGCGGATTGCCGGCGCGCTGGAAGTATTTCTGGCAATCGACGATCGGCCTTCTGGTCGCCCTCTACCTTGGCTTGACGGCGAGCGGGCCGGCTCAGCTCGAGCTGATCGTTCCATTCTTCAAAACCGTTTCGTATCCGCTCGGGGTCATCGGCTTCATCGTGCTCAGCTATCTGGTCATCGTCGGGACCAGCAACGCGGTCAATCTCACCGACGGCCTCGACGGGCTGGCGATCATGCCGGCGGTCATGATCGCCGCGGCGCTGGCGATCTTCGCCTATGTCGCCGGCCATTCGGTCTACGCGCGCTATCTCTTTCTACCGTACATTCCCGGCGCTGGCGAACTGGCCATCTTCCTCGGCGCGATGGCGGGCGCCGGGCTCGGTTTTCTCTGGTTCAACGCCTATCCGGCGGAAGTTTTCATGGGCGATGTGGGCGCGCTGGCGATCGGCGCGGCGCTCGGGACGGTGGCGATCATCGTGCGCCAGGAAATCGTCCTGGCGATCATGGGTGGCATCTTCGTCGCCGAGACGCTCTCCGTCGCGGCCCAGGTGCTCTACTACAAATACAGCGGGGGCAGGCGGATCTTCCGCATGGCGCCGCTGCACCATCATTTCGAGCTTGGCGGCTGGAAAGAGACGCAGGTCGTCGTCCGCTTCTGGATCATCACGATCATGCTCGTTCTGCTTGGCCTATCCACTTTGAAGTTGCGCTGATATGGAACTCCGGGGCAAGCGGGTTCTGGTCATCGGGCTGGGCGAAAGCGGGCTGGCGATGGCCCGTTGGCTGGTCAGACAGGGCGCCGATGTGCGCGTTGCCGACAGCCGCGCGCTGCCGCCGAACCATCAGCAGTTGCGCAGCGACTTGCCCGGCGTTGCCCTGTTCTGCGGCTCATTCGCCGCGCCGGCTTTCGCTGATGTCGATCTGATGGCGATCTCGCCGGGTGTGGCCGTGCAGGAGCCAGTGATTCAGGAGGCGGTGGCGCGTGGCGTTCCGCTGGTTTCGGAGATTGAGCTCTTCGCCTGGAGCCTGCAGGGCGCGCTGCGGCGGCCACAGGTCATCGCGATCACCGGCAGCAACGGCAAGACGACGACCACCGCCCTGACCGGCGCCCTGTGTCGGGCGGCCGGGCGGCGCGTGGCGGTTGCCGGCAATATCGGTCCGGCGGTGCTCGACGCGCTGATCGAGGCGCTCGACGAGGCGCGTCTGCCCGAGTTGTGGGTGCTCGAACTGTCGAGCTTTCAGCTTGACACGACCTACACGCTGAACGCCGACGCGGCAACGCTGCTCAACGTCAGCGAGGATCACCTGGACCGCTATGCCGGGCTGGACGACTACGCGGCGAGCAAGTTGCGCGTCTTTCAGGGTGCGGGAGTGATGGTCCTCAATCGCGACGACCCACGCAGTCTGGCGGCGCGCCGGGCTGGCCGGCGGGTGATCACTTTCGGCTTCGACCCGGCGCCGGGCAGCGAGGACTACGGCCTGCACGCCGGCTGGATCGTGCGCGGTGATGAAAAGCTGGTCCGGCTTGCCGACCTGCGTCTGGTGGGCCGGCACAATGCGGCGAACGCGATGGCCGCCCTGGCGCTGTGTGCGGCGGTCGGCATCGACGGGCGATCTGTCGTGCCTGCCCTGGCGAGCTTTGGCGGCTTGCCGCACCGGGTCGAGAAAGTGGCGGAAATCGGCGGCGTCGCCTACTTCGACGACTCCAAGGGGACCAATGTCGGGGCAACGCAGGCGGCCATCGAGGGCCTGGGGCGGCCGGTGGTGATCATCCTGGGCGGCGATGGCAAGGGCCAGGACTTCAGCGGTCTGCGCCAGGCGGTCGCCGTGCATGCGCGGGCGGTTGCCCTGATTGGTCGCGACGCGCCGCTGATCGCCGCCGCCCTCGACGGTTGCGGCGTTCCCCTGCAGTCGTGCGCCGACATGCGCGACGCAGTCGTCTGGTGCGCGGCACAGGCGCAGCGCGGCGACGCCGTCCTGCTTTCGCCGGCCTGCGCGAGCATGGACATGTACCGCAACTACGCGCACCGGGCGGCCGCCTTCGTCGCCGCGGTCAACCTGCTGCTGGAGAGAGGTGCCGCCTGATGCTGCGTACGCTTGAACAACCCCGTCGTCTTCCTTCCGAGATCGACCTCGCCTTGCTCTGGAGCACGCTGTTGCTCCTCTTGATTGGCATGGTGATGGTCTATTCTGCGTCGATGGCGACAGCCGAGGCGGGGCGTCAGACGGGCAATCAGCCGGCTTACTTTCTCGTCCGGCACGGGGTTTTTCTGATCATCGGGCTGGTGGCGGCAGCGGTGGCCTTTCAGGTGCCGCTGTCTGCCTGGCAGCAGTGGGCGCCCTGGCTTTTCGTCGGTGGCTTCCTGCTACTCGCGCTGGTGCTGATCCCTGGGGTTGGGCGCGAGGTCAATGGGGCGCGCCGCTGGCTGCCGCTCGGTATCGTCAATCTGCAGCCGTCCGAGCTGATGAAGCTGTTTGCCGTTCTGTACACGGCCGACTATACGGTGCGCAAGATGCCGTACATGCATGACCTGAGGAAGGCCTTCCTGCCGATGGCCGGCGCGATGGTTGCCGTCGGCATCCTTTTGCTGAAGGAACCGGACTTTGGCGCTTTCGTGGTGATCATCGCGATTGCCATGTCGATCCTCTTCCTGGGCGGCATGCGCGCGCGCCTCTTTGTTGGCTTGATCGTCGTTCTAGCAGCGGCATTCGCCGCCTTGATCATCTTCTCTCCCTACCGCCGCGATCGGATTTTCGGCTTCATGGATCCCTGGGCCGACGCTTTCGGCCGCGGCTATCAGCTCTCGCATGCGCTGATCGCCTTCGGCCGGGGCGAGGTGCTCGGCGTCGGACTGGGGGCAAGCGTCGAGAAGCTGTTCTACCTGCCCGAGGCGCATACGGACTTCCTGCTGGC
>NZ_JAPUVR010000025.1 GCF_029255125.1 Accumulibacter sp. | reverse complement strand
CATCGCGCAAAAAATGGCCCACCTGAACCGCAACATCCGCCTCGTCTTTGACTATCTGCGCATGACGAAAAACTCGCTCGGCAACGCCAAAGCGTGAAACGGGGCGGAGAACAAATTTACCGTGACGAGCATACGGATGGTCGAGCGGCGACCGACGCTGGGCGCGGCTGCAGCGGTCTGACGCGTGCTACAGCGTACGCGCCGTCAAGCGCCGCAGAGCCTCACTACAGGTCACGATGGTCGGCGACGAAACGTTCGAGCGCGCTGTGCGAAGCCAAGGCGAGCGGGCATCTTTGCTACACGCCGGCCGGCGGCAATTCGACGATGCGTTGCGTTTCGCTGCTCGCCATTCCGCTCTCGCCTTGCCTGCGTATCTGCGTATATCAGGCGCAGTTGGCCTTGCTGGCTGGCATTACCCCTGGCTTTTAGCAAAAAGCACAGCTTGCGCGCCGCCGGCGGCGGCTGCCGCAGTGCCGGCGGGCGCCTAACGCGCAGGAAACAGGGCAAAGGTGTGACTGGCGACGCTGGTGAATGGCCGCTGATCATAGCCCCAGTTCTTTCGTGCGAGCCGGGAAAAGTGCTCCTGTACATGCGCGGCAAGCTCGCGCACGTCGACCAGGCGGTTGCCGTTACGATCAGGCTTGCCGGCCAGCCCTTCGAGCAGCGTGTAGGCAAATGCACCATGTCGCCCCTCTCCCTCCAGGGCCATCCGGTCGTCCGCCGTGGCAGCGAGAATGGTGCGCCCGGTCAGGCGAGCCAGGCGCTCGAGCGCATCTTTTTCCTCGCTGATGCGGCCGCCGCGGCGTGATCCGAACAGACCTGCGCTGCACGTGTCGAGCAGCGTGATGCTCTTTACCGAGCGGATGCGTGTCAGCAGGCGGCGCAGGTCGTCGTGACTGACGCTGCGCTTGCGCAGGGAATCTGCCGAGCCTTGCGCGTCGTAGGGGATGAAGTGATACTCGCCATCGAAGATCCGGCCATGGCCGGCGAGATAGAAAACGAAAACGTCCTGTGGAAGCACCTTGCCGGCCATTTCCGCAAGCGCCGCGCGAATCCCGTCGCGCGTGGCGCGTTCGTTCAGCAGTGTTTGCACGTTCACTTGGCGATAGTGTGCTGCGCCCTGTTCGCGCAAGCGTCGAGCGATCGCCTGCGCGTCGTCGGCCGGAAAGCGCACGGCGCTGGCCAGCGTCGCGTCGCGGTAGTTGGCGATGCCGATGGCAAGGACGTGCAGCGTTGGTTCAACCAGCGATCCGGCGAGAACATCTGCGCTCACGCGCAGGGGCAGCGACTCCAGCCCCAGGCGGTTGACTGCGCTGATCAGCAGCTCGTGCCTGCCCGGCTGCAGATCCAGCGTGCGCGCGATGACGCCAGCATTGGCACTGCTGGCCGCCGGCATTTCGATCTCGGCACCGTCTATGCGATAGATCGCGCGCTCAACCGGACTGCCGCCGTCGACCACCTTGAAGCGAACCTCGAAGGGCCGGTTGCTATAGATTTCACTCGGCGACAACAACTCGAGCGTCGGGGCACGTCCATCGCTGCGCGTAAGAAGCAGGCGCGCGTCACCGAACCTTGCAATGGCGTCGGCGAGCAGCGTATCACCGTCGATGTCTAGGCGACGCGAGAGCAGGGCGGGCCGGTAGAAGCGTTCACGCAACTGGGCGGCGCTGACGAAGCCGCTCGCCTGGTCGCGCCCCCGGTTGATGTGGTAGCCAATCAATCCGTCCGCATCAGCGCCGGAACTGGCAAAGAAGCCCTCGGGCGTCCACATGATCCAGCGCTTGCGGTCCGCGTGTGGATAGAATGCCAGCGTCTCGTTGCCGTCGCGCAGACGGTGCCAGCGGATCGTTCCATCGCCATGGGCGGCGACCACGTAGCGGGCGTCCGCACTGATATTGACCGCCGATACGCCGTCGGCAATCGAGCGCTCCCAGAGCTGGCTGCCGTCGCGTCCGAAGAGGCGCAGCTTGCGGTCGGTACCCAGAACAAAAGCCGCGCTTCCTTCGGCGATTGCCAGACAGCGGGCAGTTTCCCCCGGAGCCAGCTCGAGCGCTCGTCGATCCAGCTTCGGCGCAGTCTGGTTTTTCCAGTTGTAGATCAGCAACTCGGGCGAACTGGTACGGGCAGCGATCAGCCGCGCAGCGTCGTCAGTCAGACTGCGACTGGCGAGATCGAAGGTGCGTGCCTCCTTGCCACTCGACCGATAGCCAAAGCGAACGCGCTTGGCGTCGGGCGTGATCAGGATCTGGTCGGACGACTGGCTACGCAGGTCGGCGATCGTTGCCGTGCGCTGCACGCGTTGTGTGCCGCTTACCGTCAGCACGCCCCATGCCGGGCCGGCTGAGGCATAGAGCAGCTCGCCCCTGGGCAGAGGTAGGAGCGCGGTCAACAACTCGTCGTCCAGCGCCAGATCATGTGGGCTCTGCCAGTCGCCGGCCGGCCATCGTCGGAGAGTGCTGCGGTTCTCGAGGCCCCAGCGTCCGGCGGCATACAGCCGGCGGCCATCCTCACTCCAGGTGAGGCTGCTCAGCGTTCCAGTATCGATTCCCATGGTATTCGCGCGTGCGACATCGGTCAGCTTGCTGCCATCGATCACTTGCACGACGCGTGTGTCAGAAAAGCCCACGGCGATGCGCGTGCCGTCAGGCGAGAATTGGGCAGCGAACGGCCGTTGGCCGCCGTTGGCTTCGACGCTGCGCGTGAGCTGCAGGCGGCCACTGCCTTCGATCCGGTAAAGGCGTAGCTTGCGGTCGTAGCTGCTGGTAAGCAGCCGCTTTCCATCGCGGCTGAAAGCGAGGCTGCTGGTTTGCTCGGCATAGTTGGGATCCGAGTCGACCAGCTTGCCGCTGGCGACCTCGAAGACGCGCAGACCAGAGGTTCCCCCCAGCCCGGCTGCCAGCCAGCGACCGTCCGGCGAGTAGGCAAGGAAGCGTACGACGTTCGGCAAACCGGACAAGCGACCGCGCAGTTGGCCGCTTGCCCGGTCGAAGAGGTAGATGCTGGCCTTGCCGTCCCAATCCCAGCCCGTCCAGCCGGCGAGCGCTGCGGTCTTGCCGTCTGGGGTCAGTGCAGCGGCGTACAATTTGCCTTCGTTGCCCTCATCCAGCGGCGGGCGCAAGACGGCGAGCGGCTTGCCGGTCGTTACGTCCCAGACACGAGCTGTCTTGTCCTCGCCCGCCGTGACTGCCCAGCGTCCCTGCGCATCCGTCGTGACGCTCTGGATGGCCGCGCTGTGCATGCCTGCTTCAAGGCGAAGAATCGGCTTGCTGCCCGGTTCTCCGGCAGCCACCGATCCGGCGAGAAGAAGACAGCCGGCCACCATGAGCGCGCCGTGCAGGGCGCGAATCACGTGTCGGAATGGCATAGGGGGAACTCCTTAGCCGCCCGGCGCGCCCGACTGGGCGGTCATCAGGGGGGGCGCAGCGGAATCGTTTCGCTGGTCACCTGGGCGCGGGCCGCAAGCGTATTCGGTGCGCTTGGCGAGCGACAAGGATTATTGGCCGCCGCCTTACAATCTTCCGTGCGAAATTTCTCGCCGTGCCTGACTGACTCGATGCGCAACTTCAGGGGGCTGGCGCTCGCCGTGCGCGGCAAGCGGGATCGGGGCGTTGCGAGCTGGCGCGCCCCGACCGGCGCGCCGAGCAAGGCGCGTTGCCTTCTGCTGCCAAGTCGTATTATTGCGTACTACAACTACTTCTTGCCGCCGCGCTCCTTGCCGCTGGCTCGTTCTTGGCGCACTTTGCCGATGACCTGATCGGTCAGGGCAATGATCTCGGCGTGTCCCTTGGCTTCCTTGCCGGTCACCAGGTACTTGCCATCGACAGCCATTGCCGGCACGCCCGGGATACGATGCCCCTCGGCCATCTGGTCAGCGCGTTTGGCCTTGCTGATCACGCCGAACGAATTGTAGGCATCCGTGAACTTCTTGCTGTCTACGCCTTGCGCACTCACCCAGGCGACGATGCTCTTCTCGTCATAGAGCCGGCTGCCGGCCTCGTGCAGCGCACGGAAAACGGCGCTGTCAAGGCGGGCCAGATCGCCGGTCGCCTCCAGCGCGTAGAACAGCCTGGCCAGGCTAGCCCACGGCGGTCGATTGAAGGAAATCGGCACGCGCCGGAAAACCACGTCATTGGGCAACGCCGCCGCCCACTTGCTGACCGTCGGGTGGAATTCGGCGCAATGCGGGCAGCCGTAGGAAAAGAACTCGATCACTTCGAGCTTGCCGGGGTTGTCGGTTGCTTGTGGCGGAACGATAGGCACGTAGTCGCGTCCGACGACAAGCTCTGCGCCGGCGGGTCGAAGCATGGCCAGGACGACGACGGCGAGCGTCAGGAACCAGCGGGAAAGGCGTGTAGACATGGTTTTCCTCATCGAGATGGTCAATCCTTCTTGACGACATTGGCGTCGATGCCCTGGCGCGCCAGATCACCGCGCAGGTGGTTGACGTCGTCCATCTTGTGGAAGGGCCCGAGGCGGACGCGATACCAGACCTTGTCCTGCAGCATGACCTGCTGAATTCGCGCTTCAGCGCCAATCAACGCCAGGCGCGCTTTCTGGTTGTCCGCCTCGCTGGCGCTCTGAAAAGCGCCGGCCTGCAGGTAGATGGGCTCCTTCAGCGCTGTCGTTTCCTTGTCGGCTCGTTCGCGGCTCTTGCTGCTCTCGGCTTGCTTCGTCTCGGCTGGTTTGCTCTCGCTTGGCCGGCTCGCCGCGGGTTTGCTCTCGGCCGGTCTGCCTTCGGTCGCTGGGCCGCTGCTCGCCGGTGCGGTCGGCGTCGCCACCTCAGGTTTGCTGGCCGCCGGCTTCGTTTCCGCCGGCTTTGCCTCCACGGGTTTGTGCTCGGCGGGCGCTGGATCGGGGATTGCCTCGGCCTTGCCAGGAAGGATCTTGTAGAAATCCAGCCGCGGCTTATCGTTGCCCACCGGGTCGCCCGGTTTGCCGGGCAGAGCAATCGGGGCAGGAGCGGCTGCCGCCTGAGTCTCGGGCGTCGCCGCAGGCGCCTTGGCGGTGGCCGTCGGGGGCGCCTTGGCCGGTGGCTGGCCGGTCGTTGTAAACGGCAGCGGCACCTTGTTGATATACCAGACGACAGCGGCGACGGCGACGACGCCGATGACCAGTCCAATGAACAGGCCAAGCAGCGTCCCACCGCCGGATTTCCTGGCCGGCGCTGCCTTGCGGGGTTTCATGTCACGACTCATCGAGATCCTCTGTTCTGCGCATTACATCGATTCCGGGCAGCTGACACCGAGAATCGCCAATCCGTTGCGAATCACCTGGCGCACGGCGGCCGCCAGCGCAAGGCGCGCCTGGCGCAGCACCGGGTCATCGACCAGCATTCGCTCGGCATTATAGTAGCTGTGAAATTCTGATGCCAAGTCTTTGAGATAGAACGCAATAAGGTGCGGGGAAAGCTCTTCGGCCGCGCTTTCGATGCGCTCCGGGAATGCTCCCAGACGAGTCGCCAGGGTCAGTTCATGCGGACTGTCGAGACGGCTCAGGTCGCTGGCCAGAAGCACCTGCGGGTCGCCGCCCCACTGGGCAAGCAAGGAGCAGACGCGCGCGTGCGCGTACTGGACGTAGAACACCGGATTATCGTTCGATTGGCTCTTTGCCAAGTCGAGGTCGAAGTCGAGATGCTGGTCGGACTTGCGCAAGACGTAGAAGAAGCGGCAGGCATCGTTGCCGACCTCAGCGCGCAGCGTGCGCAACGTGACGAAATCGCCCGAGCGCGTCGACATTTGCGCTTTCCAGCCGGAACGATAGAGGACGGCAAACTGAACGAGTGCCACCTCGAGCGCCTGTGGGTCGAGTCCGAGCGCCTGAATCGCACCTTTGACGCGCGGAATGTAGCCGTGGTGGTCGGCTCCCCAGACGTTGATCAAGCGCTCGAAGCCGCGCTCGTACTTGTTCAGGTGGTAGGCAATATCGGAAGCGAAGTAGGTGTACAGCCCGTTGTCACGCTGCACGACACGGTCTTTCTCGTCGCCGAACTGCGTCGATCTGAACCACCGGGCACCGTCCTGCTCATACAGATAGCCCGCCTGGTCCAGCCGATCGACACAGCGTGCAACCAGCCCGGTAGCAAACAGCGATTGCTCGGAGAACCAGACGTCGAACAGCACGCCGGATTCTTCAAGGTCACTCCGGCAGTCGGCCAGTTGCTCATTGAGTACGAAATCATGTACGTACTGCCAATCCTTGCCGAGCAACTGCCTGGCCTGGCCGATCAGCGCGTCGAGATGGGCCTCCCGCTGTTGGACGGCCGCCGCGTCGCTGCGCTCGGGCGCCGGGAGCTTGGGCGTTGCGCCGGCCAGACTGGCTGCCGGGCGTACGTAGCGATTCGCGTGCGCGGCGAGCATCTGACTGGCCATCGCGCGCACGTAGTCGCCCTGGTAAGCGTTCGGCGGGAACGGGCAGCGCTCGCCGTCGGCGTCGGCGAGTTCGAGGTAGCGCAGCCAGGTCGACAGCGCGAGGATGTCCATCTGGCGTCCCGCGTCGTTGACGTAGTATTCGCTCGTCACATCCCAGCCAGCGTGCGCGAGCAGCCGGCACAGGCTGTCGCCGTAGGCGGCGCCGCGCCCGTGCCCGACGTGTAGCGGCCCGGTCGGATTGGCTGAGACGAACTCGACCAGGACTTTCCGGCTGCCGCCGGCGGTCGACCGACCGAAGGCGGCCTGGTCTTCAAGGATCTTGTGCACCACATCGAGCTTGGCCGCCGCCGACAACCGGAAGTTGAGAAAACCGGCGCCGGCAACTTCGACGCTTTCGACAAACGGCGAAAAAGGCAGCTCGGAAAGCAGCAACTGCGCGACTTGTCGCGGGTTGCGCTTGATCGAGCGGGCAAGCTGCAGGGCCAGATTGCACGCGAAATCGCCGTGCGCGGCCAGCTTGGGTCGTTCGAGGTGGATGTCTGCGTTTGCCTCGCCCGGCGCGACGCTGCGCAGTGCGTGGCGAAGCAAGTCGGCGAGATGGGATTTGAGGTCGTGACTCATCGCTTTGGGTCTGCTGAAGGATTCAGTCAAGCCGCTGATTATACGACGCGCCGGCGGCCGCCGGGCGAATGCCGGAGCGATCGCCCGAGTTTCTGTGTAAACTCGTTGTATTTCCGACCAGAACAGGCCGCCGCGCTTGCGACTCCTTCGTCTCGCCAAAATCCTCAGTATCGCGAGCCGCTACGGCCTTGACGAGATGATTCTCGAACAGGAACCCAGCGGCCGGCTGGCGGCCTGTTCGCGCGCGCTGCACTTCTGGCGGCGTTTCGATGCGCCACCCGCGGTTCGCCTGCGCCAGGCACTGGAATCGCTCGGACCGATCTTCGTCAAGTTCGGTCAGGTTCTGTCGACCCGACGCGACCTGCTGCGGCCCGACATCGCCGACGAACTGGCCAAGCTGCAGGATCGCGTGCCGCCTTTTTCGTCGCAACTCGCCCTGGCGCAGATCGAGAATGCTTACGGTCGACCGGCGAGCGAGGTTTTCGCCGAATTCGACGCGACGCCGGTAGCCAGTGCGTCGATCGCCCAGGTGCACTTCGCCCGCTTGCGGCCCGAGGACGGCGGGCACGAAGTCGCGGTCAAGATTCTCCGGCCGGCGATGCACGCAGTGATCGCCAACGATCTGGCCTTGCTCGAGACCTTGGCCGTCGTGCTCGAAAAAGCCTGGTCGGATGGCCGCCGCCTGAAGCCGCGCGAGGTCGTCGCAGAGTTTGCCAAGTACCTGTACGACGAACTCGACCTGATGCGCGAAGCGGCCAACTGCTCGCAGTTGCGGCGCAATTTCAGTGGCTCGCGCCTGCTCCAGGTGCCGGAAGTGTACTGGGACCAATGCACGACGACGGTCATGGTCATGGAGCGGATGCGCGGAATTCCGATCAGCCAGACCGCGGCGCTCGTCGCTGCCGGGGTCGATCTGGCCGCACTGTCGCGCGCCGGCGTCGAGATCTTCTTTACCCAGGTCTTCCGGGACGGCTTCTTTCACGCCGACATGCATCCGGGAAACATCTTCGTTGCCGTCGACCCGGCGCACCACGGCAGCTATATTGCGCTCGACTTCGGTATCGTCGGCACGCTGACCGACGCCGACAAGAACTACCTGGCGCAGAACTTTCTCGCCTTCTTTCAGCGCGACTACAAGCGCGTCGCGACGGCCCACATCGAAGCCGGCTGGGCACCGCCCGAGACGCGCGCCGACGAGTTCGAGGCGGCCATCCGCGCCGTTTGCGAACCGATCTTCGACCGACCGCTGCACGAGATCTCTTTCGGTCGAGTCCTCCTGCGACTTTTTCAGACCTCGCGCCGCTTCAACGTCGAGATTCAGCCGCAGCTCGTCATGCTGCAGAAGACCTTGCTCAACATCGAAGGCCTGGGCCGGCAACTCGATCCCAACCTCGATCTGTGGAAAACCGCGAAGCCTTTCCTCGAACGCTGGATGAGCGAGCAGGTTGGCCGGCGAGCCTTTCACCGCGGGGTCCAGCAGGAAGCCCCGTATTGGGCGCGCACGCTGCCCCAACTGCCGCGCCTGGTGCACCAGGCGCTCACCCGGCAGAGCAATGAGCCCGACCTGACGCCTATCCTCGACCAACTGCTGCGCGCTCAGCGTCGCCAGCAGCGTTTGCTCGGCATCATCGCCTTGCTCCTGGCGGTGCTGCTGGCTGGCCACTACCTTCACTTTTGACGACACCAGGAGAAAATCCGCATGCAACGCGCCGCACTGACCGCCACAGGCGTCTACACTGCCCCGTACGTGATCAGCAACGAAGAACTGGTCGCGGCTTACAACGAGTACGCGCGCAACTTCAACGCAGACAACGCAGCGCGCATCGTCGCCGGAGAGCTTGCCGCGTGTCCGGAATCGAGTGTCGACTTCATCGAAAAGGCGTCGGGAATCACCCGGCGCTACGTCATGGACAAGGCCGGCGTGCTCGATCCGCAAAGGATGCGCCCGCGCTTTGCTGCGCGGCGCAATGAAGAGCTCTCACTGCAGGCCGAGATGGCCGTGGCGGCTGGCAGAGAGGCGCTGGCCGCCGCCGGCAGGACAGGCGCCGAGGTCGATGCGGTGATCTGTGCCGCGTCGAACATGCAGCGTGCCTATCCGGCGATGGCCGTCGAGATTCAGCAGGCGCTGGCCGTCGAGCGCGGCTATGCCTTTGATATGAATGTCGCCTGCTCGTCGGCGACCTTTGCACTGGACATCGCGGTCAATGCCGTGCGTTGCGGGACGGCACGCACGGTGCTCGTCGTCAATCCGGAAATCTGCTCGGCGCACCTCGCCTGGAAGGACCGCGACTGCCACTTCATCTTCGGTGACGTTTGTACGGCGATCGTTGTCGAACGCCTGGACGCGGCGCGTTCGGCGCACGCCTGGGAGGTTCTCGGCAGCAAGCTGGCGACGAGCTTTTCCAACAACATCCGCAACAATGCGGGGTTTCTCTCGCGTTGCGAAGACCGCGATCCGGACGATCGCGACCAGTTGTTCGTTCAGGAAGGACGGCGCGTCTTCAAGGAGGTCTGCCCGATGGCCGCCGAGCACATGACGCAGCACCTGGCCAGCCTGGGGTTCACGCCGCTGCAGGTACGCCGCTTCTGGCTGCACCAGGCAAATCTGGCGATGAACCAGTTGATCGGTCGCCGGCTTCTCGGACGCGAAGCGACTGTCGACGAAGCGCCGGTGATTCTCGACGAGTTCGCCAACACCGCTTCAGCCGGTTCGATCATCGCTTTCCATCGGCACAACACGGACCTTGCCAGCGGCGATCTCGGTCTGCTCTGCTCGTTTGGTGCGGGTTACTCGATCGGTAGTCTGGCGCTCAGAAAGTGCTGATTCCCTGGCGCTCCAGCCTTGATCAGCGGGCGGGTGGTGGCCTTCGCGCGCTGCCTCTGGACGGTGCGCCGTTCGCCCCGGTTGGCGCTCGCGGCGGCCACCGCAGGCGGGCGAGGAAGCCGCCGGTGGTCAGATTCTCGACTTCCAGGCAGGCGCCGTGCAGTTCGGCAATTCGTTGCACGATGGCCAGCCCGAGACCGCTGCCTTCCGCGCTGACGTCGCGGCCACGATAGAAGCGTTCGGCCAGCCGTGGCAGTTCGTCGGCCGGAACGCCCGGGCCGCGGTCGGCGACGCCGAGTGACAGGCTGCCGTCGTCGTGCCGGGCGAAGATCGTGATCGGCGTTCCCGGCGGGCTGTAACGCAGCGCGTTGTCCACCAGATTGCGCAGGACGATGTGCAGCAGCTCGCGGTCAGCGCGCACGATCAGCGGAAACGCTTCGGTTTCCCCCTCGAGCTGGTCCAGCTCGTTCACGTCGCCCGGCTCGCTGACGAAGGTGCGCACGAGTTCGGTAAGATCGACCGGGTCAGCCCTGGGCAGCCGGGCCAGCGGGTCGAGGCGCGCCAGGCGGAGCAACTGGTCGAGGACGCGGGCCGCCCGGTCGGCGCCGGCGACGACCTGGTCGAGTGCGTGCTGTCGATCGGCCGGATCGCCGGTGCGCTGGGCGACCTGCGCCTGGATCTTGACGACGGCCAGCGGCGTACGCAGTTCGTGCGCCGCGTCAGCGGTAAACCGGCGTTCGTTGTCGAGTGCGTGGCTCAGTCGGAAAAGCAGCAGGTTGAGCGCCGAAACCAGCGGTTGCGCCTCGAGCGGAACGCTGCCGCTAGCCAGCGGCTCGAGCTTTTCCGGCGACCGTGAGGCAACATCGGCCGCCAGGTCGTCGAGCGGCTTCAGACCACGGCGAACCGAGCCATAGAGCAGGAGAAGCAGGAGCGGCGAGAGGAGGGCGATCGGCAGGACCGTCTGGCCGGCGACTTCGAGCGCCGCCCGGTCGCGCAACTCGATCGATTGGCCGACCTGAACGCGATAATCGCCTTGCTTCGAGGCAAGCGTCAGCATGCGCCACGGCCGACCATCGTGTTCAATCACCGCATAGCCGAGCCGGCCCGTCATCGGCATGCGTGGCGCATGCTCCGAGCGCAGAAGCAGCGAACCGTCGGCGCTGCCCACCTGGAATTCGAGCTGCGGTTCATAGATGTTGCTGCGCTCGCGCTCGATCGTCGCCAGGCGCATCGCCAGCTCACGCAGTTCTCCGCCGTTGTCGCGCACCAGGGCGAGGAGCAGCCGCGCCGACTGCGCCAGGTGGCCGTCCATCAATTCCTCGGCTTCGTGCTGCGCCAGACGGTAGCTGAGCACGCCGCTCAGCGCCAGGCCAAGCAGCGCAGCGATCAACACCGTGCGCAGCAGGCGCCAGCGCAATGAGGGAATGCCGGCGCCGGGCAGCAGGTGCGGCATCAGTCGGGGCCGCCCAGGCGGTAGCCCAGACCGCGTATCGTGCGAATGAAATCGGCGCCAAACTTCTTGCGCAGATGATGGATGTAGACCTCGATCGTATTGCTGCCGGTTTCTTCGCCCCAGGCGTAAAGGCTTTCCTCGAGCTGGCTGCGCGTGCGGATGTGGTTGCGATGACTCAACAGATCGTGCAGCAGCGCGTACTCGCGTGCCGACACGGCAACCGCCTCGCCGTTGCGGGTGACCCGCTTGCTCGCCGGTTCGAGAACGACACCGTTGTGCTCCAGCGTTGGCGTCGACGCACCGGCCGCACGACGGAGCAGCGCGCGCAGGCGCGCCTGCAACTCGGGCAGATCGAAAGGCTTGGTCAGGTAATCGTCGGCGCCGGCGTCGAGCCCGGCGATCTTGTCGGCCGTACTGTCACGCGCGGTCAGGATGAGGACCGGTACAGGGTTGCCGCGCTGGCGCAGTTCCTCGACGACCGCGAGCCCACTGCGCTTGGGCAAGCCCAGGTCGAGCACGCAGGCGTGGTAACTGTGGTCAAGCAGCGCCGAGCGCGCCGCCTCGCCGTCACGCACCCAGTCGACCGCGTAATCGGCAAGTCTGAGGCCGGCGCGTATTCCATCGCCCAGGGCAGCATCGTCTTCCACCAACAGAATGCGCACCAGTCGTGTCCCGTACGAAGTAATGTCAGCCAGTCTGCTCAACCGCGCGTGCATGATTCGGCGCCGCGCAGCGCGATCTGATCCGTCCGGATGGTGGCCGGAAACGCGCCTGAGGTCAACACTGACCGTAGTTCAACGACATTCGGCAGGCGTTCCGTCGCGGGAGGAGGGGAAGGTATGACCCGTGCCAAGCGACCAGCGAGCGTTGCGGAGCAGGGCGCCGCACGATGCGCCAGGGCGGCGTGCCGATCTGGCCTGGCGGGTCGATGATTGGCCATTGAGATGGCCGTTGGTCTGCCGACTTGCCGCTTGAGCGTGTTGACATTGTCGTGAGTCGCTTTGTCTGCGGCCAAGACCGGTGGTAT
>NZ_JAPUVR010000024.1 GCF_029255125.1 Accumulibacter sp. | reverse complement strand
GAGTCTGTGGGTCGAATTCGCCCTGCTCGGCATCGGCCATCTCCCACAGCGGCGGGCGGCGAGCCGGCGTGACAGGCGGCGGTGACGTTTGACGTCCGATGCACCCATTGGACATCCGCCGACAGCAAATCAAGTACACTCCGGCCCGATCACATCAATGAAGGTAGGGAGTCGCCAATGCTGAAGAAGTGGATCAGCACTCTCATTGCCGGCGCAGCGGCCGACACGCCCGATGGCGTTTCCGGGACCTGGGCTGCTCTTTTGCAGGAGGCGCTTGCCCCGCTCGACAAGGTGCAGGGCGCGCGTCCCGGGTTGGCGGCCGACATCAATGCCTATGTGCTCCGCGGAGAAGCGCTCGCGCTCCTCGATGAAGTCGGACACACCCCAGGCATGGCGGAAGGCCTGGGCCTCTTCGGTTACGCCAGACCAGACCGGTCCAGGGAAGCCTTCTACTCGGCGTTCGATCGTCTGCCCAATGGTGTGGCGCTGCGCTGGGCGCGTGTGCTCGAGGCCAGCCTGGCGGCGCACCATTCCTATTGTTCATATGCGCTTCCCGGCGGAATCCATTGGCCCGAGGCCCTGCTCCTGCATGCCGCCGAGCAGGCTTTGGGCGGCTGGTCCAGCGAGCCGCCGGTTCCGCGCGGGCTGACCATGTCGAAGCTCGAGGCGCTCTTGGCCGAAGCCGGCCTTGCCGAATCCGCCCTTCTCGTCGCGGCCGCCGCTTCGCCAGTCAATGCACGTTACGGTGCTGAACAGCGCCTTGGCATGGTGGCGCGTTTGCCCGACTTCACCGCGTCCCTGCACCGTCACGTCGAAGCGCTGCGTCCGCATCTTTCCCCGTCACTCGTCGCGCAACGGCTTCACGTGTTGACCCTGCTGAATGAGGCCGACGCGGCAACGGTGGCGTCGATTGCGGCGGAATTGGCAGACCTGGCGACGGCAACGAGCAAGCAGGTGCGTGCCGCGGCGGAGCCCTTGGTCAGAAAGTTTCCCGAGCCACTGATTGCTCCCTTGCAGAGCCTGGCGGTCGAAGGCAGGCCGGATCAGCGTGTCAGCGCGCTTCGCCTGCTCTGGGCACTGGCGCGGCAGCGTACAGACAACGCCTTGCTGGCCTTCGCGCTCGCCACGGCCAAAGCCGACAAGGCGCCGAATGTTCAAGCGCTGCCGCAGGAATGGCAAAGTGGCGAGCAGGCGGTCGCGGCAGATTCGGCGAGCGATGACTACCGCTATGAACTGCCAACGATCGAGTGGCGCACAGAGCTGTCGGCGGCAGCGTCGACCGCGCTCGATGATCTGTGGCGTGATCTCAATGCAGCGGTGGAAAAGGCGAACAAGCAGGCACGCGAACACCACGCACGCGGCCTGGAACGCGGCGAGAAGTGGCCATTGCGCCTGGCGCGCGAGTATTCATCGCTCGATCTGGTTCGTCTGCGCGACTTCATCGCCTCGTCCTCGACGACTTTCGCCGGCAAGGCGCGCCAGGATCACCACTGGGGGCTGGTAGACCCGGCGCTGGCGAAATTTTCGGCAAATCCCGCGCTGACGCCAGTTGTGGCAATGAAGACATTGCTGGCGCTGGGGCTGGTAACGCCTAACCGCGGCTTGCCAATCTTCCCGGCCCGTGTATTCAACGGGATGCACCGGGTGAGCGGGCGCCCGACGCTGCTCGAGGTCCAACAGCTTCTGGAACCGTTCGCAATCGGCCCTCTGGATGTCCTGAAAACTTATTGCCATACCTGGAACAGCCTTGCCGCCACCTGGCCCGACGAGGCGGTCTGGCCGTTCTTCGCGCACAACATTGATCTCCTGACGCAGCAGCTCAACCCGACGACGACGAAGGATTACTCGTTCGACCGTGCGGGATTGTTTCGCGTGATTGCGACTTTGCCGCGCCTGCCCGCGCGGTTGGTCAACGCGCTTTTCGACATCGCGCTGGGATCGGCGAAGAGCGAGCGTCTCATTGCGCAGGAGGCTCTGGCCAATGTGCCCAACAAGGAGGCGCGGATCATGCACGCGCTGGCGGATGGCAAAGGGGAAACGCGTGCCGCCGCCGCGCAGTGGCTCGGGCGCCTCCGCCATGTGCCGGCGATCGATCCGCTCGAAACGGCTGTTGCCAAGGAAAGACAGGACGTCGTCAAGGGCGCGATGATCGACGCCCTGCAGGCGCTGGGCCAACCGGTCGAGAAGTACCTCGACCGCCAGACCCTGGCTGCCGAAGCAAGGAAATCGCTCGCCAAGGGGCTGCCGAAAGAACTGGAATGGTTCCCCTGGGCGGCCTTGCCCGGTGTGCGTTGGGCCGACAGCGGCGAGTCGGTTGGCGACGACGTACTGCACTGGATGCTGGTGCAGGCCACGAAGCAGAAAACGCCCGAACCGAATGCCGTGCTGCGCAAGTATTGCGCGCTGTTCGACGCGCGCGACCGCGAGGCCTTCGGGCAGTTTGTCCTCGAAGCCTGGCTGCGTGAGGACGTACGGCCGATCACGCCGGAAGAGGCGCTGCGCCTGGCGCAGGGCCAGGCGCAGACCATGCACGGCTACATGCAGCGCTGGCCGCAGCATTACCAGGACGATCCCAACTTCGGACGTTCGGTCGAAGAGCTGACTGCGGTCTACCTGCCCCGCTTCCTGCGCCAGCCGGCGGGAAGTGCCATCGGCGGCAAGGGCGTGTTGGCGATGGCGGCAGCCTGCGCGGCCGAACGTGCGGCGGCACCCGTGCAACGCTACCTCAAGGAACACTACGGAACGCGCGCAGCACAGGGCAAGGCACTGATCGCGATGTTGGCGTGGATCGAACATCCGAGCGCGACGCAACTGATGCTGTCGATCGGCAGCCGCTTTCGGACCAGGAGTTTCCAGGACGAAGCGACACGGCAGGCGGAAGCACTCGCCGAACGCAAGGGATGGACACTGTCGGAACTTGCCGATCGGACGATCCCCACCGGCGGCTTCGACGAAACGGGGACCCTCGAACTGAGCTATGGCGAGCGAACCTTCACCGCACACCTGCTTCCCGATTTCAGAATCGAACTTCGCAACCCCAATGGCAAGAAGATCGCCGCGCTGCCAGAACCCCGGCAGGACGAAGATGCGGAACTCGTCAAGGAGGCGAAGAAGGCGTTCTCGGCGGCCAGGAAAGAGATCAGGAGCATCGTCGATCTGCAGACCGATCGCCTTCACGAGGCACTCTGCATCGAACGCGACTGGTCGTTCGACGATTGGAGCACCTATCTCAGTCGTCATCCGGTGGTCCGTCGCCTGATCCAGCGCCTGGTCTGGGCGCAGGTGGACCCGCAGGATGGAAGTCTGCGCGTCGTGCAAACCTTCCGGCCACTGGACGATGGCAGTTTGAGCGACGCCGACGACAATGAGGTGCAAGTCCCGCCCGAGGCGCGCGTGCGCGTCGCTCACGACTCGCTGCTGTCACCCGGGCAGATCGCCCAATGGCAGACACATCTTGCTGATTATCAAGTGGTGCCGCTCTTTCAGCAACTCGGCAAGGGGGAGTACATATTGCCCGCCGAAAAGGCACATGCGGACGCCATCGAGGATTTTGCAGGCTATCTGATCGAAACCTTCGCGCTGCGCAACCGCGCCCTGAAACTGGGCTATACGCGAGGCGCGGCAGAGGACGGCGGCTGGTTCTACGTCTACGAAAAGCGTTTTCCGACGCTGGGCATCGTGGCCTCGATCGAGTTTACCGGGAACGGGCTGCCCGAGGAGAACCGGACCGTGGCGCTGCTCAAGCTGTCGTTCGCGGCCACCCAGGGCGGCCGGATGAATCTTGACAAAGTGCCGAAAGTGCTGCTTTCCGAGTGCTACAACGACATGCGTCTGGTCGCTGCCGAAGGCAGCGGATTCGACGCCGAGTGGCAGAAGAAATCCGAGTACTGACCATCCGCAGACGAGCCCAAGATCCATGAACGAACCCACAGCGAAGGTGCTGCGCGCACCGGCCGAACTGATCCATGCCGACGAACTCGAGCGCCTGCGCGACAAGGATGCGGGGCCGCGGCCGCCCGGCTGGCAACTGTCGCCGCGCGCCGTGCGTCGTTTCATTGTCGGCGACGACAAGCTCGGCATCCGTCGCAAGTTCTACGGTGACGACGCACTGATCGACCGTTGCATCGTCACGCTGATGAGCCACCGCGGCCTTCTCCTGGTCGGCGAGCCGGGAACGGCGAAGTCGATGCTTTCGGAGTTGCTGAGCGCGGCGATTTGCGGTCGATCGGTCTGCACGATCCAGGGAACCGCCGGCACCACCGAGGACCAGATCAAGTACTCGTGGAACTACGCCTTGCTGCTGGCTGAAGGGCCGACGCCCAAGGCACTCGTTCCGGGGCCGATGTATGAGGCGATGCGGGCCGGCATTCTCTGCCGCTTCGAGGAGGTGACACGCGTCCAGCCCGAGATCCAGGACAGCCTGATCAGCCTGCTTTCCGACAAGGTGCTGCACGTTCCCGAGCTGGATGGCGACGAGTCAACCTTGTTCGCCGCGCGCGGCTTCAACGTGCTGGCCACGGCCAACATTCGCGACCGCGGCGTCCACGAGATGTCGAGCGCCCTGAAACGCCGCTTCAACTTCGAGACCGTGCGGCCGATCGCCGACCGCAAACTGGAAACCCAGCTCGTACGCGAGCAGACCGAGGCGCTGCTCAAGCAGGCGTCGGTCGAAGTCGATCTGCCGCACGATGTCGTCGATCTGCTGGTCACCGCCTTTCACGACCTGCGAGAGGGCATTACGTCGGAAGGCACGGTGATCGAGAAACCATCCGCCGTGATGTCGTCGGCCGAGGCGGTCGCCGTCGGTTACGCCGCCTGCCTGGACGCGCACTATTTCAATGACGGTGATGTCGGTGGTGAGCACATCGCTCGCCAACTGATGGGTACAGTGCTCAAGGACAATCCGGACGACGGCAAGAAGCTGCGCCATTACTTCGATGTCGTGGTCAAGCAGCGCGCGCAGCGCCAAGCGTCCTGGCGCCGCGTGCTCGAGGCACGCCGCGAGCTCGACCGCTGATCGTCGACGCATCGTGCCTGATCTGCTGAGCACGCAGAAGATGCGCGCCCTTGCCGCGCAACTGGTCGGTGACGAACTGGTCGTCTTTCCGGTTCGCCACCACAGCCCGGCGTGCGCGCTGCAGCTCTTGCGATTGTTCGCGGATTGCCGGCCCTCGACCGTCCTGGTCGAAGGACCGCGCTCCTTCACCCGGCTAATACCGTTGCTCGTGCATGGCCAAGCGCAGGCGCCAATGGCCATCTACACCTATGCGGTGGGCAAGCCAGGCAAGGCGGCCGCGGTGGATGCGGAGCAGGCGGACGACGCCGCCGATGAAAGTCGTCGCGCGGCCTACTACCCGTTCTGCGACTACTCACCCGAACTCGTGGCGCTGCGGGAGGCCACCAAGCGTGGTGTCCCCGCGCGCTTCATGGACCTCGACTTCGCCGAGCAATGCATGCTCGAGGCGGATCCGGAGGACCAGGAAGCCATGTCGCTGCTCGAGGAACGGCACTACCGGCGCAGCGCGTATTTGCAGCGGCTCGCCGAGCGTTTGGGATGTCGGGACCACGAGGAACTTTGGGAGCACTTGTTCGAAAACACCGCGCCGGCACTGACGCTGCGCGAGCATGTGGAGCAGGTCGTGACCTACTGCCACTTGGCGCGCTGCGACAACAGCGACGCCGAGCTGGCCGCCGACGGCAGCTTGCAACGCGAAGCCGAAATGGCCTGGCACGTGCAGCGAGCGCTGGCGCAGCGCAAGGCGAACGAGGGTCCGGTGCTGGCCGTAATGGGCGGCTTTCACGCGGTCGCCATGCCCGCACTGCTGGCGCAGCCCGTCAAACGACCGGTGCTGCGCAAGGGCTCAGTCAGTGACGAAGCGTCGGCGCTGATCCGTTACAGTTTCGACCGCCTCGAACGGCTCAACGGCTACGCGGCGGGAATGACCTCTCCAGCCTGGCATCAGCGGGTGTGGGAGGGGCTGCTCAAGCTGGAAAAAATTGGCCGGGGCAATGTCGCCAGACTCCGCACGGAATGTGCGCTGGCGGTGCTCGGCGAGATCGCGCTCGAGCTCCGCGACAAGCACCATCTGGCCTTGCCGATGCCGGCCCTGGCAGCCGCCTACGAGCAGGTTCTGCGGCTCTCGGCGCTGCGCGGCCGCCAGGCACCGTTGCGCAACGACGTCATGGACGGCGTCGTCAGCTGTTTCATCAAGGGCGATGCCGACGCCGACGGCGCGCTGGTTCACGCTGTCGCGCAGCGGGTGCTCGCCGGGCAGGCGCTGGGCAAGATTCCTGCCGGTGCGGGCTCGCCGCCCCTGGTCAGAGACTTTGAGTTCCGCGTCCGGCGCCAGCGCTTGAAGATCGACGACGGTGAGCCTCGCCGCCTGGTGCTCGACCTCTACCGCCGGCCCGAGCACCGCATCTCCAGCCGCCTGCTGCACGGCCTGAGCCTGCTCGGGGTACCTTTTGCCGTGCGCGTGGCGGGACCCGATTTCGTCCTTGGCCAGGGACTCGACCGACTGCAGGAGCACTGGGAGTACGCGCACACGCCGATGACCGAGGCGTCGTTGGTCGAGGCGTCGATGTATGGCGTGACCGTGCCGCTCGCCGTCGCCAACCGTTTCGTTGCGCGGCTCGACCAGATGCACGCCGACGGACAGGGTCGAGACGCGCGCGCTGCCGCCGCCGCGCTGGTTCAGGGGTGTGTCCTCGGGCTGCACGACCACCTGACGCGAGCGCTCGCGCAACTGCGCTCGGCGATCGCTGAAGACGCGGGTTTCGCCAGCGTGACGTCGGCCGCGATGAGCGTCGGCTTGCTGTGGGAGTCGCGTGAGCCGCTCGAAGCCCGGGACCTCGACGAACTGCCGGCGGTGTTGCGCGCGGCTTACGAGCGCGCGGTTTTTCTTGGGCGCGACGTCACGGACGCGGGCGCCGAGGCCAATGGCGTCATGGCCGCTCTGGCACAGTTGCGCGAGCTCTTACGCAGCACGGCGGGAGGGTCGCTCGACGGGAGCCTCTATTGGCAAATGGCGGAGTGGCTGTACCGCCAACACCGGTCAGCCCTGATCCGCGGCGCGTGCGCCGGCCTGCTCTACGCCGCAGGCATGCTGTCGGCAGACGATCTCGGCGTTGCCCTGAGCGGACATCTGGTTGGACTGGTGCAGCCACGAGACGCTGTCGCGTTCCTGCGCGGCCTGCTTCACACCGCGCGCGAGACCGCCTGGCAACAGGCGGAGGTCTTGAAGGTGATCGATCAATTGCTGGCGCGCTGGGATGAGTCGTCCTTTGTCGCCAGTCTTCCCGATCTTCGGCTTGCCTTTGCCGAGATGACGCCGCGCGAGACCGACCGCATCGCGGAAGCGGTCGCCCGGCTGCATGGCGAGGAAGATCTCGGCGGATTGCTGCATCACGATCTGAGCGAGGAACAACTGCAGGCCAACCTGGCGCTGTCGAGCGCCGTAGGCGAAGTGCTCGTTGCCGACGGCCTGTGCGGGGGCCGCGGATGAACGTCTTGCCGCGCTGGCGCCTGGTCCTTGGCAAGTTCGCCGACAATCGGCTGCAGAGCGGCCTGGGCGCTCAAGGGCTAGGCGAACGGTATCGACGCCTCGACCGTACGCTCGATTTCCTTTACGGACGCGAGTATCAAGGGCGCGGCTTGCGCAAGGACGGCGTCGGCGGCACGCTCGACCCTTCGCAACCGACCCTGGTCAATTGGCTTGGCGAAGTGCGCGAGCTGTTTCCTCGCGACACCGCCGAGGTCATCGAAAAGCACGCGCTGGACCGCTACGGCCTGACCGAGCTGGTCACCGACCGCCAGACGCTCGAGCGACTCGAACCGAATCAGCAACTGCTGCGCACCCTGCTTGGTCTGCGCCGACACATCAAGGGCGATGTGCTGCAGGTCGCGCGACGGATCATCCGGCAAGTGGTTGAGGAGATTCGACGGCAACTCGAGTCGGAGATCCGGCAGACGTTCGCCGGTCGACTGCAGCGCAGCCGGCATTCACCGTTCGCGCTGGCGCAGAACTTCGACGTCCTGGGTACGGTGCGACGCAATCTCAAGCATTTCGATCGGGAGCGCCAGCAACTGGTGATCGAGAAGGCCTTGTTCTTCGAGCGCAACAGCCGCCGCCTGCCGTGGGACATCATCCTCTGCGTCGACCAGAGCGGGTCGATGGTCGACTCGATCATCCATAGCGCGGTGATGGCGAGGATTCTCGCCGGACTGCCGGCACTCCGGGTCAAGCTCGTGGTTTTCGACACGAGCATCGTCGATCTCTCCGGCTACGTTGACGATCCGGTCGAGACCTTATTGAGCGTGCAACTGGGAGGCGGCACCAACATCGCACAGGCCATTCGCTACTGCACCCAACTCGTCGAGAACCCGCACAGGACGATCCTGGTGCTGGTCAGCGATTTCGACGAGGGAGGTCCGGCCGGCGAACTCGTGCGGGCGGTCAAGACGCTGGCCGAGGCGCGGGTCAAGTTGCTCGGTCTCGCAGCGCTCGATGGGCGGGCCGATGCGAGTTACGACAAGAGAATGGCGGAGCGACTGGCGGCGTGCGGCATGGAAATCGCCGCGCTGACGCCCCGGAGGCTCGCGCACTGGCTGCTCAAGGTGATTTCGTGAGCGGCGTCCGGCAGACCCTGCTCGCGCAACTGGCGCGTTTCGACGACGAAGCCTTTGTCGCCCTCGCCAATCGTGGCCTGTTGCGCCGGGCGCAGAAGGACCTCGACAAGGTGGCCGCGAACATCGTCGAGGAAACGCCGAACTATCTGGTCGTGCGCTTCGCCGAACAGAGCGTCCGCTTCGATGGACGGGGTCCGACGCATGCGCAATGCAGTTGTCCGGCAAGCGGCATCTGCCAGCACATCCTTGCCGCGGCAATGGCCTTGCAGCGGCTTGCCCAGTCGGACGAAGCGGCGGCGGTTCTTGCGGGCAACACCGACGCGCCTAGCGCTAGCCCTGGGCCGACCGGCGATTCGACTGGCGGGGTGGAGCCGGGCGAGCACACGGCGATGGTCGACAAGGCGACTGCGGGTGGCGGCGAGGCTGGCCGTGCCGCCGATGCGGAGGCCCCGGCCGCCTCCGAACTGGCCTCGCTGCATGACGCGTTGCTCGCCATTCCGCACGCCGAGTTGGTGAAGCATGCAGGCAAACCCGGCTATCGCTGGGCCTGGCAGTTCGTGCAAGACCTCGATCCGGAACACGGCGCGCACATCGGCGGGGACCGCCACATCGTCATCGCTTTGCAACGACCACGGGTGACGATGCGTTTCATGGGCGGGGGTGTCGGCAGCCTGGTGGCCGACAGTCAATCGGAACACCTGGCCAAATACCAGGTCGCCGCAGTGCTCGCCTATCGCCGCGCGCATGGCGTGCAGGATGCGCCGCCGGAGGTGCCGAGCAGGGCGAAGATGGCAGTCCTTGATCTCGGCAAGGATCATGCGTTGCCCGACAACGCCGCCGACGCAAGACAGGATTCTCGCCAGCGGCTGCGCTCAAGCCTCGTTCTGCTGCTGGAGGACTGTGTCGGCCTGGGCTTGTCGCATCTTTCACCTGGCATCCAGGAACGGTACGCGACGCTTGCCGTCTGGGCGCAGGGCGCCGAGTATTACCGGATGGCGCTACTCCTGCGCCGCATCGCCGACCATGTCGAACTGCTCCTCGAGCGCGCCGGCGGCGCCGACGAGCACCGCCTGTTCGACGAAATGACGATTGCCTACGGACTGGTCAAGGCGCTGGGCAGCGCCGCGACAAAGGGCGCGGAGCCGATGCGTCTGATCGGCCGGGCCCGCAGCCGCTACGAAGAGGCGGGAAACCTCGAGCTGCTCGGTCTCGGAGCCGTGCCCTGGCGATCGGCCTCGGGATACCTCGGCTTGACGATGTTGTTCTGGTCGCCGACGGAACAGGCCTTTCGCACCTGTACCGATGCGCGTCCGGAGCTGCAGCGCCGATTCAACCCGCGGCAGCGCTATTCCGCTCCCGGGCCGTGGTCTGGCCTGGCCTCACCTCAACAGGCGACCGGGCGTTGCGTTCGCCTCGTCAACGCGCTGGTCAATGACCAGGGTCGACTGTCGGCAGCAGAGGCCACGTCAGCGACCGTTTCCAGCCCGGGCGATTTCGTTGCCCGATTGAAGCCGTACGGGAGTTGGGGGGAAATTTCGCAACAGCGGGCCGCTTTCCGCAGCAGCCTGCTTGGTGAGGCGGGCGCGTGGCGCGACTGGATCGTCCTCGCGCCGGCAAGCTGGGGCGAGCCCAGGTTCGACGCAAATCGACAGATGCTGACCTGGCCACTGCTCGACGCGACCGGTAGACGCGTCGATGCCGAGCTGCCGTACTCGGAGCACAACGAGCACGCGATCCAGCGCATCGAACAACTCGCCGACGCCGGCGTACCGAACGGGGCGCTGCTCGTCGCCCGTTTACGAGGCAACGCGACGAATTTCGTTGCCGAGCCTTTGAGCCTGATTCGCCCAATCCCGCCCGGCAGCGACAATCCGGTCGATGCCTTGCATTTCGACGCCGCCCCGCGCCAGAGGCTTGCTTCACGCTGGCTCGACAAACTCCTGCGCCGGGACGGCGCTGTCGGCGCGGACGTGCCGCTGGCGGCCATCGATCGGCACGCTCCGCTGCGGACCTTCCGACAGTGGCTGCAACGCCAGGCCGAACGGGGATTCGCCGCCGAGCGCGTCGCCGCGTTGCGGCACGAGCTGGCGCTCGAGGTCGGGCGCCTCGCCGCCTTGGGCTACACCGCGTTTGCGCCGGCCGACGACGCTGGCGCCCTGTCGGCGGCGCTGCTGGTGGCGCATTACACCTGCCTGCAATATGAACGACTTATTGGCGATGGCCTATTCGCGAGCGACGAGGAGGGCTGATCCGGCGGCGCGGGCGGACTGGCGGTGCGGCTTTCGCCGATGTCCAGGGACCGTGCCCGACCCACATCGGGTGTTCAGGCCCGAGGCCGACCGCAAACCGCAGCGACCGCCAGGAAGTCGGCGTAGGCTTCTGCCAGCAGGACGGACGGCACTTGGTCGATCCGCAGACGGACAATATCGCCGTTGGCGTTGGCGCACGCAAAGCTCAGCGAAATCAGCTCGGCCTCGCCATCGAAGCCACCCCGGACGAAGATCCCCTCTACGTTAACGCTGACCACGACACCGGCTTTGCGGAAGTCCTTGGTGAAATCGTAGATACAGCCACCATCGTCGCACCCGCCACGGATATACCCGAGCTTCTCCAGGGCGCTGGACAGGATGCCCGGCGCCGTCGTCCCGCGCAGGGGGTTGTCGATCGCGAACGGCGGATTGGCGGCGTCGAAGGGCGGCGTGGGACGATTGATCTGTGGAAAGAACGGCGTCACCTTGTAGTCCCAGAGATGGGCCGTCCAGGCTTCGGCGTCGGCCGCGGACATCATGGTCCCGTGCGCAAGGCGGACGAGCGCATCTTTGTCGAGTTCGACGACATCATCCTCGGTGTCGATCGGCAACCGGTCAACGCCGGGACGAAAATGCCGCCGACCGGCGCCGCTGGCGTCAACTTCCTGCCAGATCAGTTGCTGCGCGAGACGGCCGAGGATCGGGTGCGCCATGATCAGTTCCTGCCACTCGCCCACCGTCCACACGCGGCCGGCGCACATCGCCTCGCGCAGCTCCGCACGTTGCTGATCGATTACCTGCTTCAGTTCCGCCTTGCAGTTGCTGAACTGTGCCTTGGCCGCCTTGACCAGTTCGGCGTCCTCCGCCGCGCGCGCCACGGGAAGCGCCTTGAGCACCTTGACCTCGGCATTCTTGAGTACCGCTTGCAGCGCGCCATCGAGCGAGACGTGGAATACGCGTTCACCGTAGTCCAGAGTCTGTTCGCCATTGTCGTCGAAACCGGCCGTCGGCACGCTGCGGTCGGCGAGCTGTTGCTCGGTCCAGTCATGCCGCAGCGCGATTGCCTCGATCAGCTCGCCGGCCCTGTCCTGAATCCGCGTCTTTCGGAAGTGATGCGAGACGGCGAGCAACACTTGCAGCGCCGCGGGCGCCTCGCTGTGGGCAAGCAGTTCGAGCAACGCCTCGATCTGGCCCAGGCGGGTATGGTGGTCGCGCAAGAAGGTGCGCGTGCGCGACGCCAGCTCCTGCCCGGGCGCCCGCGCGGCAAGGGCGAGGATGCCCTTGGCCCCGATGGCCGAGCCGACGCATCGTCGCCGTTTCTTGCGCATGTATTCGGTGAGCAAGGTCTCTCGTTCCTGGTCGGAGACCACCGGCCTAGTCGTCGGCTGATACCGCTGGCGAGAGGCGATGATCTGCCGCAGGTGCTCCTCGGCATACGCGAACACCGCACTTTCCGACGGTGGTCGCGTGTCGTGGGCGAGGAAGGCCCTGAGGATGAAACTGCCCAGTTGGCTCTGGCTG
>NZ_JAPUVR010000023.1 GCF_029255125.1 Accumulibacter sp. | reverse complement strand
CGCGAACGGGAGAGCGTGGTTCAGCCACCGCCGAAGGCGCAATCCACCCGGAAACGCTCAGGCAAACGGACCGTTCGTGCAGACAACTCTGGAGAGTGGCGCGTGCCGGCTGGCGTAGCGCCCACCGATGGGGCAACGCGGCTGCGTCTCTGACAGTCCGGCAATCTCTCAGGTAGATGGACAGGGGGGTGAACTCGCTTCGGGTTCGCCCCTTTGCCGTTTCTTGAATCGACTGCAGGAATTACTCTTAACGGACTGAACAGATGGAGAAAACACCTCTCAATCAGGACCATCGCGCGGGCGGTGCGCGAATGGTCGATTTCGGCGGCTGGGAAATGCCTCTCCACTATGGTTCGCAGATCGAGGAACATCACGCCGTCCGCCGCGACGCCGGGATGTTCGACGTCTCGCACATGTGTGCGGTGGATGTCGCCGGTCGCGAGGCGCGCGCCTTTCTCGGCCGCCTGCTGGCGAACAATGTGGACCGCCTGACGGTTCCCGGCAAGGCGCTCTACAGCACGATGCTCAATCCGGACGGCGGGGTGATTGACGACCTGATCGTCTATTTCATCGATGACGAGCGCTTCCGCGTCGTCGTCAATGCGGGAACGGCGGTCAAGGATCTCGCCTGGATGAATGCGCGCCTGGCCGAATGGGCGTTGGCCGTCGAACTCACGCCACGCCGACAGGGCGCCGGCGCGTTGGCGATGATCGCCGTGCAGGGGCCACAGGCGCGGCAGCAGGTCTGGCGCGTCGTGCCCGAAGCGCGGGCTGCCAGCGAGGCGCTGAAGCCCTTCTTTGCCGCTGATGCCGGCGACCTGTTCATTGCCCGCACCGGCTATACCGGCGAGGACGGCTACGAGATCACGCTGCCGGCCGAGCGCGCGAGCGCGCTTTGGCAGGCGCTGGCGGAGGCCGGCGTGCGCCGCTGCGGCCTCGGGGCGCGCGACACGCTGCGCCTGGAAGCGGGGATGAATCTGTACGGACAGGACATGGACGAGGGCGTTTCGCCGCTCGACGCCGGCTTGGCGTGGACGGTCGATCTGGTTTCGCCGCGCGACTTCGTCGGCAAGGCGGCGCTGCTCGGACAAGGGCAACGGCAGCAGTTTCTCGGCCTGGTCCTGCTCGAACGCGGCGTCCTGCGCGCGCATCAGGAGGTGGTCGGCGAACATGGCCGCGGCGAGATCACCAGTGGCAGCTTTGCGCCGACGATGCAGCAGTCGATCGCCTTGGCGCGTCTGCCGCTGCCGACCGCGGTCGGCGAGACGGTCAGCGTGCGCGTGCGCGACAAACTGCTGGCCGCGCGTGTGGTCAAACCGACTTTCGTCCGCCACGGGCGCGTGCTCGTCTAGGCCGTCGCCGAGCGAGCCGGTCGTCCGCCCGGTCAGCCCATCTGCCGAGTCAACCGAATCATCTGATCTGGAGAACACAATGAACATTCCTTCCGACCTCAAGTACACGCGCAGTCACGAATGGATACGCCTGGAGAGCGACGGCACGATCACCGTTGGCATCACCGACCACGCGCAGGAGTTGCTCGGCGATCTGGTCTTCATCGAACTGCCGGAACTCGGCAAGGAACTGGCGGCGGGGCAGGAGGCGGCGGTCGTCGAGTCGGTGAAGGCGGCGGCCGACGTTTACGCACCGGTGGCGGGAACCGTCGTCGAAGTCAACAGCACCCTGGTCGATGCGCCGGAGGGGGTCAATCAGGACGCCTACGCTGCCTGGCTGTTCGTCATGGCACCGGCGGCGGCCGCCGAGGTTGACGGCTTGCTCGACGCGGCGGCGTACCAGCAGGTCGTCGACGCTGCCCAGTAATCCGATCGCCTGCCGGGAGACGTCATGGAACGAAGCCACCACGCCTTGCCCAGCCTGTTTGCGCTGGAGCAGCGCAGCGAGTTCAGCAAGCGCCACATCGGCCCCAGCGCCGACGAAATCGCAGCCATGCTGACGGCCGTCGGCGCCGCCAGTCTCGACGAGCTGATCGCGCAGACGGTGCCGGAATCGATTCGCCTGGATGAACCCCTGGCGCTGCCCGAAGCACGTCCGGAGAGCGAAGCGCTCGCCACGCTGCGCACACTGGCTGGACGCAACCGCCTGCAGCATTCGATGATCGGCATGGGCTACGCCGACACGATCACGCCGCCGGTCATTCAACGCAACGTGCTGGAGAATCCCGGCTGGTATACGGCTTACACGCCGTACCAGGCCGAGCTTGCGCAAGGGCGGCTGGAGGCGCTGCTCAACTTCCAGCAGATGGTGATCGACCTGACCGGCCTGGATCTGGCCAATGCGTCGCTGCTCGACGAGGCGACGGCAGCCGCCGAGGCGATGGCCATGGCGCGCCGGATCAGCAAGGTGAAGTCGAATACGTTCTTCGTCGACGCCGACTGCTTTCCGCAAACGATCGACGTGCTGCGCACGCGTGCCGCGTGCTTCGGTTTCGAGCTGCTTCTCGGGGCGCCCGCCGAGGCGGCCGAGCACGAGGTCTTTGGCGCGCTATTCCAGTATCCGAACGATCGCGGCGAGGTCATCGACCTGAGCGCGCCGATCGCTGCGGTGAAGGCGCGCGGGGCGGTGACGGCGGTTGCCGCCGACCTGATGGCGCTCGTCCTGCTGCGTTCGCCAGGCGAGATGGGCGCCGACATCGCGCTTGGTTCGGCGCAGCGCTTTGGCGTTCCGCTCGGCTTCGGCGGGCCGCACGCGGCTTTCTTCGCGACGCGCGACGAGTACAAGCGTTCGGTTCCCGGGCGCATCATCGGCGTTTCGGTCGACAGCCGCGGCAAGCGCGCGCTGCGCATGGCGCTGCAGACGCGCGAGCAGCATATCCGGCGCGAGAAGGCGAACTCGAACATCTGCACCTCGCAGGTTCTGCTCGCCAACATGGCCGGCATGTACGCTGTCTATCATGGGCCGCACGGCCTGCGCACGATCGCCGGCCGGATTCACCGGCTGGCAGCAATTCTCGCCGAAGGTGTCCGGCGGGCCGGAATGACGCTGATCAGCGAGTGTTTCTTCGACACGCTGCGGGTCAACCTGGGTAGCCACGCGCTGCCGACCTACCGCGCGGCGCTCGAGGCGGGCTACAACCTGCGCCAGGTGTCGCCGGGCGTGATCGGCATTGCGGTGAACGAGAAAACGACGCCGACCGACATTACCCGGCTGATCAAGCTGATCACCGGAATCAACGCCGACCCCTATCGGCTTGACGAGCAGGTGCGGCAGAGCGGCGAGGAAGACCTGCCGGCTGCGCTCTTGCGCCGTGACGCGATCCTGACGCACCCGGTGTTCAACGCGCACCACACCGAACACGCCATGCTGCGCTACCTGAAGATGCTGCAGGAAAGGGACCTGGCACTCGACCGCTCGATGATCTCGCTCGGCTCGTGCACGATGAAGCTCAACGCGGCGAGCGAGATGATGCCGGTTACCTGGCGCGAGTTCACCGACATCCATCCCTTCGTCCCGCTCGATCAGGCCGAGGGCTACCTGCAGATGATCGGCGAACTGGAAAACTGGCTGCAGGCGATCACCGGTTTCGACGCCATCTGCATGCAGCCCAATTCGGGTGCGCAGGGCGAGTACGCCGGTCTGGTGACGATCGCGCGCTACCACGCCAGTCGCGGTGAAAGCCGGCGCAAGGTCTGCCTGATTCCACGTTCGGCGCACGGGACGAACCCGGCGACGGCGCAGATGTGTGGCATGCGCGTCGTCGTCGTCGATTGCGACGAATCCGGCAACATCGACGTCGACGATCTGGCGGCGAAAGCCGCCGAGCACGCCGACGAGCTCGCCTGCCTGATGCTGACTTATCCCTCGACGCACGGTGTCTTCGAAGAATCGGTCAAGGCGGTCTGCGAACGGGTGCATGCGCACGGTGGCGAGGTGTATATGGACGGCGCCAACCTCAACGCGCAGGTCGGTCTGACTTCACCGGCGTTGATCGGCGCGGACGTCAGCCACATGAATCTGCACAAGACCTTCTGCATTCCGCACGGCGGCGGTGGCCCGGGCATGGGACCGATTGGCGTCAAGGCGCATCTCGCTCCCTTCCTGCCGAACCATCGGGTGCAGCCGGTCAGCGGGCCGCACGCCGGGCAGGGCGCGGTTTCCGCAGCGCCATGGGGTTCGCCGGCGATCCTGCCGATTGCCTGGATGTACATCGCGATGATGGGCGGCAGCGGTTTGAAACGCGCCAGCGAGGTGGCGATTCTCAACGCCAATTACCTCGCCAGCCGCTTGCGCGACGACTATCCGGTGCTCTACGCCGGCAGGCACGGGCGTGTTGCACACGAATGCATCCTCGACGTGCGACCACTCAAGGCGGCGACCGGCGTCAGCGAGATCGACATCGCCAAGCGTCTGATGGACTACGGATTCCACGCGCCGACGGTGAGCTTCCCGGTGGCTGGAACGATGATGGTCGAGCCCACGGAATCGGAATCGAAGGCCGAACTCGATCGTTTCATCGACGCAATGCGCGCCATCCGGGCGGAGATTCGCCTGATCGAGCAGGGGCACTGGCCGGCCGACGACAATCCGCTGCGGCGCGCACCGCACACGCAGGCCGACCTGGTCGAGACTGATTGGCAGCGGCCGTACAGTCGCCAGCAAGCCGTCTTTCCGCTGCCCTACGTCGCGCGCAACAAGTTCTGGCCGAGCGTCAATCGGGTCGACGACGTTTATGGCGATCGCCACCTGTTCTGCGCCTGCACACCGCTCGACGAGGCCGACGGCCAGATCGAGGTCTAGCTTCGCCGGCGGCGCCGACCGGGCGCTGCGCCGAGCGCGCGGCCGCGCCGACCGATCGCCGTTCACCGCTTACTGGAGGAACCCAGCATGGCCGCATCGATCTACGAAATCAGCGCCGAGCGCCTCACCGGCGGCAGCCAGTCGCTGGCCGACTACGCCGGCCAGGTCCTGCTCATCGTCAACACCGCCAGCGAATGCGGGTTTACACCGCAATACGTCGGTCTGCAGGCGCTCTACGAGAAATACCGGGAGCGCGGACTGGTCGTTCTCGGCTTTCCGTGCAACCAGTTCGGCGCCCAGGAACCGGGCGAGGCGAGCGAGATCGCCGCTTTCTGCCAGAAGAACTACGGCGTCACTTTCCCGATGTTCGCCAAGGTCGAGGTCAATGGCGAACACGCGCACCCGCTTTTTCGCCACCTGAAGAAGGCCGCCCCCGGCCTGCTCGGCAGCGAAGCGATCAAGTGGAACTTCACCAAGTTTCTGGTCGACCGCGCGGGCGCGGTGGTCGAGCGCTACGCGCCGGCGACTACCCCGGAAACGCTGGCGCGCGGGGTGGAAGCGCTGCTTTGAGCGCCGCCGCAGCGCCGATCGGCGGCTTGCCGGCGGCGCGTCCTGCCTGAGGCAAACGCCGCCGACTGGCCGGACCGTCCTACTTCTGCCGCTTCATCATTTCCTGAACGCGCGGATCCTTCATCATTTCGTTGATGTTCATCCCGCCGACGTTCGGCATCACGACGTCGCCCGGCTTCTGGCCGGGTTTGCACGGACCGAGCCAGCGCGCGTCGATGTTCACCTTCGATTCGCTCATGCCGTTCAGCGGCGGATTGAAGCGGGTCAGCATGTCGCCCTTGTAGGCGGAATCGAAAGCGCCGACAAAGACGGCGTCGGTGGTTGCCGTGCTGTTCTGCACCTTGCACACCGAATGCACGCTGACCCTGTTGCCTTGCGGCTTGATCTCGATGACGCTGCAGTTCTGCTTCTGCGCGCTCGCCCGCTGCTGCATCAGGTCGTCGGTCGTCTGGTCGATACACTGCTGCATCGGCCCGGCCGAGGGCACTCCGGCCATCTGCGCATTGACCTCCCAGAGACCCGGTTTGCGCTTCGGCATGTCGGCTGCACTGGCGGCGCCAAGCAGCGTGGCGGTGGCCAGGGTGACGATACAGGCCAGCCGCGGATGACGGCTGGGCAGTCGGCTCGGGCATTTCATCATCTTTCCTCGCAAGTCAGCGTGCGCTCGGGAAAGCCGAGCGGCAACGAACGAATCTTAAGCGGGAAACGGGTCGCTGTCCGTGTGATATTTGTCGCTTCCCGGCGCTGCGCCGACGCCAGCGACAGCATACCCGGTTGCGGCTGGTAGAATGCGGCGCATGCAGGTTCTCGGCAAACCGATGCGGACGATCCGGCCGCTGACCGATGAAGGCGCCGTCGAGATCATCGATCAGACGGCGCTGCCGCACGCCTTCCGTCTGCTTCGCCTGTCCAGCCTGGACGACGCGCTGCGCGCGATTGTCGACATGCAGGTGCGCGGGGCGCCGCTGATCGGCGTTACCGCCGCTTACGGGCTGGCAATGGCGCTTGCCGAGCGGGCCGACGACGCGCACCTGCACGCGGCACACGCAGCTTTGGCGGCGACCCGGCCGACCGCGGTCAATCTGCACTGGGCCCTGCGCCGCGTGTACCAGCGCGTGCACGGCCTGGCGCCGGCAGCGCGTGCCGCCGCTGCCTGGCGCGAGGCAGCGGCGATTGCCGAGGAGGATGTCGAGCAGTGCCGGCGGATCGGCGAGCACGGTCTGCGCCTCCTGCGCGCGTGTTGTCCGCCTGCGCGGCGCTGGCGGCTGATGACGCATTGCAACGCCGGCTGGCTGGCGACGGTCGATCATGGCACCGCGCTGGCGCCGATCTACGCCGCTTTTGCCGAAGGAATCGACGTGCATGTCTGGGTTTCCGAAACGCGCCCGCGCAATCAGGGTCTGCTCACCGCCTGGGAACTCGGCCAGCAGGGGATTGCCCACACGCTGATTGCCGACAACGCGGCGGGTCTGCTGCTTGCGCGCGGCGAAGTCGACGCGGTGATCGTCGGTGCCGACCGGATCGCCGCCAACGGCGACGTGGCGAACAAGATCGGCACCTACCTCAAGGCGCTGGCCGCGGCGGCGGCGCAAGTGCCTTTCTACGTTGCTGCGCCGCGTTCGACGTTCGACTTTTCCTGCCCGGACGGCGCAGCGATTCCGTTGGAGGAACGCTCGGGCGACGAGCTGCGCTGGCTGCACGGTCGCACGGGCGCTGACGCGGTGGGCTGCCTGCGCCAGATCGACGCGTCGGTGCCGGTCGCCAATCCGGCTTTCGACGTAACGCCGGCCGCCTGCGTCAGCACCTTGATCAGCGAGCGTGGCTGCTGCCCGGCAACGCGCGCCGGCCTGCTGACGCTTTATCCGGAGGAAGCGCATGTCTGAGCTACGCCAGCAATTGATCGAGGCGGCCGTGCGCATGGCCGCCAGCGGCTTGAATCGCGGTTGTGCCGGCAACCTCAGCGTGCGCACGCGCGCCGACGGGCCGGAGGGCGAGGCGGGCTTCCTGATCACGCCGACCGGCATGCGCTACGATCGACTGCACGCCGACGACCTGGTCCTGATCCGCTTTGCCGGCGGTTCGCTGGGCAGGCGCCGACCGTCGTCCGAGTGGCGCTTTCACTACGACCTGTACCAGGCGCGGCCGGAGGCGGGCGCGATCCTGCACGCGCACTCGCCGTTCGCGACCAGCCTGGCCTGTCTGCGGCGCGACATTCCGCCTTTCCACTACATGATCGCCCGCTTCGGCGGCGACAGCGTGCGTTGCGCGCGCTACGCGACCTTCGGTACGCAAGCCCTGTCCGACGCCATCGTGCCGGCGATCGCCGGGCGGCGCGCGTGCCTGCTCGCCAACCACGGCATGTTGGTCCTCGCCGACGACCTGGAACAGGCGATCGACCTCGGCGGCGAACTCGAAGCGCTCTGCGAGCAATATTGGCGCGCCTGCCAGATCGGCCCGCCGGTGCTGCTCGATGCCGACGAAATGGCGCTCGTCTGTGCGCGTTTCGCCACCTACGGTCAGCCGGCGTTCGCCTCAGAGCAGCATGCCCGCGACGAGACGGGTAGCGGCGATGCGCGTCAGTGAAATCCGCCTGCCGCTCGACCACCCGCCAGAGGCGCTGCGTGCCGCAGTAGCCACGCGCCTCGCGCTCGCGCCGAGCGAGATTCTCGATCTGAGCGTCTTCCGGCGCAGTCACGACGCGCGCCGCGGGCGTCCGCCGACCCTGATCTACACGCTCGACGTGCGGCTGGCCGACGAAGCCGCGCTGTGGCAAGACCGCAGCGACGACCCGCACCTGCGGCCGACGCCGGATATGCGCTACCGCTTCGTCGGGCACGCGCCGGCACGCCTGCGCAGCCGGCCGGTGATCGTCGGTTTCGGCCCGGCCGGGATTTTTGCCGCGCTGATTCTCGCCCAGAGCGGTTTCTGCCCGCTCGTCCTCGAACGCGGCAAGGCGGTGCGCGAGCGTACGCAGGATACCTGGCGGCTATGGCGCAACAACGTGCTCGACGCGGAATCGAACGTGCAGTTCGGCGAGGGGGGCGCCGGCACCTTTTCCGACGGCAAGTTGTACAGCCAGATCAAGGACCCCCGGCACTACGCGCGCAAGGTGCTCGGCGAGTTCGTCAAAGCCGGCGCGCCGCCCGAAATTCTCTACCTCGGCAAGCCGCACATCGGCACGTTTCGTCTGGTCGGCATGGTCGAGCGCATGCGCCACGAGATCGAGCGCCTGGGCGGCGAGGTGCGCTTTCAGCAACGCGTCAGCGGCCTGCACATCGAAGGCGGGTGCGTGCGCGGCGTGCGGCTGGCGTCCGGCGAGGAAATCGCCGCCGAGCACGTCGTCCTGGCGCTTGGCCACAGCGCGCGCGACACCTTTGACATGCTGGCACGCAGCGGCGTGTTCATCGAAGCCAAAGCTTTTGCCATCGGGCTGCGCATCGAGCATCCGCAGTCGTTGATCGACCGCGCGCGCTTCGGGGCGTACGCCGGGCATCCGCTGCTCGGTGCAGCCGACTACAAGCTGGTTCACCATTGCAGCAATGGGCGGACCGTCTTCAGTTTCTGCATGTGTCCGGGCGGTACGGTGGTCGCCGCGACCTCCGAGGCCAACTGCGTCGTCACCAACGGCATGAGCCAGTACTCGCGCAACGAACGCAACGCCAATGCCGGGCTGGTCGTCGGCATCACGCCGGCCGATTTCCCCGGCGGTCCGCTGGCCGGGATCGCGCTGCAGAGGCAGCTCGAAAGGCAAGCCTTCGAACTCGGCGGCGGCACCTACGCTGCGCCCGGCCAGTTGCTCGGCGATTTTCTGGCTGATCGCGCGTCGACCGCGCTCGGCGCGGTCGTTCCGTCGTATCGGCCGGGCGTGCTCCTGGGCAGCCTGGCAAGCGCGCTGCCGCCCTACGCGATTGCCGCTCTGCGCGAGGCGCTGCCCGCTTTCGACCGGCAGATTCCCGGTTTTGCGCTGCCCGATGCGCTGCTCACCGGCGTTGAAACGCGGACCTCGTCACCGGTGCGCATCACGCGCGGCGCCGACTACCAGAGCCTCAACCTGAAAGGCCTGTATCCGGCCGGGGAGGGCGCCGGTTACGCCGGCGGCATTCTGTCGGCGGCGATCGACGGAATCGAGGTGGCCGAGGCGGTGACGCGCGCCTTGCTCGCCTGAGCGCTGGCCTTGCTGGTGCCAGCGACGGTGTGGGCGGCGTCAGGCGAAGCGGCGCTTGGTCTGTTCGCGCCTTTCTTGCGCTTCCAGGCAGAGCGCTGCCGTCGGGCGGGCGAGCAGGCGGGCGAGGCCGATCGCTTCGCCGGTTTCCTCGCACCAGCCGTAGCTGCCGTCGTCGATACGGCGCAGCGCTTCGCGGATCTTCTGCAGCAACTTTCTTTCCCGGTCGCGCACGCGCAGTTCGAGCGTGTGTTCTTCTTCGGTGCTT
>NZ_JAPUVR010000022.1 GCF_029255125.1 Accumulibacter sp. | reverse complement strand
GGCGAGCAGCGGCCCGACCACGGTTTGCGCGCCGGCCGCCGCCTCGGCGATGTTGCGCACGACTTCGGCCTGGCGCACGCTGCGCTCGCGCACCTGGTGTTCGATCATGCCGAGCGGCACGAGCAAGAGCAGCGACAGAACGGCGATGGCAAACAGCTTGAGGATGAGTTTCTTTTGCATGGCAGGCTCCCGGGGTGAACGATGGAGCGAGTCTGCGGCGCAACGGTGAAGCGATTGTGAAGCGGGTGTGAAGTGCGGCGTGTCGCCCGCGTGTCCGCCGCGTGTTCGCCACGCGCGAGCAGTGCGCCTCGCCGGCGGCGGTCGTTCAGCGCGGCAGCACGATACGCGCGATGGCACCGCCGCTCGGCGCGTTCTCGAAGCTGGCATCGCCGCCGTGCAGGCGCGCCACCTCGCGCACGAAGGCGAGGCCGAGGCCGGTGCTCTTGCGGCCGGTGGCAGGGCGAGCCAGCGAATAGAAGCGCTCGAAGACCTTCGGCAGCGCGTAATCGGGCGCCCCCGGCCCGTGGTCGCGCACTTCGACGACCTGCGTCGCGCCGGCACTGCGCACCGCAATCTCGATCTCGCCGCCGTCCGGCGAGAAGGCGATCGCGTTATCCAGCAGGTTGGCGAGCGCCTGACGGAGCAGGAAAGGATCGCCGCGCGTCTCCGCCGCCGCCGGTTCGCCGGTGATCGTCACGCGCAGGCCGTGTGCCTCGAGCTCGGGTTGGCGGCCGGCAACGGTTTCCCGCGCCAGTTCGAGCAGCGCCAGCGGGCGCGAATCCTCGGGCCGCTGCAGTTGTTCGATGCGCGCCAGCGCCAGCAGGCGATCGATGATCAGTTGCATGCGCTGCGTCTGCTCGTCGATGTGGCTGACGAAACGTTCGCGCTCGGCCGCCGGCAACTCGTCGTGCAGCACTTCGGCCGCACCGCGGATCGCCGAGAGTGGGCTCTTCAGTTCGTGGGCGAGATTCTGCACGTAGGTTTCGACGTATTGCTTGCCGTCCAGCTTGGCGCGCATCTCGGCCAGCGCATGCGCCAGTTCAGACAGTTGGCGGCCGCCCTGCACCGGCAGCACGGCGCGTTGGCCGGCGGCGACCAACCTGGCGTAGTCGCGCAGGCGGTTGAGCGACCAGGTGAGCCAGAGCGTAAACAGCGTGCCGATCGCGGCCGACAGCGCAAGCAGCCAGAATCCGCCTTCGCGCACCCGCTGCGCGGCGCGCACCGTGTAGGGCTGCAAGGAGAGCGTTGGCCGGCCGACCGAGACGACGCCGACCAGCCGGTCGGCCACGCGCACCGGCGCGGCGACGTACATCACCGAGGTGGACGGCTGCTGCGGATCGTCGCGCGTGCTGCGCGCGCCGTACTCGCCGCGCAGCACGCGCGCCACGTCGATCCACTGGCTGTAGTCGGCGCCCAGCGCGCCGCCCACCGAGTCGAAAACCAGGATGCCGCGCGCATCGGTCAGGTAGACGCGCAGATCGACCGATTCCTTGCTCACGCCCCAGATCGACGCGTTCGGCGTGCGACCGATGGCGGCGGCGACAGCGCGCGCGAAGTTCCCGTCGGCAATCCGCCCGGCGGCGAGCTCGGGCGCCGCGAGCTCGGCGAGCAGGTGCGCCGTATCGACCAGAACGTCCTCGGCCGCCTGGCGCACTCCCGGCTGGACTTCCTTGCTGAAGATGTTGAGCACGAACCACGCAGCGACGCCGACGACCAGGAAGAAGCCGAGGAACAGACGGATGGCGATGTTCATGCGTGCATGCGGCCGCGGTCGCCTAGGCCAGGTCCCGCCGCAGGCTGTAGCCGAGTCCGCGGTGCGTCTCGATCGGGTCACTGCCGTCGACCGCGCGCAGCTTGGCGCGCAGCGTCTTGACGTGCGCATCGACCGTACGTTCCATGCTTTCCTCGGCGTCGCGCCAGACCCGGTCCATCAATTGCGGGCGGGAAAGAATGCGGCCGGCGGAGTCGATCAGCGTCGCGAGCAGGCGATACTCGTAGCGCGTCAGTTCGAGCCAGACCCCGCGGTAAGCGATGCGCGCTCCGTCCGCATCGACCGCAAAGACCGGCCGGACGGCGGGCGTTGGTGTCGGTGCCGGTGTTGCCGTTGGCGCTGCCGCGACCACGACCCGCGCCCGGCGCAGGATGGCGCGGACGCGCGCGGCCACCTCGCGTGGGCTGAACGGCTTCGCCACGTAGTCGTCGGCGCCGAGTTCGAGGCCGACGATGCGGTCGATCTCGTCCGCGCGAGCGGTCAGAAACAGCACCGGCACGTCGGAAGCGCGGCGCAACTCGCGGCAGACGTCGAAACCGGAAAGGTCGGGCAGCCCGACATCGAGGATGACCAGCGCATGACCATTGGCGCGCAGCGTGGCCAGCGCGTCACGGCCCAGACCGACGCAGTCGCTGGCCAGACCTTCGCGCTGCAGCGCGTAGACAAGCGCATCGCTGATCGCCGGCTCGTCGTCGACGATCAGGATGCGCGGCGAGGCGCCTGGCGGCGACATGGCACGGTGCGGGTCGGCGTAGCCGCGCACTCCACGGAACGAGCCCGCCGGCCGTCCGCCCACCCGGTGGCGGCTGAGCAAGGCGCAAAGAAGCGCGGAGAGAACGGGCGACGCATTGCGCGAACTCCGAAGAAAACGTGATCCGGCGAGCAACTGCCCGCGCGACCAGCCTGCGCGGCACGGCAGGGCACGGGACGGCACGCCACGCCAAGATGAGGGAGCGAAGAATAGGCGATCGCCGGCCAGTTCAGCAAGCGCTCGACCTCGCCCGACCCGGCATGTGGAATGGTCGGCCGAGCCCGAATCGCCCACCTCCGGTTGGGCGCTCCGCGCCGGCCCTACCGGCTGATGGCCCTCAGGGCGCAGGGAAAACCCCAGGAAGCCGTCGCGCCCGTCGCGGTGCCCCTCGAAGCGGCAGGCCAAGCCAAGCCTCCAGGCTCTGCTGAGCCACGAGCCGCCGCGCGCGACGCGCCAATAATCGCCCTCGCCCTCAGGAGCGCGTGGGTCGTCGCAATCCGCACCATCGCGCGGTCGCTGGCCGTCGGCGCACCGCTCCCACACCTTGTCGTGCATTTCGTACAGACCCCACGCGTTGACCGGAAACGTCTTCACCGGCACGATCGTTTGCCGGTGCTTGCCTTGCGCGCCGTACGCGTAAGGATGCTGGCCATCGTACTTCGCCTGCCGCGTGTCGATCGTCTCGCCGAAACTGAACGGCGTCGTCGTTCCGGCCCGCCAGGCGGCGAGCCCATGCGGAATTCGCCGGGTCCGAGCCAGCGCTGGCGCTGCACGACGCCGGCGATCGTTACTTCGAGGTAGACGCCGTAGCGATCGCGGCCGAAATCCCACGCCCACGCCGGCCGCTGCACGCGCTGGCAGGCGTAGGCGTGCGTGCCGGCGAACACTTCGACGCGCTCGGCGCTGCTCTCGGCGAGCGGCAGCACGGCGGAGTCGGTCGGCAGGCGAAGCCGACGCGTCTGGCGGCCGCCTCAGCCTGCACCAGCAGCACTGCGCGGTCGATTGCTGGTGCTTCGAGCGGCTGATCGGCGAGGCGGAAAAGGTGGCCGCGTGCCCGGCAGGAGATGCGGGACTCGCGACCTTGCTCGAACGCCTGCGGGGACTCTACCGCGGCGACTTCCTGACGCGCGAGGACGACCATGCGTGGCGCCTGGGGCAGCGCGAACGCCGGCGGCGCCGCTGGACGGCGCTATTGCCGCTGCTTGCCCAGTCCTGCACAAACCGGCAGCAGGCGAGCGAAGCGGTTCGCCGTGGGCGCGAAGCGACCGCAGTCGATCCGTTGCCAGAAGCGGCTACCGCGCGCTGATCCTCTGCCTGCACGCGCAAGGCGAGGACGCCGAGGCGCTGCGCGTCTACGATCTTTGTCGGCGCATGCTGGCGGCCGCACTCGGCGCCAGACCGTCAGCCGCCACCCGGGCCATCCGCCGCATCATCGCCGCTGCTGCTGGCGACGTTTCGGCTGGCGGTTCGGTGGATGCGTAGTCGATCCGGAACTCCCGGTTGCCGAAACGTCTGCCCTGAATCGTTTGGCCGCAGCGCGCGGCACGCGTCTGCAACGGTGACGGTTGCCTGGCCAGGCGGCGCCCGAGTAGAGGGATGACCATCGCCAGACGACTCGATCTGTAGGCGAGTTCGCCTTCGCGCGCTTGCGCAGGAGGAGGGAGAGGCAGCCTCGGCCGCTTCACCTGGCCGCTGGTCGGCGACCTCGCTTCTCTACCCAGCGCGGCCCACGGGCGCTGGCCGATCGCCGGCTTTTGGCAGCGCTGCGTTCATCCGGCGCCTGGCGATCGCCGGGTTTCGGGCACACAAGAGCGAACGAAATCTCACGCAAATCGCGATTGCTTCCCGCTTCCGAAGGTCGCCGTGGGATGACGCAGGCATGACACTGGCCGTGAAACTGGGTCTGGCTGGCCGAGCAGCCGTCCCGCGTCCGCAAAAAAACAGCCTCCGAGAGGGTCGCCTTGCTCAGAACCTTTCTGGAACGAACTTGTATGGATAGTCCGGCTCTACGTAGTCGCCAGGTTTCTGGCGTTTCGGCAGCTCGACCTTTTCCCGTGGGACTTCCTTATATGGGATTCTGCTGAGCAGGTGAGAGATGATATTCAGGCGTGCACGTTTCTTGTCGTCGGAGTTGGCCACGAACCATGGCGCCCAGGCGGTATCGGTGGCGGCGAACATGGCATCGCGTGCCCGGGAATAGTCGTACCAGCGGCTGTAGGACTTGAGATCCATAGGCGACAGTTTCCATATCTTGCGGCCATCGTCGATGCGTGCCGTCAGGCGCCGGGTCTGTTCTTCCTCGCTGACTTCCAGCCAGTACTTGATCAGGATGATGCCCGACTCGACCATCATCTTCTCGAAGCTGGGGGCCACTTCCAGAAAGCGTTTTACCAGAGCTTCATCGCAGAACCCCATCACCCGCTCCACACCGGCGCGGTTGTACCAACTGCGATCCCAGATCACCACTTCACCTGCCGCCGGCAGGTGCGGTAGATAGCGCTGCACGTACATCTGGCTCTTTTCCCGTTCGGTTGGCGCTGGCAGGGCGATCACCCGGAATACGCGCGGGCTGACCCGTTCGGTGAGCGCTTTGATGGTGCCACCCTTTCCAGCACCATCGCGCCCCTCGAAAACAATGCATACCTTGAGGCCTGCATGCACAACCCACTCCTGCAGCTTGACCAACTCCACGTGCAGCTTCTTTAATTCGCTGTCGTATTCCTT
>NZ_JAPUVR010000021.1 GCF_029255125.1 Accumulibacter sp. | reverse complement strand
TGGTTGACATCTTCTACGCGATCAGCGAGACCGAAATGGCGGCCGAAGTGTTCAGCCAGTTGTCGGTCAGCCTGCGCACGCAGGTGATGACCGAGTCGCCGGTCGAGAAACTTGCTGGAGTCCTGCAGCATCTGGCGCCGGATGACCTCGCTGACCTGATCGGCGACCTGCCAGAGGAACAGCGTGCGCAGTTGATGGCGCTGCTCGACCGGGAAAGCAAGGACGAAGTCGAGAGCCTGCTCAAGTACGACCCGAACAGCGCCGGCGGGATCATGACCACCGACTTCTTTTCGCTGCCGCACACGCTGACGGTTGAGGAAGCGATCGAGAATATTCGCAATCGCGAAGACGTCGAAATGGTTTTCTACCTCTACCTGACCGACGAGTCGGGCCGCCTGGTCGGCGTCGTTTCTCTGCGCCAACTCCTCCTCGCGCGGCCGGGAACGCCTTTGCACAAGGTGATGAACCGGCGCGTCATGAAGGTGACCACCGACGCCGACCAGACGACCGTCGCCATGCTGGTCGACAAGTACCACCTGTTGGCAGTGCCCGTCGTCGACGAGGAGAACATCCTCGTCGGTATGGTCACCGTCGACGACGTGATCGACGTGCTCGAGGAAGAAACGACACGCGACATGTTGAAGATGGCGGGAACCAGCGAGTCGGAAACGCTGACCCATTCGGCCTTCAAGATCGCCGGAATTCGTCTGCCCTGGCTGCTCGCCGCGTTCATTGGTGGCCTGGCAGCGACCGCGGTCATCGGCCAGTACGAGGAGATCCTCGGCCAGATCCTGGTCCTCAGCGCCTTTCTGCCGGTCGTCATGGGCATGGCCGGCAACGTCGGCGTGCAGTCGGCAACGGTTGCCGTGCGCGGTCTGGCCACCGGGGCGATCGACGTGCGCGATACCTTTCCGCTGGTCTTCAAGGAGTTGCGCGTCGGCCTGCTGCTCGGCGGTTTCTACGGCGTGATCCTCGGCGTCTACGGCTATCTGATGCACAGTAGTCTGGCGCTGGGCCAGGTCGTCGGCCTGACGATTCTCGGCAACATGACCGGCGCCGCGCTGCTCGCCGTACTCCTGCCGATGATCTTCCAGCGCATGAAGGTCGACCCGGCGGTGGCCACCGGACCTTTCGTGACGACGGCTATCGACATCCTGGGGGTGCTTAACTACTTCGTCATCGCGAGCTGGATCTTCAAGTTGTAGGAGCGTAAACGCGGGACCCCGTGGTACGAGCCAGCCGCCATGGGGCGTACGCCGGGCGTTTTCACGCTGACCCTAAACCCTGCGGTGGACCATAGCATCGGTCTGCCGCAACTCCTCCCCGGTGGGCTGAACCGCGTCGCCTGGGAAAAAGCGACGGCTGGCGGCAAGGGCGTAAACGTCGCTTCGTTTCTTGCCGATCTTGGCTGTTGCGTCACTGCTGGTGGTCTGCTCGGCGCCGACAATGCCGATCTCTTCGACCGCGTGTTCCTTGACCGGGGAATTGCCGACGCATTTGTCCGCCTGCCCGGTCGCACGCGGGTCAATCTGAAGCTGATCGAAGAGAACAGCGCAACGGTCACCGAAATCAATTTTCCCGGTCAGGCGGTCGCCGCCGCGCACCTCGCCGACCTTCAGCACAGGATCGACACAGCGCTTGCCGGTTGCGCGTACTGCATTGCTTCCGGCAGCCTCCCCGCTGGCGTCCGGGTGGAGTATTACGCCGATTTGATCGCTCGCCTGGCGACCACTGGCCAGCGCGTTCTGCTCGACACTAGCGGTCAGGCGCTGCGCTGCGGAGTCGCCGCCCATCCCTGGGCGATCAAGCCCAACCAAGCCGAACTCGAAGAACTCGTTGGCCGTCGTCTGCCCGACTGCGCAGCGCTCGGCGCGGCGGCGCGGACGATCGTCGAGCAGGGCGTGCACCTGGTCATCGTCTCGCTGGGTGGGCACGGTGCGCTCTTCGTTAACGCCAATCGCTGCCTCCACGCCAGCGCGCTGGCGGTACCGGTGCGCACAACAGTCGGCGCCGGCGATGCCCTCGTTGCCGGCTTCATCGCCGGCTGCCTGCGCGGCTTGGCCGACGACGGTTGCGCGCGGCTGGCGACCGCCGTCGCTGCCGCAGCGCTCGGCGTAGCGGGCGCCCGTTTGCCGGGCGAGGAGTCGATCGAAGCGCTGATGGCGCGCGTCGAGCTGCGCGAACTGCCGCCCGGCGAGTGAGGCGCTGGCACCGGCGCTCGTCCGCTGCGCCATCGCCCGGCTGATTGGCTGACCGTTGGCGAAGAAGCTGCGTAGCGGGCGGCGCACACGCAGACTGTTCCCTTGCATATCATATGGCATTAGAATGTCGGGCGTCGAGCTGGCAAGACGAGTCATGGTCTCGACACGACATGCGTGCTTCGCTGTACACCACACCATCAGAGGAGAAACCTGCAATGACCGTTTCTGTCAAAGAACTGCGTGGATCAACGCCAACGCTGGCCGAGAAGCTGAAGGAATCGGGCGTCGGCAACAATGAACAACTGCTGGCGGCGGCTGCCACCCCGGCGCAGCGGAAAGTGCTGGCGGCAAGCTGCGGCTGCGATGCCCGGGTCATCCTTGAACTCGCCAATCGCGCCGACCTGGCGCGCATCAAGGGGGTTTCCGGCGTTTACTCGGATCTGCTCGAAAAGGCCGGGGTCGATACGGTCAAGGAACTGGCGACCCGCCGGCCGGACAATCTACACGCGAAGATCATCGAAACCAACGCGGCCGAACAGGTGACGAAACAGCCGCCTTCCTTGTCAATGGTCGAGTCGTGGGTGCAACAGGCGAAAGACCTGCCGAAGACGCTGGCCTACTGAGCTCGTTTGGCTGTGGGGTCCGGCGAAGGCGGGCAAACAAGCTCGGCTTCGCCGGACATCGGAAAATCCAGCACCAATTTGCCCGCCGGTCGGCAAGCGCCAGCCCGGCGCGGAGACCGTCGCTTGGCCGGGGGAAGCGGTTGCGTCATGAGCCTTCCGTAGACCTTGCGCCTTCGCCTGCGCCAACCCAGAGGTGGAGCAACAGGGCTGCCGATCCGGCGCAAGCGGCTGAGAAGACGAAGGCGGCGAGCGGGTCGACGGCCTGCCAGAGCTCGCCAAAGATGATCGACGCCGGCAGCAGCGTGAGTCCGGTGGTCAGATTGAACCAGCCGTACGCGGTCCCCAGCGTCTGCCGGTCGACCAGATCCGCGGCCAACGCTTTTTCGGCGCCTTCCGTGGCGGCCATGAACAGGCCGTAGAAGGCAAACAAAGGCCAGAGCAGGAGCGCCTCGCGATTCAACCCGAGAAGGATGTAGAACGCGCCGTAGACGCCCCAGCCGGCGACGATCAGGCGGTTGCGGCCAAGTTTGTCGGAGAGCGCCGACAACGGCGTCGAAAAGAGCGCCGCGCTCAGCGAAACCAGCGCCCAGAGCAGAGGCACCTGATACTCGGCCAGGCCGAGCTCGCGGGCGCGCAGCAGCAGGAACATGTTGGACGAATTGCCCAGGGTAAACAGCGCCAGCACGACGAGGTAGCGTTTGAACGGTATGGGCAGTTGGCGGAGTTTCCAGGCGTCGGTGGCGGGCGGCGCCGGATCGCTGTCGACCGGTTCCCGGATCGCCAGCGCGAGGGCGACGGTGAGCGCGCCACCGAGCGCCGTCCAGAGAAAGATCGTGCGCAGAGGAACCTCGGCGGCGAGCAAGCCGGCGGCGAGGAGTGGTCCGACGACTGCCCCGGCATTGTCCATCGCCCGATGAAAACCGAAAGCCAGTCCGCGCTCGCCCGGCTTGACGCTACGCGCCAGCAGCGCGTCGCGTGGCGACGAGCGTAGTCCTTTGCCGACACGGTCGGCGAAACGCAAGGCGAGGACGACCGGCCACGAGGCAGCAAAAGCGAGCAGCGGACGCGCGATCGCGGCCAGTGCGTAGCCGCCGACGACCCACGGCTTGCTCGAACGCCGGCGATCCGAGAGGATACCCGAGACCAGCTTGAGGATGCTGCTCGTCGCTTCGCAGATCCCCTCGATGATGCCCAGCGCGCGTGGGCCGGCCATCAGTACCGAAGCGAGGTAGATCGGTACGAGCGGATAGATCAGCTCGCTCGTCGCGTCGTTGAACAGGCTGACCAGGCCAAGCAGCCAGACGGTGCGTGGCAGTTTAAGCAGGTTGGCGAACATGTCGGGTTGGTGGGTGCCGGCCGGCGACGAATTGCTCGCTGGGTTTGGTCAGCGGCGCCGACCGATTCGAGTACAGTCGCGTCGCGGGCGGGTGGCGCCTAGCAATCGCTGCCTGCTTCCGGTGCAGTGCCCGTGTCCTTGTCGTCCGGGTTGATGATGCCAAAAGTCGTCGGGATGCGGGTGTAGAAGATGCGAATGTTCTCGCCGCGCAGCAGATCGAGCAAACGCTCTTCCTCCTCCGTCGTGACGACGAACTCGACCTCGACGTCGCTGTTGCCGGCCAGCTCGAAGAAGCGCTCTTCGTGGATGGTGTGGCGCCGGCCGAAACCGCCAATCGTACGGAATGCCGAGCCGCCGCGCAGGCCAAGCTGGTTACCCTGGTCAAGCAGCCATTCCCAAAGCAACACGCCACGGTGCGTCTGCTTTGCGTGCACATAGAACCTGAGGAACGAACCCTGCATGATCGTCTCCGTTCGTTAGCTCGCCGGCGCTGCGGGCTGGCCGGACGCGCCAGGCGACACGCCGCGGCCGGCCAGGCGTGTCGGCCGATCACCAACCTTTTGCCCAAAGGATGGTTGCCATGCCGGCGAAGGTCATCAGCAGCGAACCGACCACATGCGCGCCGATCGTCAGCATTGCCCAGATCAGCCGCTCCTCCTGGACAAGGACCGTCAGCTCGGCGGAAAACGTCGAAAAGGTCGTCAGGCCACCGCAGAAGCCGGTGATCACCAACAGCCGCCATTCCGCGGCGACGGCGGAAGAGTGAGCGAAAAAGGGAATTGCCAGGCCAATGATGTAGGCGCCGATCAGATTGGCTGCCAGCGTTCCCGGCGGCATCGTCGGAAACAGGCTGTTGAGCCGCTCGCCGAGTTGCCAGCGGGCCAATGCGCCGAGCGCTGCACCGAGCGAGATGGCGACAACTGCTTTCCACATGAGTCTGTTCCGCGCGGGCCAGGTCGGCCGCGCTGCGGCCTGTGTCAGAGCTGGTCGGCCGGGATTGGCCGACCAGTGAGATATCCTTGAAAGAGCTGGAAGCCCATCGCCAGGCAGACTTCAGCCTCGAGTTCGTTTTCGATGCCTTCCGCGAGCGGCACCGAGCCCAGGCCGCGCACCAGCTTGACCAGATCGCCGACGACCCGACGCTTGCTTTCGCCAGCCAGATGGAGATCGTGGATCAATCCCATGTCAAACTTGACGAAGTGAGCGGGCACTTCGCCGAGTTCGTTCAGGCGAGCCTGTCCGGCGCCGAAATCGTCGTAAGCGAAGCGCACGCCGATATCTCGAAAGCGCGCAGCGAGTTCGCGCAGCCGGCAGCTTTCGGTGACCGCGGCCTCGTGGATCTCGACGACCAGGTCGAGTTCGGGCATTTCCTGCCGCAAACAGACCAGCGCATTGAAAAAGTCCTCGCTGAAGGTCTCCTTCGGATGGGTGTTGGCAAAAAGCGGAAAACCACGCAGGCGAGGCGCAATTGCGGCGACGCCAAAGCGGCGGAAGGCAACGCTCAGGTCGACCTCACGGTCGAGCGCGCTCGCCATCTTGAATAGCCGCAGAGGCGAGCCCGGCAGCAGCGGGTGGCTCGCTCGACCGAGCAGTTCGTAGGCAAAAATGCACCGGCTATCGGCTTCAACGATCGGTTGCGCCGCACCCGACATTCCGTGTCCACCCAGCAGGTCAAGGAACTCGGCTTCGTTCTCCGGAAACATTTCCGAGAGCGCCATGCCGGGCGGCAAGACCAGCGTGTGACCTTCGGTCGGCCGGGCCGCAGGCGGCTCGGCAACGCGCACGCGAATGCGAAACTCAGCGTTACCGAAATGGACAATGTCGTTATCATTCAGCAGGCACGAGTTCTCGACACGCTGACGGCCGACGAAACTGCCGTTCGTGCTATTCAGATCGGTCAGCCGGATACGGCCACTGTGGCTGTCAGCCGTCAGGAGCGCGTGGTGCCGGCTGAGCCCGCGCGCCGTGACCACGAGGTCATTGTCGGGGTCGCGCCCAACGCGAAAAGGCAGGTGCGTGATGTTGTAAACGACATGTGCGCCGTCGCCGACAATCGATTCCAGAAACCAGTGCCTGGCCAAGAGTTTGCTCCGCTGATCAGTTTCAAGCCCGGGCACGAGTATATGTGGCGGATTCGACGGCGGTCAATCTTGGACTGTCAGTTTCTCGACTGCCCGTCGGTAACGCGCACACGCTGCCACCAGATCCCGGCTTTTCGGTCGCCTTGATGACCGACAGCGAGCCGTGCTTCTCGGCGCTGCTGCTCCGCTGCTGCTCT
>NZ_JAPUVR010000020.1 GCF_029255125.1 Accumulibacter sp. | reverse complement strand
GTATACATGCGCACGGCGGAGTAGACCACGGTGATGAAGGCGATGTGCAAGGCCGGCTCGATGAGCAACCAGAACCAGGCGGCGCGCATGTCGAACAGGCGATCGATCGCCTCGCGCAGGAAGATGGCCTGCCAGACGGCAAAGCTGATCGCCAGCGGATTGCGCGGCTCACGCATGGCACGACCGGAGATGGACGAGGACGGCGCTCATCGACGCGCTCAGTTCTGCCACGCCCGGTTCAACGTCACGCTCGGTACGGCGACCGATACGACCAGGCGCAGGAACTTTTCGAACTCGGCGGCGGGCGAGTTCGCCACGTAGATCACATCGCGGTTCTGCACCGGGAAATTCTGCGTGATGAAGAACGACGCCGGGTCGCGCAAGTCGATCTGATAGACCACTGGAACGCTCTCGCCGACGTGCTTGACCGGGTTGCGCGCGGCGACCAGGCGGGCCTCCTCGAAGCGGAAGACGAATACGCCGCGCGCGTCCGCCCGGCTGTCGTTCAGGCCGCCCGAGCGAGCGAGCGCCTGCGCCAGCGAAATGCCTTGTGCTTCAAACTGAATTTCCTCGTTCTTGCCGGTCGCCCCGAGCACCGAAAAGCTTTGCGACTGAAACAGCGCGGTCACCACATCGCCCGGCTTGAGCATGATGTTCTGCTTCGGATCGCGGATGATCGAGTCGAGCGCCATCGTCGCCGTGACGTTGTCGCGCGAGAGCTGCAGCGCCATGCGGTTTACCGGTTGCCTGACCCCCCCGCCGGCGGCCAGCGCGTCGAGCAGCCTCTCGCCCTTCGGGGTCAGCGCCATCAACGTACTGTGGTTCACTTCGCCGACGACAGTGACGTTCGAGGTATTGTTCTTGATCACGCGCACCAGAACCTGCGGCAGATTGGCCTTGCCGTGCAGACGCCGGACGATGTCGTCCTCGATCTCCTGCGTCGCCCGCCCCTTGACCAAAACCCGCCCGGCAAACGGCATGGTGATCGTCCCCGCCGGAGTGACCATCTGTTCGGGGAAGGTGACGACGCGCGTCGTCGTCGGTCCGGCTTTGGCTTCGATGACAACCGCACCAAACAACATGGCGGGCGGCGCCTCCCAGACGGAGACCTCGATGATGTCGCCCGGCCCGATCAGATAGTTGTTCGACGATGCCGCCGGGAAGAAGTCGGAAAACTCGCCCAGCCGTTTGCTCGCTGACAGTTTTCTCGCCAGCGCGTCGTCGACGTCGATCAGCTCGATGCCTTCGATGCGGCCACCGGCGCGCTCCTGCTGCACCTGCTGCACCTGCTCGCGGCTGGCGCCGCTGGCCGAAATCCAGTCGGGAGCGGTCGCGCAGGCGGACAGGATGAGCGCTGCGGCAGCCAGGCCGGCGTGACGAATGCCGACGCCACACGGATGCTCAGACCGCGCCATGGGTACTTTCCTGGTGGACAGCGTGATCACTTTTCCATCAACCTCCGGGTGACCTCGAAAGCGAACCTTATCTGCTGTTCGCTGTGCATGGCCGACAGGAAGAATCGCAAACGCGCTGCCTTCTCTTCGACCGCTGGATAGATGATCGGCTGCACATTGATGCCGGCTTCGAAGAACTGATTGGACAGCGTCGCCGCCTTCAGCGAGCTGCCGACGATGACCGGAACGACGGCATGCCCCTGCGCAAAACCGGTGTTGATCGGCAAGGATTGCAGCAGCGCGAGGAATTGCCCGGTACGCGCGCGCAGGCGCGCGACGCGCTCGGGTTCGCGCTGCATGACGCGCAGCGCTTCCAGCGACGCGGCAGCCAGCGGCGGCGACATGCCCACGCTGTAGACGAAGCCCGGCGCCGCGTACTTGAGGTGCTCGGCCAGCGCGCGCTCACCGGCGATGAAACCGCCACAGCCGGCAAGCGTCTTGCTCAGCGTACCCATCCAGATGTCGACCGCGCGGCCGGCGACGCCGAAGTGCTCGCGAATGCCGCGCCCGGTCTGCCCGAGAACGCCCAGCGAGTGCGCTTCGTCGACCATCAGGAAAGCCTTGTGCCGAAGTTTGATGTCGATCAGCGCCGGCAGATCGGGAACGTCACCGTCCATGCTGTAGACGCCCTCGACAACGACCAGGACGCGCTCGAACTGGCTGCGAATCTCGGCCAGGATCTGATCGAGCGAGGCTGTATCGTTGTGCGGAAACGAGCGCCGGGCGGCGCCGGAAAGCCGGATTCCGTCGAGCACGCTGTTATGGATCAGGCTGTCATGAATCACCAGATCCTTCGGCCCGAAGAGGTAACCGATGGTACTGACATTGGTCGCGTGGCCGCTGACGAAGACGATGCAGTCCTCGACTTCGTACAGTTCGGCCAGCGCCTCCTCCAGTTCGCGCTGCACCGCGCGCTCGCCGGCGACCAGCCGACTGGCCGCGGCCGACGTTCCGTAGCGGTCGATTGCATCCTTCGCCGCGCGATTGACCGCCGGATGGCCGGCCAACCCCAGGTAATTGTAGTTCGAGAAGTTAAGGTACTCGCGCCCGTCGATGCGCGTCGTTGCGCCGGCGACGCCGTCGTGCACGCGGAAAAACGGATTGGCCAGGCCGCGGCGTTCGGCGACCGCCTTCGGCACCAGCATTCTTTCGTAGCCGGGGTGACGGTCAAAGCGCGTGAAGGCTTCCGGAATCGACGGATGCGCCGTCTTGCGCGCCTGCGGCATGGCGATCACCAGGCCGCTGGAACCCGCTTTCCGGCCGAGAATGCGGTCGATCAGCTGGGTCTTGGTTCTCTGGGTGAGACTCGGCTTGCTCATGCGGTCAACCTCGTTCCTGTTCGCGCAAGTCTGCGCACGTCATCGCTTATGGCAGCGATTTCGGCCGCCGTCGCGCCTTCGCCGTGTTGGCCGGCGAGCCCGGCGACGACTTCCGCCGGCTGCGTTTCGTCCGCCGTAGCGCCCTCGCCGCTCAGCTTCTCGACGATCCGCGCCGCGACATGCTCGGCCGTCGGCGAATCGCTCAGCATCATCGTCGGCAGGCGAATCCCACAGCGCTGCTCGAGGCCGAGCGCGAGTTCGACAGCCATCAGCGAATCCATCCCCAGATCGTTCAGCGGTCGATTGGCGTCGATCCGCTCCGGGCTGATGCAGAGCACCTGCGCGACCTCCTGGACGACCAGTTGACGCACGATACTGGCGATCTCGGCTGGCGTCCTTCCGGCGATCAGCGCGCGCAGGTCGAGCGACTCGCCGGCTTGCGGCTGCTCGCTGCGCCGGCGCTCGAGCAGTTCGAAACGCGTTCCGGCAGCCGCCGGCAGCAGCCGGGCAAGCACATTCCAGTCGAAGTTCGCCGGGGTGAGGAATCCAGTGCTGTCGGTCAGCGCCCGGTCAAGCTGGGTAAGCGCCGCAGCCGCGCTGATCGGCGGCCGACCAAGGCGCTGCTCCAGGCTATCCCTGACCGTTGCGTTGCGCGTCAGGTAGCCGGCGTCGCCGATCGGCCCCCAGGCAATACAGGTGGCGGGCAGGCCCAGGTGGCGGCGCAGTGCGGTCAGTCCTTCGACACCGGCGTTGGCCGCGACATAGTTGGCTTGTCCCGGGTTGCCGATCGCGGTGGTCACCGACGAGTAGACGATAAAGTGTTCGAGCGGTACGTCGAGCGTCGCCTGGTGCAGATTCCAGGCGCCGAGCAGCTTGGCCGCCAGCACGCTGGCGATGCCCTCCGCGTCGAGCGTGGCGAGCAGCCGGTCATCGTAAGTCGTCGCCGCGTGCAGGATCCCCTTCAGCGGCGGCATGCTGGTCTTTACTCGCTCGACCAGCGTGCGCACCGCGTTGGCGGCACTGATGTCGCAAGCCTGGGCGAGCACGTTGACGCCCTGCGCGGCAAAGGCTTCGACGATCTCTTTGGCGCCCGGTGTCTTCAGACCGCGCCGGCCGACCAGCACGAGGTTGCCGACACCGCGCTCGGCCAGCCAGCGCGCCGACTCGAGACCGAAGCCGGCGAGACCGCCGCTGACGATCCAGGTACTCTCCCGGGAGAAGCTGATCGCCGGCGCGCCGCGCGCCGGCTGTTCGACCGGCGGCTGCGCATCGCCCAACGAGACGACGATCTTGCCGATATGGCGCGCCTGCTGCATGCTGCGGAAGGCGTCGACGACGCGCTCGGCGGTAAAGCTGCGGTAGGGTAGCGGCACCAGCGCTTCCTCGCGAAACAGCGCCATCAGCTCGCGAAACAGGCGCGCTGCGAGTTTCGGCCGGCCGATCAGCAACTGGTCGGCGTCGATACCGAAATAGCTGATGTTGTTCCTGAACGGGCGCAGGCCAAGGGGCGTGTTCTCGAAGAAGTCGCGCTTGCCCAGTTCGAGAAAGCGGCCGAACGGCCTGAGCACATCGAGGCTGCGCCGCATCGCTTCGCCGGCGAGCGAGTTGAGGACGACATCGACGCCTTCGCCGGCAGTCGCGGCAAGGACATCGTCGGCGAACGACAGACTGCGTGAATCGAACACCCGATCGGCGCCGAGCAGCCGGACGAAGTCACGCTTTTCTTCGCTACCGGCGGTAGCGTAGATCTCGGCACCGAGATGGCGCGCCAACTGCAGGGCAGCGATGCCGACGCCGCCGCCGGCGCCATGAATCAGTACGCGCTCGCCCGGCTGCAGGTCACCCAGGTGTTTGAGCGCGTAGTAGACGGTGAAGAACACCGTCGGCACGCTGGCGGCGGCTTCGAAGGACCACTCTTCAGGCATCAGCGCGACGGCATCGGCGCGTGTCACGACATGGCTGGAAAAGGACGACGCCGCGAAACCCAGGATCGCATCGCCGGGCAGGCGGTCGGTCACCCGGGCGCCGACGCGGCTGACTACGCCGGAAAATTCCAGACCGAGGCTGGCGCCGGCAAAGCCATTGTCGACCGCTTCGTCGGGCAGCAGCCCCATCAGATACATCAGATCGCGGAAATTGAGGCCAACCGCCTGCGTGCAAACCTCGATTTCGTCGTCGCGCAGGGGACGTTCGCGATCGGCCAGCCAGACCAGATTGCGCAACTGCCCGGGCGTGTGAAAATCGAGCCGGAAGCGCTTTTCCGGCGCAGCCTGGGCGACCGGCGATGCGCTCTCCTCGTGCAGCACCAGGCAGTGACGCGCGGCGCCGGAAAGGATGATCTCGCTGGCACCGTCCGGGCGCAGCAATTCGTTTTCCAGCCGAGCGGGCAGGTCCGGCGCGCCCGGGTCGCACGCCAGGTCGAGCAGCGTGCAGCCAAGCTGCGGATACTCGTTCATGACGACGCGGCCGAATCCCCAGACCGCGGCTTGCGCCGGGTTAGGCAAGCTGGCGTCCGGCAGGCCGCTGGCAAGCGCGCCGCCGCGGGTAAGGATCGACAGACGTGGCGGCTTGCCGGGCTGGGCGGCAAGCACCTGCACTTCGGTGAGCAGCCCGGCGATGGTCGCCGCCGCGCGCTCTGGCGGATCGTCCCAGCCAAGCAGGCAGACCAGATGCTTGGGCAGCGTGGCTGGCGCCAAGTGGCTGGCCACGCTGACTCGTTGCGCACACGACTCGAGGCGCGCGGCCAGTTGGCTGGCGAGTCGCGCCGACGCCTCATCGACGAGTAGCAGCCAGTCAGCCGCGGCCGGCACCGGCAAGGCAGCAAGGTCGCCCGCCGGGCGCCGGGCGAGCAGCAGGTAGGCGCCTTCGCTCAAGCCTTCGGCCGCCGGTTCCAGAAACTGCTCACAATCCGCGAAGCCCTCGTCGAGCAAGGCCTGCTGCCAGGCTTCCGGGGCGAGCAGCGAAGAAAGCGGTACGCTCGTCGCCGCGTCTTCATGCCACCAGCCGGGATCGATGCCCTCCAGGAAATTGGCGCTCCAGTCGGCATGACGCTCGGCGAGCAATACGATGCCGCCGGCTGCCAGCCGGCGCCGCGTCTGCGCCAGAGCGGCGTGCGGACTGGGCGTGCGATGCAGCGTATGGCGCAGGATGACCAGGTCGAAGGCCTCCGGCAAGCGCTGATCGCCGGGCAGTTGCCAATCGGCCGAGAAAGTCGTCACAACGATACTCGGATGCTCCTGGTACTCGGCCTGCTGGCGGGCCTGCGCTGCCTCAGTCGGCAAGGCCAGCACGTAATCGAAGCGATCGGCAGCGAGCGAAGCAAGCAGAATTCTCGGCAGGCTGCTCGCGCCGGCAGCGATCTCCAGAATGCGCAGACGGCGCGAGCTCGGCCAGTTGTCGATCAGATGGCGCAGCATTCCGTCAAGCGCGAGGCGCAGTCCGCGATAAGCCGGATCGTCGTCATAGAGCACCTCGGCGACCGGCGAATGGTGCAGCTCGTCAAGCAACCCGCGGCCGTCGATGGCACCGGCGAGCAAGGCCGGCAACTGCCGGCCGACGCGCCCGAGCAAGGTCAGTTGCGGCAGGCACGCCGGCGAATCGCGCAGCAGCGTCTGCCAGAGCCCATCGGCCGGCGGCAGACCGGCGTCGGTCGTCACCGACCACTGCTCGTCATCCTGCCGAAGCAGCCCCTCGCGGCTCAACAAATCGGCCAGCCAGCGACCATGCGGCGTCGCCGGAAATTGCCCCCACCCCGCCGGTTGCTGCCCCGCAAGCTCCTGAAAAGCCTGCACGACGAAAGACAGCGTCAAGGCCTCGATGAGCGGCAGCGTTTCCTTGAACCAGGTCTGGCGTTGGCTCTTCTCTTCCGCCAGCGCCGCGCGCGCTTGCCCGGCAAGCTCGGCCACGGGTGGCATTGCGCTGACCAGGCCGTCCACCGGATGCGGTCGCAGCCAGGGAACGATGCGCCAGTTGGCCAGCGCCTGGCGCGCGCGCTGCGTGAGCCGAACGGCGCGGAAGCGGCAAGCGCTGGCCCGCGCGAGCAGTCGGTCCTGATCGTCGAGGAGAGCAAAATCGGCGATAAACGAGCGCGCGCTTTGCCGGCGCAGACGCGCGCGCAAGCGCGCGGCCGGTCCGCCACGGCAAAGGTCGATTCGCCCACACTTGACCGGCAACAAAGCCATTGCCTGCCCCGCCTCGATCTCCGCCGCGAAGAAACCGACCAGCGACTGGAAGCACAGATCGAGCAGCGCCGGATGCAGAAGGTAGTCGTCGCAGCTGAGCGCAGCCGCCGGTTCGAGGTCGGCTTCCAGCTCGGCAACAAGTTCGCCCGCACCGACGCGGGCAGCGCGCAGGCCCTGGAAAAGCGGGCCGTAGTCGAGACCGAGTTGCGCCGCCAGGCGATAGTGCGTCGCGCGGTCGACCTGTCGCGTCACCACGCTTGGCGGCTCGATGCCGAGCGCGGGAAGCCGTCCGGCGGAGGCGAGCAAACGACCTGCGGCGTGCAGGGTCCATTCGTCGCTGCTCAAACGCTGCCGGCTCCTGATCTGAAATCCGCCATCGCGCGGATTGACCACCAGCCGCAAGCTGCGGCCGTGTTCGCCGTCGAAAACCAGTGGCGAGACGATGTCCAGCCCGTCGACGATCAGGTGTTCTCCGCCGATCAACTCGCGGGCGGCGGCGAGACCCATCTCGACATAGGCAGCACCGGGATAGACCACTGCCCCACCGACCTGGTGCTCGGCCAGCCAGGGCAGGACGAGTGGATCGAGCGTGTTCTCCCAGGCCGCTTCGGCGTCGTGCAGACGCCAGCCAAGCAGCGGATGCACACGCCGCCTTTCGCTCGGCGGCGCCCCCTCATTCGTCGTCGGATGCCAATGGCGTTCGCGCTGCCAGGGGTAGTTGGGCAGACGTACGCGCTGCGCCGGACGGGAAAACCAGGTGTGCAGTTGCGTCGGCGCAAGCAGCAGGTGTGCGCGCAAGGCGGTCTCGGCGATCGCGTCGACGCCGTCGTCGGTGCGCCGCAGACTGGGCATGACTCTCCCGCGGATGCCGGCAGCACTCAGGCTCTCACCGATGTAGCGCTGCAGGATGGCATGCGGGCCGATTTCGACGAACACGCGGCAACCCAGTTCGGCCAGTTTGCCGATCGCCTCGGAAAAGCGCACCGGTTCGCGCACGTTGCGCCACCAGTAGCCGGCACCGAGCGTGCTGCCGTCCATCACATCGCCGCTCACTGTCGACACGAAGAGTGCCGCACGCGTCGCCGCCGGGCGAATTCCGGCCAGCCGGGCGAGCAGGTTCGCGGCGGTCGAATCCATCTGCCGACTGTGAAAGGCGTAGTCGAGATCGAGCAGGCGGAAGAATGCACCGCGCCGCTCGACCCGCTCCTGGATGCGCAGCAAGCCGGGCAGACTGCCGGCCAGCGTCACGTTGCCCGGACTGTTGATCCCGGCCAGTTCGACCTCGAGATCTCCCCCCAGCTCGCGCATCAGCTCGTCGATGACGCTCGCCGACAGGCCGACGGCGGCCATCCGTCCGCTTCCGCGCGTCGTCGCCTGCGCCTGGCTGCGCGCGCAGATGACGCGGATGGCCTGGGTGAGATCAAGCGCGCCAGCGGCCCAGGCAGCCGCGATTTCGCCCACGCTGTGCCCGGCAACGGCCAGCGGGTGCACCCCCAGTTCGCGCAGCAGGGTCGTCACGCCGACCTGGAGCGCGAAGAGCAGCGGCTGTGCAACGCTCGTGTCCTCAAGTCTGACCGGGTCAGCGGCGTCCACCTCGGCGAGCAGCGAAAAACCCGTCGCGGCATCCATGGCGTTGGCCATGCCCGTCAGGATCTCGGCAAAACGCGGCGATTCGGCGAGCAGCGCACGACCCATTCCGGCCCACTGGGCGCCGTTCCCCGAATAGATGAAAGCCACCCCGCCACCCGCCGGCAGGGCATCCTCGACGACCACGCCCGGCGGCGTTTCGCCCTGCGCATAACGCTCGAGCACAGCTGCGGCGGCGGCCGGCGAATCGGCCTGCAGCGCGAGGCGCTTTTCCATGCGCTCGCGCCGATGCGCGACGCCATGCGCGAGGTCATAGTAGTCGGCGGCTGAACTGGCGTGCAGCAACGGCGCATAACGACCGGCCATGGCGCGCAAAGCCGCATCGCTGCGCGCCGAGAGAAAGAGCGGCGGCGGCGCAATATCGTCGGCCAGCCGGTCCGCCGCGGGTGGCCGCCTGAACTCCTGCAGCAGGACATGCGCGTTCGCGCCGCCAAAACCGAAAGAGCTGACGGCACCGAGCAGAGGCCTGCCATTGGCGCTGCGCAAGGTGCGGTATTCGGTGACCAGTTCGAGATTCAGGCGCGCGAAATCGATATGCGGATTGGGCGTGCGCAAGTGCAGTGCCGGCGGCAGCGCCTGGTTCTTCAGTACGAGGACGGATTTGATCAGCCCGGCCAGACCGGAAGCGGGTTCCAGATGGCCAAGGTTGGCCTTGACCGACCCGATGGGCAGCGCCTGGCTGCGCCCCTGGCCATAGACCGCACCGATTGCGGCGGTTTCGATCGGGTCGCCGACCGCCGTACCCGTGCCGTGCGCCTCGACGAAATCGACTTCGTCAGCGGTGCGACCGCTGCGCGCGAGCACCGCGCGCATCAGCTCGGCCTGCCCTTCGCGGCTCGGAATGGTAATTCCCGTCTTGCGCGCGCCGTCGGTATTCACCCCGCTGGCGAGAATCACCGCGTGGATCTCGTCGCCGTCGGCCAGCGCTTTGTCGAGCGGCTTGAGCAGGACGACGGCGCCGCCCTCGGCACGCACGTAGCCGTCCCCCGCCGCGTCGAAAGCCTTGCAGCGCCCGTCAGCGGACAGCATCGACGCCTTGGTGAAGCCAATGAACGGGTAGGGGTGCAATAACAGGCTGACGCCGCAGACGAGAGCGCTGCTCGCTTCGCCGGTGCGCAGACTGGTACACGCGTGGTGCAAGGCGACCAGCGACGACGAGCAGGCGGTGTCGACGGCGAGCGACGGCCCATGCAGGTCGAAGACGTAGGAAAGACGATTCGCGGCGAGGCTCAGCGTGTTGCCGGTCATCGAGTGCGCGGTCGTGCTCGCCAGATCGTTCAGCCCGTATGCGCCGTAGTCGAGCCCGGAGATACCGACGTAGACCGCGCAGTCGGAACCCGCCATCGACGAGGGCGGAACGCCGGCGTTTTCCATCGCTTCCCAGGTGAGTTCAAGGAGCAGGCGCTGCTGCGGATCGAGCCAGGCGGCCTCGCGCGGCGAGATGCCGAAGAAACCGGCGTCAAACTCGTCGATGCGCGACAGGATGCCGGCGGAAAAACTGATGCTGCGCCCGGGTTCCGAGCGCTTGCCGTGCTCGAGCTCAGCAACCGCCCAACGCTCGGCGGGAACGCGCGTGACGAGATCGCGGCCTTCCTTCAGGGCATTCCAGAAGCTGGCCTCGTCGCTCAGATCGCCCGGCAGGCGGAAGGCCATGCCGACGATGGCAACGGCCGACGACGACTGCGCGGCGCCTGCCGCACGCGTCGGCCGCCGGCCCTCGGCCGTCTTCGCACTCCGCCCATTCTTCCTGAGTTGCTTCATCAGTCAGCCTCCATCTGCGGCAAGCTCTCTTCGCCAAGCACGAAGAAGCGGCCAATGCGTCTGCATCCGCTCAATATGCCCTACCGCAGCTACCATTCTTGAAGGAAACCCCTGTCGTTTCTGTGGCAACGTCGTGATTGTGTCCACAAACAATTCGCCCATCAAACGCGAGCACGCCATTGCCGCAACGGTGCCCGGGAGCGGTGCTTGGTTAGCGCGCGGTCAGAACAATCATCAGCTCGGCCTGGGGTTCATGGCCTGCCTTTCCGGGTCAACACCGGGACGCGCGCCCAAGCCATTTCGCTAAGAGCGCTTCTTTTCCACCCGATTCATTAACGGCGCGCTACGTGCGAACTTTAGCATTAGATCGCGCATCTTCGGTCGACTGCGAGGCGAAGCGGAGCGTCCGGCGCGGCCGGGCAATCAGCGGCGACCGCCGAGGCCAAGGTAGCTGGCGACGACGCGCGGGTCGCTGGCCAACTGACGGCTGGCGCCTTCCAGCGCGAGCTCGCCGGTTTCCAGGACGTAGGCGTAGTCGGCTACCTGCAGCGCGGCGCGTGCGTTCTGCTCGACGAGGAGAATCGCCACTCCGGTTCGCTTGAGCTGCGTGATCGTCCGGAAGATTTCCCGGATGATCAGCGGCGCCAGTCCGAGACTCGGTTCGTCGAGCAGCAGCAGGCGTGGTTTGGCCATCAAGGCGCGGCCCATGGCGAGCATTTGCCGTTCGCCACCGGACAGCGTTCCGGCGGTCTGCTCGCGACGTTCCATCAGGCGCGGAAAAACGTTGAAGACGTCTTCCATGGTTTCCAGCGAATCACGGTGTCCCGCGCGATAGCGATCGAAAGCACCGAGCAGAAGGTTGTCGGCGACGCTCATTTCGGCGAAGAGCTCGCGCTTCTCGGGAACGAGCGTCATTCCCAGACGGACGAGTTGTTCGACGCTGCGCCCGCCGTGCTGCCGTTCGCCGAGGTAGACGATGTCGCCACTCGCCGGCAGCAGGCCGATCAGCGCGCAAAGCAGCGTCGTCTTGCCAGCGCCGTTCGGTCCGATCACGGTGACGATCTCGCCGCGGTGGACCTTGAGCGAGATTCCGTGCAGGGCGTTGACCTTGCCGTAGCTGACCGACAGCTTGTCGACCTCGAGCACGACGGTGCGTTCGTTACCGTGATCAGCCGGGCTCATTCGACACCTCCCAGGTAGGCTTCGACGACCGCCGGGTTGCGCTGGATGTCCTCGGGCAGACCCGCCGCGAGCTTCTGACCGAACTCCATGACGACCACCCGATCGGCCAGGCCCATGACGAAGTCCATGTCGTGCTCGACGAGCAGGATGCCGATCCCTTCGTCGCGCAGCCGGCGCAGCAGGTCGCCGAGTGCCTGCTTTTCAAGGTAGCGCAGGCCGGCGGCGGGTTCGTCGAGGAGCAGCAGGCAGGGATCGGCGGCCAACGCCCGGGCAATTTCGACGATGCGCTGCTTGCCCAGCGGCAGACTGCCGGCCGGCTCGTGCATCTGCTCGCTCAGGCCGCAGCGCTCGATCTGCCGGGCTGCCTCGAAAAGCAGGCGGTCCTCCTCATCCCGGTCGGCGCGGCAAGCGGCGGCGACGAAACCCTTGCGACCACGCAGATGGGCGCCGATGGCGACGTTTTCGAGGACGCTCATGCCGGGCAGCAGGCGCACGTGCTGAAAGGTGCGGCTCATGCCGAGGCGCGCGATGTCGCGTGCGGGCAGCGACTCGACGCGCTCGCCGCGGAAGATGACGCTGCCCGAGGTCAGCGGATCGACCCCCGAGATGCCGTTGAACATCGTGCTCTTGCCGGCGCCGTTCGGGCCGATCAGCGCCATCACCTCGCCCGCCCTGACCTGGAAGTTCATGCGGTCGTTGGCGACCAGCCCGCCAAAACGCTTGCAGGCGTCCTTGACCTCGAGCAGGACGGCGCCGGCAGCCGGGCGTTCGCGACGGGCGAGCGGTGGCGCCTCTCGGAGCTGCGCGCGCGTCGGCGGCTGCGGGAAGTGACGCGCAATCATCGGCCAGACGCCATCGCGCGCGCGCTGCAGGACGAAGATCATCAGCACGCCGAAAACGATGATTTCGAAGTTACCGCTCTGTCCGAGCAGCTTCGGCAGCCAGTCCTGCAGCCACTGTTTCAGGATGCTGATCAGTCCGGCACCGACGATCGCGCCCCAGACGTGCGCAACGCCGCCGATTACCGCCATGAACAGGTACTCGATTCCCTGCGTCAGCGAAAACGGCGTCGGATTGACGAAGCGTTGCAGGTGTGCGTACAGCCAGCCGGAAGTACTCGCGTAGAGTGCGGCGAGGGTGAAGATGACAATCTTCGAACGCGCGGTATGCACGCCCATCGCTTCGGCCATCACCGATCCACCGCGCAAGGCGCGGATGGCGCGCCCTTCGCGCGAGTCGAGCAGGTTGCGCGTGGCGAGCAGCGCGAGCAGGAGAACGGCCCAGATCAGGTAGAAGAATTCGCGTCCGGTCTTGACCTCGAGGTCGAAAAGCGTCAGCGGCGGAATGCCGGTCAGCCCGGTGTGCCCGCCCAGGCCGGCAAGGTTGCCGAACAGGTAGTACAGACTGATCCCCCAGGCGATCGTCCCCAAGGGGAGAAAATGCCCGGACAGGCGCAAGGTCACCAGTCCGAGCGAAATGGCGACGACCGCGGTGACCAGCAGGCCGGCCGGCAAGGTGAGCCAGGGCGAAACGCCGTGGACGGTGGTGAGATAAGCCGACGAATAAGCGCCGAGTCCGACGAAAGCCGCCTGGCCGAAGGAAGTGAGTCCGCCGACCCCGGTCAGCACGACGAGGCCGAGCGCGACGATCGCGTACAGGCCGATGTAGTCGAGCAGCGTGATGTAGAACTCGGGCAGCAGCAGCGGTGCGACGAGCAAGGCGACGATGAAGACCGCGAGCAGGGTGGTCGAGCGCACGGCCGGCATCATTGCTCCTCGACGTGCGTCGTCTTCAGCGAGCGCCAGAGGAGCACCGGAATGATCAGCGTAAAGACGATCACTTCCTTGAAAGCGCTGGCCCAGAACGAGGAGTACGACTCGAGCAGGCCGACCAGCGCGGCACCGGCAGCGGCGACCGGGTAGCTGGCCAGGCCGCCGATGATCGCTCCGACGAAACCTTTCAGCCCGATCAGGAAGCCCGAATCGTAATAGATCGTCGTGATCGGTGAAATCAGGATGCCGGAGAGGACACCGATCAGCGCGGCGAGGGTAAACGACAACATGCCGGCAAGCGTTCCGGAGATTCCCATCAGGCGTGCGCCGGTGCGGTTCATTGCCGTCGCGCGCAGCGCCTTGCCGTAGATCGTCCGCTCGAAAAACAGGTACAAGGCAATGATCAGCCCCAGACTGGCGACGATGACGAGCACCGTCTGTCCCTGCAGCAAAGCGTCGCCGACGGCGAAACTGACTTCGGTAAACGGCGGCGTGCGCGAGCCTTCGGCTCCGAAGAAAAGCAGTCCGAGGCCGGTCAGCGCGACATGTACGGCAACCGAGACGATGAGCAGGACGAGCACCGACGCCTCGGCCACCGGTTGATAGGCGAGACGATAGATCATCGGTCCGAGCGGCACGACCAGCATCAGCGCAAGCAGTACCTGTACCGGCAACGGCAGGGTGGCCGGCGATACGGCGATCAGCGTTCCGGCGAGGAGCAGCGGGACACCGACGTTGAGCAGGACGATCAGCGGCAGGCGGCGCAGTTGCCCGGCGCGTACCGCGCGGCTGCCTTCGAGCACGCCGATCAGCACGCCGAGCGCGAGCAGCAGCCAGACGGTTCCCGGCAACTTGCCGGCCTGCAGGCTGGCCAGGGTCAGCGCACCGAAGGCGACGAACTCGCCCTGGGGAATGAAGATGACGCGGGTAACGGCAAAAACGAGCACCAGAGCAAGCGCCAGCAGCGCATAAATCGCGCCGTTGGTGAGGCCGTCCTGGCCGAGCAGCAAGGCAATCTGCAAATCCATCGGAGTATCCACACAGGCGGCGCGGGCGCCGTACCGCCTGCCGCGGCCCCGTTCAGGGGCGCGCCGAACGAGAAAGTCAATGCGTTACTGAACGAGTTTCCAGTTACCGCCTTCGATGCGGACCATGACGCGGGCACGTTGATCGAAACCCAGGTGATCCTGCGCGCTCAGGTTGAAAACGCCGTGCGCGGCAGTCACGTTACGCGTTGCTTCGAGCGCATCGCGCAAGGCCTTGCGGAATTCGCGCGTGCCCGGCTGGCCTTTCTTCAGCGCTTCCGGCACTGCGCTGGCGAGCAGCTTGGCGGCGTCCCAGGCGTGCGCGCCGAAGGTCGACACGCTTCCCTTGCCGTGCGCGGCTTCGTACTTGTTCACGTACTCGAGCGCCGCCTTCTTGATCGGGTTGCTGTCGGGCAGTTGTCCGGCGACCAGCACCGGCCCGGCGGGCAGCAAGGTTCCCTCGCAGTCCTTGCCGCAGACGCGCAGGAAGTCGGCATTGGCGACCCCGTGCGTCTGATACATCATTCCCTTGTAACCCTTTTCTTTCAGAGACTTCTGCGGCAGAGCGGCAGGCGTCCCGGCGCCCCCGACGAGTACGGCATCGGGCTTGGCGGCCATGATCTTCAGGACCTGTCCGGTGACCGAGGTATCGGCCCGATTGAAACGCTCGTTGGCGACGATCTGGATCTTGCGCACCTCGGCGATCTTCGAGAACTCGTTCCACCAGCCCTCGCCGTAGGCATCGGCAAAGCCGATGTAGGCGACGCTCTTCACGTTGTTGTTGGTCATGTGCTCGACGATGGCCGTGGCCATCTGCGCGTCGTTCTGCGGCGTCTTGAAGACCCAGTAGCGCTTGGCGTCCATCGGCTCGATGATGCGCGAGGACGCGGCCATCGAGATCATCGGCGTTTCCGCCTCGGCGACGACGTCGATCATGGCCAGCGAATTGGGCGTGATCGTCGACCCGACGATGACGTCGACCTTGTTTTCGGCGATCAGCTTGCGCGTGTTCTTGACCGCCGTCGTCGTATCCGAAGCGTCGTCGAGAACGATGTAGTTGACCTTCTGGCCGGCAATCGTCGTCGGCAGCAAGGCGAACGAATTCTTTTCGGGGATGCCGAGCGAGGCGGCCGGCCCGGTGGCCGAGAGGGTAACGCCGACGTTGATGTCGGCGTGAACGGTGACGGCAAACGCGGCCGCCAGAACGGCCAGCAGGCGGCCGATGCGTGCGTTGATTCTCATGGTGTCCCCTGACAAGGTGGTTTGCTGTGGCCGCGGCGACGCCGCCGCAATCAGCGCGTCGAAAAGGGTGCATTGTGCGACCAGCGCCAGCGTGAGACAAGTCTAGGCGAACGTATCATGCGCAAATTTCACGATAAAGGCGCTCACGACGCACAAAAAGACGATTCTGACGAAGCGACTGCCGTGCTGAAGCGCAAGATGTGTGCCGAGCAACGAGCCGAGGACATTGGCGCAGGCCATCACGACCGCGACTTGCGGCAGAAAATGACCACTCGGAATGAAGTAGCCGAGCGCCGCCAGATTGGTTGTCATGTTCACCACTTTGGCCGCTGCCGAGGCGTGCAGGAAGTCGAAGCCGAAGAAGCGGATGAACAGGAAGATCAGGAAACTGCCGGTGCCCGGACCGAAGAAGCCGTCGTAGAAACCGATCGCGCCACCGAGCAACAGCGCGTAGGCAAACTCGCGCCGACCACTGTGTTGCGGTCGGTGGACCGTCCCCAGGTCAGGACGCAGGAAAGTGTAGGCGGCCGCCGCAATCAGCAGGATCAGGATCAGCGGCCGCAGCAGCAAGGGCGGGAGCCAGGCGACGGCGAGCGCGCCGGCGTACGAGCAGGCAAACGCCGCAAGCGCCGCCGGCAGCGTCGTACGCCAGGGCATGTCGACGCGTCGAGCGTAGCGCCAGGCGGCATTCGCCGTGCCGAAAATGCTGGAAAACTTGTTGGTGCCGAAGAGCGTCGCCGGTGTGGCCTGCGGCAGCGCACTGAACAGCGCCGGGATCTGGATCAGCCCGCCGCCGCCGACCAGCGAGTCGATGAAACCGGCAAACAGCGCTGAAACGGCCAGACCCAGCAGCAGTGCGGCGCTGATCTCATCGCTCATCGGCAATCAGCGCGCTCGGTTGATCCTGCGCGTTTTCTGGCGCGTCGGGTGGCTGCCGGTCTGAGCGTCGGCTGCCGGTGCGGCAAGCGCCGCCAGCCAGTCGGCGATCTGGCGGTAGACCCGCGCATCGGTGAGCAGCTCCCGATGCTCCAGGCGACCGACCGCGGCGCTCTGCACATTAGCGCCGATCATCGGGGCGCTGGCGCTGCCCGGCCTGAGCGCCCGATCGGCAAGAAAGCTGTCAAAGCGATGCTCGACATCCTCGGCCAGGCTGCCGGCAAGAAAGCGGCAGGCAATCCGGCTCAGGTCGGCTGGCGTGTGCGTGACGACAGTCGGCACGTCCGGCCACGCGAGTGGAGCGGCGCGCAGCGTGGCGGCGACCTGCTGGCCTAGCCGTTCGACGGGTGAGGCAGTTTGCGGTGCGCCGAGACAGATCAGCATGTCGGTCGATTCGGGCCAGTGCATTCCGGCCCTTGCCGCGTCTTCGCAGGCGGCCAGCGCGAGCAGGCCGCCCGTGCCGTGGCCGAGAAGAATGATGCGCGATACCGCGTGCGGCCAGCCGGCGTGCAGTTGTTCGAGCAGCGCGGCGAACGCCGGGCCGTTTTCGCTCAGTGGCAGGTCGGCGCGATAGCGCACGTAGATCGGCGTATAGCCGAAATCTGCCTGCAGTTGCCGGCCGAAATCGGCGCTCGGCATGGTCGCCGGAGCGCTCGCGGAGGTCGCTGGCAGCGCTTGCCAGGCAGTCTCGTCGCAGCCCTGGCCATGGATGAAGACGCTGATCCGCGGACCCGCTTGCGGCCACGTCGCGCGGATGGCGGCCGCCTCTGGTGGCACGACAGCGCCGCCGACACGAAGCGTCGGGGCAAGCGTCCATGGCCTCTCGCTGTTTGCCGGCTGCCCCCCGAAAGCGTCGCTCAACACGCTCCGCACACGGCTGGCGAGCCGTCCGGGCGGCGGCTGCGCGCGACCTCGCGTGTGCCGTTCTTCGATCGATGCGGCCAGCCCGAACAGCGCGTTGCTGCTCGAATCGACCGCCTGATAGACACTGGCGAAAAGTCCGTCGTGCGCCCGCTCGACCAGGTGGACCGGTCGGGCGAGCAGCGGGACGCGGCGCAGCACTGCGAACGACTTGCCGGCAATCGCGCTGTGCAGCGCGCGCACCTGCGCTGCCGTCGCCTGTACGGCGGCTTGTGCTCGCTGACTGTAGCCGACACGAGGGCGAAGCGCTTCCGTGGTTTTCTTTCCGGCGGTCATCGGATGTCCTGAGAGCGTGTATAGGGTCGAAAGCACCGCCAATCGGCCGCCTTGCCGGCGGGCAACCCCCCTGACGCTCCGACAGCGTGCTGCACGGCCGCCATCGTACGCGTCAGGGCAAGCTTTGGCGAGGGCGAGCCGGCGCGCGCGCTCAGTCAGTCGCCGCGAGTATCGTCGCCGCCTCGGCGTGCAGCTCGCGCAAGGACTCTTCGGTGAGACCAAGGAGAAGCAGCGACGCTTGGCCAAGTTTCGTCCACTCCTGCGTTCGGCTGGCACCGGTCAGTTGCTGCAGCAGATGTTCAGCGGTCTGGCTGACAGCGATCAGGCGACTGCCGACCAGCGGCGGATCCGCCCCGAGACAAGCGATCGCCGACGGTTCATGATGCGCGCGAATCGCCTGGCAGATCTCGTCGGGGAGCCACCATTCGGTCGCCAGCAGGCTGCCGACGACCGCGTGGTCGGTCGGGTAGTCGGCCTGCTCGACGGCGGTAAAGCTGCGTTCGGCGTCGCCGTTGGCGCGCGCCAGCGTCTGTCGGTAGTCGGCGAAGCGACGCAACAGGATGACGATTCCACAGTCGCGGAAGAGTCCGAAAGTATAGGCGTCGGCAGCGTTCAGACCGGGCGGAGCGAGGGTTTGCGCGAGCCAGCCGGAAAGCGCGGCGATGCGCGCCGACGAGTCCCAGAAGCGAACGTAGTGCGCACTGTCCGGAAACGCACGCCGCAGGCTGATCGCCGCAACGGCGCGCGCGGTCAGTTCCAAGCCGAGCAGCACGAGCGCCTCGGAAACCGAGCGCACGCGCGTGCGCAGGCCGAAGTACGGCGAATTGGCCGTCTTCAGCAAACCGGCGGCGAGCCCGACATCTGCCTTGATCAATTGCCCGATGCGGTGAAAGCACGGATTCTCGCTGAGCACCTCGACTCTGATCCGGTCGATGATCTGCGGGCGCGGCGGAATGTCGATTGCCCGGATGGCATCGTCAAGCGCATTGGCAAGTGATGGCCGGCCGTTTGGCCGACCGCGCGTCGGGACATTCATCGTGCTCTCAACCATTCCAGAAGCGCCTCCTCGGGCATCGGCCGGGCGTGCAGGAAGCCCTGCGTCGCGTCGACTCCAGCGGCCTTGGCGGCCGCCAGTTGTTCGACCGTTTCGATGCCCTCGGCAACGACCAGCATCCCCAGTTCGCCGGCCAGGCGCGTGATCGCCCGCAGAATGGCGAAGGCGCGCCGGTCTGCAGGCAGTTCGCTGATGAAGGCGCGGTCGAATTTCAGTTTCGTCGCCGGCAGGTCTTTCAGGTTCGACAGGCTCGAATAACCGGTGCCGAAGTCGTCGATCGCCAGCCCGACGCCGGCCGCGCGTGCGCCGCGCAGATTGGCCTGAACGATCGGCGAAGCATCCATGAAGAGCGACTCGGTCAGTTCGAGTTCGATTCCAGCGGGCGGAACGTCGGCACAGATCAGCGCCGCGTGCAGGACGCTGAGAAAGCTGGGCGAGGTCAGTTGAGCACGCGAGACATTGACCGCCACCTTGGCGCGGCAACCCTGGCAGCGCAGACGGGCGGCGCAACGGGTGCTCTGCAACAGGCTCCATTCACCCAGCCGGACGATCAGCCCGGTCTTCTCGGCCACCGGAATGAATTGTTGTGGCGAGACCGCTCGCCCGGCGACCGAGCAGCGCATCAGCGCTTCGACCGCTTCGAGGCTGCCGTCCGGGCGAAGCAGGGGTTGGTAGTGCAGTTCGAGTCCGCCATTTTCGAGTGCGCCGTGCAGGATGCTTTCGACCTCCAGTTCCTCGCGTGCGAGTTGCGCGCCGGAAGCGCCGCGCGGCGGCTCGGCGGCTTTGACGACGAAGCGGTTGCCACCCTGGCGTTTGGCTTCCATCATCGCCCGGTCGGCACGTTCGAGCAGGCTGAGCGGATCATCGGTGCTGCTGCGCGCGGCGATGCCGATGCTCACCGCAGGTCGAAAGAGGATGCTGCCGAGCGGCATCGGCTGGTCGACGACGACCAGCAACTGCCCGGCGATTCGTTCGACGCTGGGCGCATCGAGTGCGGGCAGCAGCACGACGAACTCGTCGCTGCCGACGCGCAGGAGCGTGCGGCGCACGCCGACCACCGAGCGGATGCGCTCGGCGATGCGGGCAATGACGGCGTCGGCCTCGGCGTAGCCGAACGAGTCATTGACCTGGCGAAAGCGGTCGAGGTCGAGCCAGAGGGCAAACAGCGTGCCCCGCGTCCGATCGGCCTCGACAAACAGACGCGCGACCAGGCGCGGGCCGACGCTGCGGACGAAGAATCCGGTCGTCGGATCGCGTTCCGGCGTCGCCGCGGCGCACGAATCGACCGCCAGCGGTCGCCGCCTGACACGCGTTGTTCCCAGCCGTTTGATGCTGTCCCTCCTTTCCGCGTCGCCGATCGCCAGCCGCCGCGATCGTCCATCTATCTGACGCCACAAGACTAAACAGGGGGGATAGCGGGCGCTTGACTTAACGCGCCTTTCGCTTGACCATTTCGGCCATCGTCGGTCGCCGCTGGGGAGGGACGGGGAGAATGCCGAAATCGGAAAGCACGCTGGCGACCGTCTGGCTGATCGTGCTGCGTCTGGTCGAGTTGCACGGCATCGATCCCAGCCAGTTCCGCCGGACTTTGGGCGTTCCCTCCGAAACGCTGCGCGATGTGCGCGCGCGTCTGCCCAGCCGCCTGTCCGATGTCGCTTTCGAACTCGCTGCGGCGCAGATTGCCGACCCGGCGTTCGCCTTGCGTGCTGCCGAATGCTGGCATCCGTCGAATCTTGGAACGATGGGTTATGCCTGGCTGTCGAGCCGCACGCTGCATACCGGGCTGAAACGGATGGAGCGCTTCTCGCGCATTCTTGGCAACCGCTTCAGCTATCGTTGTTCCGAGGAGCCGGCGGGCGTGCGCTTTACTTACGACCACGGACGCGGCGAGGCAAGCGTCGGGCCGCTGATGACCGACTTCACTTTTTCGATCGTGATCGCCATGTGCCGGGTCAACTGTGGCCACACGATGCGCCCGGCCAGCGTCCATCTGCGTCGCCGCGCGCCAGCCGATCCGCAACCCTGGCTCGCTTTCTTTGCTTGCCCGGTCGTTTTCGGCGCGGCGGAGGACAGCATCGTGCTCGCACGGGAGGTCGCCGAGGCGCCGCTGCCATCGGCCAACATACCGCTCGCCAATACCTTCGACACGATCCTCACCGAGCAGATGGCCGGGCTCTTCGAAGACGACATCGTCAGCCGCTGCAAGGCGTATGTGCTGCACCACCTGACCTCGGGTGTGGCAACCGCACCCGAGGTCGCGCGTGCCCTTTGCCTCAGAGGTTGTGAATTTTTCGTTTCAGCACTGCCACCCGGGGCAGCGGGCGCCGATGTCGCGCGGAAGGGAACAATTCTGCGGTGGCGTAGAAAGCGAGGCTGCCGACTCGCCTGTCCGCCTTT
>NZ_JAPUVR010000019.1 GCF_029255125.1 Accumulibacter sp. | reverse complement strand
TCGCCGCCCTCCTCGACGAACTCACCCAGCAGGAATTCCCACATCCGGAAACCGGAGCCAGAATGACCTTTGCGCTGGTCTAACGTGCCATCCGGGTTTCCTTCGAGATCCGGAAATCTGCATTTGAGCAGCGCTTAGCCGTGGACGATCGGCTGCACGAACGTGCACATGCCCCGGTCTCGCGGATCGGATGAGCGGAGGGTGCCGCCGGCTCAGGTGACCTGGAACGACCGCTTGGACAGGCCGAAGAAGTATCCCTCGATGGTGGTCTGGACGGCCTGGTCAGGCCGGCTCGCGGCGCCGAGAGTGACGAATAGCGGTGTGAAGTGCTCCACGGTGGGGTGAGCGTACGGCATTCCCGGCGCCTTGCTGGCGAAGGCCGACAATTGCTCGATGTCACCGGCGGCCAGGGCTTCCGCGGCCCAGGCGTCGAAGTCGCGCGACCAGGACGGCTCGGGTTCTCTTCCGGTGAAATGCTCGTAAGTCAGGAATGGCAGACCGTGGGTCATGAAACCTGAGCCGATGATCAGGGTGCCCTCATCGCGCAGTGGGCGCAGGCGCCGTCCGATCTCGAGCAACCGCTCCGGGTCTTGCGTCGGCAGGCTGAGTTGCAGTACCGGGACGTCGGCCGCCGGATACATGGTCATCAGCGGCACCCAGGCGCCGTGGTCGAGGCCGCGCCGGGGGTGGCGGTATACGTCGCTGGTCGACCTTGCTGACTCGCTGGATGCGCCCTGGCTGGACCGCGTGTGCGACAGGATGGCGACCACGCGATCGGCCAACTGCGTGGCGTCCGGGGTGGCGTACCGCATCCGGTGGTAGAGCGGGTCGAAGCCCGCGAAGTCGTAGATCAGGGGTGTTCCGGCGGCCGGCTGGCTCACGGCGAGCGGCGCCGCCTCCCAGTGCGCGCTGACGATCAGGACGTTGCGTGGCTTGGGCAGGCTGCCTGCCCAGCCGAACAGCTCGCCCATCCAGCGCTGGCTCTCCAGCAGAGGTGGCGCGCCGTGGCTGAGGTAGAGCGCGGGCAGCGCGCCGTCGGCCTCGATCCACTCGGGCTGCGCGGCGCTGGCAGGCAGAGCCTCGCGCAGGAAGGCCTGGTACGGATGTTCGGTCATCGACATCTCCTCAAGTCTTCCAACCGAGATGGCCGCGCTTGTTTGGGCAGGAAGGCTGCTTTGGGAAATTGAACACTGCCGGTTGCGGTCAGATAACGGGTGTCGCGCCTCGCTTTGACCTTCTGGGATTCTATCGGAAACGAATCAAGCTCGGCGGAGCTTGTGAGCGAAGGGGCGCGTGGTCTCGACGTCGCCCGACGTGTCCACGACACGTGTTCCCGAGTGTGCGCCAGCGCATCGTCCACCAATCCACGATGCCTCTGCCGCCCGGGTTGTCGTGCGTCTGCAGGCGCCCCGTTTTCGTTGACTGCCGCGAGTGGGGGCAGCGGGTGTCTTAGCGCTCGCGCCCCTTTTCGTACCAGGCTTTCTGAACCGGCGAGAAGAGGTACGCGATGACGCTCCGGCGGCCCAGGTGTATCTCGGCGCTGGCCTGCATGCCCGGGGCAAGCTCCAGGCGTTCGCCGTCGATTTCAAGCCGGGTCTGGCGTAGGCCGACCAGTGCCTTGTAGCGCAAGCCGTTGGCGCGCCCGCCGTCGCCCGGTGTGCTGCCGGCCGCCGTGGCCGTGGGCTCGCCGGCATCGGCGCCGACGTGCTCGAGCTCGCCGTCGAGCATGCCGTACTTCTGGAACGGATAGGCGGCGAGCTTGATCCGCACCGGCTGACTCTTGCGGACGAAGCCGATATCCTCGTTCGACACTCAGACTTCCGCACGCAGGATGTCGTCCTTCGGAACCAGCGTCAGCAATACGGTGCCTTGCTGGACGACCGTTCCGCGGGTGTGCGTTGCCAGATCCTTGACCACCCCCGCCTGCGGTGCGCATGTTTGGCGACTTCCTGTGCCAGGCGGTCGAGCGCGGCCTGCGTGTCGTTGCGTTCGGCGTGCAGCGCACGACGGGCGTCGGAGTCGATCTGCGCCAGCTTCTTTTCGGACTGCGCGATGCCGGCGCGCGCCGACTCGATCAGGTGTCCCTGGGTGATCAGTTCCTGTTCCTTCTCGATTCGTTCCCGCCGTTTCTCCGAGCCCATCAGGGCGCCGGCGAAGCCGTCGCGGACGCGCTTCTCGTCGGCCATCTCTTGCTCGCGGTAGTGCGGCAGAACGGCTGCCAGGCGCATTCGGACCTGTTCGGCGGCGGCCAGATCGCGCCGTGCCCGGTCCAGTCGCGCGCGCTCCTCGTCAAGTGCTGCTTCGACTGTCCGTCGGTTCGCCTGGTAGTAGGCGGCAACCTCCAGCGCCAGCGGATCGTCGGGCTGGATGCGGAAGGGCGGACCGCCGAGTTCGGCGTCGATGCGCCGTAGCGTCAGCCGCTTGCGCTCGTAGTCCGCTTGCACGGCGCGGCTGTCAGCTTCGTTGAGCAGAGTGTTCATGCGCATCAACAACTCAGAGGTTGCGAATTTTTCGTTTCAGCACTGCCACCCGGGGCAGCGGGCGCCGATGTCGCGCGGAAGGGAACAATTCTGCGGTGGCGTAGAAAGCGAGGCTGCCGACTCGCCTTTCCGCCTTTGTGCCCTGATTTTGGGGTTTCTCAACCCCCTAACCAGGCATTTGCGCT
>NZ_JAPUVR010000018.1 GCF_029255125.1 Accumulibacter sp. | reverse complement strand
GCACACGCAACGCGTCAAGTTCCGCTGCCATCTACCCTTTATACAGACTTCTTCACCCGATGTCCATAGGCTGCCCCTAAGCAACAGATTCTTCAGCTATTAGCCCGAAGGACAATTTCACCCTGCTAAAGAAAGGGGGCCGCTGGACGTAGAACTGTGTACCCGTTAACCCGTTCACCTACAGATCCGTGGGCGACAGCCAGTCGGCTGTTTTCCGGCGGCCACGACGAGAAAGGCGAAATGATGCGCTGGCTGGACATGGACCTCACGCAAAAACTGCCGGCGATCAGCGCCAGTTTTCTGATCGGCGTCTTCGGTTCGGGCCTCGTCCTTTTCAGCCATTATCTTCTCGATCACCTCGAACGTTCCGAAATCGTTCATCTCGAGCGCGAGACGCAACTGATCGTCGACTCGCTGAACAGCTACGAACGCAGCATCGAGGAACGCGCTGGCACGATCGGCCGCGTCTTCGCCGCCGACTTCGACCCCGTATTCACCATCGACACCACGAGCACGCGGCGCAGCGGCGAGAGCGACGTGCCGGTACTGCGCAATCGCGAGCGCGAACTGAACGACGATTTCACCGTCCCCGACCACCTGCTGGCGAGTACCGGCGCCGTGTCTTCGATCTTCGTTCGCCAAGGCGACGAGTTCGTCCGCATCAGTACCTCGCTGAAGAACGAAACGGGCGAGCGCAGCCTGGGCACGCGCTTGTCGACCAGCCACCCGGCGGTCGCCCGGCTGCTCGCTGATCAGGCGTGGACGGGACGCGTCTCGCTCTTCGGCGGCGAATGGATGGCGCATTACCTGCCCGCCCGCGATCAGAACGGCAAGGTCGTCGGCAGCCTGGCGATCGCGGTCGACTTTTCCGCCGGCTACGCGGCAATCAAGGAGCAGATCAAGAAAATCACCATCGGCGAGACCGGCCACGTCTTTGTCGTCGATGGCAAGGCGGGTGCCGGCCGGGGCCAGTTCGTCATCCATCCCAAGCTCGAGGGGAAGAAGGTCAGCGAAATCCTCGGCGCTGACGGCCAGCCGATCTTCCAGCAGATGCTCGAGCGGAAGACCGGGCTGCTGCGCTACGCGTGGCGCGGCGAAGGCGACGCCAGCGCGCGCGAGACGATCACCGTCTACCGCTTCTTCGAACCCTGGCAATGGCTGATCGCAGCCGGCAGTTACCGTGAGGAGTTTCTGCGCCAGACGCACGTGCTCACCGCGTGGACGATCGCCGGCACGCTGTTCATGGTCGCGGCGCTGGTCGTCATGCTCTATCTGCTCGTTCGCCGCCTGGTCGGGCAGCCGCTGCACCAATTGCAGGCGGCGCTGGCGGCGTTGGCGGCCGGCGGCGGCGACCTCACGCTGCGCATGCCGGTGCAGGCGCGCGACGAGGTCGGTCGGCTGGCCCACACCTTCAACACCTTCCTCGAATCGCTGCAGGCGATGGTCGGCCGCACGGCGCACGCCGCGGCGAACGTCTCCGGCGCGGCCGAGGGGCTGGCCCGTTTCACCGCGGCGGTGACCGAAGCCTCGAGCCAGCAAAGCAGCGCCGCGGCGAGCGCGGCCGCGGCGGTCGAGGAAATGGCCGCGAGCATTGCCTCGGTTGCCGACAGCGCGCGTGAAGTGCGCGCACAAGCCCTCGCCGGCGGCGAGCAAACACGGCGCAGCAACAGCGAGTTGCACGCTGTGGTGGGCGAACTGAGCGAGGTTGGCGAAGCGGTGCGCAGGATCACCGCTACCGTCGAACAGTTCGTCGGCAACGTCGCGTCGATCACCGATCTCACTCAACGGGTCAAGGAAATTGCCGATCAGACCAATCTCCTTGCGCTGAACGCGGCGATCGAGGCGGCGCGCGCCGGCGAGAGCGGTCGCGGCTTCGCAGTGGTGGCCGACGAAGTGCGCAAGCTGGCGGAAAAATCGACCCGCTCGGCGCGCGAGATCGACGTGCTCACGATCGAACTCGGCCAGCAGTCGAGCGCGGTTGACGAGGCGATTCGCCAGGGGCAGGCGGCGCTGAGCAACGGCCTGGGCGATCTGCAGCGCGTTGCCGGATTGCTCGAAAGCGCTGGTGAGGCGGTCGATGCGGCCGGCGCCGGCGTATCGACGATCTCCGACGCGGTGTGCGCACAAACCACCGCGAGCGCCGAGATTGCCGGTAACATCGCGACCATCGCGCACATGAGCGACGACAGCGTACATTCGCTGCGCAAGGCGGACGACGACGTTCATCAGCTCGATGTGCTGGCGACGGCGCTGCGCCAGCAGGTCGAACGCTTCAAGACCTGAGCTGTTCTCGGGTCGGCGTCGATGAGAATTGCATGGTGGCGCAGCGCGCGGGTCGGCGAAACCATTCCAGCGGCGACTCCCGATAGACCAAGGCCGGAAGACTGGCCGTCCATGAGCTATGTTCAGCATGGTGCGCGAGCGCTCGTGTCTGTGAGGTGAGCATGAAATCCATCGAATCGAGCTCGGTCCGGCGTGGCAGCATTTCGCGCCAGATCGTCGTGCGGATGGCCATTGGCGCCGTTCTCGTCACGCTGCTCTCGCTGCTGGCCTTGGGTGTGCTCGACTACCGTGATCGTGTGCAAACGGCGCGCCATGCGCTGGACGAGATCGCGCAGAGCTCAGCGCCGGGGATTGCCGGCAGCCTGTGGGGTTTCGACATGGCGCAGGTGCAGGTGATCGTCGAGGGTCTGACGCGCATCCCGAGCATTGGCTACATCGTCGTCCTCAACGAAAAGGGCGCCGAGGTGGCGCGCTCGGGCCGTGCGATCGACGATCCCGAACTTCGGCTGGAAAAGCGGGTGGCGCTCGTCTATCAGGACCCGGTGATGGAATCCCGCGTCGGCGAACTGCGTGTGGTCGTCGACCTCTGGCCGCTCAAAGTAGCGGCGCTCGAACGTCTGGTGCCGCTGCTGATTGCGCTGCTGCTCGTCGTTACCGCGCTGGGCGCCGTCTTTTACGCCTTGTTCGAGCGTGCGGTAGCCCGACACTTGATGAGCATCTCCGGCTATCTTTCGCGCCTGTCGCTCGAACAGCTCGACACGCCGCTCGCACTGCCGGCGAATGCTCGCCTGAACAACGAACTGGGCGTAGTCGTCGAGGCGATCAACAGCATGCGCCGACAGATCCTGAAGTCGCACCGGGACCTCGACGATCACCGGCGCCACCTGGAAGAAGCCGTCGCCAAGCGCACCGGCGAACTGCGGCGCCAGCAGGCGTTCATGCAGGCGGTGCTGAACAACATTTCGGATGGCGTCGTCGCCTGCGACGAGCACGGCCGGCTCTCCTTCTTCAACCGCGCGGCGCGCGAGATGCCCGGGATCGCGCAGGACGATCTGCCGCCCGAGCAGTGGGTCGAACGCTACCGGATCTTCCAGGCGGACGGCGTGACGTCGATGGCGCTCACCGAGATCCCGCTGTTTCGTTCGCTGCAGGGCGAGATCGTGCGTAACGCGGAGATGGTGGTCGAGCAGGCGGACGGTGTTCGGCGCGTGTTTCTGGCGTCTGGTCAGGCGATGCGCGATACGGATGGTGGCAAGATCGGCGCGGTCGTTTCATTGCACGACGTGACCGAGCAGAAGATCGCCGAGGCCAAGCTGCTCGAGGCGAAGAACGCAGCGGAGGCGGCGAATCTCGCCAAGAGCCTGTTCCTGGCCAACATGTCGCACGAACTACGCACGCCGCTCAACGCGATTCTCGGCTTTTCCGACATGGTGCGCCGCAGTCAGGGCCTGTCGGCGACCCAGCAGGCCAATCTGGCGGTCATCCACAAGAGTGGCGATCACCTGCTCGGTCTGATCAACGATGTGCTCGATCTGGCCAAGATCGAGGCCGGGCATACGCAGGTTGACCGGGTGCCCTTCAACCTGGCTGAATTGATTGGTGACATCACCGACATGATGCGCATGCGCGCCATCGAGAAAGGGCTGCAACTGCTCGTCGATCAGGCGCCCGAGTTTCCGCAATACCTGGTCGACGACCAGACGAAACTGCGCCAGATTTTGATCAATCTGCTGTCGAACGCGGTCAAGGCCACCGAATCCGGCGGCATCGCCCTGCGCCTGGGCGTCCTTGCCGGTCCGCCCGAGTGCCTGATCATCGAGGTGGAAGACACCGGCATTGGAATTGCGCCTGAAGACCAGGAGCGCATCTTCGACGCTTTCGTCCAGTCGGGTAGCTTGGGCTCGTGGCAGGGAACCGGTTTGGGTCTGGCCATCACCCGGCAATTCGTCAAGCTGATGGATGGTCGCCTGTCGTTGACCAGCGAGCTCGGCAAAGGCAGCATTTTCCGCGTCGAGCTGCCGCTGCACCGGGCGCGCCCCGAGGATCTGCCGGAGGATCTCCCCGAGCGAGGCGAGGTCATCGGCCTGCAGCCGGGGCAGCCGGCTTACCGCGTGCTGGTGGTCGACGACAACCTGGAGAACCGTCTGCTGCTCAGGCAGTTGTTGCTGGTCGTGGGCTACGCCGTGCGGGAAGCCGAAAACGGCGCCGAGGCAGTCGCCTGCTTCTCTGACTGGCAGCCGCAATTCATCTGGATGGACCGGCGGATGCCGGTGATGGACGGTGTTGAAGCGACCCGGCGAATTCGTGCGCTGGCCGGTGGCGATGCCGTGCGCATCGCGGCGGTCACCGCTTCGTCGTTCAAACAGGACGACGCGATGCTGCTCGATATGGGGTTCGACGCGATCGTCCACAAGCCCTTCAGACCCGAGGAGATTCACGAGTGCATGGAAGACCTGCTCAAGGTCAAGCTCATTCGGGCCAGCGGGGCGGCGGCCGATGAACGACGGGAAGCGGCGGCGACCGCGCTGGCGGCGCTTCCCGAAACGCTCCGTCAGGCCTTGGTCGAGGCGATCACCAGTCTCGACGGCGAGCGCATCGAGGGGATTCTGGCCGAAATCAGCGTCGTGCAGCCGG
>NZ_JAPUVR010000017.1 GCF_029255125.1 Accumulibacter sp. | reverse complement strand
TTACGCTTGGCGGCCATAGCTCTTTGGACCCACCCCTTCCCATCCCGAACAGGACCGTGAAACGAAGACGCGCCGATGATAGTGCATACCTCATGTGTGAAAGTAGGTCACCGCCAGGCTCCCCCCTCCCACAAAAACCCACCCCAACCGAACACAAATCGGTGCGGTGGGCTTTTTGTCGTTTGCGGCGATGGAGGCCGCCCGGGTCGGCCGCTGAAGTTCGCTTAGTCGGACCTCTTCCCTGTCTCTTCTGGTTGGTAGGGGAATTCTGGAGCAGTAGTTGGTAGATGGAGTGTGAATCGCGTGCCGGGCATCGGCGGCGAGCTGTCGACGGCAATCGTTCCACCGAGAACGCCCGTGACGAGGTTGTAGACGATGTAGAGACCGAGCCCGCTTCCTCCCTGTCCTATACGGGTCGTGAAAAAGGGGTCGAACACCCGTTGGATATGCCCGGCGGGGATGCCGACGCCATTGTCGGTGTAGGTCAGAACGATATGCATGGGGTCCACTGCACGGGCGCTGATATGTATTTCCCCCTCGACAATTCCCGAAAAGGCATGCGTTAACGAGTTGTGCACCAGGTTGGTGAGGACTTGTTCGAGCGGTCCGGGATAGCTGTCGAAGCACAGTGCTGCTGGTATGTCTGGCTCGAGCCGGTGGGCAGAGCGCTTCAGCATGGGCCGCAAGGCGGTAAGAATTTCGAGGGTGGTTTCTCGCAGGTCGAAGGTTCTACGCCGGGCGCTGCTCTGATCGACGGCGACCTGTTTGAAGTGGCCGATCATCTCGGCCGCGCGGGCACTGTTGCGTTCGAGCAGTGCGGTGGCTTCTCGGGTGTTGTTGAGAAAGGCCTCGACCTGTGAACGGCGGAGGTTCCCAGCCTCGACCGTAGTCGCGAAGTCACGCAGTTGGTCGGCAAGCAGGCCAACGACGATTCGTGTATTGCCCAGTGGGGTGCTCAATTCGTGTGCGACACCGGCAACAAGATTGCCGAGTGCGGCCAGCTTTTCGGCCTGTACCAAATGGTTCATTGCTTGCCGGAGTTCGCCGTTGATCTGCTGGACTTGCTGCGTTCGCTCGGCGACCATTTCCTCGAGATGCTTACGGTATCGCTGTAACTCGGCTTCAACCCGCTTACGTTGATCGATGTCGGTGATAAGCGTTGCTTGAGCGCGTTGCAGGCGCTCGACCATTTGGTTGAAGGTACTTGCCAGCTGACCAATCTCGTCGGCGCTGCTGACCGGTGCCCGGAAGTCAAGGCGATCGGAGCGGAGAATGTTGTTGGCGGTATCCTTCAGGCGTGTGAGAGGCCGCACGATGTGTCCTGACATCCGGTGGCTGACCAGAAGGACCAGCGCGATTACGGTTCCAACGACCAGCAGGTAGCCGAAGGTGAGGTTTCGTGCGGCCATGGAAGCGGCTTCGGAGCTGTCATAGACGCGCAAGTGCGCATCGAGCGGGCGAAAGCTGCTTGGCAAGGCGAGCGGTCTGCTTACCGCCGGAGATTTGGGCTGGGCATCGGCGCATCCGGAGGAGGGCAATGCGATCTGGCGCTCGCCCAGGTGCACGGAAAGGCAGGTGCCATGCGCGACGAGCATTGCCGCCCCTTCGATCAGGCGTCCATAGCCCGCGATTGCGACTACCGCGCCCTCGATGCTTCCGGTCGGCGGAAATACCACCGGGACGGCAAGGAGCAGGCTATCGTCACCGGCCAGTTCGATCTCGAATCGACTTCCGGCAAGCACCGCCCGCAAGGCGGGCGAGCCTCGATGCTTGAAGCTGAGACCCGGGGCGTTGGCCGCAATGGGATGGCCTTCGAAGTCGACGAGCCACAGTTCGCCGCGCCAGGTGCCTGGAATCTCCTGGTCGCGGAGATAGGGAATTAGGTACTGGTCGCGACCGAGCGAGTCGACGAGCGCGTTGCTGATGAAAGCATTGCTCGCCATGGTCTTGAGCATGCGATCGAGCGCCCGGCTCTCAAGCTCCAGTTGGCGTGCGACTACTTCGGCCTGAAAGTTCAGCGAGATACGTTCGTTTTCAGTGATCAGTCGCTGCGCGACGACGAAGGACAGGCCGGCGAGAAAGGCAGCGGTCGCGGTTGCCACGCCGCCCATGACCAACGCCATGCGCAAGGCCAGGCTCTGGCTGGCGCGACGACCCCAGCGTGCGAAAATGCCACCAGTCATCGGTCCGTTGGCTACTGCCGCGCGCCGGTAACCGGGACAATGGCGCCATCGGGTGCGTAGCGTGTAATGATCACATCGGCTTCGGTAAGTGCGTCGTGTCGCCCCTTGCTGAATGGCCGTCTATAGCGCTTGATCAGTCCATCGTATTCGGGAAGTTCTTCAAGTGCTTGGCGAACCGTCGCACGGTCGGAAGTGCCGGCGCGGTCGATTGCGCGCGCCAGGAGGTGGGTGAGATCGTAGGCATGGGCGAGGCCGACCGGCGATTCAATGGCGCGGGCATTGGGGATTCCGAACAGACGATTGGCAGCAGCGACGACCTGCCGCGCGCGTGGTCGTCGGTCACCAATAAAGCTGTACGTCTGAACCATCACGAAGTTCACTTCCTGTAGTGCGGTACCCGCCGTCTCGTTCATTTGCCCGCCCGAAACCCCCCAATGTGAGAGCACCGGAACGCGCTCGGACTTTGGCAAGGCCGCCATCTCCTTCAGTAGGATGCTTGCTTCACGATCGTTGGCGACGAGAAGAATGGCCTGAGCGCCGAGGCGCTTAAGGTCAAGATACTTGTCGAGCAGGCTCTCGTCCTGCCAGTTGAACCAGCGAGTGCCCGCGAGTTTGGTGTCGGGATACTTTGTCAGATAATTTTCGGCCGCCCTTAGATTGCTGCGGCCCCAGGTGGTGTTGAGCGCCATCATGCCGAAGGTGCGGATTCCCTGGTTTCGCCCGTAGCGCAGGAGACTCGGCATGGCATAGCTGTCTCGCAAGGAGAGGCGAAAAGCGTAGCTTGGCGAATAGGTGTTGTCGGTGATGATATCGGCCGCAGCCCACGGGTCGAGGAGGATCAGCTTCAGCGTATGGACAGTCTCCATCGCCTCGATCACGGTTGGGCTGAAGCGACCGCAGAACGCCGCGACGAGCTCCGGAGTCTCGGCGAGGTTCCTGAGATTGCGAATGCTCCGCGCTGGAACCGTACCGTTGTCCTTCTTGATCAACTGCAAGGGCCGGCCGCCGAGAACACCGCCACGGCGATTGATTTCGTCTACGGCGATGAGAATTCCCTTTTCGATCGCTTGTGCTGAGGTGCTGCCAGGCCAGGAAAACTCCGCATCCAGGCCAATCAAGACGGGTGGCCCGGAGTTCGGCCATGCATTGACGGTTGTCATTGCGAGGACAAGACCAACAACCGGGCCCACAAGCCGACCAAGAACCAAACGAAGAATCAGTAGCGCGTTCCGCGCAGCTTGCCCGACAATTGACGCAGACATTCGATCTCTCCGTAGAGCCACAATAAACCAGTTGCTTGCGAACGGAGTATAGGCGTTCAAGTCAAATTCGGTCAATCCTGGGTGTTTTCTGCTTACAGCGGCGGGGGCTGCCGCTCGTGCTCCGGTCTGGCTCGGATCGCTGAGTTCATGATCGGTCAGCGTGTGTCGCAGTCGGGTCGGCCGGCTGACCTTCCTTCTGCCGGCGGATGGTTTACAATGGACCCCCGAGCGCTGGAGTGCCCTCGATGGCGATCCTGGTGCAGCCGTTATTCCATCCGCACACGGTACTTGCCAGAAGTGAAGTAAGGAAGCAGAGAAGCAGATGCCGCATCGAGTACTCAAGGTTCCCGAGCACGGGATGATCGAGGCGTATGAACGCCTTCTGGTGGCTCGCCACTATACGGCCGATGCCGCGCAACGCGCTGCCGCCGAGCGCTTGCAACGCCTCTATTGCTCGTTGCTCTCCTTCAAGGTGGGGCGTCGCAGTACGCTGCGGCGTTTTTTCTCCCCACCCGAGGTGCCCCGCGGTGTCTATTTCTGGGGCGGGGTTGGCCGGGGTAAGAGCTTCTTGATGGATTGCTTCTATGACACCGTACCCTATCGGCGCAAGCGACGGATCCATTTCCACGCTTTCATGCACGCTGTCCACCGTCAACTGAAGGAGTTGAAGGGGACGGATGACCCGCTCCTGCGCGTTGCGGATCGGATAGCGACGGAGGTTCGCCTGCTGTGCTTTGACGAGTTTCACGTTTCGGATATCGCCGATGCGATGATTCTCGGCCGTCTGCTCCAGGCCTTGTTCGAGCGCGGCGTAGTCTTCGTCATGACCTCGAACTATCCGCCGGATCGACTTTACCCGAACGGTTTGCAGCGCGAGAGCTTCCTGCCGACGATCGCCTTGCTCAAGGCGCGACTGGATGTTCTGGAGATCGACGCCGGCGTCGACTACCGCCTGCGCGCGCTCGAGCAGGTGGAGATCTTTCATCACCCGGCCGATCACGCGGCGGAGCGGAAAATGGCCGAGTACTTCGCGGCAATCGCTGGTGGCGAAGGGAAGGCCGGCGGTACGCTGGAGGTGCTCGGTCGGGAAATTCCGACCCTGTGCCGCGGTAACGGCGTCATCTGGTTCGACTTCAAGGCGCTGTGTGGCGGACCCAGGTCGCAGAACGACTACCTGGAGCTGGCGCGCGCCTATCATAGCGTTCTGCTGTCGGCGATTCCGCGGATGTCGGCGAGCATGGCTTCCGAGGCACGGCGTTTCACCTGGCTGATTGATGTCCTGTACGACCACAAGGTCAAGCTGATCGCGACCGCCGACTGTGCTCCGGATGGTCTGTATGCGCAAGGGGCGCATGCCGGCGAGTTCCTGCGGACGGCCAGTCGCCTGACGGAAATGCGTTCGCGCGAATACCTCAGTTTGCCTCACTTGTCGTGATGGATCTGAGCGCGCTGCTGCGCGCGCCGTAGACGCCTTGGGTCTGGCAGCAGCGGCGCCTGCACAATGGTGCTAGAACAGATCGAGATTCACGCAGATCCGGTTGCCGTCGGCAGCCTGTGCGGCGGCGAGCAACGATCGGACAGTATCGATCAGTGTGGGTGTGTCTTCGTTCGAGTACTCAGTCAGGCCGCCGCTGATCGTCAGTGCTTTGTCGTCGCCGCGTAGACGTGTAGTTTCGATCAGCTCGCGCAAACGTTCAAGGACGCTGGTCGCCTCGTTGACGCGAGCGTTCGGGAGAATCAGCAGAAACTCGTCAGCGCCAAAGCGGCCGACCATGTCGAACTCGCGCAGACTCCTGGCGAGCAGCCGGCCCACTTCAGCGACTGCGTCTTCTCCGGCTTGCTGCCCATCCGTCTGACAGATTCCAGGATAGTCGTCGATTGCCAGCAGCGCGAGGACGAACGGCCGGCCGTAGCGCTGCGCCCGGCGGCATTCGTCGTCGAGCAGAGTCGAAATGTAACGCTGATTGAACAGGCCGGTGATCGGATCGTGTGTGGGCAATTGCCGTGCGTCCCTGGCCAGATCGCTCGGCCGACTCAGATCGGCAAGAATCAGCAGGACACGGCGTAGATTGCCGTCGTCGCCGAGAACCGGATAGGCGCTCGCCTTGTACCAGTTGATCAGGTCCGAGCTCGAGTTGCGCAGGCCTATCGCCCTCTGTCGCACTGGCTGGCCCGTGTGCACGACCTGCATTGCCAGATGTTCGTCGGGTGACAGCGGCTGGCCGTTTTCGTCTTGCCAGCAAGGCTGCCCCTCGCCGAGCAGCGTTTGCGCTTGTCGGTTGCACTGGAGCAGCGACCCGTCGGTAGAGAACTCAAGCAGACCGACGTTGAGCGTATCGAGCAGCGCTCCGTAGTGGCCGATCTCGATCTCGTCGGCGTGCAGGTCGACCAGCGGCAGACGGTCCTGGCGAATGGACATCAATCGTCTGGCGACCAATCAGTGCGACATGCCATCACCGCGCAGCGCTTGGAGCCGCCGAGGCAGTGACCCCGGCGGGCGGCGCAAGGCGCGGGCCAGTGGATCGCCATCAAGTCGCAGCGAGCGCCTGCTCGAGGTCGGCAAGCAGGTCGTCGATGTGCTCGATGCCGATCGACAGGCGGATCATTTCAGCCGAAACCCCGGCCTTGAGCAACTCATCCGGCGATAGTTGGCGGTGCGTGGTTGACGCTGGATGGCAGGCGAGCGATTTGCTGTCGCCGATATTTACCAGTCGGGTGAACAACTGCAAAGCGTCCTGGAAGCGTGCGCCGGCCTGCGCACCGTTACCCTCAGCCGCCTTCACGCCGAAGGTGAGAATGCCGGAAGCTTTGCCGCCCATGTACTTGTGTACCAGGGCGTGGTCAGCGTGCTCGGGGAGTCCGGCGTAGTTGACCCAGGCGACCTTGGCGTGACCCGCCAGGTATGCGGCGATGCGCTCGGTGTTGGCGCAGATGCGCTCCATGCGCAGGGGCAGAGTTTCGAGACCTTGCAGGATCAGGAAGGCATTGATCGGCGCGATCGCGGCGCCCATGTTGCGCAGAGGAACGACACGTGCGCGCCCAATGTAGGCGGCCGGGCCGAGTGCCTCGGTATAGACGACGCCATGGTAGGAAACGTCCGGTTCATTCAAGCGCTTGAACCTCGCTTTGTGCTCGGCCCAGGGAAAACGCCCGCTATCGACGATCATTCCGCCGAGCGAGTTGCCGTGTCCGCCCATGTACTTCGTCAAAGAGTGCACGACGATGTCGGCCCCATGTTCGAACGGGCGGCACAGGCAAGGCGTCGGGACGGTATTGTCGACGATCAGCGGAATACCGTGCCGATGCGCAATCTCGGCAAGTTGCTCGAAATCCGTGATATTGCCCAGCGGGTTGCCGATCGACTCGCAATACACGGCCTTGGTTCGCTCGTCGATCAGAGCTTCGAAACTTGCCGGATCGGCGTGGTTGGCGAAGCGCACGCCGATGCCGTATTGCGGCAGGGTGTGGGCAAACAGATTGTAGGTTCCGCCGTAGAGCGTCGAGGCCGAGACGATGTTGTCGCCGGCTTCAGCAATCGTCAGGATCGCATAGGTGATGGCGGCCTGCCCGGAAGCTAGCGCCAGCCCGCCGACGCCGCCTTCGAGCGCAGCAACGCGTTTCTCCAGGACATCCTGGGTTGGGTTCATGATTCGCGTATAGATGTTGCCGACCACCTTGAGGTCAAACAGGTCGGCGCCGTGCTGGGTGTTGTCGAAGGCGTAGGAAACGGTCTGATAGATCGGCACGGCGACCGCTTTGGTCGTCGGTTCCGGCGTGTAACCGGCGTGTACGGCGAGGGTTTCGAGTTTCATGCTGGTCTTTCCAGGGTAGTAGTAATCTGGTGCTGGAAACGGCGCGTCAGATTGCCGCGCGCCGCCGTTGCCGTTGGTTCAGTGTTCCTGCGTGCCGACGTCAGGAAGGGTTGGCGGCGCCGGCGAGCAGTTTCTGCAGTTCGCCGTCGGCGTACATCTCGCGCATGATGTCGCAGCCACCAATGAACTCACCGCGCACGTAGAGCTGCGGAATGGTTGGCCAATTGGCATATTCCTTGATGCCACTGCGGATTTCCGGGTGTTCGAGCACGTTGATGCTCAGGTAATCGGTAACACCGCAGGCTTTCAGGATCTGCACGGTGACCGCCGAGAAACCGGATTGTGGAAAGTCCGGTGTGCCTTTCATGTAAAGCACTACCGGGTTGTTGCTGACCTGTTCCCTGATCTGCTGCTGTACATCCATGATACGACCTCACTGCGCGAAAAAGTTGAAAGAATACCGGACGAAACTAGTCTACCGCCGGCTCTGACGGAGCGTCAAGGCAAGCCGCCGCCGCTAACTCGCTCGACTCCTGCCAGGTCACGCCAAGAAGCGACGGTGGAGAAGCCGGCTTGCTCAAGCAGGCGGCGTACGTTTGCCGCCTGTGTGTGTCCGTGCTCGACGAGCAAGCAGCCGCCGGGTAGCAGGTGTGCGCCAGCCGCGCCGACGATTTGGCGCAGGCAGGCCAGTCCGTCGCCGTCCGGCACACCGTCGGTGAGTGCGATGGCTGGCTCGAAAGGCAGTCCGTCGCCGAGTAGATGCGGGTCACCATCGGCGACGTAAGGCGGATTGGCGACGATCAGGTCGAAGCGCCGCTCGCCTACCGGGGCGAACCAGTCGCCGAGCAGGAATTCGACCTCGACCGCGTGCCGCGCCGCGTTGTCGCGCGCCACAGCAAGCGCGGCTGGCGAAAGGTCGACGGCGGTCAGTCGCGCTTTGGGCGACAGGCGCGCCAGGCTGATGGCAAGAACGCCGGAACCGGTGCCCAGATCGAGAACCTTCGCCTGCTCCCGGTGACGCAGTTGGGCGAGAGCCAGCTCGACGAGGAGTTCCGTTTCCGGTCGCGGAACGAGGACGGCCGGGCTGACGCGAAAACGCAAACCGTAGAAGTCGGCGCTCCCGAGCAGGTAGGCGATGGGCTCGCCGCGCGCGCGGCGCATGATCAATGCCGTGAGCGCGGCGAGTTGGCGGCCCGACAGCGGCTTCTCCGGGTGGGCAAGCAGGTCGGCGTGCGTGCATCCGCAGATATGCTCGATGAGCAGCCGGGCGTCGAGCCGGTCGAGCTGCCGACTCGCCAGTCGCCAGGCGTCGCCGATGCCGATCGGCTGGTAGCCGCGCGCGCCGGCGGCCGCGTCGGACTCTGACGCGAACGCCGGCGCTGCTGCGCGGAATCGTGACTCGATCAACTCGGCGTTTCGCCCTCGGCCAGCAGGGCGAGCTGGTCGGCCTGATGCTCGGCGGTCAGCGCGGTGATCAGTTCGTCGAGATCACCGTCCATGATCGCTTCGATCTTGTACAAGGTCAGGTTGATGCGGTGATCGGTCACTCGTCCCTGCGGGAAGTTGTAGGTGCGGATCCTTTCAGAGCGGTCGCCGCTGCCGATCAGGTTGCGCCGCGCCGTCGCAATGCTGGTCTGTTGCTCGCGCTCCTGCTGGTCGCGCAGGCGTGCGACCAGGACTGACATCGCTTGCGCCTTGTTCTTGTGTTGCGAACGGTCGTCCTGACACTCGACGACGATGCCGCTGGGCAGGTGAGTAATCCTGACTGCCGAATCGGTCTTGTTGATGTGCTGACCGCCGGCGCCCGACGCGCGGTAGGTATCGATGCGAATTTCGTTCGGGTTGATCTGCACCTCCTCGAGCGCGTCGGCTTCCGGCATCACCGCCACGGTGCACGCCGAGGTGTGAATGCGCCCTTGTGCTTCGGTATCCGGTACGCGCTGCACGCGGTGACCGCCGGATTCGAACTTCAGTTTGGCATACACGTCGCTGCCACTGATCCGCGCGATCACCTCTTTGTAGCCGCCGACCTCCGACGCGCTGGCCGAAATGATTTCGACCTGCCAGCGGCGGCGCTCAGCGTAACGCGCATACATGCGGAAGAGATTGCCGGCAAAGAGCGCCGATTCGTCGCCCCCCGTTCCGGCACGGACCTCGAGAAATACGTTACGCTCGTCCTTGCTGTCCTTTGGCAGCAGCAGGCGTTGCAGTTCTCCGGCGATCTGCGGCAGACGCTCGCGCGCAATGGCCGCTTCGGCCTCGGCCAGTTCGCGCATCTCCGGGTCGGCGAGCAGCTCGAGCGCCGAGACGAGATCGGCTTCCGTCTGCCGCCAAGTCTGATAGAGTGCGACGACCGGGCTGAGCTCGGCATGTTCGCGCGACAGGCGCCGGTACTCGTCGATGTCGCGCGTGGCTTCCCCGCTGGCCAGCATCCGGTCAAGTTCCGCCAAGCGGCCGGTGAGGTGATCAAGTTTGTCGCGAATGCTTTGATTCATCAGGATGTGGTCGCTTGCTCAGACGGGTGGAAGGCGGTCGCGGCAGGTAGAGCGTGCAATTCGGGATGCGCTCAATCGTTCCTGCTCGCTTCGCCGTGCAGATGGAAGAGGCGGGCAACCAGCGCGTGCAACTCGTCGTGACCGTCGGCAGCCTGGCTCAGCGCCTGTGTCGGCGCGTGCAGGAACTTGTTGGTCAGACGGTGCGAAAGCTGCTCGAGCACGCGCAGCGGCTCTTCGCCGCGTGCGACGAGTTTCATCGCATGCTCGAGCTCGTGCCGCCGCGCACGCTCGCAGCTATCACGCAGCGCCCGGATCAGCGGCACGCTGCCGCGCGTCGCCAGCCAGCGCAGGAAAACATCGACGCGCTCGGTGATGATGGCTTCGGCGCTGAGCACGGCCGCTTGACGCGATTCCAGGCCTGACTCGACGATCAGCGCGAGGTCGTCGATGGTGTAGAGGAAGACATCGTCCATCTCGCCGACTTCGATCTCGATATCGCGTGGAACAGCCAGATCGACCATGAACATCGGTCGGTGGCGGCGCGCCCGGATAGCCCGTTCAACCAGACCCAGGCCGAGAATCGGCAGGGGGCTGGCGGTGCACGAAACGACGATATCGAACTGGGCAAGACGGTCGGCCAAATCTTCCAGACGGATCGCCGTTCCGTCGAAACGCTGTGCCAGGGCAAGCCCGCGTTCGGTCGTCCGGTTGGCGACGACGATCTGTTTGGGATGCTGCGCGGCGAAATGTCGCGCACAAAGCTCGATCATTTCTCCGGCACCAATGAAAAGGACGCGCTGATCGCTCAGACGATCGAAGATTCGCTCGGCCATGCGTACCGCAGCAGCGGCCATCGAGACGACGTTGGCGCCGATCGCCGTCGTCGAGCGGACCTCTTTGGCCACCGCAAACGAGTGCTGAAAGAGCTTGTGCAGCGTCGTTCCGAGCGTGCCCGCCTCTTCGGCAAAACGCGCCGCTTCCTTCATCTGACCAAGAATCTGGGGTTCGCCAAGGACCATCGAGTCAAGCCCACAGGCGACTCGAAAAACGTGCCGCACCGCCTCGCGTTCGGGATGGGTATACAGGTAGGGTGCCAGTTCGTGGTGCGGCAGAGAATGGTACTCGGCCAACCAATGCGCTGCCGAATCGGGCGCGTCAGTGGCGAGATAGACCTCGGTTCGATTGCAGGTCGACAGAATCGCGGCTTCTTCCACCGGCTTGCAGCGAGTCAGATCGTGCAGTGCGTGGCGCACCCGTTCAGCCTGGAAAGCCACCTGCTCGCGAACCGAGAGGGGTGCCGTATGGTGGTTGATACCCAGGGTAAACAGCGCCATGCTCAAGGTTCTGTCGGCAACGCCAGTGGCAGGATAACGTTCGATTATAGCATCGCTCGTCGGACGCCCGCGCTCGCCGGACGAGCATACCAGGGTGAAATTGTCCTTCGGGCTAATAGCTGAAGAATCTGTTGCTTAGGGGCAGCCTATGGACATCGGATGAAGAAGTCTGTATAAAGGGTAGATGGCAGCGGAACTTGACGCGTTGCGTGTG
>NZ_JAPUVR010000016.1 GCF_029255125.1 Accumulibacter sp. | reverse complement strand
CGCGTCTTCGCCACGCCCCCACCGCAAGCGCCTTGAGCTTGGCCAACGCACATCGTGCCCTTCTTCCTGCAGGAACAAACCATAGCGCTACCGTCTGCTGACGGGTTGTGGGAAAGGGTAAGCTGGTACAGAGGGACAGGGAGCTCGCTGACCTGCTGCAGAGACTGCACTTTGTGCTGAATCTCTGTCTCGCCGCACTCGTCGTCGTACATGTTGCGGCCGTTCTCAAGCACCGCCTGCTTGACCGGGACGAGGTATTTGGGCGTATGCTCCCGTTTCGCGCTGGCAAGCGCTGACGCCTCACGTGGAGCCCGTGTCGATCATGCCTGTCTGCTTACGCTGCGTTCCCGCCCTCCTTGCCGCATTCGTCAGCAGTCCTGTAGTCGCCGCCGAATTCAACCAATTGCTCAGCCACAAGAGTTCGCTGAGCTTCGTGTCGAAACAGATGGGCGTTCCGGTCGAAGGTCGGTTCAGAACCTTCTCGGCTGCGCTGGCGTTCGATCCCGCCCGGCCAACCGCGGGGCAGGCGCGCGTCAGCCTCGATCTGGCCAGTGTAGACGCGGGTTCGCGTGAGGCTGACGACGAACTCGTCGGCAAGTCCTGGTTCAACGTCAAGGCGTTTCCCACCGCCAGCTTCGTCTCTACGGCGATTCGCCCCCTTCCCGGCGAACGATTCGAGTTGACCGGAAAGCTGACGATCAAGGGCCGGACACAGGATCTGAGCGCACCTTTCACCTTCCGTCAGGAGAGCGGCAACGGCGTGTTCGACGGCGCCTTTACCCTGCGGCGTCTGGACTTTCTGATTGGCGAGGGCGCTTGGTCGGATGTCGGTGTCGTTGCAAATGAAGTACAGATCAAGTTCCGTTTTGTCGCTGCCCCGGCCGCGGCGAGCAAGTAGCCAGACCTGAGAAGGACCGCCCATGAGACGTTCGCTCTTCCTTATTCCTTTAGCGCTGTGCGCCGGCCAAGCAGTGGCGGCGCCGGAGACTTACGCGGTGGAACCCAGCCATACTTACCCACGATTCGAGTATAGTCACTTCGGTTTGTCGACGCAGGTCCATCGCTTCAACAAGACCTCGGGGATCATCGTTCTCGACCGCGCCGCGCGAACCGGCGCGGTGGACATCAGCATCGACGCTCGTTCGATCGATTCCGGCTATGCCGTGTTCAACGAGCATTTGCAAGGGGAAGAGTTCTTCGACACGGCACGCTATCCAACGATCACCTACAAGTCGACAGCAGTCCGGTTTGACGGCGACAAACCCGTTGCCGTCGACGGGCTGCTGACGATCAAGGGAATCACCAAACCGGTTTCCTTGACGGTAACGTCGTTTCACGCGATGCCGCATCCGATCCTCAAGAAGGAAGCGATTGGTGCGAACGCAGTGGCTCGCATCAAGCGTTCCGACTTCAAGGCGAGCAAGCTGACGCCGCACGTCAGCGATGAAGTCAACCTTTCCATCGCGGTTGAAGCGATCAAGTTGTAGTCCGGAGAAGCCCCTGATGAGGCAGGGTGATGCGCAGCACGTTTCGGCAAGCACCGCGCGATCGGCGGCGCGATTGCTTCATTCAATGCCGCTGGTGAGTGGGCGACATTCGAATGAGCGCTGACCGCCCGACGGGGCAGGGCGCGCTTGCCGATGAGGCATCGGGCATGGGAAGACTATTACTTGCACCCATGGAAGGTTTGGTCGATGAGGTGCTGCGCGATGTGCTGACGCGAGCTGCCGCTTACGATCTGGCGGTGACCGAGTTTGTCCGCGTTTCCGGCAGTCTGCTGCCAGCGCGCGCCTTCCACCGCAGTTGCCCGGAGCTCGCACGTGCCAGCCGCACGCGCTCCGGCACGCCCGTCGCGGTACAACTCCTCGGCAGCGACGAACACTGCCTGGCTGAAAATGCGGCGCAGCTCGTCGCCCTGCAGCCGGCCGGAATCGATCTCAACTTCGGCTGTCCGGCACCCCGAGTCAATCGCCACGGCGGTGGCGCAATGCTCCTCGCCGACCCCGAACGGCTCCACTGCATCGCGGCCACTGTCCGCCGGGTGGTGCCGGAGAGCATTCCCTTGACCGCCAAGATGCGGCTGGGAATCAAGGATACCGAGCGCACCCTCGATTGCGCACGGGCGCTTGCCGCCGGCGGCATCGTTTCTCTCGTCGTGCACGCGCGTACCAGGCTCGAAGGCTATCGGCCGCCGGCACACTGGGAATGGGTCGCGCACATCGCCGACGCCGTCCAAATCCCAGTCGTCGCCAACGGTGAAGTATGGAGCGTACACGACTACGCCCGCTGCCGTTCGCTGAGCGGTGTTTCCGACGTCATGCTCGGGCGCGGCGCGGTAGCCGATCCGTTTCTTGCCGAGCGCCTGCGTGCGCTGGCGAACGTTGGCGATAGGCGGCGCACGCCGGGCATTGATCTACGCGCGGCAGCGATGGTGGACTGGTCGGCGGATTGGCAGCGCTTGCAGCCGCTTCTCGCCATCTACTGGCAGCAGACGCTCGGCAAGGTATCGCCCGCGCGCGCGCCAGGTCGGCTGAAGCTCTGGCTGCGCGCCTTGCAGCGAAATTTCCCCGCGGCCGGCGAACTGTTTCGCGCCATTCGCAGCCTGCAAAGGGTTCACCAGGTGAGCCAGGCCCTGGTCGGCCACGGTATTGCCGGAGAGCAAGCGAGTGGCTGATTCCAGCACCGGATTGGCGCCTGGCTAGCACCGCGCTTCCCGCGGCGTGGTCGCGGCCCGCTCAACCTGGTGCGTATGCTGATCCGGTAGAACGGAATGGGCGAAGCGCTTGTCTTATAGAACACATAAGACATTTGCCCAGTGGTCGACAGTCACCGCGGGCTGCGGCTGCCAGCGGGGTCTTGCAGTACAATTGCCGTGTTTCCCCGCCTTACCATCTTTAAGAAAGGACGTCGCCGTGCTCGAATCCTATCGTGCCCATGTTGCCGAGCGTGCTGCGCTTGGCATCCCGCCTCTGCCGCTGACTGCCAAGCAGACCGAGGAGCTTATCGGACTGCTCAGAAGCCCGCCGCCGGGTGAAGAGAAGAACCTGGTTGATCTCATCACCTATCGCGTTCCGGCCGGGGTTGACGATGCGGCCAAGGTCAAGGCGGAATTCCTCGCACGCGTCGCCAAAGGAGAAGAAACCTGTGCCCTGATCTCGCAGGCGAAGGCGACCGAACTACTCGGCACGATGCTCGGCGGCTACAACGTCAAACCCTTGATCGATCTGCTGGTCGGCGCGAATGGCGCAGTCGCGGCCGAAGGTCTGAAGAAGACGCTGCTCGTCTTCGACTACTTTCACGATGTCAAGGAGCTCGCCGACCAAGGTAACGATAACGCCAAGGCGGTGCTGCAAAGCTGGGCCGATGGGGAGTGGTTTACCTCGCGTCCGGAGGTTCCCGCGCGGCAGAAGTTGACCGTCTTCAAGGTCACTGGCGAAACCAATACCGACGACCTGTCGCCCGCCCCTGATGCCTGGTCGCGGCCGGATATCCCGCTGCACGCGCTGGCCATGCTGAAGAACCCGCGGCCGGGAATCGAGGCCGACAAACCAGGCGAACGCGGCCCGATCAAGCAACTCGAAGCGTTGGGCGGGAAGGGCAATCTCATCGCCTACGTCGGCGATGTCGTCGGAACCGGTTCGTCGCGCAAGTCGGCGACCAATTCGGTGCTCTGGTTCACCGGCGAGGACATTCCGTTTGTTCCGAACAAGCGTTTTGGCGGCGTCTGCCTCGGTTCAAAGATTGCACCGATCTTCTTCAACACGATGGAAGATGCTGGCGCCTTGCCGGTTGAAATCGATGTCGGCCAGATGGACATGGGCGACGAGATCGAATTGCTGATCGACGCGGCCACCGCCCGGGTGACCGCGCTGAAGAACGGCAACGTGATTGCCGAAGCGCAACTCAAGACGCCGGTCATTCTCGACGAAGTGCGTGCGGGCGGGCGCATTCCGCTGATCATCGGGCGCGGCCTGACGACGAAGGCGCGCGAAGCGCTCGGCTTGTCGCCGTCGACGCTGTTCAAGCTGCCGCAGAACCCGGCTGATCCGGGCAAGGGCTACTCGCTGGCGCAGAAAATGGTCGGACGCGCCTGCGGCTTGCCGGAAGGGAAGGGCGTTCTGCCTGGAACATATTGCGAGCCACGCATGACGACGGTGGGCTCGCAGGACACGACCGGTCCGATGACGCGCGACGAGCTGAAGGATCTCGCCTGCCTTGGTTTCTCGGCCGACATGGTGATGCAGTCGTTCTGCCACACGGCGGCTTATCCGAAACTCGTCGACGTGCGCATGCACCGCGAGCTTCCAGGCTTCATCAGCACGCGCGGAGGCGTCGCTCTGCGGCCAGGGGACGGTGTCATCCATTCCTGGCTCAACCGCTTGCTGCTGCCGGACACCGTCGGTACCGGCGGCGATTCGCATACACGTTTCCCGATCGGCATTTCCTTCCCCGCAGGTTCTGGCCTGGTCGCTTTTGCCGCTGCGACCGGCGTCATGCCGCTGGACATGCCGGAGTCGGTTCTCGTCCGCTTCAAGGGCTCGCTGGCTGAAGCGGGCAAGCGTGGCGTCACGCTGCGCGATCTGGTCAACGCAATTCCCTATTACGCCATCCAGGCCGGCCTGCTGACGGTCGAAAAGAAGGGCAAGAAGAACATCTTCTCGGGTCGAATCCTGGAGATTGAAGGCCTGCCGGACCTCAAGGTCGAACAGGCTTTCGAACTCTCCGACGCCGCCGCCGAACGTTCGGCAGCCGCCTGTACCGTCGCGCTCAACAAGGAGCCGATCATCGAGTACATGCGTTCAAACATTACGCTGATGAAGTGGATGATCGCCAACGGCTATCAGGATGCACGCACGCTCGGGCGGCGAATCAAAGCGATGGAAGCGTGGATTGCGCAGCCAGATCTGTTGCAGGCCGACGCCGACGCTGATTATGCCGCAGTGATCGAGATTGACCTGGCGGACGTCGGCGAGCCCCTCGTCGCGTGCCCCAACGACCCCGACGACGTGAAACTGCTATCGACCGTCGCCGGCGATAAGATCGACGAAGTCTTCATTGGTTCGTGCATGACCAACATCGGCCATTTCCGTGCGGCCGGCAAGGTTCTCGAAGGGAAGACGGACATCCCGACCCGTCTGTGGATTGCACCGCCGACCAAGATGGACGCAATGATCCTCAACGAGGAAGGCTACTACGCCGTGCTCGGCAAGTCCGGTGCGCGCATGGAAATGCCTGGCTGCTCGCTGTGCATGGGGAACCAGGCGCAAATCCGCAAGGGAAGTACGGCGATGTCGACCTCGACGCGCAACTTCCCGAATCGCCTCGGAATCGACACGCGCGTCTACCTGGGGTCAGCCGAACTCGCCGCCGTCTGCGCCTTGCTCGGCCGGATACCAACGCCGACCGAATATCTTGAACAGGTGCAGGCGGTGAATGCCAAGGCGTCCGATGTTTATCGCTACATGAACTTCGACCAGATCAAGGAGTTCAGCGAAGTCGCGGAAACGGTCAGCGTGTAGAGGCTGCGAGGCGCCGACAAGGCAAGCGGCGCGCCGGTCCTGTCGCCAAACGATGGGGCCGGTGCGCCGCTTTTTCGTTGTTGCGCCTCGACCTTCAACAACGGGCGACCAACTCGGCGCCGCGCACTGCGCGGACGGCGCTCGCGTGGTAGAGAGGAAGAAGGGCCAAGGATGCTGCCGTCGCACGACGGTCGACCGCGCGCCGGTCTGTCCGCGGTCTTCGGCCAGCGGTCTTAAGGAGCAGTAACAGGGTTCTCATCGGTGGTTTTCGCGTCTCCGTACTTTACATAATGCGCATTATGCGAAATAACGTATTGAGCAGTGTTGAGCAGCCAATTGGTCAGAATCGGTCAGATCTGCACCGCGCGTGCTGACTTCGCCCAACGGCAATTCGTTGCCGGGCTCACGCGCCATCCGGATCGGCAATTCCCAGTTCGTCCTTGAGGCGCTTGACGCTTTCACGCAAGACAGCGACATCCGCTTCGAGGCGAGCAAGATTCGCCTTTAGGGCGCGAACTTCGCCAAGCGTTACGTAATCGCCAGGCAAGCCAACAGGTGCCTCGGTGGGCGCCACATCAGCAGTCTGCGCACCGCCCAGCAAGTGAGTCCAGCGGTTTTCACGTGCTCCTGGTTGCCGCGGAAGCTCGGCGACCAAGGCGCCGGTAGAACGCGCCGCCATTTCCTCAAGAAAACCCTGAACCGTTGAAAGGTCGGCAAACCGATGTAGTCGGTCGCAGTTGATGCGCAACTCGCCAGCAGTCTGCGGTCCGCGCAACATCAACACGGCGAGCAGTGCAACCGATGGCGACGGCAGGCGGAGCACCCGCTCCATGTTGTGTGCGTAGCGAGCGACGCGACTGCCCGTCGATTCGATGACCAGCGCCAGGCCTTTCAAGGAATCGATCGCGCTGGCAATTTCGCTTTCGCTGGTTTCGATGATCGGCTGCCGGCTCGTTTTCTGATTGCAGCCGGCAAGCAAGGCGCTGAGGCTGAGCGGATACGTGTCAGGTACCGTGTGCTGCTTCTCGCACAAGACACCAAGAACGCGCGTTTCAAGCAGCGACAATACAGGCAGGACGGCAGGAGTCATACAGTGATGGGGCTGAAGTGGATCGGATTCCGTTGGCGACAGTGGATGGGTCGTGAGCCGGCCTGACGACCGACCGCGGATCGCACGGCGGCGCATGCACGACGCTGGCGGGAAGCTTGTCACTGGGGCTAACCAGCATTGGACGGGATAATACCTCCTCGTCGTCTCCTGACAAAGCGCGCCGGAATGTCGTATCGTGCAGCTTCGCCACGCCTGTCACCATACCGATCCGACGCGCGTAAGGAAAGCTGCGATTCTTCGACCAAGCGGTATCGAGAAACCGGAGGAATGAAACCATGCAAGCAACGCTACACCTTCTCAGCGCGACCGACTTCCCTGCCCTGACCCGACGCTCGCTCGAGATCGTGCAGATCAACCTCGGCTACCGCTGCAACCAGAGTTGCCAACACTGTCACGTCAATGCCGGCCCGCAGCGCCAGGAGCAGATGAGCGCCGAGACGATCGCTGCCGTCCTCACCTTCGTTGCAGCCAGCCCGCAAGTGCAGGTGCTCGACCTCACCGGTGGCGCGCCCGAGTTGAACCCGGGTTTCCGCGACCTGGTCAAGGCCGGATGCGAACGCGGGTTGCGGGTGATCGACCGCTGCAACCTGACCATACTGGAGGAAGACGGGCAGGAGGATCTGGCCGAGTTCCTGGCCGCCCAGCATGTCGAAATCGTCGCCTCCCTACCCTGCTACCTCGAGGAAAACGTCGACCGGCAACGCGGCAAAGGCGTCTTTGCCGCCAGCATGCGCGCGCTGCGTCGCCTCAATGCGTTGGGCTACGGAGTTGCCGGCAGTGGCCTGGTGCTCAATCTCGTCTTCAACCCACAGGGGCCAACGCTGCCGCCGCCGCAAGCCGCATTGGCTGAGAGTTACAAAGCGCGTTTGGCGGAGGAACACGGAATCGTTTTCAATCAACTGTTTACCTTGGCCAATATGCCGATCCAGCGGTTCGGTTCGCTGCTCGTCTCGCGCGGCCAATTCAACGCCTACATGCAATTGCTGCGCCGAGCACACCGTGCGGAGAACCTCGAACACGTGATGTGCCGCCGTCTCATTTCGGTCGACTGGCAGGGCTACGTGTATGACTGCGACTTCAATCAGCAGCTTGGTCTGCCGATCCCGGGTCGCCGCGGAAATCGCCAACATATCCGCGAGCTTGCCGCCCGTCTGCTGGACGGTCGACCGATTCACATCGCCGATCACTGCTACGGCTGTACGGCCGGACAAGGCTCCAGTTGCGGCGGTGCGCTGGGCGACGATGTCGCTCCAGCGCCGACCTGCCGAAGCTGATTTTACAGCGTTATCCCTGTCGGCCAAGTTTGTCGCATAATCTGATAAAAAGGTGTCCAACGAGAACCACACTTGATCAGTTTTGTCGATCCGGATCGATACAAGTCGTTGAAGGCGACGGGCAAGCTCCCGTCGCCCAAGGGCGTCGCGTTTTCGATCATCAAGCTGCTGCAACGCGATGACTATCGCGTTGGCGAACTCGTCCGCCTGGTGCAGTCCGACCCGGCCATTGCCGGACGGCTGCTGAAGTTCGCCAATGCCGCGGCGTTCGGGCGGGCGCGTCCGATCGTCTCGTTGCAACGCGCGATCGTCGCACTCGGCGCATTCCACGTGCGTGATCTGGTCGTCGGCCTATCGGTCATGCATAGCCATAGCAGCGGACAGTGCGCCGCTTTCGACTACCCAACGTTCTGGGGCCATTCCTTGGCCACCGGCATCGCCTGCCAGGAACTCGCGCACGTCGCGCAGGTGTCGAGCGAGGAGATCTTCACCATCGGTTTGCTCGCGCGCGTCGGCGAACTGGCGATGGCTTCGTTGTTCCCAGCCGACTACGCCGAGATTCTGCGCGAAGCACGACGCACGCAGGCTGACCTGCGCCAGCTCGAGCGCGACGCCTTTGCCATGAATCACAGCCAATTGGGAGCAACGATGCTGGCCGAGTGGGGTCTGCCGGAAATGCTGATCCAGGCTGCATACCATCATGAGCAACCTGACCTTGGCGGTTTCCCCGATGGCTCGCGCCTGCAGACCTTGACCCACTCGCTGCATTTTGCCGGTGCGCTGGCCACCGTCTGCACGGCTGACGAAGAAGCGCGCTGGGGCCTGCTGCCCGGCTTGTTGACCCGGGCAGCGCGCCTGGGAATTAGTGGTGATGCGCTGAACTCGATTGTGGATAGGATGGTCGCGCGCTGGCGCGAGTGGGGTGCCGTGTTACAGGTGCGCACGCAAGAGATCCCGCCTTTTGCCGAGGTGCTCGCGGCGAATCCGCCCAGCCGCCGGATTAGCGCACCGACGGCGTCGGAAGCACCGGAGAGCGCTCCGGCGCCACGCCTGGCTGTCCAGTTGATCGGCGTTCCGCTGCCCGAACTGGAAGCCCTGATGCGGCACATCGAGGCTCTTGGCCACCAACCGGTCCTGGTCGAAAGCAGCGCAGACGGACTGAAGCAAGCACTTCGGCAACCGGCTCAGATAATTATCATCGACATCGAGATGCCTGATCTCAAACCAGCGGCATTCTGTCGTATCCTGCGCCAGACACCGGCTGGCAAGGAGGCTTACGCTCTACTGCTGGTTTCCGCGGGCGGTGAAACCCACATCCTCGAAGCGATCGACGCCGGTGCCGACGACGTTCTGGTCAAGCCCTTCACCGTCCAGACGTTGCGCGTGCGACTCAACACCGCAGCGCGCATGCTGTTGCTGCGCGAGGAGATGCAGCGCGAACGACGGGGAATCGTGCGCTCTGCCGGCGAGTTTGCCGTAGCCCACAAACGCTTGCTGCAGGACGCACTGACCGACACTCTGACCCAACTTGCCAACCGCCGGCACGGTCTGGACTTCCTTGCCGCCGAATGCACCTTTGCCGCAGCCAATGGCTTGCCAATGGCCTGCTTGCTCCTTGATATCGACCACTTCAAGCGGATCAACGACAGCTATGGCCATGCCGCCGGAGACGCCATTCTGCAGCAACTTGCCGACCTCCTCAAGCGCACCTCGCGCACCGAGGATCTAGTTTTCCGCTATGGCGGCGAAGAATTTGCCGCAGTGCTGCCCAATGCAGCCCCGCGCGCAGCAGTGCAGATTGCCGAGCGGATTCGCGCACTTGCCCAACAGTACGACTTCCGTTGGGAGGGGCTGTCGGTACGCGTGACGCTAAGCATTGGCGTTGCCAACCTGCAGCACAATCGCCAGGACAGCAGAAACCTGATCCAGGCGGCCGACGCCGCGCTCTACAAGGCCAAGAGAGGCGGGCGCAATCGCGTAGTCGTCGCCGAAAGCCCGGCTGCACGGTGAACCCGCGAGACAGGCGCCTTAACACGGCCGGCGACGAAGAAGGCCAGGTCAGCGTTTGCGGGGACGCCGCAGAAAACGGAAAGCAAACGTAGTCCAAGGCGGTTGCGGGGGCCGTAGCCGCCTGAACCTGTCGCGCCTACCTCTTGTTGCGCTGGTAGCCGCGCCAAAGGCATCGCCAGGAGCCCAGCAGGCGCATCAGCGCGAACATGCCTTGCGTGCAACGATATGAAACCGACGGCGGGATACGTGGCCCTGGTGCCGGGAACCGGCACCTTTCACTAACGCCCGTCAATAGCGGCCGAAAACCGCCCCAGAATCAGGCGCAGCTGAAAATTCGGGCACCAAAATTGCTAAAGCGGAGCGGGGTCAAGGGCGGGCGCCAGCCCGGCGCAGCAACGCCTTCACGCGGCGGAGGGACGGCCATGCCGACCTACGCCATTTTCTCCACCAGATCGCCGCGGTTTCTCACCGCCATTGACCGCGCCATCTGCCAAGTGATTGGCACCACGTCTTACCGGTTTCCTCGGTAACCAGCTCGACCTGATTTGAGCATCGCATCTTCCTTGAGTCGCCGACTCGGTGAGTGGCCATACAGGCGAATCGCCTGGCCATCCGAGCTCAGTTCATCCTGCGGATACGCCCCTTCTCGCCGGCGGTCTCGATGTTTCCCACGCGTGTGTCTCATCGAACCGGCGCCTCCCACCGCGATGCACGGCCAGATAGCGATAGCCGTGATCGATTAGCCAGGCTACGTTGCTCTCTTCTGACACGACCCTTTTGCGGTCTTTGCGCGTCTTTGGGCGCCCGCGCTTGCCCTTCCCTGCCCTTCCGAGATCCGTCCTGCCGGGGGTTCTCTTCACCTGACCGCCGGCTGACGACGAACGGCCGCGCGCGAGGCCCTGACGAGTGGCGCTCAGTTCAGTGCAGATTCTCCGCCTTGAGCAACGGCAAGCGCATTACGTCAATGCCTTCGTCACGCAGCATTTCATACTCGTCCTGGCTGGCGTGTCCGCAAATCGAACGTCTCGGTGCCTCCAGATAATGGATCCGGCGCGCTTCGGCAACGAAATCCGGCCCGACATCCTCGCAGTTGGCCAGCAACAGGTTAGTCAGTTGTTTGTAGGCATCAATCACGCCACCCTGCACCTTCGGCCCCAGCACATGCGAAGTCTCCGACCGCTCAGACGGCTTTTGCCGGGCTACGTGGAGCGCTGATGGAATCCGGCGCACCTCCAACGAAGCGCACTGCGGGCAGTTGACCAGACCACGCTCGAGCTGGCAGCGAAAGTCCTCAATTGACTGGAACCAACCTTCAAAGCGATGGTCGTGCTGGCACGCAAGGTCAAAGATGATCATCTGGAGGCGCGGGGGAAGGGCCTGCGGTTGACGACGGGTACCCGGAGCCGGGGTCGAACCGGCACGACCGTAAGGCCGAGAGATTTTAAGTCTCTTGTGTCTACCTGTTTCACCATCCGGGCGCTACGGCTCATTATACCCGCCCCGAAAACAAAAAAAGGGAAAGTGCGTGCGCACTATCCCTTTGCATTCTGGAGCGGGAGAAGAGTCTCGAACTCTCGACCTATACCTTGGCAAGGTATCGCTCTACCAACTGAGCTACTCCCGCAGACAAACGAGACGGCCGGCTTGGCCTGTCCCAGAGCCGCTCCGCGGCCTCCCGATGTGCGGTCGGCAGGAGATGCGTCCCGACTACCAAAGGGTCCGCGGATTATCCATCCGGGTACGAGTGCTGTCAACTAATCTGCCGTGCGCCAGTCGCTCTTTTGATCGCACCCGGTAGCCACCGTACTCCTGGTTGAAATCGATCGGCACCTGATAGCGATTGCGCAACTCGGCAAGATCGCGGTTGAGCGTCGCACGCGAGATGCCGAACTTTTCCAGCAGTTCGCTGCGATAGACGATGCGCCGCCGGCCCAGGAGTTCCTGAATCTTATGCAGGCGGTCGATCCGACGGCTTTCAGTCATGGCTTTCCTCTTCTCCGTGATGACGTACGACTGATCCGGGCCGGATCGGCCACCGGTTCAGCGAGCATGCCGTAACGCGTTGCGGCTGCGCCGTGCAGGCGCCCTTCCCTAGCGGGTCAGCGCCATGAACAACTCGGGCAGGCGTTGGGGGAGACGTTCGATATGGTCGATCACCGAATAGCGTCGGCCAAAGATGTCGCCGACGTAGTCGTCGGCTTGCCGGTCGAGGCTGATGCAGAAGGTGAAGATGCCCTGCCCGTCGAGTTCGCCGACGGCCTTGCGGGCGTCTTCGATCAGGCGGCGCTCGTCCGGTTCGTCGACGTCTGCCGGCTGGCCGTCGGTCAGGACGAGGAGCAGCTTCTTGCCCGCTGGTCGCGCCTGCAGATAGTGCGCGGCGTGCCGCAATGCAGCGCCCATACGCGTCGAGTCGCCCGGCCGGATCGCCGCCAGGCGCCGTTTGACGGTTTCGCCCCAGGGCTCGCTGAAGCCCTTGAGGTGCAGGTAGCGCACCTCGTGCCGGGTGTCGGAGTGGAAGCCGGCAATGGCGAACGCGTCGCCCAGTTGCTCGATCGCCCAGGCGAGCAGCGCGACGGCTTCCTGACCGAGTTCCAGGATCGTTTGCGAACTCTCCGGAAGCGGATCGCCGAGCGAGCGCGAAAGGTCGAGCAAAAGGAGCACGGCGAGGTTGCGGCCGCTCGTGCGATGGCTGAAGTTGATCCGCGGATCGGGTACGGCGCCGCTGCGCAAGTCGGCCAGCGAGCGCAGCGCGAGGTCGTGATCGAGGTCGGCGCCGTCTTCCTGATAGCGGACACGCACCCTGTCCGGCGGCCGGAGGAGGTCGAGAAGGCGCTGCAGGCGGCGGGCGAGCCGCGCGTGCTTGGCGAGCAGGCGATCGATCAGCGTCGCATCGCCGGGCGCATGCAGGCTTTCGTAGAGGCTCACCCAGTCGAGCCGGTAGCTCTGGCTGCGGTAATCCCACTCGGGGTAGTGACGCGGCGGCAGGTGCATGATTTCGTTCGCCACTTGCCGCGCACGCGGCGTCGCGAAGAATTCCTCGTCGTCGCTCAGTTCGTGGTAACGCCAGAGGTGGCGGTTGTCGTCGCGGTAGTCGACCCGCGTATCGGTGAAATGGACGGTCGGCAACTGATCGTCGGCGCGGCGCGTGCGCGCGAGGTAAGCCAGCGCGAGCGCTGCCATCGCTTGGCTGCTCGCCTCGCCGCCGGCCATGGTCAGCGCGAAGCGTCCGGCGAAGTCGTGCAGGTCGGCGTCGCGATAGCCATGCTGCGGGTCGAGGATGGCGCGCGAGAGCATCGCCACACGGTGGCGCAGGCAGCAAACGCGCGTCGGGTCGCAGGCGTCCGCGAGCGGTTGCGGGTGGAGGGCAAGAAAGATTCTTCGCAGGCCCGGGTAGCGGCGGACGATCAGCGCTTCGATGCGGCTGTCTTCAAAGGTCTCGATCGCCAGCCGCTGTTGCGGGCTGAAGTTGTCGGCGATGAGCGGCTGGCTCCAGCGACGATGACCCGCGATGTGCGCGAGCGCTGCCTGGTAGCGGTCGATGCCGCGTACACCGTGCGCGTCGTCGAGCACATCCGGCAGGCGGAT
>NZ_JAPUVR010000015.1 GCF_029255125.1 Accumulibacter sp. | reverse complement strand
CTGAAGTTGTCGGCGATGAGCGGCTGGCTCCAGCGACGATGACCCGCGATGTGCGCGAGCGCTGCCTGGTAGCGGTCGATGCCGCGTACACCGTGCGCGTCGTCGAGCACATCCGGCAGGCGGATACCGTCGGCGTCGTAGTAGGGGCAATCGACAGTGGCCGGCGCGGGTCGCTCGTTGGCACCCCGCAAGGTGGCAGGCAGACCGGTCGGATAGGGCACGAGAGGCGCCGGGTCGTCCCACAGCGCGCGTAGCCCGAGGCCGAGCAGACGTTCGTGATCGACCAGCAGCGTGCCGTGCCGTTCGCGCTGGAAGACGGCGCGGCTGTCGGCGGACTGCAGGCTGAAATAGGCGGACTGCCGTTGCGGGTGATCCGCATGGGTGCGCACGCCATAGTCCACCCAGTTGCGCAGACCGGCGATCGTCAGGCTGGCGAGCAGAACAGGCGCCTGGGCGAGAAACGCGGCCAAGCCGGGGCTGGCGTAGGTCTGGTGGATGCCGTGTATCGAGCCGGACGTGCGCTGCATCAGCTCGAGCGTCAGGTCGAGGTAGTGCTGCATCGGCTCGGCTGCCGCCAGACGGCGGGCGACGCCGGCGAGCGACTGCAGGAAAGGCGCGATCGCCTTGCCGTTCGGCGACCTGGCCAGGCTGTGCAGCGCCTGACGCACCCCCGGCAGCGCGCCTTCGCCGACCAGGCGCGCGATCTGCGGCCATTCGGCAAGGAAGATCAATACGGGTTCGACGCCGCGCCCCATGCGACCGAGAAAACGCCCGCAGTCGAGATAATCGCTGACGCCAGCCGGCGAAAGCGTGCTCGAGGCGGCGCGCAGGCAATCCGCGAAGACCTCGTCGACCTGTGGGAAGCGGCACGCCAGTTGCGCGCGGCCGCTCGCCAGACTTTGCTCCCAGGCGTCGTCGTGGCTGGCCTCGGCGACCATCCGCCAGGCTCAGGCGAAAACCGCGTCGATCGCCTGCTCGAGCGCGGCGCGCACGTCAGCGTCGTCGGTGATCGGCCGCACCAGCGCCATCCGACACGCGTCACCGGGATCGACGCCGGCACCGATCAGGCGCGCCGCGTAGACCAGCAGCCGGGTCGACACGCCTTCGTCGAGGCCGTGCCCGCGCAGGCGGCGGGCGCTGGCTGCAAGCTGCACCAGTGGCTCGGCGAGCGCGGGCGCGATACCCGCTTCGCGGACGAGGATCGCGCCTTCCAGCGCGGCTGGCGGATAGTCGAAGTCGAGCGCCGTGAAGCGCTGCTTGGTCGATTGCTTGAGATCCTTCATCAGGCTCTGGTAGCCCGGGTTGTACGAGATGACGAGCTGGAAGTCGGCGTGCGCGCGGAGAAGTTCGCCCTTCTTGTCGAGCGGCAGGCAGCGCCGGTGGTCGGTCAGCGGGTGAATGACGACCGTCGTATCCTGGCGCGCTTCGACGATTTCGTCCAGGTAGCAGATGGCTCCGATGCGCGCGGCGGTGGTCAGTGGGCCGTCGAGCCAGTGCGTGCCGTCGGCGGAGAGCAGGTAGCGCCCGACGAGGTCGGCTGCGGTCATGTCTTCATTGCAGGCGACGGTGACCAGCGGGCGGTCGAGCTTCCACGCCATGTACTCGATGAAGCGCGACTTGCCGCAGCCGGTCGGTCCCTTGACCATGACCGGCAGACGCGCCGCGTAGGCCGCGGCAAAAAGCTCGATTTCCTTGCCCTGCGGCTGATAGAAGGGTTCGCTGCGCACCCTGAACTGCTCGCCGTCGATCATCGCCTGCGCCGTTTGTGTCATCGGGAGTCTGCCTGCAGAGTCGCGCGCGGCGGTCAGCGATGCGCCGCGAGCTTTTCTCGCCAGCCGGGATGCAGTCGGTCGGCGTCGGCCGGGAACGATGCGAAGGCGCGCGCGAACTCGCGGTGCTCGCGTGCCCATTCGATCGGATCGGCGCCGGCTTTCCAGCATTCGTAGGCCTGGCGCAGCGAGATCGCTCCCGCCGCGGGGCTGTCGATGTGGCCATACGATCCGCCGCCAGCGGTGTTGATCACGTTGCCGTGACCGAGATTGGCGAAGAAGCCGGGCAGGCGCAAGGCGTTCATGCCGCCCGAGATGATCGGCGTCGTCGGTTTCATGCCGTACCATTCCTGCCGATACGCCGGCCCCTGGTACTCGTCGCGCTCGATGACATAGGCGATCGCCCGATCGTCCGGGCTGCCTTCCATCTTGCCGTAGCCCATCGTTCCGACGTGAATTCCCGAGGCACCCTGCAGGCGGGCCATCTTGGCCAGGACGTAGGCATCGTAGCCGCGCTTCGAACTCGGCGAGGTGACCGCACCGTGCCCGGCGCGGTGGTAGTGCAGGTACTGGTCGGGATACTGTCGGCGTGCGGTGCTCACCATGCCCGGCCCGCCGACGTAGCCATCGACGAGAAAGGCGACCTTGTCGGCGTCCGGGCCGAAAGTCTCCAGAATGTAGTCGGCGCGCGCGCACATTTCGTAGTGATCGTCGGCCGTGATGTTGGCCGAGAAGATCTTCGCCTGACCGGTTTCGTCCTGCGCGCGCTTCATCGCGTCATAAACCAGCGGGATGACTTTCTTCATCGGCGCGAAGACCTGGTTGCCCTGCGGTTCGTCGTTCTTGATGAAGTCGCCGCCGAGCCAGAACTGATACGCTGCCAGCGCGAAGGGTTCGGGGCGCAGACCGAGCTTCGGCTTGATGATCGTCCCGGCAATGTAGCCGCCGTCGCGCAGCGGCCGACCGAGGATGCGCCAGAGGTCGGTAATGTCCTTGGCCGGGCCGTCGAAAAGCTGGATCGCGCGCTCGGGCATGTAGAAGTCGTACATCTTGGCATGCTCGATGTCGCCCATCCCCTGGTTGTTGCCAATGCACAGCGTCAGGAAGGAGACGATCATCATCCGGCCGTCGGTGATGTTGCGGTCGAAGAGGTCGAGCGGATAGGCGATGCGCATGTCGTCGTTCGCTTCGTCGATCGCGTAGACCAGTGCATCGACGCCGCGCGTGAAGTCGTCGGTCGTGCACACCTCGACATTGGTGCCGGTCGACGACTCGGCGGCAAAGTGCGCCGCCGCCTGCAGGTAATCGTAGCCCGCCTTGGGCTTCATCTTGTAGGCGACGAGAATGTGTTTGCCGCCTTTGATCAGCGCTTCCTCGTCGAGGCTGAGGTCGGCGTAGCGATTCGATTGGTCCATGCGTATTTCCAGAGCGATGAAAGGAGGAAGGAGGTGCCTGCCCGGCCGCAGCCGGGGCTCCGGCGGGGGCGACTGCCGCCTTGATTCGGACAAGTGTATGCGGCACAATAGATTATTAGAAGTTAAACTTTCTGGGTATTACTGTTAGTAAATGCTTTATTACTACGCTTGCTCGATGAATCGCCCTCGGCTCTCGTGTTGCTCTGCAGCACGCGGTGCCGGCGCGCACGCGGCCCGCCTGCAACGGAGTTTGGCAAACCCGGCACTTTTGGCGGATAATCCAGCCCCGTAACGCCTTCCCGACACGCTCCAAGCCGCCGACCATCGTGCCTACTCCCGCCTACAGCCCCCTGACCAGTGCCCTGCGCGTCCTCGCCATGGATGCGGTGCAACAAGCCGACTCCGGACATCCGGGCATGCCCATGGGGATGGCCGAAATCGGTGAGGTTCTCTGGCGCAGACATCTGCGCCACAACCCCGGAAACCCGCAGTGGCCCGACCGCGACCGGTTCGTTCTGTCGAACGGTCACGGCTCGATGCTGCTCTACGCACTGATCCACCTGAGCGGTTACGCGCTCTCGATCGACGACCTGAAGCGCTTCCGACAGTTCGCTTCGCGCACCCCCGGGCACCCCGAGGTCGGCCACACGCCGGGCGTCGAAACGACGACCGGGCCGCTCGGCCAGGGTCTGGCCAACGCCGTCGGCATGGCGATCGCCGAACAGGCGCTGGCCGCCGAGTTCAATCGACCGGGCCATGACATCGTCGACCACTCGACGTATGTCCTGGTCGGCGACGGCTGCCTGATGGAAGGTATTTCGCACGAAGCGTGTTCGCTCGCCGGCACACTCGGCCTGGGCCGCCTGATCGCGATCTACGACGACAACGGAATCTCGATCGACGGCGATGTCGCCGGCTGGTT
>NZ_JAPUVR010000014.1 GCF_029255125.1 Accumulibacter sp. | reverse complement strand
TGCGCGCGGCCGGCGACTGGTCGACGGCACGATTGAGCGCCTCGAGGCGTGCGATGGCCATGTCGATCAGTAGCTTTCCTTCCGCCAGGCGACCGCTGTCGGCCAGCTTCTCGCCTTGTCGCGCTTCCAGATTGGCCAGTTGTTCGACCGCCCGACAGGCGACGCGACCGGCCTCGTCTTCGTTCTGCAGCGCTGCCAGGTAGGCGGCGTGAGCCGCCGCGAAACCGCCTTCGCCGAGGTCGGCGTAGAGCGCGGCGACACTCTGCTGTACCTCGGGCCGCGTGCTCCACTCCGGCGGGCAGCGCGCGAACTGCTGCTGCAGCCAGCGCTGCTCGTCGGCGAAGGTCGGTGGCGAGCGCCGTCCGGCCTGCGCCGGGCGGCCGAGACGACGGCCGTCGATGCAGGCGATAAGTTCCTCGACGGCCACCAGCGGGCGGTCCTGGCGCTGGCGCCCAGAGCTGTCCGGGCCAAGCCGGTAGCCGGGGTCGCCGTAAGCCTGGTAGGCGCCCCAGGTGTTGCTGGCGGCGTGCTTCTCGTAAGTCTCGCGGCGCGCAGCGAAGACCGCCTCGCCGTAAGCACGGCCGGCGGTAAGTTCGGCGAAGAAGGTCGTGGCAAAGGTTTTCGCCGCCTGGTCGTCGACCGCCCAGCCGGCAGCGATGACGCAGCGCACGCCGATGTCGATCAGTTCGCGTGCCAGACTGTAGGCGAGACGATTTGGCTGGCTCTCGTGACTCATGCTGCCGACGTGGCAGCAGCTCAGGAAGACGACTTCCGGAACGACTTCCATCAGGCCGATCTCGACCGCCGTGATCAGGCTGCCGTCGGAAAGGACGACGCCGGTGTAGCGCCGACCGTCGCGTCCCGGCAACTCGAAGATGCCGTGCGCACAGACGGTGAGCAGCCGGTAGGGCTGGTCGTACAGGTGCGCGAGCACTTCGCCGGCGTCCTTGCCTTCGCCGCAGAAAGCGACCTGCCAGCCAGCCTGGCTGAGAATCGCGCGCACGGCGTTGCCCTCGGCGATCGCGCCGGGCAGACGTTCGAGTTCGTCGAGCACACCCGGGAAGCGGTTCTTGAAGCCGAGCGTGCTGGGCGCGACGATGACGCACGCCGAGCGCGTATTGGCGGTCGGCACGGCGCCGCGAAAACGCGCCGTGATCAACTGCCGGATCATCGGTGCGCGCACGGCGAGCGGCTGATCGTCGGCCTGCAGCAGTTCCCAGGGCAGGCTGGCGGTATAGCTGTCGAGCACCAGCAGCAGCCGGCTGCCGGCGCGCGCCGCCGCCTTGTAGTCGATCGGCAGCATCAACTGGAAGAGCGTGCGTGCCAGGCGCGGGTTGTTCCGGTTGTTCAGGCGCTGCTGGCGGACGAGCGCTTCGATCAATCCCGGCTGGCGCTGCTGGACGAGCGTCTCGGCGCGCGCGCGTTGGCTGAGAAAGACGTACTTGAGCCGCTCGGGAAGATACGGCGGGGCGGGCGGCGCCTCGTCCGCCGCCGGCTGCTGGCCGGCCGCGTGCGGGCCCGGGCAGCCGGCCAGCAGGCGGCGACGCAGCTCGGGCGGCAGTGGCGAGCGCGGCTCGACGTCGTAGCACTCGGGCGGGCAATTGACTTCCGGCGCATCGGCGTCGGTGATGATCAGCCGCGACCAGTAGCCCCAGCCCTGTTCTGCCGACAGGCGGTCGCGCGCGCCCTGGCCGATGCTCAGGCTGCGCGCCGGTTCGAGGCGTGCTTCAAGCGCGCGCAACTGGCTCTCGATCGCCTGCGGCAGCTCGCTGACCGCGTGCGCCGCACTCGTTGCGACGTCGCGATAGAGGTCGATGAACGTCAGCGACGACACCGGCGCACCCGGCTCGGCCGTCATCGCCTGCGCCTGCGCCAGTTGCCGGTTGGCTTCGAGGACGCCGCAGGTGACTGCCGCCACCGAGTCGGCGATGCTGATCTGGGCCACCGAATTGCAGCCGAGCAGCAGGCTGTACAGGCGCACCGGCGCGTCGACGCCGAGCGCGCGCGAGTCGCGCAGCAGAAGCAGCAGGCGGAGGACCGCAGCGCGCACGGTTTCGCTGATCTGGCGCGCGCTGAGCTGGCCGTTGAAATCGCCCAGCCCGACGATGACCGCGCCCGGCCGGCTGCCGCGCGCCGCCTGGCTGGCGCTGGGCGGGCTGAGCACGATGGCCGAGGTGCCGATCGGACCGGCATAGACGCCGAGGCGCTGGCGTTCGCTCAGACGGCCTTCCAGGCGTTCGTCGAGGTCGGCTTCGGCGGCGGCAAGCGGGTCGCCGACGAAGTGGCCGCAGAGCAGCGGCTGATCGATAAAACGCAGGTCGCCGGCGACCACATTGACCGCCAGCGTCGCTTTGCGCGCACGCACGCGCCGGCGCGGGCCGCTGCCGAAGATCGCGCGCGCCAGTTCTTCCTCACCGGGAACGACGGGCGGCGGCGCCTCCAGAACGACCGGCTGAACCGCCGCTCCGCGCGTCCGCGGCAGCCGGTCGAGGCGGCTGGTGCTGCCGCTGGTGAGCAAATCGAGGATCGCCGGAAAGTACTCCGCTGTGCCGGTCAGGTCCGAATGTTCGACCGGCATGTACCAGCAGCGCTCGCCTTCCGGCAGATTGTCCAGGCGACCTGATTGCCAGGTCACCGAGCCGTCGCCTTCACTGGTAAACAGAAGCTGCAGGCGGCCATCGGCCTGCGCCAGACCGCACGGCGTCTGGTCGCCCTGGCCGAAAACGTAAGCGATGCGCTCGACCGGTTCGGCGACCTTGTCGTCGGCGAGCAGCGCGTCCCAGACCGACCTTGCCCGGTCGAGCATCGCTTGCTGCGGTCGCGCGCCGATCTGCCCGCCGAACCAGCGATCGCGGTTGCGCCCCTTGAGCGCTTCCCAGGTTTGCGCGCTGTAGTAGTCAGGCTCGCCCGGCGCGGCAGCGCCGCTCGCCGACGGGCGCGGCAACAGCGAGAGAGCCCCCGGGAAGCCGGCGACGATGTCGAGAATTTCCTGCAGGTCGTGCTTGCCGTCGAGCGTCGCCAGACCACGCATCGCGCTCGTCTTGCCGAGCAGCGTGTGCACCATCAGGTGCGCGCCACGGTTCGGCGTGCCGAGCATCAGCAGACGACCGCCCGATTTCAGCACGTCCGACCAGGTTTGCGGGAACTTCTTCATCCAGGCGCGCGCGACGAGGCCGCCCATACTGTGCGCCAGCAGGCGCAGTGGCTGCCCGGGCTGGTTCTCCAGCCTTTGCCGAATGACCTGATCGAGTTGCTCGAGGCTCTGCTCGATCGGCAAGCGCCAGTCGTAAGGATGGCGAATGACCTCGTGCGTGCCGGCGAGGAAGTCGGCCAGGTCGCCGTAGAAGCGCTCCCAGATGTCCTCCGGGCAAATCCCCGGGTCGTTCTCGTCGGCAATGCGCTCGAGCTGGCCCAGGCCGAGGCGCAGGAGATTGAACCAGATGCGGTCGAGCTTGCCCTTGCCGTCACGCACAGCGATGTGCGAGCCCATGATTCCCGGCAAGACGACGATCGCCGGGCGCGCCTGGCTGGCGACGGCACGCGTACGCCCGGTCTCGCGTTCGCCCCACGGTTGTCGCGGCGCGTCGTCGAGCGGCTGGAATTCCGGCTGGCTCGCCGGGTCGCCGGTCAGCCAGCCATGCAGCGCCAGACGCGTCAGCGAATTGGCGAAATAGCGGAAGTGGCTGACCGCTTCGCCCTGGTGATAGAGATAGCGCGCACCGGCGCGCGCCGCGAGCCCGGCGTACATCGAATCGGTGTCGACGACCAGGTCGTTGTCGTGCCGGTCGAACAGCCGCCAGTCGCAGAACAGGTTGGCGACTCGCCGGCCGAGCTGGCCGAGACCGAAACCGGAAAACTCGGTATCGCCGGCGATCACCGCCAGCGCGATTCCGTCGCGCCGGCGCGTCGCCGGATGCGCAAGAAAAGCCGCCAGCGGCGAATCGACGCGCATCGCGGCAATCCCCGGGATCATCCGCGGATCGATCCGCCGGCCGGCGATTTCCAGCACCAGCCGCTTGACCACGGCCAGCGCACTCGAAGCGAGACGCCCGGCCGCCTGGCCCGCCGCCGGACCGCCGAGCGCCGAACCGACAGCGCTGAGCAGCGCGCCGCCGCCCCATTGCAGCAAGTTGAGAAAGTCCGACAGCGCGACCTCGAGGTTGTCGGACAGAAAGCGCGTACCGCGTGCCGGACAGGCGACGCGCACGTAGCGCTCGACGGTGATCCGCCGCTCGCCGATCAACTGCACGATACGCCGCAAGCGTGCGCGCTCCTCGGCCAACTCGCGCTGCAGACCCATCGCGTCGTCGGCCGGCGCCAGTAGCATCGACGCGCTGGCCATCTGATACGCCTCGAGGGCTGCCTCGTCCACCTGGCCGAGGCAGAGCAGATCGCCGACCAGGCCGCCGCGCGAATGCGTGACCAGCGCCAGGCGAGCGCCTTCGGGCAGCGCCTGCAGCAGTTCAAGCGCGTTCTCCACCGGGCTCTGCGAGAAACTGCGGTGCTCGTAGCCAAAAACGCCGCCGGGGAACCTGGCCTGCAGGTCGTTCCACGTATTCTCGTCGGCGAGCAGGTCGCTGAAAGCCCCCATCGTGTAGGAGCCGGTGCCGTGAATGAAGAGCAGCATGCGCTTGCCGGCGCCTGCTTCGGCCAACCGCGGGTCGCCCGGCGGGCAGAAATCCTCGGCGCCGATCGTCTGCTTCTGCCAATGGTAGAGGCCCGGGCGACCGGCCAGGCGCGATTCGATCGTCCACATCAGCGCCTTCGCCCCGAGGAAGCTGGCGACGCCAAACGCCTTGTCGGGCAGCTTCTCGGTCAGCTCATCGCTGAGCTGGTCGATCGCCCAGTCGCGCGCCAGACTCATCGCTTCTTCGGCGAGACCGTCGGCCGGCAGACGGAGCACCGAGACCATCTTCCAGACGACCTCGAAGAACCCGCGTTGTGCAGCGTTGCGGTCGACGAAGCGGCTCAGGTCCAGTTCGCCGTCGACGATCGCCTCCGGGCACAGACGCTCGATATCTGCGCGCAACCGCTCGGCATGCACGAAGATCGTCGTTCCATCCTCCGCTTCCAGCGCGAGCACACGTTGATCGCCGGCCTCGATCGCCTGAGCGGTTGTCGCCGTAGCGTCACGCGTCGCGCCAGGCAGGGCATAAGTGGCCTCGACGGTCAACCCGGCGAGGAGCGGTTCGAGCGCCGCATCCGCGGCGCGCGTCGCGTTGCGCAGCACGCCGGGCAGTTCGCCGGCACGCTGGCGCACTGCCAGCAGGCGCAGACCGGCCGTGGCTGGCGGCGGCTGCAGGTCGGGCTTGGTTTCGTCTGGCATACGGTTCTCCTTGCCTGAGTGGGTCAATCGGGACCAGCAGAAGCACGTCCGCACCGGCGCGCCGGGAGGCACGTGCTGGACGGCACGCTCACCTTGCTCGCCGGGCACGGCAGCAGCCAAGGCAAGGCGGGTCGGCCCGTCGCCAATCCGCCGTCGCCGCGCAGCCGGACAACGACGGCCGTCGGCCAAACGACGTCAGGTTTGCCGCCGCCAGCCTGGAACTCGCCGCTGCACCCTGGAACTCGCCGCTGCACGGGAACAGAATAGCAGAAGCGACTGCCCCGAGGGGCGACCGTCGCGCCCGGCGCTGAGGTCGCTCGCCGGCTGATAGCGGCGCGTCTTGGCACTTGGGAGCGAGCTATTGAGCTATTGAGCTATTCAGCTATTGAGCCATTGAGCGATTGACAACCCTGCCAATCCCCGCGCGCCAACCTGCGCCTGCAGCCGCCTTGCGCGGGTTTGCAGCGGGACTATTGGATCACTGGTGATGCAAGGGGTTTGCAACGCGAGGCGCTCGTCCTACCCAGCCCATAAGCCGGCTCCGTCCGCATGCCATAGCGCTCGAAGCGAAGGCGGTCGCGCAGTCGTCAGGGAGAGCAGGAAGCAGGGCGCCCCCTCGGAGCTTGACTCGCGCCGTTGACCCTGACGTAGTTTCCAAAACCGCTAGTGAACAAGTCTATCGCCTATGCCCTTGTTTCAATACGTTGGGAACCGTTGAACTAAAGCGCTGCGCGCTGGTGTAGTCACCCCAGCGCCATCCTTCTTCTTGGGTCGGCGCTGCGCAAAGTCCGCCCTCGCCCCAACCGCCTGACCGCCCGACCGCTCGCCGCCCAGCTTCCCACCTCGCTGGAAAAATCCTCGATCCTCCCCGCTGCGGGGGACGTCCCCGCAGTCATCGAGGAGAGAGTCATGAGTGAGTTGCGTAAGCGCATGCAAGACGCCATGTGCCTGCGAGGAATGGCGGCACGGACCCAGGAAGCCTACACCGACGCGGTCGCTGAGCTTGCCCGGTACTATG
>NZ_JAPUVR010000013.1 GCF_029255125.1 Accumulibacter sp. | reverse complement strand
TCCCGGATGATCGGCCAGCACGCCGGCGGCGGCGTTCGCGTCCCGCCCCGGCGGCAGGATCACCAACACCTGCGTGTTCCGGTTCAGCGCCCGACTCGGCCCGCGCCACGCATTGAGATGCTCGTGCCAGTCGACGCCGACGAGCACCTGATCGGCACTGCCCTTGTCGAGCAGCCGAATCGCCAGTTGCCGGGCGGCGGGATCGCTGTAGGGAGCGGCGACGACGGCGAGCGAGCGCTGTAGCCAGCCCTTGCCGCAGGCACGGATCGGCTCCGCCAGCACGCCGGCGCGCAACAGGAAACTGTCGCTGCCAGGGAATTGCACCGGGTTGCCATCCGCCGCCCAGCGCCAGTTCACGGCTATCTCGGCGCCGGCGGGAATGGTCGGTAGCGTGACGCTCGCGCGCGGGCTGCCGAGCGTGAGCTGGTAAGCGTTCGCCCCGGCCGCTTCGATGACGCGCAGCGTCTGCGCCGCCAGCGTGGGGTGATTCTGGACGGCATCGCTTACCAGCAGGCGCGGTACGTCGCCGGCCACCCAGCGATGGATCGCGACCGCGAAAGCGGCGAGCGCCAGCGTGCCGAGCAGGGTCGTCGCCAGCACCAGACGCGGCGCGGCGAGCAGGGGTGGTGGTGCGCCGGTGTAGAGGCCGGCGGCAAAGCCCAGTTGGCGCAACTGGTGGCGCGTCGTGGCGGGCTGGTCGGCGAAGCGCCAGGTCAGATAGACGCGCGCGCCGTCGTCGTCGCGGTCGGCCGGCCGGTGATCGGCGGCGGCGAATTCGCCGAGGCGGTGGGCGATCTCGGCGCGCAATTCCTCGTCGGCGAGTTCCGTCAGGCGAACGGCGGCCGCTTCGGTATCGGTGTACAAGCGCAGCAAGGCGTGCTCGACCTGCCAGCGCCGGCTCGCGAGCGAGTTCGTCCAGGGCAGCAAGGGGTTTTCCTGTGCCCGCTTCTGCTGGTCAGCCTCGACATGGCGCTCCTGCCACCACGCCAGCGCGCGGCGCGCCAGACTGTCGCGGCGCAGTTGATGCTCGTCGTCGCGCGGCTCGCTGCGCAGGAGCCAGTTGATCAGGCGCCGGCGGTCTTCGGGCTGAGTACTGGCAGCGAGAATCCGGTCGACTTCCCAGGGGCTGGCCGGCAGGTCGAGGACGGCGCGCAAGGTCTGCGCCGTGGCGGCATCGGCCTCGGCGCCGCCGAGCGCGACGGCGGCGGCCCATTGGCGGGTGGCGCCAAACAGGCCATCGGCCGCCGGCGCGCGGGGCGCTTCTTCGCAGGCGACGGCGCCGAGCCAGTCTGCCAGTCGGGGCAGGGGAACGACTTCGAGGCGCAGACGCCGCGCCGCGAACAGCGCGGCAAGCTGTTCGCCGTCCGGCGAACAGTCGACGAAACAGAGTCGCGGCCAGTGTTGCAAGGAAACGAGGAGGCGGCGCGTCTCGTCGCGATGGAGTGGGTGTTCGAGCTGGCGGCGCAGGCCGGCGCCGTCGGAGAAGATCGCGACCTGCGCCTGCCGGCCGTGTCCCTCTTCGGCGACCGGCCGGCAGGCGGGCTGGCCAGGCCAGTCGACGCGCCCAGGGGCGTCGGTAAAGAAGCCTTGCCGCGCTTCCAGCCCGGCGGCGCGCAGCGTGGCGGCCAACTGCGCGGCGATTTCCCTCGGGGTGGGTCGCTCGAGGTGGCGGTCGAGCCAGAACCAGATGGCACGCTCGTAGACGGCATGCTGGAAGCAGAAGCGCACGAAGCCAGCGGCACGGGCGCTGTGCTCGACCGTTCTCGGCAGATCCAGGCGGCGCGTGGGATCGTCGGCGACGAAGCGTTCGATGTTCCATACGAGCTGGCGGCGCGCGCGCGCGTCGATCAGCGCGCCGTCGTCGCGCGCCGGCGGCGGCAGCGGTTGCCAGCCGAAGCCTCGGTAGGCTTGTGGGGTGGCCTGGATGATCGGGAAGCGTTGCCGGTAGTGCCGGCACAAGAACAGCGCCAGCGCCAGCGCGATCGCGCCGAGCAGCGTCAAAGCGAGCGGACCGAGCCGGTTCGGCAGGCGGATCGATGCGGGTGCAACATCGTCGATACGCCAGCTCCAGAAGGCCTTGACGGGCTGATCGGGGAGGTCCGGGTCCTGGTTCGGTTGGTTCGGTCCAAAGGCAGCCGGCACGACCGGCAGCGTCTCAGCCTCTTGAGGCACTGTTTGGGGCGGCCACAACGACCAGATCAAGCAGGCGACGAGCAGCAGCCCGACACTGGCGAAGAGGAGTCGCCTGATCCGGTCAGGTGGCGGCGTTTTTGGGGGCGGCTCGAACGGCGATCGGGCACCGTCGTCAGTGGCGGGCGGCGGCGTCGATGAGGACGCTGCGGTCTGTTCCGGCTCCGGCCAGTCGGCCTCTTGGTCAGGGCACCAGGCGGCGAAAAGCCCTTCGAAGGTTTCGCGTTGCGCCGGGGTTTTCACCAGCAGCGCCGCCAGCAGCGCTTTCAGGCCTGCATGGTCGAGGCGCGGCTGGCGCGTGAAGAGGTGGCGCAGGCGTTCGATTTCGCCCGGTCCCACCGGCACGCCGTTGTGGCGCAAGGCCGCCAGGAAGTCGCCGAGTTCGGCGAGGCGGTCGCGCCCGTCCTGCGGCATCGCTCAACGCAACCGGGCGAGGTCGCCGGCGTCCTTGATCAGGGCGCCGAGAGCCGGCAGATCGGCAAGCCGGCAGCCGTCCAGGGTTTGCGCGTCGACGCGCTGGGCACTGAGGATGCTCAACCAGGTGAGCAGCTCGGCCGTCGAGGGTTTCTTGTCCAGCCCCGGTATCTCGCGCAACTGCCAGAAGCGCCGGCGGGCCGCGGCGCGCGCGTCCGCGTCGAGATGGGGGAAGCCGCTGCCGTCGGCGCCGGCCATGCTTTCAACGGCGGCTTTGACGAGATCTTCGTCGAGTTCGATGCGATGGAAGATGCAGCGGCGCAGAAAGGCATCGGGCAGGCGGCGTTCGTCGTTGCTGGTGACGATCACCAGCGGCCGCCGCCCGGTGCATGGCGCGATCCACTGCCGGTGGTCGAAGGGATGCGGAAAGCTGTGCTGGTCGAGTTCGTGCAGCAGATCGTTGGGGAAGTCGCGCGAGGCCTTGTCGATCTCGTCGATCAGGACCACCGCGTCGCCGTCGGTTTCATAGGCCTGCCAAAGCGCCCGCTTGTGCAGAAAGCCTTGCCGCACGGCGACGGCTTCTTTGGTACTGGCCCTCGCGCCGCCCAGCCGCGCATCTGCCGAGCGGCGCTCCGACTGCGCCCAGTGCAGATAGCCGACGGCATCGAACTCGTACATCAGATCTTGCGCGGTGGAGGTCGATTTGACCAGGAACTTGAAGATCGGGATGACGAAATACGCACTGACGAAGTCCGCCGCCTGCGTCTTGCCAGTGCCGGGCTCGCCGGTCAGGAGCAGCGGACTGCCGGTATGCAGCGCCATGTTGAGCGCCAGCAGCAGGTCGTCGGAAGGCCGGTAACGCATGGCCGCCTGGTGGTGGCTGCCGAGGAAGGGCGGCGGTCGGCGGCGCGCCAGGAGTCGTCGTCTGGCGGTGGCGTCGTGGGTCGCAGGGGGCGCCGGCGGCTGCTCGATCAGCTCGAACGGCAAGAAAGGTAGATCGTCAGCGGGCATCGCGTCGGCTCCAGAAATTGGCGTCGTAATGCGGCGGCGGCCAGGCGCCGGTAGCGGAAAGGTCCTTCAGTTCGTCGTACAGGTTGCCCCAGTTGTCGGGTTCGCCGCGGCGGATGGTGCTGACCGCCTCGTCGAACGGCATTTCCTTGCGCTTGCCGAGCAGCAATTCAGGAAACTCTTCCCGGTAGCGGTCGTGGCAAGCACAGAGGGTCTCGTTGCGAAAATAGCTGCGCAGGTCCGAGCGGAGTACGGCGGCCAGGCGTTCGAGTCGGGCGAAGTGGAAGCACCGGTCCGCGTCATACACTTCGATCAAGTCGTCGACCATGTTCACAAGTTCGTCGGTTCGTTCGGCTTCCAGGGCGACGATCGAGATTACGCGGACCTTGGCTTGCCACCCGCCCGAGCCGAGTTCGGCCGCCAGTCGTTTGCTGCACCACTCGGCGACGGCCGGCAACAAGCGGGCGGCATCGCCGGCGGCTTCGCCGGCTTGCCAGCCAAGGACCAGGAAGCAGAAGGCGGTTCCGGCCAGCGCTTCCCGGTCGAGCAGACTGTCGAGCAAGGCCTGGCGGGGGGTGAGGCGGAAACGGCGGCGTACCCGATCGTCCACGCCTTGTACATCGTCGATGCCGGGAGTCAAATCGACCGACTGGTAGTAGTAGGCCTCGCCTTCGCGCTGGTTGCGGACCAGGTGTTGCTGGATCATCGGCGGGAAATCGCGGGTTCGGCAACCGGGTGTGCCGAGCGCCACGACGTGGTGAATCCGGCGCACGGCGTCGGTATAGAAATCATCCCTGGCGCCTGCCAAGGTGTCGCGCTGCTGTCTGCGATCGAGCAGCAGATTGACCAGGTCCGGGTTCTGCAGACGCGCCGGCTCGACCGTCTCCCAGGTCGAGTAGCGAGTCCAGGCGCTGATGTGTCCGCAACCGTGGTGGTGCAGGGCGACCACCGGATCGATCCGGCGCGAGAATACCGCGTCCAGCCAGGCCAGGCCGGCCCTGGCGGCGTCGTGGGCGGCGGCCCGCGGGTTGCATTGAAAGAGCACGGCGCCCTTGACGGTGTCGAGCAGGAGTGGCCCGTGCGCGAGCGCCTCGTCGCCCGCTTCATTCACGAGGTTGAGAAAGAGCAGCGAGACGGAGCGGGATTCCCGCAACCATTGGGCCAGCTCCGACCAGGACACCCACCCGCCGTCGGCCGCATCCTGCAACAACAGGCCATCGCGCGAGGCCGGCCCGTAGTAGTACACCAGCCGTGTCGAACCCACTCGCAGCGCGCCGCGCAAGGCGTCGGCATCGGCAGCCAGCGCCGGCTCGGGATTCTGCGGCCAATGGCGTTGAAAGAAGCGCCGCAGGTCATCGAAGTGGGCGGCCTGTCGGCGTTGCGCGGAAGTCGCCAGCAGCAGCCGGCCGGGGAAGTGGCAGCGATGGCGTGGATGGTCCGGAAACTCCGGCTCGCCCGGCGTGTGGAACTCGATGGTCCAGCCGACCTGGCTGAGCGCGCGGCCCTTGTAGGCGAGGGTGCTCCAGGGCAAACGATGCAGTTGCCCGCTGGCCGTGAGCAGGTGCACGCGCAGGGGTCCAAGCGTCGGTTCGGCGGCACCGTTGGTCGCGAATGCCAGTGCGAAGAGATCACCGAAGGTCGCGGGGTCGCTGCCGAACAGCAGCTTGAACAGGAACTCGCCGTCGAGATCGTCACCGATGACCATCGCGGGGGCCGGGCAATCGAGTCGGGGCCTGATCGGACTGGCATGCGTGCCCATGCAGAACTGGTGTTGCCAGTGGTCCCGGCGAGCTTCGAGGAAGATCGCCAGTTCGGGGCGCGGCCCGCTGGCCGGATGCACCGGCGGCGATACCGGGTGCAACTGCCGGTCAGCCCATGTGACGACCTTGCGATAGAGGAGATCGCGTTTACTCCGGCTCTCAATCGCGCTCAGCGGCTTCGTCGGGTGGTTGAAGCCGAGGGTCCTGAGCAGTTCGAGCCGGTAAGGCTTGCCGTCGTGGTCGACTCGTTCGGACGACAAGGCCTCGTCGGGGACGGCACCGAGGTACAGGATGCCGAGTTTCAGTCCCTGGCATTTAGTACGGCGCAGCAGGAAGGGCAGCTCGCGTCGAGTGACGTAGTCGGAGTTCAGAAAATGGTTGCTGACGAGCAGGATCGCGATGGCCGAATCCGCCATGGCTTTCTGTATCTTGTCGTCGAACCGGTCGCCGACCTCGATGCCTTGCTCGTCGATCCAGAGTCGATCCCGAATGCCGGGGACCGTTCTCAGCGCCTGCAGAAGCTCGGCGATGAAGTCCTGGCCACCGTAGCTGTCCTTGTCCGCGTGGCTGTAGCTGATGAAGATCTGGCTGCCCATCGGCAAATTCTCCCGGATAAGTCGCTGGTTTTCCCTGTCGGCTAAAGCATAGCAGGCAATTCCCGTGTCGACTGCCCATACGCTGGTGTCTATGGACAGTGTTGAAGCAAGTCAGCCCCTCCGGCAGCACCGACACCTTGCCGGAGCCTCTGCGCAGAACGCAAATGCTCCGTCTTCTCGC
>NZ_JAPUVR010000012.1 GCF_029255125.1 Accumulibacter sp. | reverse complement strand
TTGGGAAGCGAGGCGTCGAGACCTCAAGCGGTCGGGGTAAGAGCGAGAACCAACGCCGGGAGCGACGGAGGAGAGAGCAAGGGCGCTGGGGTGACTACACCAGCGCGCAGCGCTTTAGTTCAACTAAAGTCATAGTCACGCATTCGCCTTTCTTCACCTGCTCTGCCATCGGTCGTATCTGACTCATCCCTTCACCTGCCCCGGCGCATCGAGTTCATACGCTTGGGCGATGCGGGCCACCAACTCGGCGACAGTGACATTGCCGAGTTGCAGCGCTTTCGGGTCGATCGAGGTATCAGACGCCACCACGGTAAGAAACTGCGTCATGTCATCGCCGATTTTTTTGTCAAGCGGAATGCGCGTCGCGGGCGCCAGCAGTTGCGACAGGCGCAGCACATCGTTGAGATGCTTGCGCACGTCCTTGGCGTCCACCTTGGCGCCCTGCTCTTTCCGCGTGTTGAGGTCTAGCCACGCGATCGCTTTCAACGGAATCAGGCGGTCTTCGCCCACCCACGGCAGACCACCGACTTCACGGCGTCCAGTCATGATGAATGCGTAATAAGACTCGTCCAACAGGATGGCGGACAGGCTGGAGACGGCTTCGTCCAGTGGTATCGGTGTGAGTCGACTGCCTTCGGCCGGCTGCAATCCGTGGGGTGCTCGCGCGAACAATTCGACCATCGCCGGGTAGCGGTCATCAGCGGGTTTCTGGAATCGATAGAAGATCGGTTTTCCCGTATCGCTTGCTTGGCGAATCTCGTATCCGCCGGCGTCGACAAACTTCCAGAAGGCCTGGCCAAAGGCTGCAGTCAGCGCCTCGACGTGCAGGACGATATCGAGGTCTTTGGTGGCGCGGAACGCCAGCCCGGCCTCTTCCATGGTCAAACTGGCGGCCGTGCCACCGATCAAAACGTATTGGTCGGCGTAGTCCGCGAACCAGCCATGGAAAACATCCAGCCCTCTCACCATGGCAGTTGCCCTTTCAGTTCGTCCAGTGCGAGTTGGATGCGGTCATCCGCGTTGCCTTGCAGGCTGAGCGTCAGCGAGAGCGGGTCAACCGTGGCCGCGCCAGGCAACAACGCCGGGCTGTAGCTCCACAACTGCCATTCACGTGCACCGGCAACGGGTTCGGGCAACTCCTGCAGGCCTGCGTCGCTCGCCGCCTTCCATTCCGTGGCGCTTAGGGCGTACACCGGCCACCTGGGCTCGGTCAACATTGAGTAGTGCGCCAGCGCGCTCAGGCCGGCCAATCGGCCCAACTGCTTGGCCATGGGGTCTTCATCAAGCACCCAGACTGTCCGCTTGACCGGAGTTCGCAATAGAGGCTTTGCCCGCTCCCATGTCTGCTGTGGAGGCTGCTCCATGCGCAGCCAGCGAGACCGGCCCACGGTGTACGCGGCGGCAAGTCCGGCGGCCGTCAGTTCCTTGACCACGCGCGACAGGGTCATCGGCGTATAGCCCAAGGCGACCGCAACCGTCGAAGGTTGCCATTCGGCCTGCCAAGGCTGGTGCAGCAGGGCCGTGATCAGCATGGCCTGCGCGGAAGGACTCAGTGCTGACTGCGCCGTTGGTGAGCGCTGCCGGAAGTATTCACGAAGGTCGAGGCCTAAGTCCGGCAAATAGAGCTGGTTGCCTGGAACGATGAACGGGATTTTTTGCTCGATCAGCCGTCGACGTTCGTAGGAGGCCAAGGCATCTGTGACGTAAACCGCTGGCTGTCCGGCCAACGCCCTTACCTTGTGCAACCACGTTCGAACCTCGCTGAGAGACTGTTTTTGTTCAGTACGTACCATTGCCAGCACAATGGAATGTCCCAGCAGTTCAATCTCCCCGAACTGAAAGGTGTCCCGCAGGAAGTACGGCAACTCGTTTTCTCGCGCCCACGGCTTCACACTGGGCGTGGGAATACCCAAGACCTCGTGGAGGTAGTGTCGAACGGCGGTAGCGAGGGCCAACATGGATAAACGACCAAGGTAACCAATATTACGCACGATAACACAGGTAATGTTATCGTGCAAAACAAAGGTATCCAATTCCTCCATCCTCTACACGCACGCTTCGATGATCGGTGATCGACAGCCCTCGGCAAGCAAGTCTTCTTCAGCAGTTCGCACTACAGTCGGGCGTACGGTTATCTGTCGCCCGAATCGCAATCCGCCCGGAACGCACACGAATCGCACGTTTTCAGGGATGAGGACTTGCGAGGCAAAACACCACGTCCCGCGAGAATTTCTTCCCGCCTCCTGACCAACGCAACCACCTGCTCGCCAGTCATCAATTTGACGAAATGCGCGATCGGTAAGGCTCGCCGGGTCGGCGCCTTCACCATCACATACCCGTAGGAGGCCACCGACTGCCCCGTCTGCCCCATCACCGTCATCCTCTGGGCGGACAACTGGATCACGTCCGACAGGAAGGGCTGGTTGCTCCAGCGAGTCTTGAACTCCACCAACACGAGCAGACCGGAGGGCATCCGGTATGCTCGGTCAAGTCTCGCCACCAGTCCGACGGGCGTGGAAATCCGGAACAGTCTTTCCATATAGACCAACTCGGCATCCCGCAGCGCTGCCGGTCGTGAGGCCCGCTCAGCCTGAGCGGCATGGGTCTCAACTGATTGCCTCCGCGCAATGACAAGCGCGAGGCACACGATAGCAACGGCGCAACCGACGCCCCATGTTAGTGCCGACACTTGCCGTCCCCACGCAAGCCTGACCAGCACCGAAGCGCCGTCGCTATCGCCCCCAACACCATGCGCATTGGAACTTGCAAGGCAGGCCATCGGCGCAGAACGACGCAGAGGCCGGGCGCCCCGCGATAGTAAAGGCGGATCACCCGGCGTCCCCAAGCGCTGGGTCGTAGCACCTCGTCCCTGAACCGGCGCAGCATCTTTGTCTGCCAAGCCTCGCCGAACACGCAGGTGGCGATGAAACAGCGCCCCTTCCGATCGGCCAGCCCGGAAGCCACCCGTCCTTCCCGATAGAACTGCTCGTGCTCGACCAGCCCGCGCGCCCGGGCTTCCCGCTGCCAGGCCGTGCGCCGGCTGCCATGCATATGCTCGAACACCACCAGCCGTTCGCAGCGGCCCATCTGCGCCAGGTCCGAAGCATTGACCATCCGATCATCCGCTGACCGGAGCGATCGCTTGCCCATGGCCGCCTCACCCGTCGATCGCTGGCGCGAAGATGTCGTTGGTGATGTCGCCATTGCCCTCCTGCGCCCCACTTGCGGAAGGCTGATAGGGCAAGCCGGGCCTCATCCCGGCGAACACACCCTTCTGCGCCAGCAAGCCATCGTAGGCCAGCACGCGCAGGCGATTGACCCGTTTCGTGCCCTTGTGAAACTGGATCAGGTCGTCATACAGGCGCGGATGGTCGGCCCGCGCCAGTTCGAAGACGAGACGAATGGGCATGGGGTCCTTTCCGGTTTCGATACTCATTCGACTTCTCCCGGACCATCCTGGCCCCGCTCCTTCCCGGTGGCGACCATCACGCTGCGCGCGTGGTTCTGTCCCGCCAGTTGAAAGCCCCGCACATTGGCGAACATCGGTTCCCTCACTTCATGGATGCGGTGCTTCGGAAACGCCGCCTTCACCGCCTTGCGGAACAGAAACGCCCCGCCGCCGACCAGGATGATGTTCTGCAGGCTGTGCGGCGCCTCGATCCACTCCTTCATCGTCGAGACGGCTTGCTCGGCGACGGTTTCGGCCAGGGGCAGCAGGCGCTTCATGTCGTAGGGCTTCTGGAAGATCACCGGCTGCTTGCTCGTGCGCAGCGCCAGATCGATCGCGTCGTAGTCCCGGTACGGCGAGCCGATATCCTTGGTGATCTCGGCCGCCAGCAGGCGCAACACATCGGACATGCCGCGGTTGAAGGAGTAGCTCTGCTTCTGCACGAAACGCATACCCCGGGCCACCAGCCAGTCGAAGGTGCGCGAGCCCGGATCAATGATCAGGCTCTGCTCGTTGCCGATGATCGCCATCTTCTGGTGCTCGGAAGCGTAGTGCACCAACGCCCCTTGCGGCTGGGGCACGGCCAGGGCCTTACCCACGGTCACGGCCTTGCCGCCGCCGATGTCGTGCCGGCCGGTCATGGCCTTCTCCAGCGCCGCCTTCTTGACCGCGAAGAGCGCCACCGGCAGGCCGACCACCAGCAAGTCGATGCGGCTCAGCTTCATCATGCTGAGCGCCCCCCGCAGCAGCGCCATGTACTCGGGCGTCTCGGTGTATTCGTCGTGTAGTTGTTTGGCGCGGAAGGTGTCGGCGGCGAGGCTCACATCCGGCCCGACCTCGTAGAACAGCGGGCCGATGGGGATGCACACCGTCTTCTTGCGCTCGCTCGCCGGCCACGATGGCGAGTCGTCGCTCGACGGATAAGCGACCGACGGGAAACTGGCGCAGCGGATGTCGGTACCGGCTGCGGCTGTGACGAACTTGGTGTTGCCGGATCCGACATCCACCGCTCTGACGATCAATTCCATGGCAAGACTCCGAGGTAGGTTTCAGGTCGATCAGCATCGGCAGGGCGATCTGATCCCGCCACACGAAATCCCCACTCAAAGAGGCCGATTTCGGCATCGGGCTCGGCCCGCTGTCAGCAAACCGGCGATGCACGGACATTTCGCTGACACCTGAAAGCGTCATCCCCCAGCGGGGCTGCGTGTGTGTCACTACGCTCTCATTCAAATAGCGGGCATCAACCCCATGCGCGGCAGTTGCCGCCAGAGCGGTCCGCGCGCGAGCATCACCCTGAGTTCCCCCGCTCAGGACCAGAGGCAGAGATTTCCCCCGTCAAGCCCGCCCGCCGCCTCGTTGCCCGCAGCTTTGCGACAATAAATGCGCCTTACCGCAATCTCCCGGGCGCGCAAGTGCCACCCGCAATCCTCCGCAAATCGCCGCGCTTTCGAGCCGCCCGCTTGACCGCCCTCCCCGCTTGGCGTCAACTACGGTTTCCCGAGGGCCATCCTGGCCCCGCTCCATCGCGGAGCAAAAGGCGTCGCAGTCGTTACCTGCCCTTGAAGCGCCGGTCTCGAACCGGCAATGCCGTCGCCCTTGAGGCGGCGGTCCCGAGGTCTTTCTCGTAGTGCATGTCCCTGGCTTGGCCAGCGTTCATCGCTGGGCGCTCCCTGAAGCGCACCACGGACAACAGAGCACCCGGCCGGCACCCGATGCCGTGCCCCTGTTCCCGCCATCCTTTGAGCACGCGTTCCACGCAGCGCGCGGCCGTGTTTGCCCGCTTGGGCTCCCCGCGCGTCTTCGCTCACACCCTCGACACCGCCCTGGACTTTCGGTCAGGGGCGGACCCATGCGAGTGGATGGCGCTACGACTCCAGAACCGATCCACCAGATGGCGCGAGGCCTGACCTCGCCGCCGATGCCCAAGCCACGCCCCAGAGGCCGGCCGGCATCACCACCCCCATGGCTGCAGAAATGCACGGATGGGCCGGATCAACCCGTTTCGTTTTTAAGACCGACCGAGTTGGCGAGCGCAGACGCGCTGGCCGACGAACCCCCTGGGTAGGTGCCGCGACGCCGTGGTCGCGCGCGGTGCCGAAGTTCTTGACCACTGACCGGCGTGGGCGACGGAATCCGTCCCGCCGGGAGTTGCCCTGGATTCCACTTTCATCGCCAACATCGGTCCGCCGTTCGGGCGGCGGGCTTTCGACCATGGAGCCATTACCATGTCCGACGCCATTCTTCGCCGTACCTCTCGCCGCCGGGTGCAGGAACCTGCCAGCCCCGGGCGTTCCAGCCAGCAACAACCCGCTCGCCCCCAGAGTTGGGCGGGAAAGACACCCCAGGAAATCCTCGCCCGCTACCAGCCGGGCAAGGCGCCGCCGCTCAAGGTGCTGGAGGTCCTGATCAAACTCTTCAACACTCAGCACACGGCGCTGGAGAAAACCGTCTCGCACAAGACGCGGCAGGAACGCGGGCAGTTTCTGCGGCGCTTCTTCCGCGATCTGAAGCAGAAGGCGGGCTTCAAGACAGTACCGGACCCGCGCAACCTCGGGCAGAAGCACATCCACGCCATGGTGCAGGTCTGGCAGCAGGCGCATCTGGCGCCGGCGACGATCCAGACCTACCTGAGCTTCCTGCGGGGGCTGGCGATGTGGATGGGCAAGCATGGCTTCGTGCGCAAGCCGGGCCACTACGGTTTGAGCCTGGAGGAGTACCAGCGCCATGAGTCCGCCCAGCGCGACAAGAGCTGGACCGCCCAAGGGATCGATGCCGAGGCGGTGATCGCCGAGGTGTGCAAGTTCGACCTCCGTGTCGGCGCGTCGCTGCGGCTGATGTCGGCCCTGGGGCTGCGGCGCAAAGAGTCGGTGCAGTTCCGGCCATTCCAGCATGTCATGCCGTTCAGCGAGACCGGGCTGCCAGAGAACCAGCAGCAGGCGGATCGGTATGCATGGGTCAAGGGCAAGGGCGGCCGGGTGCGCTGGATTCCCCTGGACAGTCCGGTTCATCTGGCAGCACTGGAGTTTGCCCAAGGCGTGGTCGACAGCCGCGACGCCCACATGGGCGATCCGCGTCGGGACTTGAAGCGTAACCTGCGGCGGCTGGACTACGTCCTGGAGAAATTCGGCATCACTTTGCGCAAGCGGGGGGCGACAGGTCATGGCTTGCGCCACGAGGTTCTTAACGATGCCTATGAAGATGTCGCTGGCGTGCCGTCGCCGGTCCGGGGTGGCGGGCCGGTATCACCGGAACTGGATCGGGCGGCGCGGCTGGCGGTGTCGCAACTGGCAGGGCATGCACGCGCAAGAGCCGCAGGCGCCTACATCGGCACGATCGTCAAGCCAGGTGGCCGGCCGGTTGGCTCGCCCGAGCCGAAGGGCGATGATGACGACGGGGCGGCCGTGCCGGTGTGAGCGGCGTCCGGACAAGGCGGTGCCGGGCGGGAACGATTGCGCCGCCCGGCATAGCCTTGCGGTGTGCCTCACGCCGTCAGGGCTGGCTCGCCGGGCACCCTGCTCGTGTCGTCCGCTGCCGCTTCAGTCGGCCTGGTCTCGGCCGTGCGGATGCGCAGGCAGGCGGGCAACCAGCCCGTGCCGGCCACCGTCTGTTCCGCCCCCGTCACCACGGCATCCTTCTTGAGCGCGGCCAGCGGGCTGGCGGCATTGGCATCGACGGCCTCGGTGACGACCTCGAGGACACGTGCCTTGGAGACGTGGTTGAAGTAGGACGCCCCCGTGGCCGTCCACCATTGGCTCATGTCCAGCCCCAAGGCCTGCGCCAACGCCTCGTTGCTTTGCCGCTCGGGTTCGGTGCCAGAGATGCCCGTGACGGTGACCGCAACGACGAAGGTCAGCAGGTGGAGCACCGTCGCCTGCTCCTGGGCGAGCAGCCACGGGAAGATGTCCTCCAGGTTCTCCGGTAGCCGCTCGGCCCAGGCGGTGCGCTCGGCCTGAAGCTTCGCCCAGGCGGCACTGGCCACCATGTCCTCGGCGGCGGATCGCAGTTCGGATTGGCTGTCGGTCGCGCTGATGGCGAAGACGTTCTCCGAGCGGCAATAGTAGAGATCGTTGCCCCGAAAAATCTTCTGCGCCAGATGCGCGGTGATCGCGGCCAGCGCCACGTCGGGACGAGCGAGCAGTTCGGCCTGGACGGCGGCGACCCGGTGGGCGGTGAGGCAACGCACCAGCTTCTCGGAATGCACCGGGCGGGTCTTGGCCGACGGCAGCGACATCAGTGTTTCGTCGGTGCCGTTTTCGGCGGCGTGGCGGGCGGCCTGGAGCATGTCGCTGCGGTCGTCGGGGCGGATCAAGCCGTACTTCACCGCGACGGCGCCGTTGTGGCCGATATGGACGACGCAGCCGGCCTGGGCCATCAGGTCGGCCGGCCACACGTTGAGGGCCTCGTCGCGCGCCTTGCGTTGTTCCTCCAGCCCTTCGGCTTCGCCTTCGAGCCGGTAGAAGGTCTCCTCGTCGCCGTCTTCGTCGGCCAGCCTTTCCATCTGCGCGTGCAGCGCCGCGATGCGACCATCCAGGTCTTCCAGGGCGGCCGCTTCCTCGGCATCCGGTTGGCGCTTCGTCTTGCGCAGTTCGCCGTACTTGACGTACTCGTCGAAGGCATAACGGACTCGGACATCGACCCATTTCCAGCCTTCGGCCGCGATCTGCTTGGCTCGCTTTTGCAGCTTGTCGGTCGCCAACTTTTCCAGGAGGGCCGCATCGAGCAGGTAGACCTTCTTGTCGTCGTCGCTGAAGAGGTCGCGCCGTAGCGCACCGCCGGCCTTCTCATAGGCCTTGAGGGTGACGTACTTGGCAACGGCATCGCGGTCGGACTCGATCTCACCCTGAGTCAGCAGTTGGCGCAGGTAGTCGGGACGGCGGTTCCACGACGGCAGCGCGGCCCAGGTCTGCTCCTGCTTCTGGTGATCATCCACCGAGGCCAGCACGATCAGGCAGTCCAAGCCGATCTGGTCTTCGCGGAACAGCGTCATCAGCTTGGGCGAGACGGTGGCGAGTTTCATGCGGCGCTTGACCACCAGGGGAGTGACCCCGAAGGCAGCAGCCACGTCCTCGACCGACTTGCCCTGCCCAATCAGCTTGGCGAAGGCCGCGAACTCGTCGGCGGGATGCAGGGGGATGTGGAAGCAGTTCTCCGACAGGCTGGCGATCAGCGCCCGGTCGGCCGGCACGATCAGCACGGGCACGGGGTAGTTGTCGGCGAGGTCGCCGCTGCCCACCAGCAGGGTCAGCGCTTCGAGCCGGCGACCGCCCGCGCAGACCTCGTAGCGGCCGCGTGCGCCCTGCACGACGACGAGGTTCTGCAACACGCCGCATTCCTTGATCGAGGCCGCGAGTTCGGCGATGCTCATCTTCGGGGTGCTGGCACCGGCGCGCGCCTGATAGTCCTGCGAGAGGACCAGCTTGTTGAAGGGAACGAAGGTACGGGGCGACGCTTCGATGATGGCGTCGATTTCGGCTTTCGTGAATTTCATGCGGAGGGCTCCTGAACGGTTGAAGGAGGCATGCCGAAGGGCATGTCCATGAGTCCAGAATCTCATCCCAACCCCGCACTTCAAGCCTCCGGGCGTCGCTGTCAGAAGTGATGCGCGGGCACGGACGGCAGAGGCAATGTAAGTCGAATGGCATTGTCCTCGATCCATCGGCTCGCCGGTGTCGTGCCTGATCTCGAAACGGTGCCGCCAAACCGGCCGTTCCTGCTGGGCGCCCTTGCCGCCGGCCACTACGCTGAGGCCCTCTTCCGCACCCCGCACAGGCCTTCATGCATTCTAATTTCCAGCGACGACATCGGCGGTCGGTCGTCATGCAGCGCATCGCGGGTCTGGAGCGGGCGCTGGAACAGGCGCAGCACATGCTTCACCAGGACGATCTCACTCCGCTCCTGAACCGTCGTGGATTCCGGCGCGCCTGCGATCGGTGGGCCGGCAACGGCCCGATGGCGATGTCGACCTGCTGCGCGATGATCGACCTGGATGGCTTCAAGGCCATGACCGCCACGGCCATCCGGTCGGCGACGCCGCGCTGGTTCACTTCGCCGCCACGCTGCGCCGGCATCTGCGCCCCGCCGACACGATCGCGCGGCTGGGCGGCGACGAGTTCGCCCTGATCCTGATGAATTGCAGCGGCGACGATGCGTGCCTGCTGCTGGAACGCCTGCAGCAAGCACTCGCCGGATCACCCCTGGCAGTGCCGGGTGGCGCCGTGCCGCTGCGGTTCTCTGCCGGGGTCGCTGAGCTTCATGCGGCTGAATCGCTGGGGCAGGTGTTGGAACGTGCCGATGCCGCCTTGCTCGATGCGAAGCAACTGGGCAAGGCGATGGTCCGCCTGAGCGTTCCACCGACGCGGTCTGCGCAGGCGAACGCGTGCGACCGACAGACCGCTTCAGCGTCCGTTCCCATCGCCATCGCTGAACCGGGAAGCGACGGATAGTCGAATCCTCGACCGCGTGCCACACAAAATGCCGGCGTCGTTGGACTCCACCCGATTGGACGTGCATCAAACCCCTCACTGCTGGTGGCTCATGGCCGCTCACCCCATTGCCACCCGCAATCCGCCGGCTCCACCAGGGTTTTCGCAGGCGACTGGCCGACCGGTGCGCACGGCCGCTCGCCGGACGGCACACTGTTAGGGCATCTGGCTTCGGCCAACGCGCGCTCGTTCGAGCGCTCCCGAGTCGCCTCGGGCGTTGCGGTCGTTACCCGCATTTTTGTTGTGGCAGCGTTCGATGCCTGCCCCTGGTTCCGCGCACCACGCTGAACTGAGCCCTGCGCCGGCCGACGTTCGTCGGCTGGTTTCCAAGCCCTTGGCGCTCGCCGCCTCGTACCCGATATGCCGGCTTCGCCATGAAGCCCGGCCCGGTCGCGTACGTCTGGCCCATCGCCAACCGGTCGTCCACGACCGTTTTCTTGCCCATCCCACCCGGGGAGCCCGCCTCCCCGATGGGGCGTTGTGTTCCCCGCTTTCCTTGGAGAACACACCGATGGCCCGTCCTACCGCGCCTTCCCTGTGGCTGCCCGGGTTCGACCCGGCGGCCCCGGCCCTGCCCCGCCCTGCAGAGCAGGTTTGCCTTTCCGTTTCTTGCGAGCCCGCCGAGCCTGTCGAGGTCATCCACGTCGAGAACCTCATCGACGTCGAGCAAGAGCAGTTTGTGGACACCGTCCGCGCCAACTGGCGGGTGGTGGCCACCGCGACCGAGGCTGCCCCGCGCATCCTCTGGCCGCAACTGATCCGCGCCGACCTGGAGCACATGACCGGCCCAACCGCGAAGTTCGAGGCCAACCTGGCAGCAATCACGCTTCTGCGCCAGATCGAAGCCGACGGCCGGCCGGCCCGTGCGGATGATCGCCAAGTTCTTCAGCGCTACACCGGCTGGGGCGGCCTGCCCGCCAGCTTCAATCTCGAAGCCACCGACAGCGCCTGGGCCGAACGCTCCCGTCGCTTGCAGGAATTGCTTCCCGCTGAGGACTACGAATCGGCGCGCGCCTCAGTCAACAACGGCCACTACACCGAGGTCCCCGTGATCGAGGCGATATGGCAAGCGGTGGAGCGCTTCGGCTTCACCGGCGGGCGCATCCTGGAGCCTTCCGCCGGCATCGGCCATTTCATCGGCGCCATGCCGCGGAATCTGGCCGAGCGCAGCAGCATCACCGCCGTCGAGATCGACCGGGTTTCCGGCCGCATCCTCAAGGCGCTCTACGCGCCCGGCGGCGTAGATGTGCGGATTTCCCCTTTCGAGAAAACCCCGCTGCCCGACCACTGGTTCGACCTGGTGATCGGCAACGTCCCCTTCGGCAAGTACAAGGTCGCCGACGTGGGCAACCGGGCCTATGCCCGTTTCAGTATCCACAACTATTTCTTCGGCCGTGCCCTCGACCTGGTGCGCCCCGGTGGGCTGGTGTGCTTCATCACCAGTAGCCACACGATGGATGCCCAGTACGACGCGGTGCGCGAGTACATCGCCGCCCAGGCTCACCTGTTGGGTGCCATCCGGCTGCCCAAGGGCACCTTCGCCGGCATCGCGTCCACCGAGGTGCAGACCGACATCCTGTTCCTGCGCAAGTGGCATCGGGGCGAGGCGGTCGAGGCCAAATGGTTGAAGCTGGGCACGGTGCCCGATAGTCTCCGGCATCCCCAGTGCTACGAGCGCTACCTGCCGATCAACGCGTGGTACGCCGAGCACCCGCAGTTCTGCATTGGCCGCATCCGCCGCGAGAGTAATGGCTACGAGGAAGTACCGATCGCCGTGTTCGAGGGCGACCTGGAGGCGGCCCTGGCCGAGCGCATCGCCTTGCTGCCTGCCGATGCTTACCGGCCGGTGGCGCACAAGGCCGCCCCGCTGCGAGTGGTGGTCCCGGCCGAGGCCGGTGCCCGTCCTGGCAGCTACCGTCTCCACCAGGGGCGGGTGCATCGGGTCGAGGGCTGCGAGATGGTCGATGTCCATGACCAGCTCAATGCCGCGCAGCGGGCCCGCGTCACCGGTCTGTGTGCCATCCGCGACCACGCCCGGGCCCTGCTCGATGCGCAGTTGGCGGATGAGGGCGACGGCCGGCTGGGTCACCTGCGAGCCATGCTCAATGGGACCTACGAGCGCTTTGTGTCGCGCTACGGTTGCCTGTCCACGCGCGCCAATGCGCTCGCGTTCCGGCGCGACCCGGACTATCCGCTGTTGCTGTCGCTGGAGCATTACGACGAAGAGGCCGACACGGCCCGCAAGGCTGCGCTGTTCACCCGGCGCACGCTGACCCGGGTCGTCGAACCGAGCACCGCGGGCGAACCGGCCGAAGCACTGGCTGCGTCCATCCAGTGGCGCGGACGGGTCGATCCGGCCTACATGGCCGAACTGCTTGCGGCACCCGAAGCGGCGGTGCTGGAGGCACTGGCCGGCGCGGGGCAGGTTTTCCTCGACCCGGCCGACGGAGAGTGGAAGACCGCCGACGACTACCTGTCGGGCAACGTGAAAGCGAAGCTCAAGCAGGCGGTGCTCTCAGGGAGTACCTACCAGCGCAACATCGACGCGCTGGAACAGGTGCAACCGGAAGACCTGCCACCGGCGGCCATCGAGCCGCGCCTGGGGGCGGTGTGGATTCCGGCCCTCGATGTCGAGGCGTTCATCCAGCAAGTCCTGGAACTCAAGGACTGCCAGGTGGGCTACTCGGCTGAAGCCGGCGCCTGGTCGGTGAAGTACGGCGAGTGGGAAGCGCGGCAGAACGTGAAGGTGACCCAGGAATTCGGCACCTCGCGCATGAACGCGATCGAGCTCGTGCAGTGCGCGCTCAATGTGCA
>NZ_JAPUVR010000011.1 GCF_029255125.1 Accumulibacter sp. | reverse complement strand
CGGGAGAAACCCCTGTTCCGCTACGCTCCACAGGCGTTTCTCCCGCCGCAGAAGCCACATCAAAAGCAACAGCACAAACCAACCAAACCAGAGGCGAAACCGGGGCAGCGCCGTCCAGCTGCTAATGAAGTCACGGTAACCGTTCACACCCCCCTGCCTTGTTGCCTCCTGCTCCGTGGCAAGGTGTTGATTCGTCAAGCACAACGGTGCTGGTGGCCAGGGGGGTGTGAACGGTTACAAGTCACGTGCCCAGCTTAAACACACCAGATTTTGTCTTGATTTTGGGGTCCACTTCAGACATCGCGCCTGCGTTCTCCTTCGTTGTTGGCAATGGCCTTGTGCCAAGTGCAAGCGACTACAGGCCACAGGAGTTCGGCAATGCTGCGCTGGTGATGGTGGGGGCGCCGTTCTCACTTCGCTTCGCGCGTGATCGCGGACAAGTCTTCGTCGATGCGGGAAGCAGCGCTGCAGGGTGGCACAAGCTCGAATACGTCCTCGAGTTCGTGGACAACTCTGTCACTCAGCAGCAGCTTGGCAAGCCGCCAGACCCTGCGGCCATGGCGAACCTGCTTCAACTGAACTGGGACAGGGTGGTCAGCCTGTTTAGCGATCAGCAGAAGACTTCGCAGCTTCAGGCGTTCGCCAAGCAGAAATCGGCGGCCTTGGTTGGCAGGTTGTTCCGTAAGCCATGAGGCTGACAACGCCCGCACTGTGGGGCGTTGTTCAATGCGGTGGTGCCGAAGCCCTTGACGGAATCGGCGCCGCGCCAGGCGTTGAGGGGCGAGGCGGCTGAAGAGAAAATCCCTTCCGCGCGCGCCCGTGCCGCAAAAAGTGCGTCAGGGGGTCTCGCCCGGTACAATGCCGTTTGCGTCGGGATAAACGGGCTGCGAAGCCGCGCCGGTGTTGGGGGTTCGGGGTCGTTGTACGACGGGACGCGGCGGCGTTCGCTGTTGCCGCAAAGGGGGCAAAGACCACTTCTGAAGCCGCAAAGGGGGCAACGAAAGACTTGGTCGATCTGACCGAGCACCGAGGAGCGGCCCACATACTGAATCGCCATCGTGCAGGGACCGGCATATCTGGAAAGACCGAGTTCCCTGCAGGTTGGAGCGACAAGAAGATCCTTCACCATGTGTCTGACGTTGCCACCGATCCGCGATCGACTACGGGGGTTGGGAAGTGGAACTCACCGTATGCCATCGGTACGCGGGATGGTGTAACTATCCGCGTGGACTTCTATCCGCCGAATCATCCGAATTACGCGGGCAAGATTTCTACAGCCTACCCGATCAACGTCGCACCGAACCCTTGATCATGGACAAGACCGAATACCACGCCATCGACGGTCGCTTTCGAACCGTCTTCAACCGCTATGCGGCGCAGCTATCGAAGGAGGGCCGGGAGAATGTCGAGCACTTCATTGAGGCTGCCGAGGTCGAGATGGCCTGCGAGTCGTTCGTTTTGTCCGTATTGGAGGAGCATGTTCCACTAGCCAGTGTTTCCAAGAAGGAACTATTGGCTCTCACCTTGGCTTTGCAACTAGATAAGGAGTCTGTCTTCCGATCTGACTTCTGGAAGATCGCTAGTACTTTGCTCACTAGTAGAGATTAGATGCCGCAAAGGAAGCAGGCTCCATCCGCGGCGTGAACGCGATTGGCGGCAAGATGAACTGCGTCAATTGCGCAATTGCCACCGACGCGACATTGGCAGGCCGACCAGCCTCGGCCCTTGGCGGTGGACCGTTCCGAATCGATGTTTTGGAGAAGACATTCGGCGGACGGTTCGGGGCGCCTAGCTCGATCGGTAGCATTTCGGAAGCGTTGTCGGCTGCAGGTCCGGGCGCACGAGGAATCGTCTTTGGATCACGCGGTAGCGGTGAAGTCGGCCACGTGTTCAACGTCGTAAATCAGAACGGAGTGGTGAGATTTCTGGATGGTCAGACCGGGCGAGCGGCATCACTTGAAGGCTTCAAGACTTTCCAGCTGCTGAGGACGAACTGATGCCTAGCCTCAACCGTAAATCTGCGATTGCGCTCGCTCGCCAGAGGATTGATCAGCTTGCCCAGGCTGCGGGGGATCAATTCGAAATCTTGTCCGACTCCACGAGAGAGATCGAGAAAGGATGGGTGTTCTTCTTCAACACAGCGGACTTCGTGCGGACACGGAACCCATCGTCTGCCCTTGCTGGGAACGGTCCGCTTCTCGTTACCCGTGAAGGCGTGATCCATGAACTGCCAAGCGCGATTCCTTGGGAAGACGCTGTAAGGCAGCTATAGCACGCTGCTGTCGCGTGCCTCTACCGAACCAAACGCCCGCCTTGCGCGGGCGTTGCTACTTCCGGCCGGCCTACCTCGCCGCCTCGATCAACTCGATGTCCTTGCGCAGCAGCTCATTGACGAGCTGGCCGACCTCGACACCGCGAGCCTTGGCGCGCGCTGAGAGATAGGCCTGCACCTCGGCGTCGAGGTACACCGGCAGGTTCACTGCCGCCCCGGACTTGAAGAACTTCCCGCGTGTTCCCTTGGAGAAGTCGATCTCGGCGGGCATGTCGTCGTGCGGACTGGCTTGCGTTCCCATGGTGGTCACCTTCTTCCTTTAGCTGCTTATAGGGCTGCTGATCGGGCCGCTGATGCGCTTGCTCATCGCGGCTCGTTCTCGTACTGCCGGCGCTCGTTGCGGGTGGCCTCGCGCGCCGAAATGATCCGCACCCTGGCGGTATCGGACCCCGTGGCCGTGTAGGTGTGCGACACCGCCAGCAGCCGCCCCTCGCTGGACATCCCCAGCGTGAACCATCGTTTCTCGAACTCGCTGTGCTCGGCATCGAAGACCGTCAAGGCCAGCGCATCGAGCAACACGGTGGCGGCCTGCGCGAACGACACCCCGTGCTTGCCGAGGTTCGAGGCCGCCTTGGCCGGGTCCCATGTGAACTCCAGCTGCGGGGCGCCGTCGTTGCCGGTGCTCATGCCTGTGCTCAAGCGCGGCTCTCCACCTTGCGCTCCAACTGCCCGCGCTCGATAAACGCATCCAGCAGCTGAAGCACTTGGCGTTTGTCGGCCACGTCCAGCTTCTCGATGGCCAGCAGGCGCCGACGCATCCGGCTGTCGCCGTCCTGCTTGGCCAGGCGCCGCTTGCCCACGCCGAACAGCTCATCGATGGTCACGCCTAGCGCGGCGGCGATCTGCGGCAGCAGATTGGCCGGTGGCGTGGCCGCCGGACTCTCGTAGTAGGCCACCATGCGCTGAGAAATCCCCAGCTCGGCGGCCAGCTCCACCTGGGTGAAGCCGGCGGCCTTGCGCAGGCCGGCCAGGCGCTCGCCGAAGCCGCCGGCCTCATCCTTGTTCGTCTTGGCCGAGTCGGCCACTTGCATGCGCTTGCCCATCGCAGAAAACCTCGCTTGATGGACCAAGTCTAGGAACGCTGGAGCCTGCATTGAAGCCTCGCGCTTGACAGATATACACACGGTGTATAGTGTGCCGTTCCTGAGATTGTTTCGCAACACTGTGTATAGGCCTGACCAGCGGAGAAGTGAATGCCCCGCATCCCCGACACCGAGCTCGAGCGGCTAAGGCGTGATCCTGAACGTGCCGTACCCAGCAAGGCCTACGAGATCGAGCGTCGGATTTTCGAGAAGTGATGATGAGCAAGAAAGCAAACAGCTTCTCCGAGCAGTCTCGCGAACTTCACTTGGCCATCAAGGATGTTGCCGAACTCTTTGGTTTGTCCGTGATCAACGAAGAGAGTGATGTTTACGGCCTTGAACTGCTACTGCAGAACAGCGTCGCTGGCGTCAAGTTCGAGTTCTCACCACAAGATCAATCCGGTTGGCGTGCGATTGTCGGACAGTTATCCAACGGGCAGTTTCCAAAGCATCCCATTCGAATTGATCGTCAGTCGGTGCTCCATCGCTTCGATTTGCGCGACGTTGCAACATTGAGAATCGAGCTTATTCCGGAGTTGGCTGGGAAGATTCGTGATCTGGCCCCGCTATCGGCGCGCGAGGTCAGCCATGTCCTGCAGACTTGTTGTGCAGACATGTTCAAAGGTGATTTTTCGCTATTCGCTCGTTTACAGGAGCGCGTCATATCGCGCTTGCCGACATCTGCACCAGGCTGAGAGGCTGTGAAAAAATCCCGAGCCTACGCTCCGGCAACGCGGGGCGCAGGGTATAATGACAATGTCAACTTCGG
>NZ_JAPUVR010000010.1 GCF_029255125.1 Accumulibacter sp. | reverse complement strand
GCATTTCAAGATCCTGATGACATCGCACCGCCTGATCGATCGGGTGGAATTGGACGAGGATTTCGGGCTGCACTACCTGGATGCGAACGGAAGCCCGGTCGGTATGGGAAACCTTTCGGCAGGAATGAAACAGCTCATGGCTACCGCTTTGCTCTGGGCTCTGAGCGAAGTATCCGGAAAAAAGATTCCCGTGGTCGTCGATACCCCATTGGCCCGCATCGACCTCGCCCACCAGGAGGGCATCCTGCGCCACTACTATCCCGACGCGGCGGCTCAGGTCATTGTCCTCCCAACGGATGCGGAACTTGATCCACAGAAGCTCGCGCTCATTTCTCCCCACGTTTACCGCGCCTATCGTCTGCGCAATCGGGATGGCGAACATACGGTTGCCGAGCCTGTCGATGTCGCCGATCTGCTTCGCGGAGGCTGAGTGATGCCGGATATCTACACCGACGCACAGGATGAACGGGCGATAGGCGATGTCCTGCTACACGGTCTGGGCACGCCGCGCGCGCCGAAGCTGCGCGTTCTGCGCATCGCTCTCGCGCGCTCGTTGCAGATTCCCACGCCGCCAGGCAGTGAACTCGACGGCAGCCGTCTCGGGGGCAGCGAGTACGCACTCGAGCGGATCACCGGCGCAGGCCAGTCAGCGGACGAGGAGGGCCGTCGAGACTACGATCTGGCGGTGCGCGCGCTGCTCAGCATCTACCACGGAGAAGATATGTTCCACGGCGAAGAAGCGGACCACCGCTATCGTCGCTACCTGCAACGCCACGTCCGCCGGGGCCTGCAGGAAATTCGTACGACCTGGCGTCCCGGTCACGACTTTCACGGCTTCCTCTACCATGAACTCTTCGGAGCGGCGACGACGCGCCCGGTGCGCGCCGATCTGGGGCAGCAGATCCTCGCCGGTTTGCGCGAAATTGGTGTGTCGGCGCAGATCCGTGGCGTCGACAACGGGCCGCGCATCAGCCGCTATCGGGTCTACCTGGATGACGTCAATCATTACGACAAGGTCAAGCGCGGGCTGGATAAGCTGGGTCTCCACCTTGGACTGTCGACCCGCCAGGGCATCCTGCTGCAAGAAGACGAAGGCCCGGTGCGCGAGGCGCGCGTGCTGGCGCTCGACGTTCCCCGTCCCGCCGAGTCCTGGCACACGATACCGGGCGCTCGCCTGCGAGAGTGGGCCACGCAGGCCAATGACGTGCCGACCCTGACCGTATGGCCGGGTGTCGACGTGTTGGGCGAACCGGTGCATTTTGACCTCGGCGCTGCGCCACACCTGCTCGTCGGCGGGACGACCGGCAGCGGCAAGAGCGTGTGCCTGCACGCGCTCCTGTTGTCGCTTCTCTGGCGGCTGGCGCCGCAAGACCTGCAGCTCACGCTGATCGACCCAAAGCGGGTGGAACTGGCGCAATACGCGGCATTTCCTCAGGTGGCCGGTGGTGAAGTCGTCGAGGATATCGGCGACGCACTGGAGATCCTGCAGCAGTTGGTCGACGAAATGGAGCGTCGCACGCTGCTGTTGCGCCAGCACGAGGTGGCAAACCTGAGCGAGGGACGTGCGCAGGGTGGAATCGACCTGCCTTACGTGGTGGTGGTGGTCGAAGAACTGGCGGATCTGCTGTTCCAGTCGCGCGAGGCCGAAGCGCCGCTGGTCCGCCTGGCCCAGAAGGCGCGAGCGGTAGGCATCCATCTCGTACTCGCCACACAGCGCCCCGACGCGGACACGTTCAGTGGTCTTCTGCGTACTAACGTGCCAGGGCGGATCGCGCTCTCGGTGCGCACGGGCGCGGAATCGAAGATCATTCTTGACGAAACCGGCGCCGAAAAACTGCTCGGTGCCGGCGACATGCTGCTGCGGCCGCAGGCGGGAGCGCGTGCGCGCCGCGCGCACGGCGTGAGGGTCGGCAGCGACGATATTCGGCTATGTCTGCAGAGCGTGCGCGGGAGAAGCCAATGAGCGACATCACCATTTATGAGTTTCAGCCGCTCTGGCTGACGCTCGACCAGGTGGGCCCCTTTCAGAGCACTCCCTACGAAATTGACTTCACAGACGACAAGGACAAGCCGTGTAACGTCTTCCTGCTGATGTCCGAAAACGGTCGCGGCAAGACCACCGTGCTCGAGTGCATGGCTCTGCTGATGCGCCAACTCGGTGAGGAACAGCCCGAACGTTTCGGTCAGGAGGATCTGGACCGCGGTCGGGGCAGGGTTCAGCTTGACGTACTGAGTCGGATCTTCTGGCAGGGACGTGATCACCGTATTGTCCTGTCGCTGTTGGCGGGAAACATTGGTGAGGAGACGTTTCTCAAGGTCTGGGACGACGCAGACTTGAAGCGTTACGGGGCGGAAGAATGGCACAGAAGCGGATACCGACAGCAGGCGCGCGGCCGTTTGCTGGAGGTTGGCGCCCACGATGATCTCGTGCAGGATCTGCGCCATACCCTCATCGACTCAGGCCTCATGGCGCCGGAGGGATTCGCCAACTCGACCCTGAGTTTGCCTACAGCCCTGCTTTTCCCAGCGTACCGAGATATTCCGTCGCTCAGTGAGTCGGAGGGGCGGCCGATCGTTCAGCCGGAGCACTGGGGCTACCGCACAGTGCAGGAATTCGCGGCGCACGGAACCAATTGGACCGCGTCGCTGGACAATCTCCTCGTCTGGCTGAAGTGGCTGGATAACGGAAGCTACGAGAACGCGGTGAAAACGATAAACAGCACGGTTTTCGCGAAATCGTCCGACAAGTTCCTGGCGGCCGAGATTCGACGGGTCCCGCCAGAGGCGATCGTTCACAGCGGCGGGCAAACTCACCGCCTGGATCGCCTGTCCAGCGGCGAGAAGAACCTCACACAGCTGTTTCTCCGCATTGGTGCCCACAGCACGCGGAATACCTGGGTGCTGGTGGACGAACTCGACGTTCACCTGCACGTGCGCTGGCAGCATAAGGCGCTGCATCTGATGAAGGCCCTGGTGCGCCAGGAGCCTGGCACTACAGTCATCGCCAGCACACACTCGGTCGAGATCCTGGAAGCTTTCCCCCTGGATATTCGCGAGCAGAGCCTGATCAAGGGCGGATGGATCATCGAAGAAGACTTGCATTAGGCGGGGTGAGAGATGAGCGGATTCAAGAGGATGAAGGACGCCTGTTACGTCCCGCCCGATTCAAGACTCTGCGTCGCGAGCTATTCCGGGGTGAGACAAGAGGAAAGTCCCACGCTGTAGTCGGGCGGATTTTGGCCGGCATCAGCGTGGGACAAGGCGCTTATC
>NZ_JAPUVR010000009.1 GCF_029255125.1 Accumulibacter sp. | reverse complement strand
TCTCGCAGCAGGTCGGCGCGGTTTGCCAGATTGGCGAAGAATGCGTCCAGTTCGGACTGCACTTTGGACGTGTATCCGCCGAGCAGGCAGGCCATCAGGCGGGGAAAACTGAGGAAGCCGGTTCGCGAGAAAGCCTTCTCCGTCAAACGCGACTGCATGAAAAAAGCTTGAGAAAAAAGGAAGTTAGAGAACGAGTCAACGACGTTGACATAAAGATCTCGGCATATAAAATGTTACCTCTGTATCAAGGGGGTAGACATTCTGCCGGGTACCTGCCCGAGGTGCAACCGATTTGCCGGCCGCTGATGCAATTATGCCTATGGCGTGCTAGGTTGAGAGCATTGACTCCCGATGCCACGTTTGCCGCCGATTCTAGTGGTGGAGGGTAATTGGTTACGTCGAAACCGTTTTCCAGAATGCGAGTGGGCGCAGAAACAACAATCAATTCCAGCAGAGGATGATCACGATGGCTTTTGTGAACGAGCGAATTTCAGCGGAAGATGCCGAGAAATACGGTATCGATGCAATCAACAAGGACTTCATCATGGGGTCTGGTGCTGTCCGTCTCTGGACAATTGATCGAGAGAAGAACGTTTATTTCCGCTTGATGAAGAATAATCGTGATGAACCCACAGAATACGAGGTCTCCTTCTTCTGGAAAGGCGCATTGTTTCATATTGACTTCAAAATAACCGGCGGAAGTGAGAAGACAGCCGGCGGATGGAAAGGCTGGACGCATTGGTCATGGAATGGCATGCGACGTCCCAAGAACCCCATTGATCAAGAGATTTTGGATGCCCATCGCTGGGAAATCATCGCCGACCTCAAGGAAGCAATGACGGCATATAAGGATGCCGGCGTGCTCTCACGCCAGGTTGAGTCTGTTGCCACATTCGACTTCTGAGGAGACGCCCATGGCAACATTATCCGCTGAAGCAGCCATCGAGTTCCTGGTCAACGAGCCGGCGAAATACTCAACGCCCGAAGCGCTGCGCAATTTGGCCGCGCAGGTGGCCACTGAGTCTCCTGGACGGGTAACCGTTCTTTACAGCGGCCCCATTGGCATAAGTATATCGTCCGAAGCGATTGTTAACGGTATGATTACCCAAGGTGAAGAGATTCGGGTAATTAATCGGACGCACGCAGCAGATTTCCTTAGTTCTTTGCAGCTTAGAACTGCTGTAGCAGATGCGTTCGGCGTTGGTATTCGTGATATCGACACCCGCGGCACCCCGGCCAACGACTTCCTCTATCACCCCACCAAGGGCTTGTGGGCCGATGCCTCGGCGCGTTTTGTAGGCGGCGCGACAGGAGACGTGCGTATCGTCGCGCCGTTCGCCGATTACAGCCGGACGTTGACGCAGGTTGAGTTGCTGAAGATCCTCGAAACGCCCGAGGTCACCCGGATCAACGGGGTATCCAAGGAGGTATTCCAGTCCATCTTCGACAAGACCGGCTCCATCATCGAGGTTGGCAAGGCAGTATCGGCGAGCTCGTATAGCCTGATGGGTGAGATGGGGGAAATGGGATTCCATTCCTATATCGAAGCCAATGCGGATGGCACACCGAAACTCAACAGCGACGGGTCTCCGAGAATTCTCATTGACAAGGTCGACTCGACAAACTTGTTCAAAGGGCTTTCGTACGAAGGCATCAGTGTTCCCGCAAACGAATTGAATACCTCCGCAAGAACGGTGTTGGAAGAGTCGCTGTCAAGCGAACGCGCAACGGTTCTGGGTGAAGGCTGGCGCAATCTCGGTATTGGGGCAAAAGCGGTGGTCCTGACGGAGGGCGTATTCAAGGGTCTCGGCGTCTTGGGTGTTGGCGTTACGGCGTACCAGATCACGGAACTGGCCGATCAGGCACAGGCCGCTTATGAGCGCGGAGACGTGGGGGGTGCCAGCAAAATCATCGCTGATGGATCGCTGCAAATCGCTGGTGGCTGGGCTGGTGGCATCGCAGCAACCGCGTTCGCGGCTGGATTTTTCTCCCCGCTGTTGCCGACGGGCCCAGCAGGGGACGTTTTGTGTCTTGTACTTGTCGGCGGCTCTGGAATTGGCGGAGCGGTACTGGGGGAAAATGCAGTCAAGACCTTGCTGGAAGCCGTGTCAGGCAATTCTGCCGACGTGACGACCGAACTGTGGAAAACAACGGAGTACGCGAATGGCGTTGTGGTTCGTGAGCAAACACATTCGCCTTATGCCGATGATCCTACTGCCGAAATGGGCGCCGTCCGCTTCGGTAGCGAATGGGTGCGTTACAGTAAAGAAGTCACTATTCCCGGGGAGAACGCAACTTCCATAAGATTGTGGTATGGCAAATCCGGCATCGTCCGGTGGGTGTATGACCAAGGCGGGAACCAGATCGAGGGCAGCAAGACCATCGGCAATTCCGATGGCGGCACCACGACGGTCGTCTTGAATGCATCGGGTGAGTTTGTTTCTTCAACCACCGTTTTGCTTCTTGCTGATGGGGGCAGAACCCTGACAACGTCGTATGCGGATCAAAGCCTGCATACGGTCAAGTACGATCCTCCGACTGAGGCTCAGTTATTGACCCTTCACACCGGGGCTGTGCGCGAAGTTTCTGATGTGACCTTATCTGACGATGGGCAACGATTTACGGTCACGCGTGATGGTAGCGGACTCTTGCTTCAGACCAGCACTCTTACCACCTACGAAGACGGCTCCACCAGCGAAACGGTCCGCTACAGCGACGGACGGACGATCCGGACCAACGCGGCCGAGGACGGCACCATCACCAGCCGCGCCAGGATCGAGTTCTTCGAGGACGATAATTCCCGCGTCGAGACGATCACCTACGCCGACGGTCGGATCTTTCAAGTCAGCTACGATGGTGAAGGCAACTTACTCACCAGGCAGGAGATTGAATCTGGCAGCCGGACGCTGCAAAACGCTATCAATCAATACGGCGGTACCCTGCTCGATGCGCTGACGCTGGTCAACGCGATTCGCAGCGGTCAGCCTTTGCCGATAGTCGCCTCAGGCTTGCGGATCGCCAACGATCTGTCAAACCTGAACGACACGCCACACCTGGAGCTTTCGGCTGCCGCGAATGCGGCCAGCGGCGTACTCAGCTTGATGAGCCTGGCCAACGCACTGGAGCGCGGGGACACCATGGGTGTCTTGACAGCGGGAGTTCAAACGCTCAGTTTTGGTGCGAATGCCTACACCGCGATGCTGGCCTCCAGTTACGGTGATGCCATCAATGCGGCGGCTGAAGGCTATGGCGCAGCCTTTGATCTGGCCACCGGTCTTGGTCGGGCCATGCCTTTCGTCAATCTGGTCGTAGCGATTGCAAATGGCGATGAAACGGGTATGGCGGTCGCGACCACATCGATTGCTCTTGCTGAGACGTCGCTTGGTTGGACGGTTCCCTACGTGGGCTGGGCCTACGCCGTCTACTCCATCGTCCGTAGCCTCTTTGGCGGTGACGAACCGGAGATTCCCGATCCCTGGGGCTCCGGTCAGTATGTGTGGAACGGCGACGGCATCGCCTATCAGGCGGCGGGCGAGACCGGCGGCAAGGAGGCGGTCGAGGGCGTCATGAATAGCACGCTCGCCACCTTGAATTCCTTGATTGAACGCGTACGCCAGCAGAGCCCGGGCAGCCAGCTTGGCATCATTCCGAACCGCATGCCCAGCCTTGGCTACGACATGAGCGGCTACCGCTACAGCGACATCGACCCGCTCACCGGCGCGGAAAAGCATCCTGCGCTGCGCTTCGATACCTCGGGCTGCCCCTACAACGCCGAACCCGGCAGCCCGGAATCGTATCGGTCGATCATCGAGGGCGTGGTTCGCTCGGCCTTGTCGCGCGGCGCCATCGCCCCGCTGTGGGAAGTGCAGACCGCCAGGCGGCAGACGGAGGCCGGCGACCCCAAGGCCGGCCTGAGCGAAGAAGAGCGCGCCGGGCGCGATGGCCAACTCGCCGCGCCGCTCGCCGGTACGACGCAGACCTTCCGCCCGGTGGCGCTCGACCTGGACGGCGACGGTATCGAAGTGACCGACCGAGCGCACGGCGTCGCCTTCGATGTCGACGACTCGGGTTACCTGAAGCAGACCGCCTGGGTGCGGAGCGACGACGCCATGCTCGTCCTCGACCGCAACTACAACGGCCAGTACGACAGCGGCCGGGAACTCTTCGCTAACGGCAACGTCGCCTTGTCCCGGCGCGGACTGGCCGGCATGGCGTGGGTGGATGCCAACTACGACGGCAAGTTGACTGCGGCCGATCCCGTCTGGAGCGAACTCAAGGCCTGGCGCGACCTTGATCAGGATGGACAGCAGGATACCGGCGAAGTCGTTGGCCTCGCAGCCCTGGACGTGAGCGAACTCAACTACGCCATGGGCACCCTGACCAGGAGCGGCGTCAAGCAGCAACTCGCCAGCCCCGACCTGCAAGCCGACCGTGAGGGCAGCCGCGTCAGCGTCGTGCCGGAAGGCATCCTGGTCCAGGCCAGCGAGGACGGGCACCTGTCGCTCCTGGTCACACGCGTCGACGATAACGCCGCGGTGGAAGCCAACCGTGACGGCATAGCAGGCTATGAAGACGTGGAAATCATCGTCAGCAGCGCCGACCTGCTTGCCAACGACACGCTGGGCGGCATTCCTGGGCGCAACCTCACGATCACCGGCGTCACCCATTTCCGCCACGGCACCGGCTTTCTCGACGCCAACGGCTTCGTCCATTTCACCCCGGAAGCCAACTACGCGGGCGATGCCGCGGGATTCGACTACGTAGCGCAGGCGGCCGGCGGCCAGACCGGCACCTCGACGGTCGACATCACCGTGCAGAACGTCAATGACGCACCGACGCTCGACCACGTCGAGCACACCACCCGGGCCGTCTATGGCTACACACCGATCGTCTACAGTACGGACGAAGAGTTTAACCGCGGCGGGCAATACGTCAGTGGCGGCAACCCCATCTACGTCCCGTATGCGATTCTGCGCACGACCGATTTGAATGACCGGGTGATCGAAATCATCGTTTACGACCCGGCGCCTGGACAGTGGAACTACGAGTACCACACCACACCGATCGCCAACGAAGACAGCGGCGCCGGAAGGGTGGCGGGAACGGATGTGGACGACCCGCCCTCGAGCCTGAGCTACGAGATCGTCAACCAACCGCAGTACGGCAGTGTCGACCTGAACGCCGATGGCAGCTTCCAATATACGAGTTGGAAGGAACCGGGCATCGCCTCGGATCGCATCGTCTACGACGGCCAGTATGCCGGCGCCAAGAACGGCACGCTGTACCATGCGGGCAACCTGCCCAGCGAAGCCGTGTACCCGACGACCGACATCTTCCAGGTCAGGATCACCGACGCGCAAGGCGCGAGCACCCTCCAGTCGATCTCCGTACCGCACTACGGACCCTACCTGCCGCCGACACCGCCGGGCGACGGTGGGGGCAAGAAGCCAATCGCGGTCGACCTCAACGGCAACGGCTTCGAGTTTGTCAATGTCGATGACACCAATGTCTTCTTCGACGTCAATGGCGACGGCTGGAAGCGCCGCACCTCCTGGGTGGGCAAGGACGATGGCCTGCTCGCCTACGACATCGATGGCGATGGCCGGATCGA
>NZ_JAPUVR010000008.1 GCF_029255125.1 Accumulibacter sp. | reverse complement strand
CGATAAGCGCCTTGTCCCACGCTGATGCCGGCCAAAATCCGCCCGACTACAGCGTGGGACTTTCCTCTTGTCTCACCCCGGAATAGCTCGGGACGCAGAGTCTTGAATCGGGCGGGACGTAACACCTGGCCAAAGACAAGAACCTGCTTCTGACCGCGATCCTGGCCGACGCGATCAACCTGGGCCTGACCAAGATGGCCGAGTCCTGCCCCGGCACAACCTACGCCAAGCTGGCTTGGCTGCAAGCCTGGCACATCCGCGACGAAACCTACGGGGCGGCACTTGCCGAGCTGGTCAATGCACAGTTCCAGCACCCGTTCGCCGAGCATTGGGGCGACGGCACTACGTCATCGTCCGACGGCCAGAACTTCCGCACCGGCAGCAAGGCCGAGAGCACCGGCCACATCAACCCGAAGTACGGCAGCAGCCCAGGGCGGACGTTCTACACCCACATTTCCGACCAGTACGCGCCGTTCCACACCAAGGTCGTGAACGTCGGTGTGCGCGACTCGACCTACGTGCTCGACGGCCTGCTGTACCACGAATCTGACCTGCGCATCGAGGAGCACTACACCGACACGGCGGGCTTCACCGATCATGTCTTCGCGCTGATGCACCTGCTGGGGTTCCGCTTCGCGCCGCGCATCCGTGACCTGGGCGACACCAAGCTCTACATTCCCAAGGGCGAAACCGCCTATGACGCGCTGAAGCCAATGATCGGCGGCACGCTCAACATCAAGCACGTCCGCGCCCATTGGGACGAAATCCTGCGGCTGGCCACCTCAATCAAGCAGGGCACGGTGACGGCCTCCCTCATGCTCAGGAAGCTCGGCAGCTACCCGCGCCAGAACGGCCTGGCCGTGGCGCTGCGCGAGCTGGGGCGCATCGAGCGAACGCTGTTCATCCTGGACTGGCTGCAAAGCGTCGAGCTGCGCCGCCGCGTGCATGCCGGGCTGAACAAGGGCGAGGCCCGCAACGCGCTGGCCCGCGCCGTGTTCTTCAACCGCCTGGGCGAAATCCGCGACCGCAGTTTCGAGCAGCAGCGCTACCGGGCCAGCGGCTTGAACCTGGTGACTGCCGCCATCGTGCTGTGGAACACGGTCTATCTGGAACGGGCCGCGAACGCCCTGCGTGGCCACGGCCAGGCCGTCGATGACGCCCTGTTGCAGTACCTGTCCCCGTTGGGCTGGGAGCATGTCAATCTGACCGGCGATTACCTCTGGCGCAGCAGCGCCAAGATCGGCGCGGGCAAGTTCAGGCCGCTACGGCCACTGCAACCGGCTTAGCGTGCTTTATTTTGCGTTTTCTGAGATGACCCCAACTTCGGCGGCGGGTTCGGGTGTCAGGAGATCGGTGGGGCGGCCGAGCAGCGACTCGAGCCGGATCTGCAGACCGCCGAGGTCGAACCACGTTCGCCAGCACGATGGCCGCCGTCGCCTGGCTGATGCCGCGGGTCGGGTAGCGCTGTGCTCGAGACTGCGGAAGGGTTCTTGAAATGCTATTCTTGCGGCCGATCGTCTCGACGAGTTTCGATAAGGAGTGACGCGTGCGACAAAGCGACCACATCGACCAGGACACCGAGGACGCGGTCCAGCGCTTTCTTGCTCTGATCGCTAGCCGCTACGACATCGCCGGCGCAATCGTCTATGGCAGTCGCGCCCGGGGGACGCATCGTCCCGACAGCGATGCCGATGTGGCCGTACTGCTGAACGGCGAACCTCAAAGGGTTCTGCCGACCACGCTGGCGATGGCCGACGTGGCTTACGACGTGCTGCTGGAGACGGGTATCAATATCGCGCCTCTGCCGGTGTGGCTGGATGAATGGGAGCGCCCGGAGAACTCCTCGAATCCGGCCCTGCTTTACAACATCGCCCGGGAGGGGGTCAGGCTGTGAGGGCGCAAGACCTGATGGCGAAGGCTCGGCAGGCGGTGGCATCGGGGCAGGTGCTGCTCGCTACCGGGGACGCTGACGGCGCCTCCAGCCGGGCGTATTACGCGATGTTTGACGCCGCCCGCGCCGCCCTGCTGGCCTCGGGGTTCGATGTGGGCAAGACGCACAAAGGCGTCCTCAACGCCTTCAGCGATCGTCTGGTCAGGAACGGGCCGCTGCCGAAGGAACTGGGCCGCCTCTTGAAACGCGCTGAGACCTTCCGCTACGTTGCCGACTACGAGGGCGATCTGGTGGAATTGAGCGATGCGCGGGAAATGGTGGAACAGGCTGCCGCCTTTGTGGCAGCCATGCGGGCCGCGTTCATGCCGGAAGAATCGAACGAGGAAAAGCCGGGAATGGGCGTATGACGGACGACCACAAGCCGTCGATGTTCGGCCCCTCGCTGCGGCACTTCCGCGCGAAACGTGTCGGCACAGGGTTTGGCGAGCGATGTCGACGGCCTGCCGTGAATCGCCAACGCGGGTTGCCGACAGTTGCGGGCTGGCCGACGGCAGCCATCGCCGACTGCAGCCGGGCTGTGTCGTCATCTTGAACGCAGGCCGGCCGCTTTCCCGGACCTGGCCGCGATACTCCGCACCGGCTCTGCAGGTCGACAGCAGGTGCTGCGCTCGTCGAGCCGCGTGCGTCGCAGTCGAAATCTCAAGCCGGCGTGCAGGTGTCGGAGCGCCTGCTCCGCCTGGCCTTTCGCGCCGCCAGTGCATGCCAGGCAAGCCGGGCCATTACCGCTAGCGCGCCGCGGCAAAAAAATTTTTTCGGGGGCTGGCGCCCCCGAACCCCCTGTTTCCTCAACACCACTCTCTTCATGTGGATTCATCGCAGTTCCTTCGTCATCGTCATCACGGGGTAAAGGGGGAAGGGAGCCACGGGGTCAGCTTCCTGCGCTCCGCTACGGAAGCATCCGGGAAGGACGGAAACCGGCATAGTTGTTCCGGTAGCCAGGCGCGTCCCAGATGCGGCAGGCCGAGCGGGCGTCCCCGGCATAGTCGTTCCAGGAGCCGCCGCGCAACACCCGACGGCCACAATCTCCCCCTTCCCACACCCGGCCATCGCCCGGCGCTCCGTTGTAATCGTCATGCCAGCAATCCGCCACCCACTCCCAGACATTGCCATGCATGTCGCGCAAACCCCACGCGTGCTCGTTGCGCTGCGTCGTGCCTACCGCGTGCAGCTTGCCCCCCGCGTTCTTCCAATACCACGCGTGCTCCGCCAGCCGACTTTCGTCGTCACCAAAATACCACCGCCCCGTGCTTCCACCACGCGCCGCGTATTCCCACATCGCTTCGCTCGGCAACTCGTACTTCCCTTGACCCTTGCCGCTCAGCCAACGCACGTACTGCTGCGCATGGTGCCAACTCACCCCGCTGATCGGCCGGTCCGCCAGGTGCGCATCCCGGTCTCGGTAGTACGTATCGGTGCCCGTCTGGTAGTGACGTGCGCTACCCGCCTGCCGCCACTCAGGTTCGTCGCACGCCTTCTCCTCGACGCACGCCAGGTACTGCGCAACCGTCGTCTCGCTCTCCGCCAGCGCAAAACGGCGCGCGAATGCTACTTCGTGCTGCGGCCCTTCATCAGCGAAGCGGTCCTTCTCCGACTCCGGCGAACCCATCCGGTAGCGCAAATCGCCCCCCACCACTCGCATCGTCGGCCCCCCAGCGTACGCCGCAAAACCGCAACCCGATACCCACCCCCCATCCCGCCAGCACGCCGCCGCCGCATCACCCGCCGCCACCGGCGCCGGCGGCGCGACGGGCGCGGCGGCGGCTTGTGGCGGAATCGTCTGTGCGGGCGGCGTAGCGACGGGCGCGGGCGTGACCGTCTCGGGAGGCGTGGTCGGTCTGGCTGAGGTGCCGCCCGGCAGGTCGCGCAGGACAAACCCGACGACGCCCGACACAGCGAGCGCGCCGACGACCAGCAGTGGTTTGGCGTGGCGCGTCTCCCACAGCGAGCGGACGGCCGTGCGCAGGCGGGTTGACGCTGTGCCGGCGGCTGTACCGGCTGGCGCGCTGCGCTTCGCGCCGGGCGCTGCCGATGTTGGGCTCGTGCCGGCGCGGGGGTTGCCGGCAGCGCGCAGCGGCGGCCGGTAGTTCGGGTCGAGGTCGCGGCGCAGCAAGCGGACGGGCTCGCCGGCAGCGCGCGCGCCGAGGTCGTGCAGCGCGGCTGCGAGCTTCTTGCGGTATTCGCTATTCGGGCGCTCGGGCGTCGGTGTGTTCTTCTGGTCTTCGCCGCCCCAGCGCAGCAGTTGGCTAGGCAACTCGCGTAGCGCCCAGCGCACGCTACGCACGTTCTCTTCGAGGTCGTGCCGCGCGATGCTGGCGGCGATTTGCTGCAGCAGCTTGCCGAACTGCCAGTAGTCTTCGCGCCAGTCGAGCTGGCGCAGCTCGTCGAGCGCGCTTCCGCCGTACCAACGCCAGAAGCGACTGTGGAAGCGCGCGTCGGCAAAGGATT
>NZ_JAPUVR010000007.1 GCF_029255125.1 Accumulibacter sp. | reverse complement strand
CCGCGTTCCGCGCTTGCGCTCGGCAAGGGAAATGGCCATGCTGCGCGCTGACGTGCGCGCGACGGTTCGGCCAAGGGGGAGCAGGCATGGCAGAGGAAAGCAGGCAGCTCGATACGGCGGTGGAGCCGGCGCCGATACGCTTCGGCAATGGAACGATCATCGAGGGACTCGGCGGCAACGGCTGGGTGCACCAGCGGCGCCCGGAGAGCGGAGCGCTGCGCTCGGCGGCCGTTCCGGCGCAGGCCGATAGCGCGGTGAGCTTCACGCGTGCGCTGAAGGAACTCGGCATTCGTGAGCAGGAAACGATCAGCCTCGAAGCGAGCGAGCTGCGCGCCGGCGCCGACGACCGGCTGACGCTGCGCCCGGCGATCCCCGCGGGCGATGCGGCGCCGCGCGTCGTCCTTTATCAGGACGAATCGGGCGGCGTCAGTTGGCACTTGGCGATGGCAGCCGAATCGCCCGCGCGCGCTCCTCGGCGCAGGCCGGCGCCGCCGGTTTTCGTCATCCCCTTGCGCAGCGCGCCGGCGCGCGCCAGCCTGCGCGGTGGACTGCCGCGACGCAGCCTGCGCGGGCCGTTGACCACCGTCGGGCGCAAGATTTTCAAGGTGCTGATCGTGCCCGCGCTGTCGGCCTTGCTCGGTGATCCGCTGCGCTGGTTCGCCGAGAAAGTCGAGCAGCGCCATCGTCCTCAATTCCTCTGGCAGCCGACGCCCGACAACTACCGTCGGCCGCCGGCGGCAAACGAAGCGAGCGTCGACTGGTCGCGCCTGCGCGCCGGGCCGGTGTTGCTGCTGGTGCACGGCATCTTCAGCTCGGTCGAAGGCATGCTCTCGGCTTTGCCGCGCAGTGCGCTGCAAAGCTGGTACGAGCGCTACGACGGCCGCCTGCTGGCGTTCAACCACCCGACGGTGAGCGTTTCGCCCGAGGACAACGCGCGCCAACTGCTGCAGATGATCGCACGCCAGGCGCCGAACGAAGCGCTGGTCTTCGACATCGTCTGCCACAGTCGCGGCGGCATCGTCGCGCGCACGCTCGCCGAACGCGGCGCTGAACTGCTGCCCGCCAGCACCTGCCGCTGGCGCAGCGTCTATTTTGCCGCGACGCCGAACGCCGGCTCGCCGCTCGGTGACGCCGCACACCTGCGCGAGCTGATCGACCTCTACAGCAACCTGCTCACCGCTTTCCCGGACGAACCGGCGACCTACTCGACTGAAGTCCTGCTCGGCCTGGTGACGCTCGCCGTGTACGCGATCACCGACGAGCTGCCGGGAATCGCCGCGCTCGGCATGCAGCGCGGCTACATCGTCGATACGCTGAACCGCAATGCGCAGCGCAGCCCGGCGCTCTACAGTGCCGCTGCCGCCGACTTCGCAGCGCAGCCGGGGCGCGACAACGGCTGGCTGATCGATCGCTTTGCCGGCGTCGCCGACGCGCTGGTCGATCGCGTGTTTACCGTCGACGGCAAGGCGCTGGCCAACGACCTCGTCGCGCCGACCGACGGCGTTTTCGCGGCGAATGGCCACCCCTCGTTTCCGATTGCCGACGCGCTGCGCTACGCCGCTGCCGACGGCGTCTGGCACACCGCGTTCTTCGCCGAGCCGCGCACGCTGGCGCATATCGAGGCGCATTTCGAGCGCGTGCGGCAGGCGGCGCTGGCCCGCCGCCCGGCCTTTCGCGGCCCGCCCCCCAGCCCCCGCGCGGCGCGGGGCACGCGCACGATACGCGCGACGCTGCCGCCTGGCGCGCCGCGCCGGGCGGGCGCGAGGATACGGTGTGCCGCGAACCCGCAGTCGATTTCTGCCAGCGCCTCGCCACCGGCGCCAGCGCCGACCTCGTCGTCCGTCTCGAACTGCCGGCGAGCAGCGCGCCGGCGGCCGGGAGAATGGCGCTCGCCTTTGCCGCCGGCAGCGACGAGATCGAACTCGTCACCGAAGTCAGCGCACCGGGATTTTCCATCGCCGGCGCGCGGCACGCGACGCTGCGCGTGCTGCGCGAGCGCGACGCCGCATGCGAAACCGCGCGCTTTCGGCTGACCGCGCTCGACCCGGGCAGCGCGCCGGTCGAGCGGACGATCGTCGTCTCGTTCTTTCGCGGCAACGACTGCGTCGGCGGCGTGACGCAGCGCACGCTGGTCGTCCCGGCGGATGACACGCATCGTGCGCACGATGCGCATGGCAGCCCCGCCGCGCACGATGCGCGTGCTGCGCCGCAAGCCGCGGCGGAGTGTCCGGCGCGGCGCAGCACGCTCCGCCTGGCGCGGCAGCCACGCCAGGCAGCCGACCTGGTCGTCATCCTGCGCCGGCCGCAGATCGGCTGCGAGGTGTTCACGCTCACTCTGCGCTGCCAGATTCCCGGCGCCGAGTACGAAGCGCGCGACTTCGGCAGCTTCGATCTCGACGGCCAGGAACTGGCGAGCTACCTCGCGCAGGCGCTCGACCCGAGCTTCGCGCGCTTCCCCGACGACGGCTTGTCCGCTGCCGCCTGCGATGCCGCCGTCGCTGCCTGGAACGAAGCCTTTCTGACGACGCTCGCCGACCTCGGCAAGCAGCTCTGGCTGCATCTGCCGCAAGCCTTCCGCGACGAATACCTGCGGCTGATGGCGCTCGACGAGCCGCCGCGCTCGTTGTCCATTTTCGCCGACGAATTGTCGTTTCCCTGGGAGCTGATCCGGCCGAGCGGCACGATCGACGGCCGCTTCGTCGAACTGCCGCCGCTCGGCAGCGCGCATCTGCTCGGCCGCTGGCTGCCGGCGACCGCTGCCCGCCCGCAGCCGCAGGCGCTGCCGGTGGCGCGCATGGCGATCGTCGTCCCGGCGGCGCGCGACAGCGGCCTGCCCTGCGCCGCCGACGAGTTGCAGCAACTGCAGATTTCCGGATCTCGAAGGAAACCCGGATGGCACGTTAGACCAGCGCAAAGGTCATTCTGGCTCCGGTTTCCGGATGTGGGAATTCCTGCTGGGTGAGTTCGTCGAGGAGGGCGG
>NZ_JAPUVR010000006.1 GCF_029255125.1 Accumulibacter sp. | reverse complement strand
GATGACGCGGTCGCGCGCGCTCAGTTCGCGTGCGACGCCGCGTCCGCCGGCGGCGAGATTGCCGCGCGTTTCGCCGGCTTGCGGGATGCGCGCCAGGCAGTAGGGAACGACTTCGCCGCCGACGAGCAGGATACGTTTGTCGCCGTCAGCGATTTCCGGGATGTAACGCTGCACCATCATCGTTCGCGCGCCGTTGCCGCCGAGCATTTCGACGATGACGTTGCGATTTGGATCGTCGTGCCGGACGCGGAAGATACCGCTGCCGCCCATGCCGTCGAGCGGCTTGAGGATGGTGTCGCGTTCGAGTTCGATGAACGAATGGATTACCGACGCCTGGCGGGCGACGACGGTCGGCACCGAGAAGCTGGCGAATTCGCACAGCGCCAGCTTTTCCGAGTGGTCGCGCAGCGCGCGCGGCCGGTTGAAGACGCGCGCTCCTTCGGCTTCGGCACGCTCGAGCAGCCAGGTGGTGGTGACGTACTCGAGGTCGAAAGGCGGGTCCTTGCGCATCAGGACGGCGCGGAAGTCGCGCAGCGCGACGACGTGGCGATCGATTTCGCTGAACCAGTCCTTGTCGTCGGCGAGCATTTCGAGGTGCACGGCTTCGGCGCAAACGCCGTGCAGCGGCGACCAGTGGATGGCGTCCTGCTGGATCGTCCAGACGGCATGGCCGCGCGCCTGCGCGGCGCGCATCAGCGCGATGCTGGTGTCCTTGTACGCCTTGAGCGAGGCCAGCGGGTCGACGATGAAGGCTATACGCATGGCGGCGGCTCCTCGGCAGGGCGCGTTCGTTCGAGTTCGAGCGAAGCGGCGAGTTGGGCGAGACGGGCGACGACGCCGTAGACGTAGAAACGGTTCGGCGCCGCGTCCGGATTCTGGCAGTGGTCGGGCAGGCAGCAACTGGTTTCAAAAGCCAGCGGTTCGAAGTGCATTCCCGGAGCGTTGAGGTTCTCGTCCTTGCCGCGTTGATTGTGCACGCGGTAGAAACCGCCGACGACGAAGCGGTCGATCATATAGACGACCGGTTCGGCAACGCCTTCCTGCTCGCCGCTGCCCACCTGCTCGTAGGTATGCACGCCCTCCTGAATGATCACCTGCGAGACCGTCATGCCTTCCTTGATGACCGACATCTTGTTGCGTTGCCGGCGACTGAGGCCTACGATCTGCGACGCATTGCGCACCGTCATCACGCCCATGCCGTAGGTGCCGGCGTCCGCCTTGACGACGACGTAGGGGGTTTCGTCGATATCGTATTGCCGGTACTTGTCGCGAATCAGTTCGAGCACGCCGGCGACGTTGGCGGCCAGGCACTCCTCGCCGCGCCGGTCGTGGAAATCGACGCCGTCGCAGACCGAAAAGTAGGGATTGATCCGCCACGGGTCGATGCCGACCAGGCGGGCGAAGTCGTTCGCCACGTCGTCGTAGGCGGCAAAGTGGTTCGACTTGCGGCGCGTTGCCCAGCCGGCGTGCAGCGGCGGCAGGATCACCTGTTCGCCGAGTCCGCGCAGAACGTCCGGGATGCCGGACGACAGATCGTTGTTGAGCAGAATCGCGCAGGGCTCGAAATCGGCCAGGCCAAGTCGCTGGCCGCGGCGAACGAGCGGTTCGAGCAGCAGGCTGCTGCCGTCCGGCAGTTCGACCGGGGTAGCCTGCTCGAGCCCGGGCAGCAGCGAGCCGAGGCGAACTTCCAGTCCGGTCAGTCGGAGAATCGCCGCGATCTGCGCGACGTTCTGCAGATAGAATGTGTTGCGCGTGTGGTTTTCCGGAATGAGCAGCAGGCGTCGCGCGTCCGGGCAGATCTTGTCGATCGCGCTCATCGCCGCCTGCACGCAGAGCGGCCGGAAGCTGGCGTCGAGGTTGTTGAAACCGCCGGGAAACAGGTTCATGTCGACCGGCGCCAGCTTGAAGCCGGCGTTGCGCAGATCGACCGAGCCGTAGAAGGGGGGCGAGTGCTCCTGCCATTGACTGCGCATCCAGCACTCGATTTCCGGCATCGCGTCGAGAAAGCGACGCTCGATTTCGAGCAGCGGGCCGTCAAGGGCCGTCGTCAGGCGGGGAACCATGGGCGAGTCTCCATCCCGTTGGCAGCCGACCGCGCGCGGATGCTCGGGCGCGCAGCCGCATCTGCAGCCGGGAACGTGGTGGGTCCAGGCGCCATTCTACACTGGCGGCTGCCGGCACGCGCGCGAGGCGGCCGGCGGGCACACGGCGTGCAGCGCCCGCTGATGGCGCCTGATGCGGCGACCAGTGAGGCGCCCGACGAGTTGCCCGATGAGCCTTGCGCAAGCTGCAGCGGCGCGTCTCAGCCGGCGAGCAGGGCGGGCAGATCGCTCATCCGGGTGAAGATCTCGCGCGCGCCGGCGGCGCGCAGCGCATCGGCGAGTTCAGGTCGTGCGTGGCCGCCCCCGCAGAAACCGAGTACGCGCATGCCGGCAGCGCACGCGGCGCTGACTCCGGCGACGCTGTCTTCGATGACGATGCAGCGCGCCGGCGACGAGTACATGCGTGCGGCGGCGAGCAGGAAGAGATCGGGCGCCGGCTTGCCGTGGGTGACCATTTCGGCGCTGAAGACGTGCGGCGCGAAGAAGTCGAGCAGTCCGGTCAGCGCCAGGTTGTGCCGAATCTTGTCGAGCGAACCGGAAGACGCGACGCAGCGCGCGTGCGGCAGCCCGGCGAGCACCTGGGCAACGCCGGGCATGGCTTGCAGTTCGGCGCGGAAGGCGGCCCGGTCGCGTTCGGCCAGCGTGGCGCGGAAGTCGGCCGGCAGTGGCCGCTGCCATTCGGCCTCGACGGCGGCGAGAACGGCCGCCAGGCTGATCCCGGTGTAGCGCTCGATCGCCTGCTGTGGGCCGAGGGGAAAACCGATCTCGCTCAGCGCTTCGGCGAGGACGCGGCTGGCGATCGGCTCGCTGTCGACCAGGACGCCGTCGCAATCAAAGATCAGCAAGGGCGGTTTGGCGGTGTCTCGCGTCATCGCTGGGGCCTTTTTCTGGGCAGATCGACCAGCTTGGTCTCGGGCGCGGCAAAGGCGCGGAAGCTCTCGGGTAGCGGCGCCCTTTCCAGGCTGCGCTGGGTAAACAGAAAGCGTCCGTCGCAGATGAAACCCAGATCGGCCCAATCGACCGTGTTCAGCGCGGCGGCCAGCGCGTGCACGTCGACTTGCGGATTGCGCGGAAAAATGGCCAGGATCGATCCGTCGTAGTCCGGGCAGGGATGAACGAAGAAAGGTTGCGCGCGGCGCGTTCGGCCATTCACGTAGACGCGCGTTTGCGCCGACTGATGGTAACTGCGCCCCCAATGCCACCAGTTCGCTTCGTCGAAGTGGCGCACGCGGCGTTGCAGCAGACGTTCCTTGTGCGGCAGCAGGACGGCCGGCGGTGGATCGCCGGGTTCGCACCAGAGCATGCGGCGCGTCTTGCCGGTGCTCGCCGTGGCTGAGAAGACGAAGTTGCGGTTGCCGTATTGCTCGCTGGCGTACAGGTCGTCGGCACCGGAAACCGCGCCGACCTTGACCCAGGCGATGTCGGCCAGGTGCAGGCCATAGTCGCCGCGAGTAAACATCAGGTGGCCGCTGCTTTCGACGAAATGCCTTTCTTCCCAGTTCAGGCGGGCCAGACCGGCGAGACCGTGCGCTACTCCTTGTTCGGCGTAGCGCGTCAGGCGCGAAAAGTCGTCGCGCTGGAAGCGCCAGATGGCGCAGTTGGGTTGTGCGCCGGCGAACAGCCGCGAATCGCCCAGGTCGGCGTATTCGGTGATCGTTCCGGCGGCGAAGAGCAGGCGGTTCAGCGGGACGGCCGAGGTCGCTTTGACGAAGTCGCGCGGCGTGATGAAGATCAGCTCGCCACCGGGTGTCAGATGGCGCAGGCACTTCTCGATGAAGAGCAGATAGAGGTTGGCGCGCCCGTCGAGCACGCTGTGGCGAATGAGCTGGCGCGTCGCCCGAGCAATGTCCTGGTAGCGGACGTAGGGCGGATTGCCGATGATCGTGACGAAACGCTCGCTCTCCGGCAGCGCGAAGAAATCCATCACGCGCGCGCCGGGTGGCGCGTGCCGGCGATCGATTTCGATGCCGACGGCGAAAGCGAGATGCTGCAGAAAAGCGCCGTCGCCGCAGCCCGGCTCGAGCGTCCGGCCGCGGTTGCGGATCAGCCCGAGCATCAGTTCGACGACCTCCGGCGGCGTGAAGACCTGGCCGAGTCCGGCGACGTCGCAAGTCGGTGGCGCTGCCTTGCCGGGCACGTCAGGGCTTGCCCCAGGGCATCACCGGGACGGTCGAAATGCTGTTGGCGGGTGCGCCGTCGATCAGCTTGCGGCTGATCGCCAGGTAGACCAGCGTCCGGTTGGCTTCGTCCCACAGGCGGATGACGCGTGTTTCCTTGAACAGGATCGAGGTGTCTTCAGCAAACACTGTCGCCTCTTTCGGCAGCTTGGCGGGCAGCGTGATCGGGCCGGTCTGCCGACAGGCGAGCGAGAACTGTGAGGGATCGTGCGCCAGCCCGAACGATCCGCTGACCCCGCCGGTGCGCGCCTGACTGACGTGGCAGGTCACGCCAGGCACCTTCGGGTCGGCAAAACTTTCCACGCAGACGCGGTGATTGGCGCCGATCAGCTTCCACTCGGTGGTCACGCAGCCGACCTGTTCGGCGGCTGCCGGCAGACTGAGCAGGCTGAAAAGGCAAGCCGCTGCCGCGCTGGTCCGCCGGGGTCGCATCAGTCGAATCATCGTTTGCTCCATTGTTCAGTGGTTTGGCCGGGGCGCAGGGGCATGCCAAGGGTGGCTGGCTGAGCGGCAAGCGTCAGTCGGTCGCCGCCTCGAGCGTGACGTTGCTCAGTTGTCCGACCGGTGAACCGCGCCGCGCGCGCGCGCCGCAATGCCGTTCCTCGGAGAGCAGCGTCTTGCTCCGCCCGCGCACGGTGCCGCGGATCGTCACCTGCGCGCCGCGCGTGGCGAGCACCGTGCGCAGCGTTTCGCCTTCGCGCAGGCCGATCAGCTGAACGCCCTTGCCGGCGCTCAAGCGCTTCATCTGGTCGAGCGGGAAGACGAGGAGGCGGCCGTCGTCGGACAGCGCGGCGAGGTGATCGCGCCCGGCGAGGCGTACCGGCGGCAGGATCTGCGCGCCTTCCTCGACGCTGAGGAAAGCCTTGCCGGCCTTCTGGCGCGAGAGCAGGTCGCCAAAGCTGCAGACGAAGCCGTAGCCGGACGTCTTGGCAAACAACAGGTCGTCGTCCGCCGCGCCGGTGAGCACGTGCGCGATCCTGCCACCGCCGAGTTCGACGAAGGAGCTGAGCGGCGCGCCCATGCCGCGCCCGTCCGGCAGACCGGCGATCGCCACGGTGAATGCCCGGCCCTCGCTGGAGACGATGACCAGCGAATCGACCGAGCGGCATTCGCGCGCCGAAGCGAAGCGGTCGCCGTCCTTGAAGGCGATTCCGGAAAGGTCCAGGCCATGCCCCTGGCGGACGCGCGCCCAGCCCTTTTCCGAGACGACGACGGTCACCGCTTCGTCGGCGACGGTAGCGACTTCCGCGCGCGAGGCGGTTGCCGCCGGCTCGACGACGGTGCGCCGGGCATCGCCGAAGCGTTCGGCGTCGGACCGGATCTCGCGGATCGTCTGCCGCCGGAGCAGCGTGTCGCTGCCGAGCAGCTTGATCAGGTCGGCGCGCTCGCCGCGCAGGCGCTCGAGCTCCTGTTCGATCCGGATGCCTTCGAGACGCGCGAGCTGGCGCAGCCGGATTTCGAGAATGTCTTCCGCCTGCCGGTCGGACAGGGCAAAGCGCTCGATCAAAGCGGCTTTCGGGTCGTCGGCCTGGCGAATGATGCGAATCACTTCGTCGATGTTCAGGAAGACGATGTGCCGGCCTTCCAGAATGTGGATGCGGTCGTCCGCCTTCTGCAGGCGGAACGCGGTGCGCCGGTAGACCGTCTTCAGTCGGAAGGTGCACCACTCGCCGATCAGGTCGACGAGCGGCTTTTGGCACGGCCGGCCGTCGATGCCGACAGCGACCAGGTTGATCGGCACCGAGGTTTCCAGACTGGTGTGCGCGAGCAGCAGGGCGACGAAGTCTTGGCGGTCGATGCGCGAACTGGTCGGCTCGAAGACCAGGCGGACGTCGTCGTCCTTGCCCGACTCGTCGCGTGCCCTTTCGAGCTGTGAGGCGAGCAGCGTCTTCAGTTGCGCCGCCGACTGCTCGACGACTTTCTTGCCCACCTTGGGCTGCGGGTTGAGCAGCGCGCCGACTTCCGACAGGACCTTGGCCGACGAGACGCCCGGCGGTAATTCGTGGAAGACGACCTGCCAGGCGCCGCGCGCCAGTTCTTCGACGACGTAGCGCGCACGCACGCGCAGGCTGCCGCGACCGCTTGCGTAAGCGGCGGCAATGTCGCTCGCCGGCGAGATGATCTGCCCGCCGCCCGGGTAGTCGGGCGCCGGCAGGTGCTGCAGCAGTTCAGCCAGACCGGCGGCCGGCTGTTCGATCTTGTGGATCGCCGCCGCGGCGACCTCGCGCAGGTTGTGCGCGGGGATCTCGGTCGCCATGCCGACGGCAATTCCGGAAGCGCCGTTGAGCAGGACGAAAGGCAGACGCGCGGGCAGAAACGCCGGTTCGTCGAAGGAACCGTCGTAGTTCGGCTGAAAATCGACCGTTCCTTCGCCCAGTTCGGCGAGCAGCAACTCGGCGATCGGCGTCAGACGCGCCTCGGTGTACCGCATCGCCGCTGCGTTGTCGCCATCGCGCGAACCGAAGTTGCCCTGCCCATCGACCAGCGGGTAGCGCAGCATGAAGGGTTGCGCGACGCGCACCATCGCGTCGTAGGCTGAAGTATCGCCATGCGGGTGGTACTTGCCGATCACGTCGCCGACGACGCGCGCCGACTTGACCGGTTTGGCGGTCGCCGACAGACCGAGTTCGCGCATCGCGTAGAGCACGCGGCGCTGGACTGGCTTCAAGCCGTCCTTGACGTCGGGCAGCGCGCGTCCCTTGACGACGGCGATCGCATATTCCAGGTAGTCGCGCGCCGCCGAATCGTGCAGCAGTACGCTGTCGTCGTCCTCGCCGGCGCTCGCCGGCACGCCGCCCGGTGCAGCCGGTGGTGCGGGCGGCGCTGTCGCCGGCAGTTCGGGCGGCAGGTCGGCAAACAGATCGCCGGTCGAATCTTTTCTCGCCATGCGCTTGCTCAGGTTTCGGCGGCGATCAGCGCGCCGTTTTCTTCCATCCACGCGCGTCGCCCGGCCGACTCGCTCTTGCCCATCAGCATGTTCATCACCGGCCGCGCGGCGTCGGCGCCAGGCATGCGCACGCGCATCAGACGGCGCGTGTCGGGCGACATCGTCGTCTCCCACAGTTGTTCCGGATTCATTTCGCCCAGCCCCTTGAAACGCGAGATCGCCACGGCTTCCGGCTTGACGCCCTCGAGCCGCAGCTTGTCGAGCCAGGCTTCGCGTTCGGCGCCGTCGAGCGCATAAATCTTGCGCGGCGGACGGTTCTTGCCCTGACCGGGAACGTCGAGGCGATAGAGCGGCGGTTGCGCGAAATAGAGATGACCGCTCGCCACCAGCTTGGGGAAATGACGGTAGAACAGTGTGCACAAAAGCACCCGGATGTGCGAGCCATCGACGTCGGCGTCGGTCATGATGACGATCTTGCCGTAGCGCAGGTTGGCGAGCACCGAATCGGGCGCGCTCGCCGCGTGCGGGTCGATACCGATGGCCACTGCGATGTCGTGCACTTCCCGGTTGGCGAACAGGCTGCCGGCGTCCACCTCCCAGGTATTCAGCACCTTGCCGCGCAAGGGCAGAATCGCCTGGAGCTCCTTGTCGCGCCCGGCTTTCGCCGAGCCGCCGGCGGAATCGCCCTCGACGAGAAAGATTTCGTTGCGCTCGACGTCTTCGCTCTGGCAGTCGGAGAGCTTGCCGGGCAGGATGGCGACCGCCGACTGCTTGCGCTTCTCGACCTTCTGGCCGGCGCGCGCGCGCGCCTGGGCGGCACGGATGGCCAGGTCGGCAATTCGCTTGGCGGCGTCCGGATGTTCGTTCAGCCAGAGCTCGAGCGGATCGCGCAACATGCGGGCGACCAGCGCGACGGCATCGCGCGAGTTCAGACGCTCCTTCGTCTGCCCCTGGAACGAAGGATCGAGCATGCGCACCGCGAGGACGAAGCTGGCCCGCGCGAAAACATCCTCGCCCGCCAGCTTGACGCCTTTCGGCAGCAAGGCATGATGCTCGGCAAAGCTGCGAATCGCGTCCAGCGTCGCCTGGCGCAAGCCCGCCTCGTGCGTTCCGCCGGCCGGCGTCGGAATCAGATTGACGTAGGACTCGCGCGTCAGCCCACCCTCGGCCGTCCAGCAGATCGCCCACGCCGCGCCCGAGCCAAGCGGGAAGCTCTCGTCGCCCCGCAGCGCGTACTTCTCGCTGCAAAAGACCGGTGCCACCGGGTCGGCTTCGACCTGCTCGGCCAGATACTGCTGCATGCCGTTGGCAAAGCACCAGTGGTTCTGCGCGCCATCCTCGACGCTCAGCGAGACTTGCAGGCCGGGCAGCAGCAAGGCCTTGCTGCGCAAGAGACGTTCAAGCTGCGCCTGGGGAATGACCGGCGAATCGAAAAACGTCGGGTCGGGCCAGGCGCGTACGCGCGTTCCGCTGGCGCGCTTCGGCGCGTCGCCGATCCGTGCGAGCGGCTCGGCGACGGCACCGCCGGCGAACGCCATCCGGTGGCGTGCGCCGTCGCGCACGACTTCGACCTCGAGGCGGGTCGACAAGGCATTGGTCACCGAAACGCCGACCCCGTGCAGCCCGCCGGAGAAACGATACGCCGAAGCACTGTCGTCCTTGTTGAACTTGCCGCCAGCGTGCAGCCGGGTAAACACGACCTCGACCGTCGGAACCTTTTCCAGCGGGTGGATCTCGACCGGAATCCCGCGTCCGTCGTCCTCGACGGTGACCGAATGGTCGCGATGCACGGTCACGCTGATCCGCTTGCAATGCCCGCCAAGCGCCTCGTCAGCCGCGTTGTCGATCGCCTCCTGGATGATGTGCAAGGGACAATCGGTGCGCGTGTACATGCCGGGGCGATGCCGCACCGGCTCCAACCCCTTGAGTACGGCAATCGATTCAGCCGTGTAACTCATCGGCAGACGGGCGCTTCCGGCGCGCGGTCGGGGGCAGTCCAGGGCGACGAGCGGGCGGCCAGTGCCGCCTTGGTCGAGCCCCGCCGCGGCGACACCCGGCGACTTGCAAGCTTGCGCGAAAATGCTTCAGGCATGCGCGTTCAGGCGCCCGCCGCCGCGCACGAGGGGCTCAGGCAAAGGGCACTCAGGAAAGGTATCATGCTGTAATTCCAACGAGACCTGGCCGGCGGGGCGGCCAGCGCAAAGCCTGGGTCGCCCGCCCGGCGGGCGCCGGGCAGGGCGGGGCAATTTTTCCAGGCGCGCAGTCTAGCAGCTTTCCGCTGCGCGTCATAACCGCGGGCGGACGCCGCGGGTCGTCTCAGCATTCTGCCGGTCAGTCAGCGCGCCTTTTCGCGGGTCAGCACGAGCGACCCGAATATCGCGCGCTCGGCGAGCCAGCGGATCGCGGCAACGCATCGGGCGATCAAGACGCTGGCGCTACTGCGCTTCTTGCCAGGGTGTGTGCTCAATTGAGCCAGCCAGACGATAGCGCAAACGAGATGAACGGACGACATGAAGGACTTGGCGCGCTCGTCGTAGCGCGTGGCGATGCGTCTGAATGGCTAGTTGCGATTGAAGCAACGTTCGATCAGATAGCGGCTTTTGTCGATGTGCCGAGCGAATGGACGGGTTGTAAGCCGATGGGGACGCGCCGGGACAAGCGCTTGGCTGTCCGGTGCAGTGATTGTCTCGACGAGGGCATCGGAGTCGTAGCCTTTGTCAGCCACGACGAATTCCACAGGCTGATCCTTGATCAGTGCCTCGGCCTCTCCCCCAGACAGCGCCGTCGCAAAGCGATCTCAGACGCCCTTCTCGCGCCAGAGCGAGAAGCGAACGAACGTCCGGCGCCAATGTCGGAGTTCCTGAGGCAAGTCGCGCCGCGGGCTGCCGGTGTGCATGATCCATAGCACGGTTTCGACAAAGCGCCGATTGTCTTTCGCCGTGACACCACAGTCTGTCCCCTTGCCAGGTAAAAGATGCTCGCCCAGCGCTGGCCCGCCGCGTCGTGCCGGTTATCGGCGACATTGAACTAAAGCGCTGCGCGCTGGTGTAGTCACCCCGGCGCCTTCTTTTTTTGGGTCGGCACCACTGCGCCAGTTCGCCCACGCCCACGCCCTCGGCCAGCCGCCTGACCGCTCGTCAGCCAGCTTCCCACATCGCTGACGAGTCCTGATCCTCCCCGCTGCGGGGGACGTCCCCGCAGCCATCGAGGAGAGAGTCATGAGTGAGTTGCGTAAGCGCATGCAAGACGCCATGTGCCTGCGAGGAATGGCGGCACGGACCCAGGAAGCCTACACCGACGCGGTCGCTGAGCTTGCCCGGTACTAT
>NZ_JAPUVR010000005.1 GCF_029255125.1 Accumulibacter sp. | reverse complement strand
GCAAGCTGCTGCTCGCGACGCAAATCTACGACATGCACCGCCTGGCACACGAGGTCTCGGGCGGCCTGATCGTTGCCCTGCCCGGCCCCGACGAGGATCACAATCCGGCGACGGCGGCGACGCTGACCGAGGTGCTGCGCGCCAACCCCGAGGTGCCGTACGCCCGACGAATCGAGGTGGCACGCTTCATCGAAGACCTGACCGCGTCGTATCAGGGCGGCTGGTATTCGGTGATCAGCCTGCACGGAGGCGGCTCGCCGGCCGCACTGAAGCAGGAAATCTGGCGCAACTATCCGCTCGGCAACAAGGTCGAGCTGGTCGAACGGCTGCTCGAACGCGGCGTAGTGCACGACCCGGCGCGTCCGATCACGCGCAACCGGCAGCCCGGTCGCTGCTGCGCGGCCGGCTGCAGCCAGACCGGGCAGGCGATCATGCTGCCGCTCGCCAAGCGCAGCGACAGCACCTGAGCCGTCCGGTGCAGGCAGCGATGGTACCATTGCGCTGCGCCGCCGCGCCGACCGGTCGGTCTCGTCCGCCGCGGCCCGGCGCGCCGTAATGGGGACACGCCAACAATCGAACGATCAGGGAGATGAAGTCATGCGCAATGCGCTCAAACTGTTGCTGCCGGTGCTCGCGGCGGCGCTCGCCAGCCCGCTGACCCTGGCCAAGGAAGGGCCAGACCAATACCCGAACGGGGCCGAGAACTTCATGGCCGGCGCCCTGCCGCCGCCCGGCCATTACTTCATCAACTATCTCGGCTACTACTCGGGCGACTATCGCGATACGCAGGGCGACCGCGTGCGCGGCGTTTCGGTCAACGCGACTTTCGACGCGCTACGCTACATTTACGTCAGCCAGAAGAAGATCCTGGGTGGCGACTGGGCGATGCATGCGATCGTTCCCTTTGCCTACCAGCGGCTGCACACACCGGGCGGCGTCGACAGCAGCTTCGGGCTGGGCGACATCACGATCGATCCGCTGGTCATCGGTTGGCACTTGCCGCCCGACTGGCATTTCACGGTGGGCCTCGACATCTACCTGCCGACGGGCAAGTGGAGCCGGACGCGCGCCGGCGAGCGCATCGGCGCCAACTACTACAGCCTGGAACCGGTAGTCGGAGTCACCTATCTGAACCCGCGCGGCTTCGAGGCCAGCGCCAAGCTGATGTACAACATCAAGCGCCGCAACAACGATACCGACTACGAGTCGGGCAACGAATTCCACATGGATTATCTCGTCGGACAGCACGTCGGACCGTGGGCTTTCGGCCTGGCTGGATACTATTTGAAGCAGACCAGCGACGACCGCCAGAACGGCCAGCAGGTCGGCGACGGCAACCGCGGCCAAGTCTTCGCCTATGGTCCGGCGATCCGCTACCAGCACCAGGGAATGAGCTTCATCGCCACCTGGAACCACGAAACGAGTACCGAAAATCGTTTCCAGGGCAACAAGTTCTTCTTCAAGTTCGTTACCGCGTTCTAAGCACCGCGCCTTTCGGTTCGGCCGCGTACGCCGCGGCCGGCCCGCCGCCTGAGTCGGCGCTCAGACCGCGCGCAGGCACTCGGCGATTTCCAGGCGTGCCGCGCGCCACGCCGGGATGACCCCGCCGACGACGCCCATGGCGAGCGCGAAAGCCATCGCTTGCACGGCGATCGTCGGCGTCAGGACGAAGCGGAAGGCCAGCTCGGCGAAAGTCTGAAAGTTGGTCGTCGAGATGTCGAAAGCCTGCATGGCGCTTGCCGCGAGCAGCCCAAGCGCGCCGCCAAGCGCCGCGAGCAGCAGTGATTCGCCGAGAAAAGCCAGCAGCACGGCGCTGCGGCGAAAGCCGAGCGCGCGCAAGGTGCCGATCTCGCCGCTGCGCGCGGCGACCGCGGCAAACATCGTGATCATCGCGCCGACCACCGCACCGATCGAGAAGACGACCGCCAGCGCGCTGCCCAGCAGACGGATAAAGGTCGCCAGCGCCTCGCTTTGCTCGGCGTAGAAAACGCGTTCCGGCTTCGCTTCGAGCGCCAGCCGAGGGTCGTCTTCGAGCGCCTGGCGCAGGCTTTCGAAACCGTTCTCGTCGGCCAGGCGCAAGACGACGGTCGAGAACGAGGTCCGCCGGAAAGCCTGCAACATCTGCTCGGAATCGCCCCAGAGCTCGGAGTCGAAGCCGCTCCGGCCCGCGTCGAGCACACCGACGACGAGCCAGTCGCGGCCCGCGAAGCGCAGCGTCTGCCCCAGGCCGACGCCTTGAAAACCGGCGACGACCGCGCTGCCGGCGACGATTTCCGAGGTTCCCCGGCGAAACATGCGGCCTTCGCTGAGGCGCACCTGCGGGCGCAGTTCGCCGCCCGCTTCCGACGTACCGCGCACGGTGACGTTGCTCGGCTTGCCGCTGCCGCGCTTGGGAAGATTGATCAGGACGACCGGCTCGCGGCTGACCAGCGGACGGCCGAGCGCATCGCTGGCGATTCCCGGCAAGGTTTCGATGATGCCGACCTGTTCGCGACCGACCGCGCTGTTGATTTCGGCGCCCGCGCCCTTGCGCAGGATGATCACGTTGTCCGCCTGACCGGTGGCCACCAGCGTCGCGCGAATTCCTTCGCTCATCATCAGCACCGTCGCGAAAACGTAGACGACGAGCGCCATGCCAAGCGCAGTCAAACCGGTCGTCACCCGGCGCAGCCAGAGGTTGCGCACGATGTAGGCGAGCGGCAGACGCTTCACCGCGAGCCCCTCCGCGGCGGCGCGCGCCGCTCGTCAAGCCGCGTCCCCACGGGCGGCCAAGGCGCGCTCACGGCGCCTCACGCGACATGGCGCAGACCATCGACGATGTCGATCCGGCTCATTCGCCAGGCCGGCCAGGCGGCGGCGACGCTCCCGACGATCAAGGCGGCCAGCCACTGCAAGGCCATCGTCAAGGCCGACACCTGAAAGACCGGGAACAGCGTGCCGGCCGCGCGGGCAAAGGCGGCGGCCAGCGGCAGCGTCGCCGCCACGCCGAGCGCTCCGCCGATCGCGGCAATCAACAGGCTCTCGCCGTAGAGCAGGCGGACGACGAAACCCGGTGGAAATCCGAGCGCGCGCAGCGTGGCGTATTCCGCCAGGCGTTCGCGCGCGGTCATCGTCATCGTGTTGGCCATCACCGCCATGATGATCACGATGATGATCAGGCTGACCGCCTGAATCGCCACCAGAATCGCCTCGCTCATCGAGACGAAGCTCAACTGGAACGCCTTTTCCGTCTCGGTCAGCGTTTCCGCCAGCGAATTGGCGAACAGCGCGTCGATACGCTGCGAAATCAGCGCCGCATTGTTCGGCTCGTCGATTCCGACGATGTACACGCCGACCGAGTCGGCTGCCCGCCGCGTGCTCTGGCGCACCGATTCGTTGATCAACGACCAATGCACGAACATCTGGTTTTCGTCGGTCTTCGCGTCCACGCCGTCGTAGATGGCGCGCAGGTTGAACGTCCAGGTGCCGGGGTAGATCGTTCCGCGCAAGGGAATCGTGTCGCCGATCCGCCAGCCGAACTTGTTGGCCAGCCCGCGGCCGACCACCGCCGCCTGCCGGTCGCGCAGGAAAGCCAGCTTCTCGGCGTCGGCGATCACGTACTCCGGGTAAAGCGCCAGATAGCTCGCCGGGTCGATGGCGAACTGCGGGAAGAAATTGCGCTCGGTGATGTACACCCCGCCGAACCAGTTGGCCCAACTGATCGCGCGCACCCCGTCGACCGCACGGATGCGCTGCGCATAGCCGAGCGGCAACTGGAAGGTCAGCGAGATGCTGCTGCGCGTCACCAGGCGGGTGCTCGAACTCGCCTCGACACCGGCGTACCAGGCGTCGATGATGGTGCGCAACAGGCCGAAGGCGCAGATCGCGACGACCAGTCCGATCAGCGTCAGGACAGTCCGCAGCTTGTGGCGAAAGGCGTTCTTCAGCAGGAGCCGGAGCAGGAACATCGGTCGTCAGGCGCGCTTTTCAGGCGGCTCCGGCCATCACTCGTCACCCGCCGAGCGCGTCGACCAGCACCCCTTTTTCCAGGTGCACCAGACGGCCGGCGTGCGCCGCCGCCTTCGGGTCGTGCGTGACCATGACGATCGTCTTGCCCAGGTCGAGCACGAGTCGTTCGAGCAAGCCGAGAATTTCCTCGCCGGTCAGCCGATCGAGGTCGCCGGTGGGTTCGTCGGCGACGATCAGCAGCGGGTCGCTGACCAGCGCGCGCGCGATCGCCACGCGCTGCTGCTGCCCGCCCGAGAGTTCGTTCGGATAGTGTGCGGCGCGATCGGCCAGGCCGACCAGGGTCAGCGCCAGGCGCGCACGCTCGGCGCGCTGGCGGCTTGGCAGGCCAGTGAGCAGCAAGGGCAGTTCGACGTTGTCCTGCGCGCTGAGTACCGGCAGCAGGTTGTAGAACTGGAAGACGAAGCCGACGTTGGCGGCGCGCCAGTCGGCCAGTTCGGCCTCGCTGAGGTCGGCGATATCGACTCCGCCGATCTCTATGCTGCCGCTGCTCGGCTTGTCGATTCCGGCAATCAGGTTGAGCAGCGTGCTCTTGCCCGAGCCGCTCGGACCCATCAGGGCGACGAACTCACCCGCTGCAACGTCCATGTCGAGATCGAGCAGCACCGGAATCTCCTGTCCGCCACGCCGGTAGTTCTTGACCAGCCGGCGGATGCGAATCAGCGGAGCAGGGTCGGCGCGGCTCAAGGCTTCCTCGTCGGCGCAGCGCTGCCGGAGACCGCCACGCGGGCGCCCGCTGCCAGCCGCTCGCTCGGCGCCAGAACCAGCAGTTCGCCCGCGCGCAGCGCAGTGCCGGTCACT
>NZ_JAPUVR010000004.1 GCF_029255125.1 Accumulibacter sp. | reverse complement strand
TTGACGAAGAACGAGATTCGTTCGACCACCTGGGGAAACTCCTCCGCCGGGATCTCGCCGGAAGCCCTGACCCGGTCGAGGACGGCCATTCCGGTACACAGCGCGTAGGCAAGTTCCTGGACCGGCGTTGCCCCAGCCTCCTGCAGGTGGTAGCTGCAGATGTTGGTGGGATTCCACTTCGGCACGTGCTTGACCGTGTAGTTGATGGTGTCGGCGATCAGGCGCATCGAGGGTGCAGGCGGAAAAATGTACGTGCCGCGTGAGAGATATTCCTTGATGATGTCGTTTTGCGTCGTCCCGCTCAGTGTTTTCGGATCGATCCCCCGGCTTTGCGCCAGGCCGACATATAGCGCCAGCAGCCAGGCGGCAGTGGCATTGATCGTCATCGAGGTGTTCATCCGATCGAGCGGGATCTGGTCGAACAACTGACTCATGTCCTCGATATGCGAGATGGGTACTCCGACCTTGCCCACCTCACCGCGGGCGAGCGGACTGTCGGCGTCGTAGCCGGTCTGCGTGGGCAGGTCGAAGGCGACCGACAGGCCCGTCTGGCCTTTCGCCAGATTGGTTCGATAGAGCGCGTTGGACGCTCGGGCTGAGCTGTGACCGCTGTAGGTCCGCATCAGCCAGGGCTGATCCCGATTGTTCCGGGTGGCGACCATGACTATTTCCTCTTTCTGATCAAGAGCCGTCTCTCGATCTCAAATATTTTCTCGTCAATCTTTTCCTTGCCCAGCGCCTTCTTGTCGTTCTCCTTGATGAACAGATCTGCGCCATGTCGGGCGAGAGCGCTGGCAGCGCTGACGTTCTTGACGCCGATGAGCTGGAAGGTCACGATGCCGAAAGCGCCACCCAGTTCGCCGGGAGCATCTTCGGCTGCCAGCACGCGCGAGAGCGCTGCTACGGTGTCGCCGGCGACCGTCGGCTGGGTGTGATAGCCCTCGGTGAAACCGAGCTCCCACACGCTGTTTTCGCTGACGTCGCGGCTCGCCAGGCCCTCCAGCCAGGCGAAGACGAGGCCGCCGTAGACGATCGGTTTGCCGCTCATCTTGCCCGACAAGCCGGCGCTGAAGACCTGGTCGAAATGCAGCGGGTGCGTGTTGCCGACGGCGTAAGTGAGCGGCAGGTGCTCATCGGTGACCGTCCGGCCGTTGGCATGGACGATGATCTCGCCGACCGGAAAGTCCTCGAAGTACGACCGTGGACCGGTCAGCCCGGCCACGCCCTTCGCCGCAAACCGGGGCAGGTGCGCCTCGCCGTCCGCAACCCAGGGAAAGTCCGGCGGTCGGCCGTCGGCCGACTCAGGCAAGGGGGTGGTCGACGGACGGTCCCCCTGCGCGGCGACCATGATCTTCCTTTGGTACTGCAGCACGACCTGATCGTTCTGGTTGATGCCGAGCGTCCTGATCGTCACGATTCCCGGTTGTCCGGCACCGCGCTCCTTGCGCTCGATGACCTTGGTCAGCGAGCGAATCGTGTCCGTCGCGTAAACCGGTCGCAAGTACTGCGCATCGTAGTAGCCGAGGTTGGCCATCGCCTTTTCGGAGTCATTCTGCACACCCAGCGAAAGAACGACGTTGAAGACCATCTGCGGCGAGGCGGGCAGTCCGGCGAAGCCGTTTGCCCGGGCGAATTCCTCGTTGAGGTAAAGCGGATTGCATTGCATGTAGGTGCGGGCAAAACTCTCCATCTGCGCCCGGAAGAAGGTGAAGCCGCGTGGGTGCACGAAGACCTGCCCGGGCGCGAACTCCTCCAGATAGCGGCCGTAGTGCGGATGGCGGACGCGTTCAAGGTCCACCCTGACCGCTTGGGCGAGCTCGGCCTGTGCTGCGAAGCGAATTGGCTGCGACATGAGACTCTCCTGTTGATCGTTCCGGCGCCTGAGCGCCCGATCTAGACGGCATCGATCAGCGCGCGCGCGATGACCTTCAGCGCCAGCGTCTCCTCAGCGCCTTCGAAGATCGACAGCACGCGCGCATCGAGGAAGTAGCGGCTGACCGGCGACTCTTCGGCGTAGCCCATGCCGCCGTGAATCTGCATCGCCTCGCGCGTCAGCCACTCGGCCGTCCGACAGGTGAACAGCTTGACCATGCTGGCTTCCATCTGTCCTTGTCCCTGATCCATCAAGCGGCCAACGGCGTAGGTGAATTGGCGCGAAACGGTGAGCAGCGTGGCCATGCGAGCCAGTTTGGCGCGGGTGAGCTGAAAGTCACCGATCGGCTTGCCGAAGGCCTGCCGTTCCTGGGCGTAGGAAACGGCCCGTTCAAACGCCGCCTGCATGACGCCGATCGCGCGCGCCGCCGTCTGGATACGGCCGCCGGCAAACCCCGCCATGGTGAAATAGAAGCCCTTGCCTTCGCCTTCCGGACCGCCGACCAGATTTTCATCGGGAACGAAGACATGATCGAAGAAGACCTCGTAGGAATGCATGCCGCGATAACCGATCGTGGCAATCGCCCGGCCGCTGAGCACGCCGCCCTCGGCCTGACGATACTCGAAGTCGTGTCCGTCATAGGAATCCTTCTCGACCAGGAACATGCTTAGTCCCTTGTGGCCGAGCGAGCGATCGGGATTGGAGCGCGCCAGGACGAGCAGGACGCCAGCCTTGCCGGCCATCGTGCACCACGTCTTGACGCCGTCGAGAATCCAGCCGCCGGCGCACTTGCTCGCCTTGAGCCGCATCGCGGCGACATCGGAGCCGGTATCCGGCTCGGTGACGGCAATCGCGCACAAGGGATCGCCCATCGCCACCTGCGGCAGCCATTTCTGCCGCTGCTCCTCGGTGCCGCCTTTCAGCAGGGCACGGCTGAGGATTTCAGGGCGCGTGATCAGGCTGCCGGCACCGCCGAGCGAGCCGCGCGAAAGCTCCTCGGTGACCACGATCATCCCCATGTTATCCTCGTGGTCGTCGCTCTGGATGCCGCCGTAGCGTTCAGGGATGGACAGGCCGAAGCAGCCCATCTCGGTCAGCGGTTCGAGAATCTCCTGCGGAATGATCCGGTCCTCGCGGTGGATCTCCTCGGCCAGCGGCATCACGACGTTGGTCGCCAGCTTGCGGAATGAATCCTGCATCATCGTCGCGTCGTCGCTCAACATATACGCGCCGCTCGCGCCATTGAGCGCGATGACTTCGCGGCCGAGCGCTTCCAGGTTGTCGGCGGCCAGCTGGCTCTGGCAGAAACGCCGCAGTTCGGGTGTCGTCAAGCTGGTCAGGTCGGCGTCGCTCAGACCGAAGCTCTGTGGTCGGGCGGACAGACGATTGCTGATGTTCTGCAAAGCCTCGGCACAGAAAATCAGTGCCATGCGCTCTTCCAGACAAGCGCCGGCCGCCGACGAAGTGCTCGCGGCAAACTTGCTGGCATACTCTGCGGCGAAACGTGCGCCGGTCGACTCGGCGGCGCACCAGGCCAGGTCGAAGCTGGCCACCTGGTGCTCGTCCAGCTTGTCGTTCGACACGCCCTTGCTGCCGGCGCACTGCTGTTTTATCCAGGCGAGTGAGCTGCGTACCAGCGCGTCGGCTGCGGCGAGGTGGCGCACCGCCTCCTGCATCCTGCTATTGACCTCAGTCATGGTTGATTCCTCTCATGCCGCCGGGTCGACGGCTATTTCCGGGTGCGGTTATTGACGATGCGGACAAACGAGCGCGAGCGCAATTCGTCGAGGGTGATTCCGGTGGCCAGGACTTCCTGTTCGGTGATCGCGCCACAGGCCATTCCGCGCAGGAAGAAATTGAGCAGGCCTTGGCCGGTTGCCGCGTCGTCAAACGTGTTGCCAACCAGCGTCGCCTGCGCCGCCTTGTTGAGGAAGGCGTTCAGACGCGCCGAAGCATCCTGCAGTCCGCTCAGGAAGAAGGTGTCGACCGCCGCATAGCGCACCGGCAACTGCCCTGGGTTGAGGTCCCAGCCCTGGTAGTACGCGTGCCGCATCGAGTGCATGATATTGTCGTAGTGCAGCTTCCATGCACCATGCACGACGGCACGGTTCTCGTCCATCTGCTGCGGGCTCAGGGCGCAATCCTTGCCCGCTTTGTGCGGGCCGATCGGCATGCTGGTCGTCGCCCCGTCGCTGATCGTGATGCCGGTGCCGGCCAGGCTGACCTGCAGCACATGGCGCGCAAAATCGCACGCCGGGTGCGTATGACTCTGGTGGGTGGCCGTGATGTTGCACGAAGCTGTGTAGTCGTAGGTGCCGAAGATCGCCGAACGACAGCGGCCGCCAGCGGCTGCGACGAGCAGGGGAACGGTGTTCTCGCCTTTGTGATTGATGATCGACTGGGTTGTCTCGATCATGATTTCCATGCGCAGCGAGTCTTTCGCAAAACCCAGCTTTGTTTCCAGGTTTTCGAGAATCGTCGCGCAGGTGGCAACCTGTGTCGGCGTCGTCACTTTGGGCAAGGTAACGATGAAGTTGGCCGGCAGTTGGCCGCCGGTCTGTTCGGCCAGGCGCGAAAGGAAGATGTCCAGCGTGCGGATCGCGCGCACCTTGCATTCGTCGGAAAACGTTTTGATACGGATGCCGATGAACGGCGAGAGGATGTTGTCACGCATGCCTTTGGCGACTTCATCTGCGGCAGCGACGGCGTGTCCATCCTCCTCGTCGTCGGGACGGTTGCCGTAGCCGTCCTCGAAATCGATCCGGTTGTCTTCGATCGGTTCGCTTTTCAGCTTTTTCAGCACGCGGTTGTAAACCGTATATGCCAACCAGGCGGCCGGCTTCACTTCGCGCACCTGCTCGGGATCCTTCTCCAGGGCGCGGGTCAGGCTAGCCTGTTCGATCGGCGTGGTTGGCAGCGTGTCGGCGCCCGGCAAGCCGAGAACGCGAGCGAAGACCAGGTAGTTCGGGGCGTAGGTGTCGAGCGTCTTGAGGGCAACCTCACCCAGCTTGCCGGCGAAACCCGCCTTGAACAGGTTGGCGCCCCCGTAGACCGTATGCACCGGCTGCCGCTCGAAAGAGTCGGCCGGGTAGTGACATTTGAAAGCGGAATTGGAATCGTGCAGTTGAGCGTAGTAGACGGTCAGTTCCTCAGGGGTCAGGGTGAGCCTCATGTGGTGCCTCCATAACAATTGAGATCAACAAGGAATCGTTTCCTGGGCGATGCTGGCCAGGATTCCGGAGAAATTCGTCGAACCTGTCGTGCCACCACCTCGCCTGCCGACCGACCCGCCTGCGCGGGCGGGCAGAGACACAACTGGCGTCGGGAGGGAAGATGGAGGCGGACATGGCTTGGCCAGAGAACCGGTGGTGGACGGGAAGCGTGCGCCTTAGTCGAGAGTCTGCGACAGGTTACAGGTCGCACTGCTCGCCGACAGCGACGCCGGGCAGTCCGGTAGACGGATTGCCGAACTCGGTGCAGGCGAATCAAGCCGTCTTCTGGAGAGAGCTTGTGGCAGCCGACGCACCCGGCTTGCCTGGCCTTGCCGAGCGGACGGTCGACACTCAGGCGGGGCGCGGTCGAGCGCCGCACGCTTTGCCTGAAGCCGATGGCAGGGGGTTGGACAAGCGCCAGGGAAAGATGGGCGCGAGCCTGTCTGCTGCCTTGGGGATGTGTCGATGCCGGCCCTCGTGGCCTGGTCGAGGGTGAGGAACTGGCCCTTCTTTGCTTCGCTCATCAGTCTTTGTTCCTCGTTACAGAGCACAGCGAACCAATGTTGTGAAACCGGAATCGAGCAGAGAAATTCTAGCGCCTGAGCGAACTTCTCCGCAAGTTGTTCGTGGACTTTCGAGCGGGGTCGTTGACGCCCGGAGGCCGCTGGGCGGCGGCGCCAAAAGGCTGGCACTGGGGCTGAGATTCCAACTATACTTGTGCTCGTTGGGTTGGAATTGCTGTCCGCGGTTGTCCGCGCGACAGGCCAACTTCTCGGTATTCAGGAGTCTCCGGACAAACGAGTGGCGCCGGCAGTCGGGGCGTCGCATTCCCTGAGCGCGGCGACCGCCGCGCTGATGATCACCAGAAAGGAACTGTATGAATCCACAAAACGGTTACGATGTCGAAGATCTGTCCGTTGGCATGAGCGCGGAAATCGCCAAGACGATCACGGATGCGGACCTCGTCCTTTTTGCCGGCGTCTCCACCGACGTGAACGCAGTGCATATGGACGAAGAGTTTGGCCGTACGACGATGTTTGGCGGACGCATTGCGCACGGCATGTTGACCGCGAGCCTGATTTCATCCGTTCTTGGCAATCGATTGCCTGGACCCGGTTGCATTTACCTGAGTCAGTCCTTGCGCTTTCGGGCGCCGGTGCGCCCGGGCGACACGGTTCGTGCCAAGGTGACAATCAAGGAGGTGATCGCCGACAAGGGCCGCGTCGTGCTCGATACCGTGTGCACCGTCGGCGACAAGGTCGTCATCGACGGTGAGGCAAGCTTGATGCCGACATCACGCAGGAAGCGCGAGGCTGCCGGCAAGTAGGCACCATCAGTGCGGCGAGGCCCGGCCTCGCCGCAACGGCCGATTTGCCGATTTGCCGGGGATTGCGCCTGGCTCGGGCTCATCTAAGGCAAGCGCAATGCTTGCTTACGCGTACGCCCACCCCAGCTCGCGGACGGGCGGCCGACGCCGGTTTCTTGCAACAAGTCTCAGGCGCTACCCAGTGGAAAGACGCTCTGCTGGTAATTGATTGACAGCGCACTGACGAGCGGCTGATCCTTCAGGCGGGTGGCGATTTCGCGCTCAGCCCGGTTCACCGCCGACAGGTCGGCGAGCACATCGACGGGCAGGAAGATCTCGACTTCGACCCGTCCGTTGAGGTAATGCAGTACCACCCGCCGCGCTTCCGGGAGCCCGGCAAGAATTGGCGTCAGCTGCTGCATCAAGGCGTTGCGATCGGGCAGGTTGTGACTATTCAGGTCATGATCGAGATCGTTTTCCACGTCCACGTGAACGAGAACATCGGAAACCGAGGCATGCGTGTCGAGCACCCGTTTGCGGGTCATTTCGGCCACGCGGTGTCCTTCGGAGACGCTGACTCGCGGATCGACGCACACATGCGCATCAACCAGCGAGCGATGCGCCATGCGCCGCGTTCGCAGTTCATGCAGGCTGCTCACTCCCGGGGTATCGATGATGACCTGCCGAATACTGTCGACCTCTTCCGCCGACAGCCCGGTGTCGATCAGCTCCTGCAGGGCATCCCAGGAAAAGACGACGCCCATGCGCACGATCATGAAGCCGACGATGACCGCGGCTACCGAGTCGGCGAACGCGAAGCCCATCAGGTTGCCGACGATGCCGACCGCGACAACGAGTGAGGAAGCGGCGTCCGAGCGCGCGTGCCAGGCATTGGCGACGAGCATCGGCGAGCGCAGCCGCTCGCCGACATGCAGCATGTAGCGGAACAAGCCTTCCTTGGCGATGAGGGCGATAACCGCCGTCCACAACGCGAGTGGGGCTACCGGCGGGAGATTGCCCAGATCCTGCAGCTTCACGCCAGCGCTCCAGATGATGCCAGCGCCAGTAGCCGCAAGGATGGCACCAAGCGCGAACGAGGCAGCCGTCTCGATTCTGGCGTGCCCGTACGGATGGCTGTCGTCGGCCGGATCCTTGCTGTGATGTGCGGCAAAAAGGACCAGGAAGTCACAGACGAGGTCGGACAGTGAGTGCAATCCGTCGGCAATCAGGCCCTGTGAATGCGCAATGATGCCCGCAACGACCTGGGCTGCCGTGAGAAAGACGTTGACCACGACGCTGATCCAGGTACAGCGCTGGGCCATTGCATGTCGACCGGGATCGTCGAACGATATTTCAGAATGTTGTGCCATGCGGTGATCGTCGCCAGATTTCCTTAAGCGATCCTTAATGCGGGTGCCGTTTGCCGGCTGCCAGTGGGGTCTTGGGCAACTGTCTTTCAGTGGCCAAGCGAACTGACCACCTGCGAGAAAGTCTGGGCAATCTCCTCGGGTTGAGGTTCAATTCCCATCTGACGTTCGATCTGGTGCAGCGAGAAAACGCCACAAAGCACGTGGTTGTCGGCTGCGTCGTGGTCCACCACCAGGCAGAAGGGTGTACCGAGTTCCTTCAGTGTGCTCAGGACATTACCCACGCGCGCGTGCTCTACGTCGCGCAAGTGCATCACTTCAGCGTCGTCATGCTTGTCGATCATGACGTTCGCGACGACCAGCTCGGTCGGCCGCAGGCCCAACTGATGCGCGGCCGCCAGCGGACGGCTCCCCTTCGTTCCTGCCTCGGTGACGATTCCGAGCAGTTGCGCCTGTTCGTCCGCGACGAGGATAAACTGCGCATGCGCGCAGGCCATCACGCGGTTTGCTTCCTCAAGCGAAGCACCAGGGGCAATCGTCAATGCCGGCTGCAGGCGATAATCGGTCATCACATCGAGCGCGGGCGAGCCTGCTTCTACCTTCGTCTGCGCAAGGACCTTCGAGAGATAGCAGGGAACGCCGCGCGTGAGCTTCGTCCAGGGCAGCGGCTTGTAGCGATGGTCGGACATTGCTTTCTTCCTCAACGTTGTTTACAACGCAGGAATTAGAGCACTGAACCTGCCTGCCTGACCTTACCCTTCGCCAGATCTCCGCTGGACACCGTAGCGGTTTTTCGTTATGGTTTCGCCTATGGATCTGGCGAAGCGGCTGTGGGAAGGTGATGCGCTGGAATACGTTCGGGAGATAGCCG
>NZ_JAPUVR010000003.1 GCF_029255125.1 Accumulibacter sp. | reverse complement strand
CGCCCAAAGGCGAAGCGTGGCCTCATCCAGCCTTCCACAGAGCGCTTGATACTTGGCTTCTATGGCTAACTCCTGCTCCATGCCGAAACCATAAGCCAATCATCACAAATGTTCAAGTTATTTTTGCTTAACGCCTTAGATTGCCCAGATTTGGCTACATAGTGGCTACACGAAAGCCAGAAAGCAAAAAGGCCGCCCTGCAGAGCGGCCTAGCTGATTGATTTATTTGGCTCCCCGACCTGGGCTCGAACCAGGGACCTACGGATTAACAGTCCGACGCTCTACCGACTGAGCTATCGAGGAACTCGACGTTGCATAGTCTAGTCGCTCGCCGCGGGTGCGTCAACGCTCGGCGCTTTTTCGGCGGGCGAAGAACGTGCACAACGGGCGAAGAACGTGCACAATTCGGGCTGTGTTGCAGTTGTGGAGAGTAGTTGGCTTTGGACGCGAGGCTAGATCGACCGATGGATCCTGACTTGATCGACCCCAATTTGGTGTTTGCGAAGACCGCTTCCGGCGAGGAGGCGGTTCTGCAGCGGACGCGCGTGGTTCAGCGCAACACTCGAATGGTGTTGATCCTGGTGGACGGCAACGCGACGGTCGCTGAATTGTGCGACAAGACGGGCAACCCGCAGATGACCCGCAGCGCCCTGCTCGAGCTCGAGCGCGATGGTCTGGTTGATCGCCGCGCCGCCTACGACTCGGTTTGGCAACGTGGCGAAAAGGCAAGGCAGCGCGCAGCGTCGGACGAGACGACGGCACCGGTTTCCGAGTTTTCCAGCTTCGGTACCAAGGAACAGACGGCCCCGCCTCCGTTACCGGCAAGCCAGGCCTCGGCTTCGTTCGACGTGCCGCCCGCGCGCGAGGCGCCGACGCCGGCGCGAGGACCGCGGCCGACCGTACACGATCCGGCGCCCTCGGAATCGGGAACGGTTTTCCTGTCGCGCGCGCAAGCCGCTGGCACGTCTTCGGCCGCGCCGGTCGAGGATGCGCTAGGCCCGCTGTCGGTGCCCGAGCGGTGGCGGCCACCCTGGTTCGGCGGCGAGCGCCAGCCGCGGCGTGTGCAAGTGAGCGCGCATCGGCCGCGTTTTATTCTCACTTGGCCGCTCGTCGTGATTCTGCTTCTGCTCGTGCCGGTCGTCCTCGCGCTCGTGCTGGTGCTGATCTTCCCGTACCTGAACTATCAGCCGGCGGTCGAGGCTGCTCTGACGCAGAGCACTGGCAGGCAGGCACGCGTCGATTCCTTGGGGATCGATCTGCTGCCGACTCCTGCTTTGCGGCTCGATGGCGTTCGCCTGGAGGGCGTTGGCGAAGGTGCACCGCTGGTCGTTGGCAAAGCTCGCCTGCAACCGGTCCTCAGCAAGCTGTTTGCGGAAAGGATGCTATTTGACGATGTGGAGTTGAGCGACCTGGTGCTGGCGCCGTCGACCTTTGGCGAGCTGGCGCAGGCGTTGCAGACGGCGGCCAGGCCGGGGGCGCGCGCCGGCGTACGGCATCTGTCGCTGAGCAATGTGGAACTCGCGCTGGCTGGACTGGTGATCGGCGATTTGCGTGGCGAGATCACCTTGTCCGGCGAGGGCTTGGCCGAGGTCATTGCCTTGCATTCGGCGAACCGCGAGTTGAGCTTTGAGGCGCGTCCTCAGGCTACGGCCTTTGCGATTCGCGCCGAGGGTCTGAAGTGGCGCCCGCGCGCGAATAGTTCGCAGGTGGTTGATTCGTTTGTTCTGCAGGGCGAGTTGCGGGCAATGACGGTGAACGTCGACCGGATGGAATTCCGGGTCTTCGATGGGCTGCTCAGCGGTAAGGCAACGCTGGGTGCGGGCAGTGAGCCGCTGCTTTCCGGCGAGATCGCCTTCGAGCGGGTCAACGCCAGGAAGCTCGCCGAAGCCCTGGGTTTGGAACAAGGTTTTCTCGGCGAGGGTACGGGCAGGCTGCGCTTTTCCGCCGCCGCCGACGCGTGGCCGTCGCTTCTTTCGACGCTGCAAGGCGACGGTACGCTCACCGTCAAGCGAGGCAGCCTGCCGGGTATCGATCTTCCGGAAGCGCTGCGGCGAGCGCCGAGCGTACCGCTTGCGCTTGGTGGGGCAACGCGTTTCGAGCAGCTTACCGGCGCCGTCAGGCTGACGCCAGGCTTCATCCACCTGTCGCGCCTCAGCCTGAGCGCTGGCGCCATGCAGGCTGCCGGGTATATCGACCTCGGGCGCGAGCTCGACTTGCGCGGCCGGATGGACGTGGAAATGCGCGGGCGCGGCGAGCACTCGGCGCTGCCGGTGGCGATCAGCGGTTCTTTGAACGCGCCGCTGTTGAAGGCCGGCGACCGCTGATTCGGCGGCGACCCGGCGCGCCTTGCGTGGCGAACGGCGCCGAATCGTGCGACGCTGGCTTGGTTGCAGCGACCGCTTGGGCTGCTGCCATCCGGTCGGCTCGCGTCGTCGTCGGCTGCTCGCGGCGAGCCTCGACGACGAGCAAGGCCACGGGCTAGAGGACGGCGGCCATCGCGTCGGCAACGTGTCCGATGTTGCGCGTGTTCAGCGCAGCGACGCAGATGCGGCCGCTACTCACGGCGTAGATGGCGAACTCCTCGCGCAGGCGGTCGACCTGGGCGGCGCTCAGCCCGGTATAGGAAAACATTCCGCGTTGGCGCGTGATGAACGACAGGTCGGTCTGCACGCCGCGCGCTCGCAGCTCATCCACCAGCGCACTGCGCATGGTCCGGATGCGCGCGCGCAAGCCGGCCAGTTCTTCCTCCCAGAGGCGCGCCAGCTCGCCGTCGGCGAGGATCGCGGCGACGATGGCGCCGCCGTGCGTCGGCGGGTTCGAGTAGTTGGTCCGTATGACGCGCTTGATCTGCGAGAGGACGCGCATCGTTTCGTCGCGGTTGGCCGTGACTACCGAAAGCGAACCGACGCGCTCGCCGTAGAGCGAGAATGACTTCGAGAACGATCCGGCAACCAGGAACTGCAGGCCGGATTCGGCAAACAGCCGGACGGGCAGGGCGTCTTCCTCGAGGCTGTCGGCGAAACCCTGATAGGCAAAGTCTACGAAGGCGAGCAGGCGGCGGGCGCCGACCAGTTCGATGATCTCGGCCCATTGTGACGGCTCGAGGTCGGCACCGGTCGGGTTGTGGCAGCAGGCGTGCAGGACGACGATCGACTCCGGCGGCAACTGCGCGAGGCTGGCTTTCATCGCGGCGAAGTCGACGCCGCGTGTGGTTGGATCGTAGTAGGCGTAGCTCGCGACGGGAAAGCCGGCGTACTCGAACAGCGCGCGATGGTTCTCCCAGCTCGGATCGCTGATGAACACCGTCGACTGCGGGAGCAAGCGTCGCAGGTAGTCGGCGCCCACTTTGAGCGCGCCGGTTCCGCCGAGCGCCTCGCAGGTCAGCACGCGACCGGCGGCGAGCAGCGGCGAGCCTTCGCCGAAAAGCAGGCGCTGAACCGTCTGGCTGAACGCGGCAGGACCATCGATCGGCTGATAGGAACGAGGCGGCAAGGACTCCAGGCGAGCCTTTTCGGCCCGCCGCACGGCCGAGAGCAGGGGAACCTTGCCGTTGTCGTCGAGATAGACGCCAACGCCGAGGTTCACCTTGTTCGGCCGGGTATCGGCATTGAAAGCCTCGGTCAGGCCGAGGATGGGGTCGCGTGGAGCCATCTCCACGGCGGCAAAGAACGAGGTAGTCATGGCTGTTTCCTTAACGGGGCAGGCGAATCGCAGTCGGTCGCCGGTCGCGCGCGTGACGGCGGGCAAGCCGCTGCACCTGCCTTGCGCCGGAAGCGGCCGGCAGCCGGGCCGGGCCCGGCTGCCCAGGGACCGCGCTGGCCGCGCAAGGCAGTTGGCGACGGCAGGCGAAAAAACGTAGAATTCTAGCATGCCAGATCGCCTACATGCCGCCGGGCAGCCCGGCTTCCTCAGCTTCGCGGACAGCCCCTTTCGCCTTTATCAACCGTTTCTGCCGGCCGGCGACCAGCCGGAGGCGATCGCCCAGCTCTGCGCCGGGCTGGCCGACGGGCTGGCCTACCAGACCTTGCTCGGCGTGACCGGTTCGGGCAAGACCTACACGATGGCCAACGTGATCGCCCGCAGCGGCCGGCCGGCGCTTGTCCTGGCGCCAAACAAGACGCTCGCCGCGCAGCTCTATGCCGAGTTTCGCGAGTTCTTTCCGGAGAACGCGGTCGAGTACTTCGTTTCGTATTACGACTATTACCAGCCGGAAGCCTATGTTCCGGCCCGCGACCTCTACATCGAGAAGGACTCATCGATCAACGAGCATATCGAGCAGATGCGGCTTTCGGCGACGAAAAGCCTGCTCGAACGGCGCGACTGCGTGATCGTCGCGACGGTCTCGTGCATCTACGGCATCGGCGATCGCGATGAATACCACAAGATGATCCTGACGATGCGCGTTGGCGACCGCGTTTCCCAGCGCGATCTGATCAAGCGTCTGGTCGAGATGCAGTACGAACGCAACGAGACGGACCTGCAGCGTGGCCGGTTTCGCGTGCGCGGCGATGTGATCGACGTCTTTCCGGCCGAGCACGCCGAGCAGGCGATCCGCATCACGCTCTTCGACGACGAGATCGAGGACCTGCAGTTCTTCGATCCGCTGACCGGGCATCTGCATCAGCGCCTTCTCCGCTTCACCGTCTTTCCCTCGTCGCACTACGTCACGCGGCGGCCCACTGTTCTGCGTGCAATCGAGGCGATAAAGCGCGAGCTTGGCGAGCGCGTCGCGCAGTTCCAGCAGGAAGGCAAGCTGGTCGAAGCACAGCGGCTCGAGCAGCGGACGCGTTTCGACCTCGAAATGCTCGACCAGCTCGGATTCTGCAAAGGGATCGAGAACTACTCGCGGCATCTTTCCGGGCGCCAGCCGGGCGAACCGCCGCCGACGCTGATCGACTACCTGCCGGCCGATGCGCTGATGTTCATCGACGAATCGCATGTTTCGGTTCCGCAGCTTGGCGGCATGTACAAGGGGGATCGCTCGCGCAAGGAGAATCTGGTCAATTATGGTTTTCGCTTGCCCTCGGCGCTCGATAATCGACCGTTGCGCTTCGCCGAGTTCGAAGCGCTGATGCGGCAGACGATCTTCGTTTCGGCGACGCCGGCCGACTACGAAACCGAGCACCAGGGACAGGTCGTCGAGCAGGTCGTGCGGCCAACCGGACTGATCGACCCGGTGCTGATCGTTCGCCCCGCGTCGACGCAGGTCGACGATCTGTTCTCCGAGATCAGGCTGCGCATTGCGCGCGGCGAACGCGTTCTGGTGACGACATTGACCAAGCGGATGGCCGAGGAGCTGGCCGAGTATCTTGGCGAGAACGAGGTGCGCGTACGCTACCTGCACTCCGACATCGATACCGTCGAGCGCGTCGAGATCATTCGCGACTTGCGCCTCGGCAAGTTCGACGTGCTGGTCGGGATCAACCTGCTGCGTGAAGGACTCGATATTCCCGAGGTTTCACTGGTGGCCATTCTCGATGCCGACAAGGAAGGCTTCCTGCGCTCCGAGCGCTCGTTGATTCAGACGATAGGCCGCGCCGCGCGCCATCTGAACGGCACGGCGATTCTCTATGCCGATCGTCTGACCGGTTCCCTGCGTCGAGCGATCGACGAGACCGAGCGGCGGCGCGCGAAGCAGATGGCTTTCAACGAAACGCACGCGATCGTTCCGACCGGCGTCAACAAGCGGATCATCGACATCATCGACGGCTACTACGAAAGCCCACGCGCACCGGGCGTCGTCCAGCTCGCACAGAAGCCGGCCAACTACGCCGCGATGAACGAGAAGCAGCTTGCGCGCGAACTGAAACGCCTGGAAAAGGAAATGCGCGAATTCGCCAAGAACCTGGAGTTCGAGAAAGCTGCCCGGGCGCGCGACGAACTATTCCGTCTGCGCCAGGAGGTATTCGGCATCAGCGGCAGCGAAGCGGCGGCCGGGTAGGGTAGATCTGGAGATCTGAGCTGAAGGCAACCCGGCCGGCGAGTTCGATCTAGCGGCGGCCCGAATAACCGGGTAGTCCAGCCGCTTCGTCCGAACGCGCCAAGCTGATCGCTTCCTCGATCAGTTCCTGGCGTTCCTCGGCCTTCATGCGCGACAGCAGGATGTCGACGTCCTCGATCTGGTTGCTGAGCAGGCGGTTGTCGAGAATCATTCGCGTGCGGAAGAACTGCGCCCACTGAAACTCGGCAAAATCGGCAGGCATCTTGGCGTAGCCGAAATGCGAGCGCACGTACCAGGCGAGGCCGCGGTAGGGATCGTTGCGCAAGTCCTTGACGTGCTTCGGCAGAGCGGCCGGTTGCAGAGGGCCGCCGCCCATCGCGTCAAAGAGATAGACCCAGCGATTGTCGTGCATCGCCTTCCAGAACTGGGCATCCTTGAGCACGCTCCAGTTGTTGATCACCTCGACGACGACGCGCGCGTTGCTCTCGTCGAGGCCGGCTTCATTCCTGTTCTGGGCCACTTCCCAAACGGCGCGCGCCAGATGATGATGGTCGGTCAGGTACGGGCGGCCGCCGTTGCCGATCACCACTGGAACCGGTCGAATGAGCAGGAAGGCGCTCAGGTCGTCCTTGTTCTTGCGGCTCATCGCTTCGGCTTTGGCATAGACTTCGTCCAGTCCGACACCACTTTGCGTTGGTCGCAGTTCGCTCACGCGCGCCTGAAACAACAGTCCACGCGGCGACTTCTGCGAGCATTCTTCGAGATTGAAGTCCATGCCTTGCTCCTCCGAAAAGGCCCGGCGTGCCGGGCGATTGTCCTACGCCGACTTTTCGTTTGCCAGCGCGCGGGCGGTGATCTCTTCGTAGAGGCCGACCACGTTGACCGCAAGCTGGTGATACTCCGGGTTGCGCGCGACGAGCTGCTTGACGTCTTCCATGTCGGCAAAAACGCGCTCGAGAAAAGCGATGTCCATGTCGTCCAGAAGTCCACCCGCCTCGACCTTCTCCTTCAGGTCGAGGGCGCGCGGTATGCGCTCCAGCTCCAGACGCTGGATCAGGGCGGCGGCGACGCCTTTGTCCTCTTCGCTTGTTTCGTTACTCATTCTCGTCTCCTTTCTTGTGGTCCTGTCAAAGTCGTTTCAGATTCACCGCTTCACTTTCCCGCGGCGTTGGTGGGCGAGCTCAGCGCTTCGGCTTCGACGCCCTGACTGCCCACCTCGACCGCATCGACGCGGCCGTCTTCGAGCAGTAACGATTCCTCGGTTCGCTTGTTCAGGACGACGATGCTGATTCGCCGGTTGACCGAACTGAGCGGATCGTTCTTGTCGAGCAGCACCGTCGAGGCCAGGCCGACGACGCGCAGTACTTTGTGTTCGTCCATTCCACCGGCGATCAACTCGCGCCGCGAGGCGTTCGCGCGATTAGCCGACAGCTCCCAGTTCGAAAAACCTTTTTCGCCGCCACCAAACTGCGCCGCGTCGGTGTGTCCGGCCAGGCTGATCCGGCTGGGCACGGCGTTGAGCACCTTGCCGATCTCGCGCAGAATCACTTTGGTATAGGGCTTGACCTCGGCGCTGCTGGTGTCGAACATCGGTCGATTCTGCTCATCGACGATCTGGATACGCAGTCCCTCGCTGGTGATGTCGAGCAGCAACTGGCTCTTGAACTGCTTGAGTGCCGGATTGCTTTCGAT
>NZ_JAPUVR010000002.1 GCF_029255125.1 Accumulibacter sp. | reverse complement strand
TTGATCCCGCGCACCTCGTTGATGATCCGGTTGGAAACCCGTCCGAGCAGGCTGTGCGGCAGCTCGGCCCAGTCGGCGGTCATGAAGTCCTGCGTATCGACCGCGCGTAGTGCGACGACATATTCGTAGCTTCGCCCATCGCCCATGACGCCGACCGATCTTACGGGTAGAAAGACGGCGAAGGCTTGGCTGGTCTTGTCGTACCAGCCGGCCGCCCGCAGTTCGTCGATGAAGATGGCGTCGGCGCGTCGGAGCAGGTCGGCAAATTCTGGCTTCACTTCGCCGAGAATTCGTACGCCGAGACCCGGGCCGGGGAAGGGGTGGCGGTAAACAAGGTCGTGTGGCAGGCCAAGCGCGATACCGAGTTCGCGCACTTCGTCCTTGAACAGCTCACGCAAGGGTTCGAGTAGAAAGAGATCGAGCGTTTCGGGCAGGCCGCCGACATTGTGATGGCTCTTGATCGTATGCGCTTTCTTGCTTTTCGCCCCGGCAGACTCGATCACATCGGGATAGATCGTTCCCTGGGCCAGCCACTTGGCGTTCTTGAGTTTGTCCGCCTGGCTACGGAAGACTTCGACGAACTCATGGCCGATTGCCCGCCGCTTCTCCTCGGGGTCGCTGATTCCCTGCAGACGGTGCATGAAGCGATCAGTCGCATCGACATGGATCAGCTTGACGCCGAGGTCGCGGGAAAAGGTCGCCATCACCTGCTCGGCCTCATTCAGGCGCAGCAGGCCGTTGTCTACGAAGACACACGTGAGCTGTTCACCGATCGCTCGATGGATCAGCGCCGCGGCGACTGCCGAATCGACACCGCCCGACAGGCCCAGGATCACCTCGTCGTCGCCGACCTGACGACGCACAGCGGCGATCGCTTCGGGAATGTAGTCGGGCATGTTCCAGTCGTGTGCGCAGCCACAGATTTCGTGCACGAAGCGTCCGATGATCTCTTTTCCTTTGATCGTATGCGTCACTTCGGGATGGAACTGCACGCCATAATACCCACGGGTCTCGTCGGCCATTGCTGCGATGGGTGATGACTCGTTGCTGCCGATGACGGTGAAGCCCGGCGGCAAGCGGCTGACCTTGTCGCCGTGACTCATCCAGACTTCGAGCAGGCCGTGGCCATTCTTCGTCCGCTGATCTTCGATTCCTTTCAGCAGGCGCGAATGTCCATGCGCCCGCATCACCGCAAATCCGAATTCGCGCTGCGCTGAGCTGTCGACTTCTCCGCCGAGCTGCACCGCCATCGTCTGCATGCCGTAGCAGATGCCGAGGACGGGTACGCCAAGTTCGAAAACGGCTTGTGGTGCGCGAAAGTCGCCGGCCTCGTAGACCGAGTTCGGCCCGCCGGAAAGGATGATGCCGCGTGGTTTGAAATCCCGAATGAACTCGTCGGGTACGTCGTAGGGGTGGAGCTCGCAGTAAACCTGCTGCTCACGTACTCGCCGGGCGATAAGCTGTGCGACCTGTGAGCCAAAGTCAAGGATCAGAATCTTCGTGTGCGACATGGCGAGACCTCGATAAACGGTGGCAAGCATTGGCCGGCAGCCGACCCGTCGGTCAACACCTTAGTCTATATGGTAATTGGGTGCTTCCTTGGTGATCTGTACGTCGTGTACGTGCGACTCACGGACACCCGCTGCGGTGATTTCGACGAAGGTCGCTCTTGCATGCATCTCGTCGATCGTGCGGCAACCGAGATAGCCCATCGACGAACGCAAGCCACCCATCAACTGATGAATCACGGCGAGGACGGAGCCCTTGTACGGGACGCGTCCCTCGATTCCTTCCGGCACCAGCTTGTCCAGGTTGGCGGTGCCGTCCTGAAAGTAGCGGTCGGCCGCTCCTGCTGCCATGGCGCCGATCGAACCCATGCCGCGGTACGACTTGTACGAACGGCCCTGGAAGAGTTCCACCTCGCCGGGCGCCTCTTCAGTGCCGGCAAGCAGGCCGCCGAGCATGACGGTGTCGCCACCCGCAGCGATCGCCTTGGAAATGTCGCCGGAATAGCGTATGCCTCCGTCGGCCACCATCGGCACGCCGCTGTCGGCGAGGGCCTCGCGCACCATCTGGATGGCGGTGATCTGTGGTACGCCGACGCCGGCGACGATGCGCGTGGTGCAGATCGAACCCGGACCGATGCCAACCTTGACGGCATCGGCACCGTGATCGATCATCGCGCGCGCAGCTTCGCCGGTGGCGATGTTGCCGCCTATGACTTCCACCGTGAAGTTCTTCTTGATCCAGGCGACGCGCTCGAGGACGGCTTGCGAATGCCCGTGCGCAGTGTCGACGACCAGCACGTCGACACCGGCTTCGGCAAGAAGCTCGATGCGCTCCTCAGTTCCCGGGCCGACGCCTACCGCCGCGCCGACGCGCAGCCGGCCGGCCGCATCCTTGCTCGCTTCCGGGTGCTCGGTCGTCTTGATGATGTCCTTGACGGTGATCAAGCCGCGCAACTCGAAGGCATCATTGACGACGAGCACACGTTCGAGCCGATGCTTGTGGATCAGCGCCTTTCCTTCTTCGACGGTCGCTCCCTCCTGCACGGTCACCAGGCGCTCGCGCGGCGTCATGATGTTGCGTACCGGCTGATCGAGATTGGTTTCGAAGCGAAGGTCGCGGTTGGTGACGATACCGACGACGATCTGGCCATCGAGCACCGGGAACCCCGAAATTTTGTGCTGGCGGGTGAGTCCGAGCACGTCGCGCACCGACATGTTGGGCGATACGGTGATCGGGTCCTTGAGCACGCCCGACTCGAAGCGTTTGACCTTGGCGACTTCGGCTGCCTGCAGCTTTGGGTTGAGGTTCTTGTGTACGATGCCGATGCCGCCCTCCTGGGCCAGCGCGATGGCCAGGCGGCTCTCGGTGACCGTGTCCATCGCGGCCGATACCAGCGGAAGATTGAGGCTGATATTGCGCGTCAGGCGCGTCCGCAGAGCCACTTCACGCGGCATGATGGCAGAGTGGGCGGGGACGAGGAGCACGTCATCGAACGTGAGCGCCTTGGGTATGAAACGCATCGCCTATAATCCGAGGTCACAAAAAAGTATTATACAGCCTGCCCACCTTTGACGAATCGACGATGATGAAGCTGATCAAGCGCTTTACCTTCGGTGTTGCCCTGATGGTTGCGACTGCTGTCGCGCAGGCGCAGATCTACCAGTGGCAGGACGCCAACAAGAAGACAGTGATCTCCGATCGGCCGCCTCCGAGCAGTTCGGCGCAGCAGCAGAAGAAGTATAGTGCGGAGACGCCTGAGGCGGCGGCAGCAAACGCTCCGTCGCTGGCCGATCGCGAGATGGACTTCCGCAAGCGGCAGAAGGACGCGCGCGAACAGGCCGAGAAGAGCGAGGCCGAGCAGCGCGCTGCGAACGATCGCCAGGAGGCCTGTGTCACCGCGCGACGCGCGTTGCAGGTGCTCGAGTCCGGCGAGCGTGTTGCTCTGCGCAACAGTGCCGGCGAGCGCTACTATCTGGACGACACGCAACGCGCAGCGGAAATCGAGCGTACCCGGCAGGCTGTGCAAACCAACTGCCGGGCAAATCCGGTGCGCTGAGGTGCGCTAAACGGTTTCCGCGTCGCCGGCGCCTTTTTTCATCACCTTGCCGGCGGCGGCGCGTTGCTTGCGGATCTCTTTCGGGTCAGCCAGCAGAGGTCGGTAGATCTCGATCCGGTCGTGGTCGCGCAGGACGGCGTCGAGTTTGGTCAGCTTGGCAAAGATGCCGACCTTGTTTTTTGTCAGATCGATTTCCGGATGTTTGTCGAGCAATCCGGAGAGTTCGATCGCCTGACGAACCGAGGTTCCGGCCGGCACCTTCAGGGCGATCAGTTGTTGTCGTGCGGGCAGGGCATAGATGAGCTGGATGTTGATCGCTTCAGACATGCGGTGCTCTCTGCATCTGGTTGGCACGCTTGACGAACGCATCGATGAAGGTGTTTGCGATCTGGCTGAAAACCGGTCCGATCGCCTTTTCCAGCATTCGGCTGGAAAACTCGTACGACAACTGGAAGTCGATCTTGCAGGCGTGTGCGGCGAGCGTGGTGAAACGCCATAAGCCGTCGAGCCGGCGAAACGGCCCGTCGACCAGCGTGATTCTCATCCACAACGGAGACTCCTTGTCGTTTGCCGTCGTGAAGTGAGACTTGACGTTGCGATAGTTGATATGCACCGTCGCTACCGTCTTGCTGGCATCGCGGTACTGGCAGAGCGTCTGGCTGCACCAGGGCAGAAACTCTGGATAGTCTTCGACGCGGTCGACCAGGTCGAACATTTCCTGCGATGAACGTTCGATCAACACCGATTTCTTGACCGTGGCCATCCTTAGCCGAGCCTCGTGTTTCCTGTAGAATGGGCCATTCTAGCATTCTCGCGGAGTGCTTTTCAGAGAAACCGGACCATGACCATCGTTGCCAACAAGAAGGCTTTTCATGACTATTTCATAGAGGAGAAGATTGAAGCCGGGCTGGTGCTCGAGGGGTGGGAGGTCAAGGCGATTCGTGGTGGGCGAGCAAGCGTCAAGGAAGCCTACGTTGTGCTGCGTGACGGCGAAGTGTTTCTCTTTGGCATGCACGTTACTCCCTTGCTCGCCGCCTCGTCGCACGTCAGGCCGGAGCCCTTGCGGACGCGCAAGCTGCTCTTGCATCAGAGACAGATCAACCGGCTGATCGGGCAGGTGGAACGTGCCGGGTACACGCTGGTGCCACTGAATCTGCACTTCCAGCGCGGGCGCGTCAAACTCGAAATCGGCTTGGCCAAGGGCAAGAAGCAGTACGACAAGCGTGAGTCGGAGAAGGAACGTGACTGGCAGCGCGAGAAGGCGCGCCTGCTGCGGGTCAAGGCCTGAGCCGGCGCTCAGTCGACGTTCGGCCGGGGTTTGCCGATGTGGTAGCCTTGAGCGTAATCGACGCCGAAAGTGCGCAACATGTTCAGCGTGCGCTCATCTTCGACGAACTCGGCAACCGTCTTCTTGCCGAAGCCCCGCGCCACTTCGGCCAGCGCGCGCACGAACACCTGGTCGTCCGGGCTGTCCACCAGCGTGCGTACGAAGGACCCGTCGATCTTCACATAGTCGATTGGCAACTGTTTGATATAGTTGAACGATGAGAAGCCGACCCCGAAGTCGTCGAGGGAGAATGCACAACCCAGTTCGCGCACCGCGTGAATGAAGCTGCGGGCCGCCGGGAAGTCGGAAACGGCGGCCGTTTCGGTAATTTCGAAGACGACGTTGGCAAGCAGCAGCGGGTTGCGGGTGAACTCGTCGCGGATGAACGCGAGGAGGCGGGGATCGTTGATGCTGAGGCCGGAGAGATTGATCGAGAACTTGAAGTGCCGGCCGACAGCGGACAAGGCGTGCATCCGTCGTCCGACCAGCCGGATCACCTGGCGGTCGATCTCGCGAATCAGGCCGCTGTTCTCGGCCACTTCCATGAAGGCGCCAGGGAGTATCAGCGAGCCGTCGCTTCCCTGAATACGGACCAGCGCTTCGTAGTGGCTGACTTGCCGGGCGTGAATGTCGAGTATCGGCTGATAATGGACGATCAGACGGTTTTCGCTCAAGGCGCGGTTGATCGCCTCTTCCCAGTATAGGCGGCTCTGCATCTTTTCCTGCACGCCTTCGCCTTCCGAGTAGAGGTGCCAGCCGGCACCCCCCTTCGACTTCGCCTGGTACATCGCAATGTCGGCGTTGGCGAGCAGTTGCTTGACGTCCATGCGGGCGCCGGAAAATACGACGATGCCTATGCTGGCGGATACGCGGTGCTTGGCGCCAAGGCCGGCAAATCTGATCTCCGCCAGGCGTTGATTGATCTTCTCGGCGACCTGGACGGCACCTTCGCGATCGCATTCGTGCAGAAGAACCCCTAGTTCGTCGCCGCCAAGTCGGCCCAGCAGGTCGCTGGCGCGTGCCACATGGCTGACTTCAGTGGCCACGATGCGCAGCAGCGAGTCGCCGGCCTGGTGACCGCTGAGGTCGTTCACGTACTTGAAGCCATCCAGGTCGAGGTAGAGCAGCGCACCGTCCAGCCCGGTGAGCCGTGCGTTGACCAGAGCCTGATCGAGTTCGTGTTGGAAGTGTTGGCGGTTGGCAAGTCCGGTCAGCGGATCGTGCTCGGCGAGGTAGCTGACGTGCAGCTCGGCGCGCTTGCGCTCGGTGTGATCGATGCCGACCGAGAGAATCATCACGGGTTCGCCGGGGCGGCCCGACAGGCGCGAGTGATTCCAGGTGATTTCGTACGATCGGCCGTTCGTTCCGATCAGAATCGACTCGAGCTGCACGTGTTGACGATCACCGGCGGCGATGCGTTGCAGCGCCTGGTGGATGACCGTTCCGGCCGATCCTTCCGGGCAGACCAGCTCGAAGAAACGCTTGCCGGGAAGATCATCCTCTTGCCAGCCCGAGAGCAAGCGCCCGTAGCGATTCAGGGTGACGATGCGGCCATCGGCATGCTGGGTGAGAATGATCACCTGTGCTGTGTCGAGCAGGCTGCGGCTGAAGTCGCGCTCGATCGAGATACGTTGCAGCATGCCCTGCATGTCGGCCGAGTGGGCCTCGACCTCACGTTCGAGTGTTTCCAGACGATAGGAAAGGGCGATCGCGGCTTCGTCCAGGCTGTCGATCTCGTCATCGACGAAACGGCGACCGCGCGGGATGATGCGCGCGCGCGCTTCGGCGAAGGCGCTGCGACCGAGCAGGGGGATCGCGCGTACGGCGCGTGTCATTCGCTGCAGCGGTGCGTTGACCAGCAGGGCGAGCAGGAGCAGGGCGAGGACAGACGCCAGGAACTCACCCTGCAGGCGGTTCCAGACCGACTTGCGAATGTTCGCCAGCGCGTCGGTAACGTCGTCGATGATCACCAGCAGGGCGGGCGATGGCGCCACATCGGGAGCGTCGAGCGAGAGGAACGACACATCGAACTGGCTGCTGTCGTGCGCGACGAGGCGCCAGGAGCTGCCCCCGGCGGGCACCGTCGGCAGCGTGGCAAGTTCTTCGAGTAGCGGCAGATTGCGTTCGGCGCGACTCAGCCCCACGACCCGCAGGCCGAGTCTGGGCAGCGCATTCTTGTCGGTCGTTTGCGACATCCGGGTGAGCACGCCGAGGTCGGCGCCCGACAGGCGGTTGAACGAGACGACCACATCGGCCAGCGAACTGCCGAGAACGACGGCGCCTGCTACCCGGCCCTGAGCGAGAATCGGTGCTGCGGCGAATTGCGTACAGAGACTTCCGCAGCGTGTCCAGTGCATCGCTCGTTCGTGCGCGATGACCGTTCGCACGTGGGCATCAAGGTCTACTTCGGCGAACGACGAATTTCGCCAGTCTGCCAAGGGCTGGCCACTGCGTGCATAAACCTGCATCGAGTCGATGCCGAAATCCAGTTGCAGGGCCGACCAATAGCTATCGAAATGTTGCAACACGAGCAGGTTGCTCCCTTCGTTCTGGGTCAGTCCCGAGCGCAGGTCGTCGAGTGCCGCGAGCATGCCGGCCAGCGCCTGCAGGCGCTGGCCGAACTCGCTGCGCAGGGCGAATGCCTGCGCCATCAGGCGCTCGCGCGTCGCCGCTCTCTGCAGTTCGAAACGGCTGGTCAAATCCTGGAAGTGCAGCCAGGACAACGCGCTGTTCACCGAGAGCAGAACTCCGCCCAGCATCAGCAGCACTTTCCACTTCAGACTGAGGAACCTGAGACCGCTGCGGGCGGGTGGGCGGTAGCGATCGACAGCCATCAGGCAGGCACGCGTCTAAAAGCGAAACGATGCCAGGAACATCACCATGTCCCAGCGGCGACGCAGGGTATGCACGTCGGGGTTATCCTGCGCGGCGAGAAAACCGGTTCCATTTACGCGATGATATTCGGCGCGCAGCATGAACTCCGGTGTCACATCGAAGCGGATGCCGGTTGTCCAGTCGCGCGCGAAGCGTGAGAACGCCGGTTGTCGGGTTGCTGCAGCGAACGCCTTGCCGTCCCGGTCATGCATGTCGGCGTAGAACGCGTCGTAGCGCAGAAGTACCTCCCACTGCGGAGCGAACCGGTAGCTCGCCTGCAGATAGTAGCTCTGGCCGACCGCGTGGCTATCGGGAAAGTAGGGTCCGAAACCGCTCACCGACGTGCGCCGGATCGCGTATTCGCCGGTCAGACTCCAGCGCTCGGCATTGTATTGCCCGGAGAAGATCAACGGCGTCAGCTTGAATCGGCCGGCGCGCAAACGATCTACCGTGCCCGGTCGGTAGCTGAGATCAAGTTGCAAGGCGGTGAACGCCAAGCGGTAGCGGTTGCCGGCGCCTTCGTAGAGCAACTGCAGGTCAGGTGCCAGTCGGGCTTCGAGCTCGCCCGGCGGACTCGAGAGAAACAGCGCTACTTTGGCCGCTTCCGTTTGTGTCTTCGGTTCACCCAGGGCGAAACTGGCGGTCAGGCTCCCTGTCTCGCCGTAGCGCTCGGCGTACAGTTCGACGCCGTCCGCCGAAACGGTCAGATTGCGCGTCCGCTCGAAATAGATCGACTGCGGAAGGATGATACTCGGCCGGGTAAAAGCCACATCTCGGGTCTTGTTATACAGTCCATACGCGGTCTTCAGGCGGCCAAGGCGGAGGCCGGCCCGCCCATGCTCGCTGGACAAGGCAGTCCAGTCGACCAGGCCGTAATCGAGGCGCACGCTGCCGTCGTCGGTTCCCCCGGCGCGGTGCGAAAGCAACTCTGCCGATAGCTGGATGTCGGGAACCAGCCGCCACGACGCGTTGACACCGATTTCGCGGAAGTCGTGGCTGACTTGGCCATCGCTCTCGCCAAGAAAATTGTTGTCGGTCGTGTGCACCAGACCTTGCGAAACGAAGCCGTGTACCTTGAGGTCGCCCCCGGCCAGGTCGAAAGCATCTGCGGTCAGCGTCGAGAAGAAGGACGCGACGAGCAGAGCGATGCGCAGCGCAGGCCTAGCGAACCTTGAGAACACGTACATTCTGGTTAACCTCGCTCGCTTTGACGTAACCAATTGCTCCTGGGGTAGACGCCACGCGCACCAGCATTTCCTGGGCAGAAGCGACCTGCTCAGGGTATTGGCCCTGCCCGGAAAAGACCTGACGATCCCACGCCATGCGCAGTTGGTGCGGAAACACCTGCAGGACCGTCTTGCTGAATGTCGCGTGGTCGGGAGCATCATCCCTGAGGACAAAAACCTTGACCGGTGTATCCCCTGGCCATTTCTGCAGGAGCATGCCAAAGATGGCGCGCAGCGATGCGCGCGCGAGGGCCTCCTCGCTGGTCGCCGGGAAAGCAATGGCGACCATCGACGGCTCGCTGGTCTGCGCCTTTACGCTGGCGATCAGGAGGACGAGTGAGAGCGCGTACAGCGCCACCGCTCGCACGAGAAAACTAACGAATTTAATGGAAAGACGCTCGTCCATCGGGGCGCATCGTACCAGACAAAGAGCCTGGCGACGCAGGTTTCGCGTGTGGCGCGGCGCCGCGCGCAGTGGCGCTCAGATTCCGGAACCGCCCTCTTCCAGGGATCCAGAGGGTGCCGCAAAGACCTTAATCTGGCGTGGTTTCAGCCAGACCTGTTGGCCCTTTGCCAGGGTCAGCGCAGCGGCGCGGTCGCGCGTCAGCTCGACCTCGATGAGCTCGCTGCCATGCGCCAGTTCGACTCGTACGAGCGGGCCGATTGCGTGCACTTCCTGCACCGTTGCCTGCAGGCTTCCGCTGACCGGCCGATGCTCGATTTCGATGTCGTGCGGGCGGACGAAGGCCATTGCCTCGCTCGACGTTGCGCGTTCGGGAACGCTCCGTTCGACATCAGCCCAGGCGCCGTGCAGCCGGCTGTGGAAGACATTGACATTGCCCAGGAATTGGTAGACGAAAGGTGATGCGGGGTTGGAATACACTTCGTCGGGCGAGCCGATCTGTTCGATACGCCCGTGGTTCATGACGACCACCCGGTCGGCGACCTCGAGCGCCTCCTCCTGGTCATGCGTGACGAAGACGCTGGAAATGTGCATTTCATCGTGCAGCCGGCGCAGCCAGCGGCGCAATTCCTTGCGCACCTTGGTATCGAGTGCGCCGAACGGCTCGTCGAGCAGGAGGACTTTCGGCTCGACGGCGAGGGCGCGGGCAAGGGCGATTCGCTGTCGTTGTCCGCCCGAGAGCTGCGAGGGGTAGCGGTCGGCGAGCCAGTCGAGCTGGACCAGCTTGAGCAGTGCATCGACCCGCCGGCGGATTTCGCTTTCCACCGGGCGCAGCTTGCGTGCCTTGACGCGCAGGCCGAAGGCGACGTTCTCGAAGACCGACATGTGGCGGAAAAGCGCATAGTGCTGGAAGACGAATCCCACGTTGCGTTCGCGCGCGTGCAGGTGGGTTGCCTCCTCACCGGCAAACAGAACCTGGCCTGTATCGGCCGACTCCATTCCGGCGATGATGCGTAGCAGTGTCGTCTTGCCGCAACCCGAGGGACCGAGCAGGGCGACGAGCTCGCCACCTGGAATGTCGAGGTTGATGTCCTGGAGCGCTACGAAGTTGCCGAAGCGCTTTCCGAGCGAACGTATTTCAATGCTCATGGCTTCCCATATGGATAGATAGCCTCGTGCCTGGCGGCGGCCACGCTGGTCTCGGCACTTGCCTTCATGGTCGCTCGGGAGTCAGGCTGGTGGCCAGCATCTGTGTCTCACGGCGAATCCGCCACTCGACGATGCTCTTCGCGGCAAGCGTGACGAGCGCCAGCAGGGCGAGCACCGACGCGGCCGCGAAGGCACCGACTGCGTTGTATTCGTTGTAGAGAATCTCCACGTGCAAAGGCAAGGTGTTGGTTTCACCTCGGATGTGCCCGGAAACCACCGAGACCGCGCCGAATTCACCCATGGCACGCGCATTCGCCAGGATTACGCCGTAAAGCAGGCCCCACTTGATGTTGGGCAAGGTGACCCGGCGAAACATCTGCCAACCGCTGGCGCCGAGGGATATGGCGGCTTCCTCCTCGTCCTTGCCCTGCGCCTGCATCAGCGGGATCAGTTCGCGTGCGACGAAAGGAAAGGTGATGAACATCGTGACGATGATGATCGCCGGCAGGGCGAAGACGATCTTGATCTCGTGCGCGGCCAGCCAAGGTCCGAAGATGCCCTGAGCACCAAAGATCAGAAGAAAGACGAGTCCGACGACCACCGGCGAAACCGCAAACGGCAGGTCGATCAAGGTGATCAGGAGGCTCTTGCCACGGAAATCGAACTTGGCGATGGCCCAGGCGGCGGCGATACCAAAGAGGATGTTGCCGGGCAAAACGCACAGCGCGACGAGCAGGGTCAGGCCGATCGCCGAGCGCGCCTCGGGGTCGGAAAGCGCGTCGCGATAAGCTGGCCAGCCGGCAGCCAGCGCTTCGACGAACACGGCTAGCAAGGGGAGCGCCAGGAAGAAGAAGAGGAAGCCCAGGGCAAGCGTCAGCAGAAGGTAGCGCAACCAGCCGGGTTCGCTGTTTGCGCGCCGGATTCCGGTGGTCGTCATGGCTTGCCTCCGGTGCTCGGGCGGGTGTTCCCGTGATGGCGGTTGGCCGCCCACCACTGCAGCGTATTGACGGCGAGCAGCAGGGCAAAGGAGATCAGGAGCATGACGACGGCGAGCGCGGTTGCGCCAACGACATCGTACTGTTCAAGCTTCGAGATGATCAGCAGCGGGGTAATCTCCGAGATCAGGGGCATGTTGCCGGCGATGAAGATAACCGATCCGTACTCACCAATCGAGCGCGAGAAGGCGAGTGTGAAGCCGGTCAGCAAGGCGGGAAAGAGGCCCGGAAAGACGACCCGGACAAAGGTCTGCAAGCGCGATGCGCCAAGCGATGCGGCGGCTTCCTCGACTTCCGGCTCGATGTCCTCGATCACCGGTTGCAGTGTGCGCACGACGAAGGGCAGGCCGATGAAGGTCAGCGCCACGACGATGCCGAGTGGCGTGAAGGCAACCTTGACGCCGAACGACTCGGCGTACCGGCCGATCCAGCCATTGCTCGAATAGAGCGTGGCGAGCGTGATCCCGGCGACCGCTGTGGGTAGCGCAAAAGGCAGATCGACCAGCGCATCGATCAGCCGCTTGCCAGGAAACGAGTAACGAACCAGAACCCAGGCGACGATCAGGCCGAACACCGCGTTGATCAGAGCGGCGAGCAGCGAGGCGCCAAAGGTGATTCGGTACGAAGCGAGCGCCCGCTCGCCCGTGGCCATCTCCCAGAACTCGTAAAAACTCAGGTGACTGGCCTTGAAGCCAAGGCCGGAGAGCGGCAATAGAACGAGGAGCGACAGGTATACCAGCGCGCAGCCGAGCGACAGCGAAAAACCAGGCAGGACGCGTGCGGGGTGCGAGCGGGTGGAAGGCATCGTAGGTATCGTTCGCGAAATCGGCGCCGCCGGCGAGCGAGCAGGCGGCAGCGCGCGCTGGCAGGTGGTCTACTTGAGCTGGTAGATCTGGTCGAAAGTGCCGCCATCCTTGAAATGCGTCGGAAAGGCGCGCGCCCAGCCACCAAAGGTATCATCAACAGTGAAGGTCCTGATCGGCGGAAACTGCTGGGCATACTTCTTGAGCAAGGCTGTGTCGCGGGGTCGCAAGTAGTTTTGTGCGGCGTTCTCCTGGCCGGCCGGTGACCAGAGAAAGTCGAGGTAAGCCTGAGCCTGCTTGCGCGTTCCCTTCTTGTCGACGACCTTGTCGACGATGGCGACGGGAAACTCGGTGAGTATCGACCAGGACGGGTAGACGACCTCGAACTCACCTTTGCCGAACTCACGGGCGATCAACTCGGCCTCGCTTTCGAAGGAGATCAGCACATCGCCGATCTTGCGCTGCATGAAGGTCGTCGTTGCGTCGCGTCCGCCGGCAGCAAAGAGTGGCGCGTTCTTGAGCAGCCGGGAAACGAAGTCCTGTGCCGTCCGCTCGCTGCCGCCCGGCTGTTTGAGCGCATAACCCCACGCGGCCAAATACGTGTAGCGCCCGTTGCCGGTGTTCTTCGGGTGCGGAAGAATCACCTGTACCCCGGGCTTGACGACGTCCGGCCAGTCTTTCAGCGCCTTCGGATTGCCCTGGCGGACGATGAAGACCATGGTCGAAGTGTAGGGCGATGCGTTGGTCGGAAAGCGCTTGGCGTAATCGCGGGCAACCAGACCCTTTTCGGCAAGAAAGTCCACGTCCGAGGCCTGATTCATCGTCACCACATCGGCTTCAAGCCCGTCAGCCACCGCCCGCACCTGTTTGCTCGACCCCGCGTGCGACTGCCTGAGCTCGATGGTCTCGCCGGTCTGGGCCTTCCAGTGCTTCTGGAACAGCGGGTTATAGTCCTTGTAGAAGTCGCGCGCAACGTCGTACGAGACGTTGAGCAGGTTGCTTTGCGCAGACGCCGTCAGGGCCAGGAAGGCGCAGGTCAGCGCGGCCGATAGCCGGCGAAAACGATTGGCGAATCTTATCCACATGCGTCTAGTCTCGAGCGATTCGGGAAGCGCGTCACTATAGCCAATGGGAATAGAACTGCAAAGTATCCTTGTCTATTTGTTTATAGCTGAAGCGTATATAGACGCAGAGCGCCCAGGGGCGCTGCCGAGCGGGAAGGGTAGCGCGGCGCGCTTCTATCGCGGTGTCTGGCGGTGCTCGCCGGGCAACGCGTCCCATGTGCGCAAAAAAAAGCCACGGCAAAGCGTGGCTTGGGGTGATGCACGGGGTGACTATCACACGCGCGTCGGTGACCTCCCGCTGGCCGAAGCGCTCTCCATCCAGCGCTTGATCCTGTTCGCATCGCCGATGCGCGTCTGCTTGCCGGCCGCGTCGAGCAGGACAATGACCACTGGCTTTTCCGCGACGCGCGCCTGCATCACCAGACACTTTCCAGCTTCCTGGATGTAGCCGGTTTTCGACAGACCGATCTCCCAGGTCGGACTGCTGACCAACTGGTTGGTATTGTGAAACTCGATTTCCCGACCGTTGACCTCAGCGCGCGCACCGGTCGTCGTCGAGAATTCGCGAATCAGCGGGTAGCGATGTGCTGCGGCGACCATCCGCGCCAAGTCGCGTGCGGTGGACACGTTGTTGCTGCTCAGGCCGGTCGGATCCTCAAAGCGCGTGCTGCTCATTCCGAGTGCGGCAGCCTTGCGATTCATCGCGGCAACGAAGGCGGCAAGGCCGCCCGGGTAGTTGCGGCCGAGCGCGTTGGCGGCACGGTTTTCCGACGACATCAGAGCAAGCAGCAAGGCCGTTTCACGTGTGAGCACGGTACCCACATGCAGGCGTGAGCGGCTGCCGCGCAGATAGTCAACATCTTCTTCGGTGATCGTGATTGGCGCCTGCAGACTGGGCATGCTGTCGAGGACGACCATCGCGGTCATCACTTTCGTGATCGACGCGATCGGCAGGACGGCCTGTGAATTCTTTTCGTAGAGCGCCTCGCTGCTGTCTTGCGCGACGACCAGCGCAGAGCCGGAATGGACGGCAAGCTGGCTCGGCTCCTGCCAGAGATCGGGAGGGCTCGCCAGGGCATGCCGGACGCTCTTCTTCGGCTCGGCCAGCGCAAGGCGGTGGCTGGCTGGCCCCGGCTGCACCTTCTTCGCGGCTTGCGCCAGGCTGCGACCGGGCGCTTTCGCCGGCGCTGCTGCCAACTGGCTCGCGTGGCGCGAGCTCGTGCGCGATGTTGGCGCGGCCAATTGGCGCGCAGCGTTTCGGGTCGCGGTAGTCTGGGGCTTGCCGGCACTGGGCGCGGGTTTGGTGCTGCCCGCCTTGGTCAGACTCTTGCGGGCGGCAGGTTCGGCTGCGCGGGCTTGTCGAGAGGCTGGCGCCTTGCCCTTGTTTACGGCTGGTGCCGCCTGCTTGGCGGCTGCTTCGGCTTTGCCCTTGGGCTTGCCGGCCGCCTGCGCGAAGTCGATCGAGAGCACCGTGGCACTCAGCAACACGGCCAAAAAAACGGCTGCCCGCAGCACGCTGCGCATAGTTAACCTCCTGCTCAATTCATATCCTACTCCATTCTACACCAGTCCTCGGATGAGCTACAAGATCCCAATTAGAAATAACAGGATATCCATCGTTTATGAGGTTCAACCTGAGGAGCATTCCTTACGCGTCGAAAAAGGCCTTCAGGTCGTCTACACGGTCCATTGCGTCCTTGTAACCGAGCGCGATCAGGGTCTCGGTGTAGGCTTTTTCGAAAAGCAGATAGCTGGTCAGCGCTCCTCCGCGCCGGTTCATCGCGCCCAGGCTGTGGAGCAGCGTGCGCACCGGCCAGGGCAGCGCGTGCGCATTGCGCGCGGCGAGGTAATCCAGCCGTTCCGACGGCGAAATGATCAGCGAGCGCAATGGTCGTAGCCCGAGCGCCGACTCGCTGTTCCGTTCGTGCGGGATCAGGGCAAGCGTGCGATTGACACGCTCGATTCGTTCGGCATCGATGGCCAGCCCATCGAGGAAGATCGAAGAAAGCACATGGCCGATGATCTGCGCTGGCGTCGGGTAGCGACGCGAACTCTGGCGCGGCAGCGAGTCGACCGTCTGCGCGACGCCGATGATCAGAACCTTCCTTGCGCCGAGGTGGATCGCCGGCGAGACGGGCGCCAGTTGGCGCATCGAGCCATCGCCGAAATACTCGCGGTTGAGGTGAACAGCGGGAAAGATGAACGGAATGGCGCTGGAGGCGAGCAGGTGATCGACCGTCAGTTCGGTTCGACATCCGGCCCGCTGTGCCCGCCGCCAAGTCTGTACCTCTGGATGGGCCTGGAAGAAGCTCACGCTGTGTCCAGAGACATAGCCGGAGGCGGTAATGCTGGCGGCATAGAGTGTGCCGCGATCGATGCTGCGTGCGATGCGGGTGAAATCCAGGCGTTCCTCGAGCAGGCGACGCAGGGGCTGATTGTCGAGCAGCGAGCGCGGGCTGCGTTTGAGCGCCCAACCCAGGAGCAGCGCAGCCAGCCACTTGAGCGCGGTACTGCCGATGCCGAGCGCGTCGGCGCGATAGATCTGGTCAGCGTGCATGTTGCGCCAGACATCAGCCAGTGCATCCACTGCGACACTGAAGTTGGCCGAGTAGCACGCGAGTGTCGCCGCATTGACGGCGCCCGCCGACGCGCCGCAGACGATCGGAAACGGGTTCGGATGGCGCGGCCCGAGCAGATCGCGGATGGCCTGCAGGACGCCAACCTGGTAAGCCGCGCGAGCCCCGCCACCGCCCAGAACCAGCGCCGTACGCTCGTTTGGCATGGCGCGCGCGCCTACTCGTGTCCGGGCAGCGGCCGATGCGCTTGCGGGTGCGCGCTGGCGGCGGCCAAGCGGCGAACGGTGGGCGCTGCAGCAAACATCCTTAGCGTTCGCTCATCAGCTTGTCCACGACGGTCAGCGCGGTCATGTTGACGATTCGCCGTACGGTGGCCGTCGAGGTCAGGATGTGTACCGGTTGCGCGGCGCCGAGCAGAATCGGTCCGATGGTCACGTTATCGCCGGCCGCGACCTTGAGCAGGTTGAACGAAATATTCGCCGCATCGAGCGTCGGCATGATCAGCAGGTTGGCGTGACCCTTCAAGCGCGCATCGCCGGGAAAGACGCGCTGCCGAATCTGCTCGTCGAGCGCCGCATCGCCGTGCATCTCGCCTTCCACTTCCAGGCGCGGGGCGCGCTCCCGGAGCAGGCGCAGGGCTTCGCGCATGCGGTTGGCGGTCGGTGTGTTCTCGGAGCCGAACGAGGAGTGGGACAGCAGAGCAACGCGTGGAGCGAGGCCGAAACGGCGCACCGTGTCGGCGGCAAGCAGCGTCATGTCGACCAACTGCTCGGCCGACGGCTCATAGTTGATGTAGGTGTCGGCGATGAACAGCGTCCGGTCGGGTAGCAGGACCAGGCTCATGGCATACAGATTCCGGACCCCGGGCGCCAGGCCGATGACGTTCTCGACATAGGTGCGATGCACGGCATGCTGACCAAAGGTCCCGCAGACCAGTCCGTCGGCGTCTCCCATGCGCACCATCATGGCGCCGAAGAGCGATGCGCGGCGGCGAACTTCGCGCCGGGCGAAGTCGCTCGACACGCCCTTACGCTCCATCAGGCGGCGGTACTCGCGCCAGTAGAGGTCGAAGTGCTCGTCGAAGAACGGCTTTTCGTCCGCGTGGACGATCTCGAAATCGGCGCCGGGGCGTACGCGCAGGTTCAGCGCCTCGAGTTTGCCGGCGATGTCACCCGGGTGGCCGATCAGGATCGGCCGCGCGATTCCCTCATCAACGATGACCTGCACTGCGCGCAGCACGCGCTCGTCGGTTCCCTCGGCGAAGACGACACGGCGCGGCGCCTGCTTGGCTTGCGAGAAGACCGGTTTCATGATCAGCCCGAAGTGGTAGACGAACTCGTCGAGGCTCTCGCGATACGCCTCGATGTCCTTCAGCGGGCGTGTGGCGACGCCGGAGGCCATCGCCGCAGCGGCGACTGCCGGCGCGATCTTGCCGATCAGCCGCGGATCGAAGGGATTCGGGATCAGGTAGTCCGGCCCGAAGCTGCTGACCTGCTCGCCGTACGCCCGGGCGGCAACTTCCGATTGTTCGACCCGCGCCAGTTCGGCGATCGCCTTGACGGCGGCCAGTTTCATCGCTTCGCTGATCGTGCTGGCGCCCACGTCGAGCGCGCCGCGAAAGATGAACGGAAAACACAGCACGTTGTTGACCTGGTTCGGGTAATCCGAGCGGCCGGTGGCGATGATCGCGTCGCTGCGCACCGCGCGCACGTCCTCCGGCTTGATCTCCGGATTGGGGTTGGCGAGCGCCATGATCAGCGGCTTTGCTGCCATCCGGGCGACCATCTCCTGTTTCAGCACGCCGCCCGCTGACAGGCCGAGGAATACGTCGGCGCCGTCGATCACTTCGCCGAGCGTTCGCGCCTCGGTGTCCTTGGCGTAGCGCGCCTTGATCTCGTCCATCTCTTCGACGCGCCCGACGTAGACCAGGCCATGGATGTCGGTCACCCAGATGTTGTCGACCGGAATGCCGAGCATCACCAGTAGATCGAGGCAGGCGAGTGCGGCGGCGCCGGCCCCTGAGGTGACCACCTTGACCTGGGTCAGATCCTTGTCCTGCAGGTGCAGGCCATTGAGGACCGCCGCGCCAACAACGATGGCTGTTCCGTGCTGATCGTCGTGGAAAACCGGGATCTTCATCCGTTCGCGCAGCTTGCGTTCGATGTGGAAGCACTCCGGCGCCTTGATGTCCTCCAGGTTGATGCCGCCGAAGGTCGGTTCGAGCGAAGCGATGATTTCCACCAGACGGTCAGGATCGCGTTCGTCGATCTCCAGATCGAAGACATCGATGTTGGCAAACTTCTTGAACAGGACGGCCTTGCCTTCCATCACCGGCTTGGCGGCCAGCGGTCCGATTGGCCCCAGGCCGAGTACCGCGGTTCCGTTGGTGATCACGCCGACCAGATTGGCCCGCGCGGTCAGCGCGCTGACGGTCGTCGGGCTGGCCACAATCTCTTCACATGCGGCAGCCACTCCGGGCGAGTAGGCCATCGAAAGATCGTACTGGTTGGTGAGCTGCTTGGTCGGCTGTACGCACAGCTTGCCCGGTTTCGGGTTGCAGTGATAGAAAAGCGCTGCCTTGCGCAACTGTTCCTTTTCCTGGCTCATACCTTACCCTCCTGACGGATTACCTGGTCGGCAGCGGTGGCTGCTGCGGGCTTGTTCTGGATGATCGGCGGGCCTGCGTGGCGCGCTCGGGTCGCCTGTTCACGCGGCGCGAAGCGCTCGCACGATGAGCAGCGCAGCCTGAACCTGTGGCATAATTACACAAACTCCGTCATCCTTGTAGCACCGCCGCCTAGCATGCTGATTTCAACCAGTTGCACCGGGCTTGTTTCTCGCCAGCCGCGACCGCCGCGTCGCCCCCGACTGGGCTGGACCGACCCCTTCGTCTCCCCGCCTTCTCGGCCAGGCATTGCGCCTGCCGCGCTACGATAACACTGCGTTTCAACTTACCTCGAGAGTGACCACCATGAACCAGACCGTTTCCATCAATGCCCCCGATTACGTCAAACATGAAGGCCTGAAGCAATGGGTTGCCCAGATCGCAGCGCTCACCGAGCCCGCCAGCGTGGTCTGGGCCGACGGTTCGCAGGAGGAATACGATCGTCTGTGCAACGAACTCGTCGAAGCCGGAACCTTCATTCGGCTCAACCCACAGAAGCGCAAGAACTCGTACCTCGCCTTCTCGGATCCCTCCGACGTTGCACGCGTCGAAGACCGCACGTACATCTGCTCGGAAAAGCAGGAAGATGCCGGTCCGACCAACAACTGGGAAGATCCGAAAAAGATGCGCGAAATCCTCGGCGGCCTGTTCAAGGGCTGCATGAAGGGGCGCACGATGTATGTCATCCCGTTCTCGATGGGCCCGATCGGTTCGCCGATTGCGCAGATTGGCGTCGAGATCAGCGACAGTGCGTATGTCGTCGTCAACATGCGCATCATGACCCGGATGGGCAAGGCGGTGTTCCCGGTTCTCGGTACCGACGGTGCCTTCGTTCCCTGTGTGCACACGATCGGTGCGCCGAAGGAGCCTGGTCAGAAGGATCCGCGCTGGCCGTGCAATCCGACGACCAAGTACATCGTTCATTACCCCGAGACGCGCGAGATCTGGTCCTACGGCTCGGGCTACGGCGGCAACGCGCTGCTCGGCAAGAAGTGCCTGGCGCTGCGCATTGCCTCGAACATGGCGCGCGACGACGGATGGATGGCCGAACACATGCTGATCCTTGGCGTCGAGTCGCCGGCAGGCGAGAAGCGCTACGTCGCTGCGGCATTTCCGTCGGCCTGCGGCAAGACCAACTTCGCGATGCTCGTTCCGCCGGCCAGCCTGAGCGGCTGGAAAGTGACGACGATCGGTGACGACATCGCGTGGATCAAGCCGCGCAAGGACAAGGATGGCGTTACCCGCCTCTACGCGATCAACCCGGAAGCCGGCTTCTTCGGCGTTGCCCCGGGGACGAACGAAAAGACCAACTTCAACGCCATGGCTTCGTTGTCCGAGAACACCATCTTCACCAACGTCGCGCTGACCGATGACGGCGACGTGTGGTGGGAAGGCATGGGTCCGCCTCCGGCGCACGCCATCGACTGGCAGGGCAACGACTGGACGCCCGAGATCGCCAAGGAGAAGGGGACGAAAGCGGCGCACCCGAACTCCCGCTTTACGGCTCCGGCGGCGCAGTGCCCGTGCATCGACGAGAACTGGGAGAGCACCGAAGGCGTGCCGATTTCGGCCTTCCTCTTTGGTGGCCGACGCGCCTCGACGGTGCCGCTGGTTTGCCAGACGCGTGACTGGGATTACGGCGTCTACGCTGCCGCCACGCTTGGTTCCGAAACGACCGCAGCGGCATTTGGTCAGCAGGGCGTCGTCCGGCGCGACCCCTTCGCCATGTTGCCGTTCTGCGGCTACAACATGGCCGACTACTACAGCCACTGGCTGAAGATGGGCAAGGCAGTCGACAAACCCCCGCTCATCTTCATGGTCAACTGGTTCCGGATGAACGAGAAGGGCGAGTTTGCCTGGCCTGGTTTCGGCGACAACGCGCGCGTCCTGAAGTGGATCATCGACCGCTGCGAGGGTCGGGTGTCGGCGCGTGAAACCACGCTCGGCTGGATGCCGAATTATGAGGACATGGACTGGAGCGGTGCCAACTTCTCGAAGGATGAATTCGCCGGTGTCACCAGCCTCGACAAGCAGGCCTGGGTGAGCGAACTCGAAGGCGTCAAGGACTGGTTCGGCAAGATGGGCGGCAAGCTGCCGGCCAAGCTCTCCGCCATCCGGGACGAACTCGAACAGCGCTTCCAGGCGGCCTGATGACGACCATCTGGTAAACGAGAAGGCCGCCTGCGGGCGGCCTTTTTTCTTCAGCCTGCGGCTTTGTCCCAGGTTTTCCGCCCGACTTTCAGACCCGCTCGACGACATGCCGACCTTTCCCGCCAGCCGCCTGGCCGACATCGCACCCTTCCATGTGATGGAGCTCCTGACCCGCGCCAAGGCGCTCGAAGCCGAGGGCCGCGATGTCATTCACCTCGAAGTCGGCGAACCCGACTTCCCGACACCCGAACCGATCATTGCGGCCGCGCAGGCACACATTGCCAGCGGCCGCGTCTTCTACACGCCGGCGCTTGGCCTGCCCGAGCTGCGTCGCGCCATTGCCGCTTTCTGTGCCACGCGTTACGATCTCGATTTGCCGGCTGAGCGCATCGTGGTGACTGCCGGCGCTTCCGGGGCGCTGCTCCTGGCGCTTGCCTGTCTCGCCGAGCCGGGCAGCGAATGGCTGGTCAGCGATCCCGGTTACCCGTGCAATCGTCATTTCGTCCGGGCTTTCGAAGGCGTTCCGGTAGGCATCCCGGTTGGCCCGGAAGACAACTTCCAGCCGCACACCTCGGCGCTGGCCGCATATTGGAGCGCCCGCACGGCCGGCGCCTTGCTCGCGTCACCGGCCAATCCAACCGGCACGATGCTTAGCGGCGATGAACTCGCCGATCTGGCAGGCTTCGTTCGCGAACGCCAGGGGCAACTCATCGTCGACGAGATCTATCACGGACTGACTTACGGAGGCAGCGCCGAGACCGCGCTGAAGTATGGCGACGACATTTTCGTCGTGCAGAGCTTTTCCAAGTTCTTCAACATGACTGGTTGGCGGCTCGGCTGGCTGGTCGTTCCCGAGCGCTTTCTGCGCGACATCGAGAAGCTGGCGCAGAACCTCTTCATTTCCCCGTCAAGTCCGGCTCAGCATGCAGCGCTCGCCGCGTTCGCGCCCGCCACGCTCGACATTCTCGAAACGCGCCGGCAGGAATTCCAGCGCCGGCGCGATTTTCTCGTTCCGGCGCTGGAAGACCTCGGTTTCCGCGTCGCAGCCAAGCCGGCGGGCGCGTTCTACGTTTATGCCGACTGCCGAAGTCTTGCCGAGAACAGCGATCGCTTGGCGCGCGAGCTTCTGGAAGCAACCGGCGTCGCCGTCACCCCTGGCCGCGATTTCGGACAGCATGCCCCGCAGCATCACCTGCGCTTTGCCTATACCACACGCGTCGAGCGCTTGCGCGAAGCGATCGAGCGCATCCGGCAGTTTGTCGGCTGAGGACGCTTGCTAGCCGGCGAGCATACCCGGCAGGCGGCCGAGCGCAGCCAGCGCATGCCAGTCGAAATGCGGACCGGGGTCGGTCTTTCTGCCGGGCGCGATATCGCTGTGGCCGACCACGGCATCGATTGGGAAATGCTCGCGCAAAGTGCCGATGAGGCCAAGCAGGCAGGCGTACTGGGTGGCGGTGAAGGGCAGGGTATCGCAGCCCTCGAGTTCGATTCCAAGCGAAAAATCGTTGCAGCGCTGATGGCCCTGCCAGGTGGAGACGCCGGCGTGCCAGGCGCGCTGCCGGCAGGGGACGAACTGGGTCAGACTACCGGTGCGGCGAATCAGGAAGTGTGCCGAAACACGCAACTGGCTGATTTCTGCGTAATACGGGTGGGCGTTGGCGTCGAGCCGATTGGTAAACAAGCGCTCGATCGCGTCGCCACCAAACTCCCCCGGTGGCAGGCTGATCGCGTGGATGACGACGAGCGACACGCGCGCGTCGGGCGGGCGGAGGTCACAGTTTGGCGAAGCAAGCTGCTGCGCGCCGCGTAGCCAGCCGACATCGTCGATCGCCGCTCGCCGCTCGCGCCGCCTCATTCTTCGATGCCGAGCCGGTCGATGCGATAGCGCAGCGAGCGGAAGCTGACTCCGAGCAGGCGGGCGGCCGCCGTGCGATTGAAATTGGTCTTGCTCAAGGCGTCGAGGATGGCCTGCCTTTCGAGCCGATTGATATAGTCGTCGAGCGTTTCGCTGGTTCGCCCGAGGCTGCTCCCGATGGCAATTTCCGAAACCAGTCCGAGATCGTCGACCAGTACGGTATCGTTGGTGCACAAGGCGACTGCGCGTTCGAGAATGTTTTCCAGCTCGCGCACATTGCCGGCAAAGCTGTAGGCCTGCAGCGCCTGCATGGCGCGCACGTCCATGCGCGGGGGTTTGCCGGCGCAGATGCGACGCAGTAGCGCATCGACCAGCGGCGCGATGTCTTCCTGTCGTTCGCGCAAGGGGGGCATGCGAAGTTCGATGACGTTCAGTCGGTAGTAGAGGTCCTGGCGGAAGCTTCCGGCGTCGACACAGTCCTTCAGCGTTCGGTGGGTGGCCGAAATGATGCGCACGTCCACCGCCTCTTCGACCGCACTCCCGACCTTGCGTACCCTCTTTTCCTGGATCGCGCGGAGAAGTTTGACCTGCATCGGCAGGGGCAGATCGGCTACCTCATCGAGGAACAGCGTGCCCGCCTTGGCCGCCTGAAAGAAGCCGTCGCGGTCGCTCTCGGCGCCGGTGAAGGCTCCCTTGCGGTACCCGAAGAACTCGCTTTCCATCAAGGTTTCAGGAATCGCGCCGCAGTTGACCGGAATGAAGGGGCCTGTCTGGCGGGCACTGCGATCGTGGATCAGGCGTGCGGCGAGTTCCTTCCCGGTACCGGATTCGCCGGAAATGTATACCGGCGCCTGGCTGCGCGCCAGCCGCTCGATCATCTGGCGTACGTGTTCGATAGCGGCTGACTGGCCGATCAGTTGCTCGACCGCATGGCCGCCAGTGTGGGACGCCTCGCCCGCCCAGTTGCGTGAAGGAAGGCTGAGTGCCGACCTGATCAGGCTGCGTAGCTGGTCGAGCGCCATCGGCTTGGCGACGTAGTCGAAAGCGCCTGCCTTGAGCGCGGCAACGGCGTTCTGCGCGCTACCATGCGCGGTCAGGACGGCAACCGGCGTTTGGCCATAACGCTCGCTGATCAGGCGAACGATTTCCAGGCCGTCACCATCGGGCAGACGCATGTCGGTGATGCACAGCTTGTAGCGCTGTTGTTCGAGGAGTCGTTTCGCTTCGTTGACGCTCCCTGCGCAGTCGGCCGAGAGCCCCATGCGCGCCACGGTCAGGTCGAGCAGCTCACGAATGTCCTCTTCATCATCCACCACCAGAACCCGCGCCAGTTCGCCGCGCGGCCGGCGCTCAGTTCGACCTATTGACATCCGACAGACCTCCCCGTGATGCGAAAACTTGCCCCAGGTCCGCAGTCGATCAGCTCGAGCCTCGCCTCATTCGCCTCGCACAGCTCGCGCGCAATGTACAGCCCCAGGCCAGTGCCGCGGTGATGGGTGGTAAAAAATGGCTCAAAGATCTGTTCGCGCAGATTTTCGCTGACCCCCTCGCCGTCGTCGCTGATGTGGATTTCTACCGTTCCGGGGAGTGGGCCGTCGCTGACCGCAAGACAGACGCTGCCGGGCAGACGTCGGCAATGGCGCAAGGCGTTGCCGAGCAGATTCCAGAGAACCCGATGCAAGTGCGAGCGATCGAAACAGAGCGTACCTTCGCCAGCGATCTTGATCTGAACGATTTCGGGCGCCGCGGCCTCTTGCTCCAGGTATTCCTCCAGAAAACCCGGCAGCACATCGCGCAGCACGATCGACTCGCGGTAGGTGCGATCGCGTCGCCCCAGATCGAGTACATCGCGCACGATCCGTTCGAGCCGCCGGGCATTGTCGAGAACGATGCGCAGCAAGCGTTCGTAGATCTCGCCACGTCTTTCCTCACGCAACAATTCCCCAGCGTGGGTAATCGCCGAAAGCGGGTTGCGGATCTCGTGCGCGATATTCGCCGTCAGGCGCCCAAGCGCGGCCAGCTTGAGCTGCTGTGCCTGATCGCGCAGGCGGCCCATATCCTCCAGAATGACCAGCACGTCGCTCTCCGTGCTGGCGGTTCGGATGAACCTCGCCTGAATGTCCATCCCGGTCGCCGGCACGGTGACTGGCAGTGCTTCGTCATACGGGTTGCGACACCAGTCGATGAAGCCCTGGAGCAGGCCGGGCGAGCATTCGACGAGTAGGCGCTGCTCGCTGCGATCGAGCGCGAGCAACTTGGCGGCCTGCGGATTGCTCTGCTTGATCTGCCCGGCGCGGCTGAGCACGAGAACGCCGTCCTGCATCTCCTCGAGCACCCGTTGGCTGATCAGCATCTGGTTGTTCAGCGCCAGCCCGCGCTGGCGGGCGAGTTCCTCGTTGGCAATCACCCGGCTGGCCAGCAGGCGAGCCAAGATAGCAATCGCGAAGAAGCCGGCGCTGAAGACGCCGGCGTGGAAGAAGGCTGCCGTATCGAAATCGCCGAGCAGCGCCCGAAACGACTGCTCGATGAGCACCGCCAACGACGCCACCGCGGCATAGAAGAGGACCAGGCGACCCTCGCCAACCAGACCCGCTCCGGCCAGAGTGACCAGCAGCATCGACCCGAGCCCGCTGCCGAGACCGCCACCGATGTGGATGAGCAGCGTCATCACGGCGATGTCGGTGAGGACGCTGGCGGACAATTGCAGGTTGGAGCGTTGCCGGTGGCGGTACGCCAGGACGACGGCCAGGGTGGTCGCCAGAAGGTAAGCAGCGGCCAGGATCAGAGGTTGCAGACCCTGGTCCGGTGTGAGCAGCGTGAACGCCGACGGGTAACGCAGCGCTGAGATGAACAGAATCGCTGAAACGGCGAAGCGATAGAGATTGAAGTAGCGCAGCGAGGTCCAGCGCGACTCCGAAAACTGCTCGGCGCTAAGCTCCGCCATCTTCAGTTCGCCGCATCACTGCCCGGTCGGCTCCGCCTCGCGTTGATGAGCCAGGCAGCAATAATATCGACCGTCGGCTCGCAGGCTTTCACTGATTGGGTGGTTGACGCCACAGTGGGCGCAGGCAACCATCGGCTCGACCTCTCGGATGCTTGCTCGCCGTTGCAGGGCGCGCTTGGTCGCTTGACTCTTCCGCCAAATCCACCAGACAACACACAAGAAGGCGAAAAGCAGCAGGTATTTGCCCATCGTCGGATTATGCCTGCGCGACACCAGCGAATAACACAGGAGCTCCCGAGCAGACAGCCCCGATCGAGCTTCCTGCAGGCGCCGACAGTCTACGCGGAGCTTGGCGGCATACCTGCCCTGCAGCGCCGGATGGCACGATGAAATGGTGGTCGGGGCGAGAGGATTCGAACCTCCGACTCCTGCGTCCCGAACGCAGTACTCTACCAGGCTGAGCTACGCCCCGACCGAAACAAGAAACACGCCTGACACCATTGCCGACCACACTGCCACAGCCGAGAACAGGGTCACTCGACATGGGCGCACTCGACGCCGGTGTCCTTGACACGAATCGCTAGTAGTTCCTGGCGACCGCGAAGAGGGCTAATTCTAGCAAGGAATCCTTGTATTGAGAAGCGGTCACCGGGGCGAGTGCGGCACTGGCAAGTTGTGCTTCGGTTTCTGCCCGGCGTCGCGTGTACTCCAGCGCCCCGCTGGCGCGAATGGCGGCCAGAACCTGCGGAAAATCGTCACGCCCGCCGCTCTCGATCGCGCGTCGGACGGCCGCCGCCTGGGCCTCGCTTCCATTGCGCAGGACGAAGATCAACGGTAGCGTTGGCTTGCCCTCGGCCAGGTCGTCGCCCAGATGCTTGCCGGTCTCGTCTTCAGCTCCGGAGTAGTCGAGAACGTCGTCGATCAACTGGAATGCCGTTCCCAGATGCAGGCCGTAGGCCGCCATTCCGGCTTCGGCCTGTGGGCATCCGCCACCGATGATCGCACCGAGCTGGGCCGCCGCCTCGAACAGCTTTGCCGTCTTGTAGCGAATGACCTTCAGGTAGGCGGCTTCGTCGAGGTTGGCGTCGTGGCAGTTCATCAGTTGCAGCACTTCGCCTTCGGCGATGACGTTGGTCGCGTTCGACAACACCCGCATGACGCGCATGTCGTTCACCGCAACCATCATTTGAAAGGCGCGCGAATAAAGGAAGTCGCCGACCAGGACGCTGGCTGCATTGCCGAACAGAGCGTTTGCCGTCTCGCGGCCGCGCCGCAATTCCGAGCCGTCGACGACATCGTCGTGCAGGAGCGTGGCCGTGTGGATGAACTCGATGACGGCAGCCAGTTGGTGATGAAACGTTCCCTTGTCATAGCCGAGCGCCCCTGCCGCGAGCAGGACGAGGGCAGGGCGCAATCGCTTGCCGCCACCTTGCACGATGTATTCGGCAACCTGTCGGACGAGCGCGACATCGGAGTACAGGCTCTCGCGAATGACCGCGTCGACCGCACTCATGTCGGGTCCGATCAGACCATAGAACTGCTCCATTCTCACGACACGGCACCCGGGGACAAAAACCTCGGAATCTTAGGCGTCGCTCCAATCACAGTCAAGCTTGCTGCGTAGGTAGTGGTTTTCTCTGGAGATCGGCGCGCCGGATTACAATGTTGGCACGGGCAAGGGGAGGCGAGGAAGCGTTATGGCGATTACTGACTGGCCGGAAGACGAACGACCACGCGAACGCCTGCTGGCGCAGGGGGCAGGGGCGCTGTCCGACGCCGAGCTGCTGGCGATTTTCCTGCGTGTTGGCAGCCGGGGAAAAACGGCGGTTGATCTTGGACGCGAACTGATCAGCCGCTTCGGCAGCCTGAACCGTCTGTTCGCTGCCAGCCGGGAGGAGTTCTCGGCGGTGCCCGGAATGGGACCGGCCAAGTACGCGCAGCTACAGGCTGTGCTCGAGATGGCTAGGCGTGCCCTGGGCGAGGAACTCAAGCGGAGCGCGACACTGGCGACGCCCGGCGCTGTGCGCGACTACCTGCGCCTGCATCTGGCCGGCCTGGAGCACGAGGTGTTCATGGCGCTCTGGCTGGACGCACAGAATCGCCTGATTGCGACCGAAGAGCTCTTTCGTGGCTCGCTGACACAGACCAGCGTCTACCCGCGCGAGGTCGTCAAGCGCGCGCTGCGGCATAACGCAGCCGCCGTCGTGCTGGCGCACAACCACCCGTCGGGCGTCGCCGAACAGTCGCGCGCCGACGAACTGCTGACGGCCGAACTCAAGCAGACGTTGGCGCTTGTCGACGTACGGGTGCTCGACCATTTCATCGTCGCGGCTCACGCGACCCCGCTCTCCTTTGCCGAACGCGGACTCCTTTGAGCGCCAGCCGTTGGCGTTCCCGATGGGCTGTTCGCCTGCTCGACAGGTTTAGAAACGTGGCCGGCTGGCCGACTGGTCGCGCCAAGGGGTACGGACCTCCGGTTCGTGATCGCCAAAAGTCTTGAAAACGGGTAAGTCCATCGGCTAAAATGCCGGGTTTTACTCCCAACGATAACTGGAGCGACAATCATGGCGCGTGTTTGCCAAGTGACGGGCAAAGGCCCGATGGTAGGGAACAATGTTTCCCACGCCAACAATAGAACGAAGCGCCGCTTCCTGCCCAATCTGCAGTATCGACGCTTCTGGATTGAGAGCGAGAACCGCTGGGTCCGCCTGCGGGTGTCGAATGCGGGATTGCGAACGATTGACAAGAATGGCATTGACGTCGTGCTCGCCGAGTTGCGCGCGCGCGGCGAGATCTGATCAGGAGAGCAGGCATGCGCGACAAGATCAAGCTCGAGTCTACGGCAGGGACCGGCCATTTCTACACGACGACCAAGAACAAGAAGACGATGCCGGGCAAGATGGAAATCAAGAAGTATGACCCAAAGGCGCGCAAGCACGTCATCTACAAAGAGATAAAGCTAAGGTAGGAGGAGGGGCGGAGGGCGTGGTAGCGCAACGGCCCGGGTGGCGGGCCAGCGCGCTCCCGCCTGGATGCCCGCGCTGCGGGGCTTCTCGGCCCTGGGGTTCTCCTGGCCGTACAGGCACCACGCAGTTAGCCGCGGCGATGTAAGGCTGCGAAGAAGCAGGCGCTGCGCCTTTCCTTGGCTCCGCTTTTGTTCGCCTTGGTTGCCGTCTCTCGCGTGGTGTGAGGCGCGTGGTGTGCGTTGTCCGCTGCCTATTGCGCTGCGCCGACCAGGCGGCGCGCACGCACGGCGCGCGCCAGCGTTTCCAGAACCATCACGGAGTCGTCCCAGCCCAGGCAGGCATCGGTGATGCTCTTGCCGAATTCGAGTGTTTGCCCGGGAATCAAGTCCTGACGGCCCTCGACCAGGTGTGACTCGATCATCACGCCGATGATTCGCTCGTCACCCGCCGCCATTTGTGCGGCCACCTCCTTCCCCACCTCCACCTGCTGTTGGTAGCGCTTGTTGCTGTTGGCGTGCGAGAAGTCGATCATCAGGCGTGCGGCCAGGTTGGCGCTGGCGATTTGCCGGCAGGCGGCGTCGACCGAGGCTGCGTCGCAATTCGGCCGATCGCCACCACGCAGGATGACGTGGCAGTCCTCGTTGCCGGCGGTCGAAACGATTGCCGAATGGCCTGCCTTGGTCACCGAGAGAAAATGGTGCGGCGATTGGGCGGCGCGAATGGCGTCGATGGCGATGCGGATGTTGCCGTCGGTGCCATTCTTGAAGCCGACCGGGCACGACAGCCCGGAGGCCAGTTCGCGATGGACTTGTGATTCGGTCGTGCGTGCGCCGATGGCTCCCCAGGCGATCAGGTCGGCCGTATACTGCGGCGTGATGGTATCGAGGAATTCGGTCGCGCAGGGCAGGCCGAGGTCGTTGATCTCGAGCAGCAAGCCACGAGCCAGGCGCAGCCCTTCGTTGATGCGAAAGCTGTTGTCCAGCCGCGGGTCGTTGATCAGGCCCTTCCAGCCGACCGTCGTGCGCGGCTTTTCGAAATAGACGCGCATTACCAACAAGAGATCGTCGGCGAAGCGGGGCGCTTCCTTGGTCAGTCGTCTGGCGTATTCGAGCGCCGAATCGACATCGTGGATCGAGCAGGGGCCAAGGATCACGAGCAGGCGGTTGTCCGCACCGTGCAGAATTCGATGAATGCTCTGACGCGCGTTGTAGGTGGTCTGGGCAGCGCGCACGCCCACCGGGAACTCGCGAAAGACGTGTGCTGGCGGGACGAGCTCCTTGATTTCCCGGATGCGCACATCGTCGGTGTTGGGTTTGCTCTGCAGACTCATCGTATCTTCTCTGGCACGGTTGCCGGCTGCGGGTCGAGGGCGCGATTCTAAAGCAAACGCCGATCCGATGGTGCACTGCAACGCTGCGAACCGATGTGCCGGGCGGCTTGCCGGGCAAGTGTGTGACGGGTGCGTGACGAGTCGGTCGGCGCGCGACCTCGCTCACCCGGCTTCGGCTGTTCCCGCGGGCAGTGCAGGACGCCCGGCCAACGCTTCGCGCAGCGTCAACAAGGCCTTGTCGAAGGTGAAGTTGCTGATCTCGTCGGCGAGCCGGTTGGCGAGCGGTCCGATCGTTGGGGCGAGATTGGCCGCCGAATCGCACCACAGATCGATCGCCCGGGTATCGTCTTCGGCAAGCAGACGGTCGAGTTCCTCGATGAGTCGGCGTACGTTTTGCTGGTCTTCGCCATCGATTCCGATCGGGGCGGTTTCTGCCTGCTTGCCGTCGAACTGGCCGATCGCCGAAACCAGCGGCAACAACTCGGCTTCCAGCGCATGGATCGCTGCTTCCATCTGTTCGCTCGGAGCGCCGTCGTGTAGCACCGTTTCCGCGGCGAACGAGGTGGCGAGGAGTTTTTCGGCGGCGATCGTCGCGGCGACCCCCTTCAGGCTGTGCGCCATGCGCCGAGCCCCGGTGAAGTCGCCGGCGGCGAGCAGGCTGCGCATCTGGCTCGCATCGCTGCCATGGTTCTCGGCGAACATGTGCAGCAGGCGCAAGTAGAACTCCGGGTCACCTCCGACGGTTTGCTGCCCGATTTCGCTGTTCAGCCCGGCGATGACTGGCAGGCGCGCCGATGCGCGCGGTTTTTCGCCGACGCTGTGCGCGGCGTCTTGACGCAGCGTTGGTGTACTGCTGGTCGAGGCTGGCAGCCAGCGCAGCAGGGCTTCGTACAGCTTCTTTGGATTTACCGGTTTAGCGAGATGGTCGTCCATTCCTGCCGCGAGGCAGCGCTGCCGATCCTCGGCGAAGGCATTTGCCGTCATCGCCACGATCGGCAACGTTTCTCGACCGGGCAACTGGCGAATCAGTTCGGTCGCTTCGATGCCATCCATCACCGGCATCTGCATATCCATCAGGATCAGCGCGTAGTCGTTGCCGATCAGCTGTTCGGAGGTGCACAGGCGCAATAGCGCCTGGTGGCCGTCACCGACGACGTCGACCTGCAGACCGACGGCACGCAGCAGCTCGCCGGCCACTTCCTGATTCACTGGATCGTCCTCGACGAGCAGCACGCGCATGCCTCCGCACTCGCGCGCAAGCAACTGGTCGGCTGCCGATGCTTCTTGCTCCGGGGCGGGAGCCGCCAGCGCCACGTCCTGATCGGCATCCAGCGCGCGGCCGAGGGTGGCGGTTATCCAGAAGGTGCTGCCGACATCGGGTTTGCTGTCGACGCCAATCTCGCCGCCCATCATCGCGGCCAATCGTTTGGAGATGGCCAGGCCGAGACCGGTTCCGCCGAACTTGCGTGTGGTCGATTCGTCGGCCTGCGAGAAAGCCTGGAACAGACGTTCCTGCTGCGCTGGAGTCAGGCCGATTCCCTGGTCTTCGACTTCCAGGCGGACGACATACGTCGTTGCGCGCTGCTCGATCAGCCGAGCGCGGATCGTGATCCGTCCGCGCTCCGAGAACTTGATCGCGTTGGCAGCAAAATTGAGCAGGATCTGACCCAGGCGCAGGGGATCGCCGCGCAGCCGCGGCGGAATCGCCGGATCGATCTCGGTGTCGAGCTGCAGACCTTTCGCCCTGCTGCGCTCGCTGAGCATGCTCAGCGTATGGTCGATGACGCGGCGCAGCGAGAAGTCGCTTTCGTCTATGCACACCCGGCCCACCTCGATCTTCGAGAAATCGAGGATGTCGTTGATGATGCCGAGCAAGTGTTGTGCGGCATCGCTGACCTTGGCCAAGTGGGCGCGCTGCTTGGGATGGGTGACCTCGACCTGTAGCAGGTGAGTGAGGCCGATGATCGCGTTCATCGGCGTTCGAATCTCGTGGCTCATGTTGGCCAGGAAGGTGCTCTTCGCGCGGCTGGCGGCTTCGGCGGCCTCCTTGGCGTCGGCCAGCTCGATCGTCCGTTCGGCGACGAGTTCCTCCAAGTGGTGGCGGTGTTGCTCGAGTTCGGCAGCGGCGCGCTGGCGCTCGGTGATGTCGACCGCGTAACCAACGGTTCCCGCTATCCTTCCCGATAGTGTGACCGGTGAGCGGTACGTTTCGAACCAGCGCCGTTCGCCCCCGATCTCGATCAGTTCCTCGGTTCGCTGTGGTTGACCGCCGGCAAGAACGGCCAGTTCGGACGCGCGGTACGCCCGGGCAAGTTCGGGCGGCACGACATCCTCGTCGGTCTTGCCGAGCAACCAGTCGACCGAAGGCTTGTCGAAGGCATCGGCAAAGCGTGCGTTGACCGCCAGGAAGCGACCTTCGGTATCCTTCAGCCAGACGAGAAACGGGAAGTTGTCGAGCAGCGCACGTTGATACTGGTCGCGTGCGCGCAATGCCTCGTCGGCGCGCGCCAGCGCGCGCAGCGGCAGCCGGCGCAGGGGAAACCAGATCAGCCCGGCCAACAACAGGCTGCCGACGAACAGCGGCAGGACGCCGAGCAATTCGCCGCTGATCCGCTTTTCGAAAGTGAGGTGGCCGACCGGATCGCCAAAGGCGTGCAGCGGGTGGCTGCGGCTGATCGTCGGGGCGGCGAGCTGGGCCGATTCGATCAGCAGTTCGCCGGCAGCGTTGAAGACCTGATAGCGCGTTTCGGCCGCCAGGTGGCGCTCGAGCAGGCTATGCATGCGGTCGGAAACGAGGTCCCACTGCTCGGGCTGCACGGCGATGAACTCTTCGAGGACACGCGCTTGAACGCGTAGCGCCTCGTCGACCTGGCGGATGGCGCTGGCGCGTACGTGCAGCAGGTAGGCGACGTTGGGCAGCAGCGCGACGGCGAGCGCCAACACGCCGGTCAGGCGGGTGAGCAGCGTTACCAGCGGCTGGTGCGCTGCAGCCTTCATTGAGTCGCTGGCAGGTAGTCGTGGCGTTGCAGGACGTTGCGCGCCTTGCTGCTGCGCAGGAAGGCGGCGAAGCGCTCGGCGAGCGCGTCCGGCTGTTGCGGCAGAGCGACAATCAGCGGCTTGCGCCACGGATACGAGCCGTTCTTCAGCGTCGCCAGGCTCGGTGCGACGCCGTTGATCGGCAGGGGAACGGCGCGCGAATTGCCGCTGGTGAGCAGGCCGAGGGTCGTCGAACCGAGCGAGCCCGGCGTTTCGTTGATCAGTTTGAGCGCTTCGAGGTCATTGTCGGCGGTGACCATTCCGGGCCGTTGGGCTGCCGCGTCCACCGCTTTCTCCATCGCCGGCGACATACTCTTGAGCTGCGCCGAATCGCTTTCGAACCTGGGCCGCAGAATCAGCCGTACTGGCGAACCATCACGCCAGGTGGTCAGCTCACCGGTGTAGATGCGTGCCAGTTGGTCGAGCGTGAAGCCGTCCTTTTGTCGTGCGTCACGCGAGGCAACGACAAACGGCGTTTCCGCCAGCAGGAAGCTTTGCCCGATGCGCCTGGCTTCCTCGGGCTGGACTGGGCGACCGATGAACGCCACACCGATACGGTTGGCGGCCAGCGCCTTCAGCGCGCCACCCGAACCAAGCGGTGGCGACAAGTGGTTGAGCGTCGCACCCGGAACCTCCTTCCGGAACTCGTCGAAAAGCAGGCGAACGATCGGTTCCGACGAGCCGGTGCCACCTACCGAAAGCGTTTGTGCGACGGTCGCCGGCGTTCCAACGAGGAGGTTGAGGAGAAGGACGAGTAGCCACCCGTACGTGCGATTCGGTTTCATCGTGGTCTCCCAAGGGGTCAGGAATGGGCTTTGCGCTGGTCAGTGGGTGAGCGTGCTCGCTGGAGCGCTTTCGGGGTCGACGTAGGCGGCGGCGATGCGCAGGAACTCGTCGACCCGGGCGAAGAAAGCGTCCACTACGTCCGGATCGAAATGACTGCCTTGCCCGTCGCGGATGATGCGTAGCGCATCCTCGACCGGAAATGGCTTTTTGTAGCTGCGCTGAGCGATCAGCGCGTCGAAAACGTCGGCGAGCGCCATCAAACGGGCGGAGATCGGAATGGCGTCTCCGGCAAGCCCGTCCGGGTAGCCCGAGCCGTCCCAGCGCTCGTGATGATGATGAGTGATCTCTTTGGCCATGGCGAGGAAGGCGACCGGACGGTCGGCGTCGTGTTCGGCCTGCTCGATCGCCAGATAGCCAAGGCGGCAGTGTGTTTTCATGATCTCCCATTCATCGGCAGTTAACTTGCCGGGCTTGAGGAGAATGCTGTCCGGTATGCCGACTTTGCCGATGTCGTGCAGCGGCGCCGACTTGACCAGGACCTCGATGTTCGGCGGCGTCAGAAAGGCTGCAAAGCGCGGGTGCGTGCTCAGTTGCTGGGCCAGCGTGAGCACGTAGGCCTGCGTGCGGCGCAGATGGTTGCCGGTTTCGGGGTCGCGCACCTCGGCCAGGCGTGCTAGCGCATGAATGCTTACGTCCTGGATGCGCAGATTCTCCGCCATGCGCCGGGCGACTTCGGCTTCCAGCCCGCGGTTGCGGTCCTGCAGCAGGTCGCGCGCGGCTTTCAGCTCGAGTTGTGTGCGCACCCGAGCGACGACGATCGCCGGCCTGATCGGCTTGGTGATGTAATCGACGGCACCCAGGGTCAGACCGCGCTCCTCGTCGTCGCTGCTTTCCAAGGCGGTGACGAAAATAACCGGGATATCGGCAGTGGCCGGGTTGGCGTGCAGTTCGGCGAGGACGCTGTAACCGTCCATCTCGGGCATCATCACATCGAGCAGGATGAGGTCAGGCGGTGGCTGGCTGTTGGCCACCTGCAGCGCGCGCCGGCCCGAGTTGACCGCACGCACGCGGTGCTGCGGACTCAGCACACCGCTCAGAACCGCCAAGTTCTCGGGGGTGTCATCGACGATCAGAATTGTTGCCATCAGGCTCTCAGTGGGCGGAGCGTGAGCCGCTTACCAATGAATTATTGCGCCATTTTGCGGCTGGCGCAATCTTCGACAGGTCGCCAAGGCCGCCCGTGCTTGGAACGAGCGGGAATTTTCGGCTACAATTCTGGTTTCCCGCTGCATTCATCTCCATGACCAAGTACGTATTTGTCACCGGCGGCGTGGTTTCCTCCCTGGGCAAGGGCATCGCGGCTGCATCGCTGGGAGCGATCCTCGAGTCACGCGGCATCCGTGTCACCAATATCAAGCTCGATCCGTACATCAACGTCGATCCGGGAACGATGAGCCCTTTCCAGCACGGCGAAGTCTTCGTGACGCACGACGGCGCTGAGACCGACCTCGACCTGGGGCATTACGAACGGTTTACTAATGTGCGCATGGAGCGGCGCAACAACTTCACGACTGGGCAGGTTTACGACTCGGTCATCAAGAAGGAGCGGCGCGGCGAATATCTCGGCAAGACCGTGCAGGTGATTCCGCACATTACCGACGAGATCAAGGCGCAGATCAGACGCGGCGCCGAGGGTGCGGATCTGGCCATTGTCGAAGTCGGCGGAACGGTTGGCGATATCGAGTCGCTGCCGTTTCTCGAAGCAATCCGCCAGATGGGCCTGCAGGAAGGGCGTACGAATGCCTGTTATCTGCATCTGACGCTGGTTCCCTACATCCCCACCTCAGGCGAACTGAAGACCAAGCCGACGCAGCATTCGGTCAAGGAGTTGCGCGAGATCGGCATTCAGCCCGATATCCTGCTTTGTCGCACCGACCGGCCGATTCCGGAAGACGACAAGCAGAAGATGGCGCTCTTTTGCAATGTGCAGCGCGAGGCGGTGATCGAGGCACGCGACGCCGACTCGATCTACAAGATTCCGGCGATGTTGCACGATCAGATGCTCGACGGGATTGTCTGCCACAAGCTGAACATCCTCGCCAAGGCGGCCGACCTGACGCTCTGGAAGGACATCGTGTACGCGCTCGAACATCCCGAGCGCGAACTCGACATCGCTTTTGTCGGCAAGTACGTCGATCTCACCGAATCGTACAAATCGCTCAGCGAGGCGCTGGTGCACGCCGGTATCGCGACGCGCAGCAGGATCAGGCTCAGCTATATCGACTCGGAAGAGATCGAACGAAGCGGCTGTGGCGTGCTCGACGGAATGGACGCCATCCTCGTTCCGGGCGGATTCGGCCGGCGGGGTACCGAAGGCAAGATCAAGGCCATTCGTCACGCGCGCGAAAAGCGTATTCCGTATCTCGGCATCTGCCTGGGAATGCAGCTTGCGGTCGTCGAGTTTGCCCGCCACGTGGCTGGCCTGAGCGATGCGCACAGCAGCGAGTTCGAACCCGCTACCGCGCATCCGGTGGTCGGCCTGATCACCGAATGGCAGGACGCCTCCGGACGCCTCGAACGCCGAGACGAGACTTGCGACCTCGGCGGGACGATGCGCTTGGGCGGCCAGGTGTGCCTCCTGCGCGAGGGCTCGCTGGCACGTTCGATCTACGGCCAGGCGCAAATCACCGAGCGTCACCGGCACCGCTATGAAGTCAACAACAGGCTGCTCGGCTGCCTGGAAGAGAGCGGGCTGATCGTCTCGGGCCGCGCCTTGGCCAGCGATCTGTGCGAGATCGTCGAACTGCCGCAGGCGGGGCCGAATGCGCATCCCTGGTTCATCGGTTGCCAGTTTCATCCCGAGTTTACGTCGTCGCCGCGTCGCGCGCACCCGCTGTTCGCCTCTTTCGTGCGGGCAGCGGCGGCGCACCGGGAACGGGCATGAGGCTGGGCGGCTTCAGCGTCGGCCTTGACCAGCCGCTATTTCTGATTGCCGGCCCGTGCACCGCTGAGTCGCTCGATCTCTGTATCGAAGTCGCTGGCCACCTGCACGAGGTCTGCGCCCGGCTTGCCGTGCCTTACGTCTTCAAGGCTTCCTACGATAAGGCCAACCGGACTTCCGGTGGTTCGCCGCGCGGGCCGGGTCTCGACGAGGGCCTGCGCATCTTGGCCGAGGTGCGACGCCAGATCGGTGTTCCGGTGCTTACCGACGTACACCGCGAGGACGACATTGCGGCGGTCGCCGAGGTCGTCGACGTCCTCCAGACGCCGGCCTTCCTCTGCCGCCAGACCGACTTCATCGAGGCGGTGGCGGCTGCCGGCCGGCCGGTGAATATCAAGAAGGGCCAGTTCCTGGCGCCGGCCGACATGCGCAATGTCGTGGCCAAGGCGCAGGCGGCTGGCGGGCGCGAGGCACGGATCATGGTTTGCGAACGTGGCGCCTCTTTCGGCTACAACAATCTCGTTGCCGACATGCGCAGTCTGGCGATCATGCGCGAAACGGCCTGCCCGGTCGTTTTCGACGCAACACATTCGGTACAGTTGCCCGGTGGGCAGGGCTCGGTGTCGGGCGGTCAGCGCGAGTTCATCCCGGTCCTGGCGCGCGCAGCAGTCGCCGTCGGGATTGCCGGCCTGTTCATGGAGACGCATCCGCGACCGGAGCAGGCGCTGTCCGATGGGCCGAACAGTTGGCCGTTGCGGCGCATGGAAAGCCTGCTGAGCACGCTGGTTGCCCTCGACCGCTTGGTCAAGGACGCCGGTTTCGTGGAACTCGCCTGAGCGTCCGTTGGCCTGTGGACTGAACTTTTACACTTTGAAGACAAGGGGAAGATGATGAGCTCTGTCGTTGATGTCGTGGCCCGCGAGGTTCTGGATTCGCGTGGCAACCCCACCGTCGAATGTGACGTCTTGCTCGAGTCCGGCGTGATGGGGCGTGCGGCTGTACCTTCCGGGGCGTCCACCGGATCGCGTGAAGCGATCGAACTGCGCGACGGAGATTCTGCGCGTTACCTCGGCAAAGGCGTTCTGCAGGCGGTCGAGAACGTCAATACCGAGATTTCCGAAGCGATCATCGGCCTCGACGCGCAGGAGCAGGCGTTCATCGACCAGACGCTGATTCATCTGGACGCGACCGAAAACAAGTCGCGGCTGGGCGCCAACGCCATGCTGGCGGTGTCGATGGCAGTCGCCAAAGCCGCTGCCGAGGAGTCCGGCCTGCCCTTGTACCGCTACTTTGGCGGCTCGGGGCCGATGCAGATGCCGGTGCCGATGATGAACATCGTCAACGGTGGGCAGCACGCCAATAACAGCCTCGATTTTCAGGAGTTCATGATCCTGCCGGTCAGTCAGACCTCGTTTCGAGAGGCGCTGCGCTGCGGCGCCGAGATCTTTCAGGCGCTCAAGAAGCTCTTGCACAAAAAGGGCTTCTCGACCGCTGTCGGCGACGAGGGCGGCTTCGCGCCCAATCTTGGAAGCCACGCCGAGGCGCTCGAACTGATCATGCACTCGATCGAACACGCCGGTTATACGGCTGGCGAAGACGTGCTGATCGGCCTCGATTGCGCCGCTTCCGAACTCTATCGCGACGGTCGCTATCATCTCGCCGGTGAGAACCTGCAACTGAATTCGCACGAGTTGGTCGACTACCTGGCCAACCTGGCCGATCGCTTTCCTATCGTGTCGATCGAGGACGGCATGAGCGAGAGCGACTGGGACGGCTGGAAGCTGCTCACCAAGCGCCTCGGGAAGACCGTGCAGATCGTCGGCGACGATGTTTTCGTCACCAATACGCGCATTTTCAAAGAAGGCATCAAGCAGGGTATCGGCAATTCGATACTGATCAAGATCAATCAGATCGGTACGCTTTCGGAGACCTTTGCCGCCATCGAAATGGCCAAGCGTGCGGCCTACGCTGCGGTGATCTCGCATCGCTCCGGTGAAACGGAAGACAGTACCATTGCCGATATCGCGGTCGGCATGAACGCCTTGCAGATCAAGACCGGCTCGCTCTCGCGGTCGGACCGCATCGCCAAGTACAACCAGTTGCTGCGCATCGAGGAGGATCTCGGCGATACCGCGGGTTACCCTGGACGCGAGGCGTTCTACAATCTGTCGCGCTGACTGGCGAGAACCGGTCGATGGCGCCTCCTCGCCGCTTGACTCGGGCAGCCTGATTCCGCCGTGCGCTGGCTTGCCGTTGCCTTGCTGGTTCTGATTGCGCTGCTGCAGCACCCGCTCTGGCTAGGCAAGGGCGGCTTGCTGCGCGTGCGCGAGGTCGACCGCCAGTTGCAGCAGCAGAAAGAGACCAACAAGCGGCTGGAGACGCGCAATGCGGGTCTCGTTGCCGAAGTGCGCGATCTCAAACAGGGCTTTGACGCGATCGAGGAGCGGGCGCGTTTCGAACTGGGGATGGTCAAGCAGGACGAGGTTTTCGTGCAGATCCCGGACAAGCCGGCCGTCGGCAAGGAAGCCGCAGCGGCCGCGCCAACGCGCGTTGGCGCGACAGACAAGGTGCGGGCGGCGACGGCGAGCGAAAAGCGCGGCCGGCCGTAGGCAATGGGCGAGCGGGTACTGCCGGCGTGTCGTGTCGCTCGGGCTGCTTGCCGATGCGGTTGCGGTGGGCGCTTGCGCGCGGCGAAGCAAAGTGAGGCTAGCGCGCGAGCAGTTCGATCTGCCCGCTGACCGTCGCCGTGATCTGCGTTTCGCCGGCCTCGATCGGCATCGGCGCAGCCTCGGCCGCCATCATTACCGCTGAGCGCATGATCGGTGCGATCGGCGGACGACCGCTGCTGTTGATCGTCAGGCTTTTGATCCGGTGTTTGCTTCCTAGAGCGGCTGCGACCACCCCGGCGCGCTCCTGAAAAGCCGCGATGGCATCGACCATCGCCTGGCTTTCGGCTTTCTTGCGCGTTTCCGGAGCGGGCAACATGCTCAAGCTGGCGACTCCCATCGTCGCCTGGAGTTTGCCGAGCAGCTCGGAAAGGGCTGCAGTATCGCCCGATTCGAGCGCCAGGTCGGAACGCATCCGCCAGCCCTCGATCCGGCTCGCTTTGCCGTGCACCGGATAGGTATGCGTCATGCCGCTTTGCGTGCGCACGCTGGGGTAAGCGCGCGCCGTCTTCAGCGCGTCGGCGAGCAGGCCGTTGACACGTCGGGCAAGTTCGCCTGGCGCGCTGCCGCTCGCTTCGGCAAAGACCGTCGCGCGCGCCAGATCGTTGGCGGCCGTGGCGCTTGCCTCGGCCGAGAGCTCGATCGTCGTCGCGCCATCCGGCGGTGCCGCGAGCAGCGAGGTGGCGAAAAGAAGGGCGGTGAGCGGCACTGAGTGCCGGCTGAGGGGGAAGATGGTCATGGGCTCTCCAAGTGTGCCGTGGCGGGACTGAATGGGCGCCCGAGCAGCCGATCGCGTGGCTGGGTGCGGACGCTGCAGGGCAAGCAAGACTGCCCGTCGGACGCATTCTAGCGCGCGCGCAGAAATTGTTTCTTGTAGTCACGCGCCGGAAGCTTGGTTAGAATCCGCCTGACCCGCTCGCATGCGGGCGGTCAGGGTCTTCGAGGTCTCCACATGCTGAAAGCAGGACAGGCAGCTCCGATGTTCGTCCTTCCGGATGCGGACATGGAACTCATCGATATTGCCGCGTTTCAAGGTAAGGCCAATGTGATTCTCTTCTTTTACCCGAGAGATGACGCGCCGTGCTGTACCTTGCAGGCAACCGACTTTTCGGACCATGAGGATGAGTTTGCGCGCTTCGATTGTCGGGTGCTGGGTGTCAGCCGAGACGATTGCCTGAAGCACGCCGAGTTCAGGGACAAGCACGGTATTTCGGTCTCGCTGCTGTCCGATGTTGAAGGTCAGGTATGCCGGGAATACGATGTCTGGCAGGCGAAGGAGGTCAACGGTATGCCCAGATATGGCATCCAGCGATCGACTTTTTTTATTGATAAGAAGGGTATCATCCGTTTAGCGCTGTACGGCGTGACGGCCAAGGGCCACGCGCTTGAAATGTTGCGCGCGGTAAAGGAATTCAGTTCATGAACATGCAAGTTGCCAGAAATACCGTCGTCACGCTGGATTACAGCGTGACCGATCTCGCGGGTGAACTCGTCGATGCCGGACAGGAACCGCTGATCTACCTGCACGGAGGTTACGACGACATTTTTCCGCTGATCGAAGAGGCTGTGCAGGGGAAGCGGATAGGCGAATCGGTGACGGTCAGCATGCAGCCGGACGATGCCTTCGGCGAATATGATGCGACGCTGGTGCAGGTCGAGCCGCGCGACAAATTCCCGCGTGACTTGCAGGTCGGCATGCAGTTCGAGGGTTTTGCCGACGAGGACGAGGACGACGAGGATGTGCTCGTTTACCGTGTCACCGAGATTGCCGACGATACGGTGATTCTCGATGCCAACCATCCGCTGGCCGGGATGGCGCTCGTCTTCACCTGCACGGTGACCAACGTCCGGCCGGCGACAGCCGAGGAGATTCGGCACGGCCATATTCACGACGACGAGTTCGACGACGACGAGTGAGCGGCTGGTGCGGGATGCGCCGGCCTCGGGGGCCGCTCTGCCGTGCCGCACGACGGGTGGCGCGGCGCTGCCTGCACCGGCCTTGCGTACACGTCAGATGTGGCTGGCGCTGGCGCGCGCTGCTCTCGCGTGCCGGCGTCGGATGCCGGTCGGCGTTGGGTGAGGCCATCCACTGAGCACAAGCGTATCGACGATTGCCTTGCCGGGAGTGCTGCTGCGCGGCGAACGACGGCCGCGCGTGGCGCTGGTCGGGCGTATGCTGACCGGCAAGAGCAGTATCTTCCGGGCGGCCTCCAGTGCCGCTCCGCAGCAGGAAAGGCTGCTGCGCGACGGCGATCGCTACGACGAATGCGTCGTCAAGCTCGGCCTTGAAGAAATCTCGTTGGTCGATCTGCCGGCCGTCGAGTCACTCTGCTCGCTCAGTCCGCACGACAGCGTCGTCGTCAAATACCTGCTCTGGGGCGACCGTTGGCCGCCGATTGCGGCGCATGAAGCCGCCCAGCCGGGTGCCGCCTTCAATGCGCCCGATGTCCTGATCCAGGTGGTCGATGCCACCGCCTTGCAGCGCGATCTCGAACTGACGCTCGAACTGAGTCTACTCGGCCGGCCGCTGGTGATTGCCCTGAACCGGGTTGACGAAGCGCGCCGGAAGGGCCTCTACATCAATGCGCGCGCGCTCTCCGAGCTGCTCGGGGTGCCCGTCGTGGCCACGGCTGCGCACATGGGCTTGGGCGTCGCCGAGCTGTTCGCTGCCGCGCTGAACGCCGCGCGCGGCGGCCACGCGCCGCGCCCACAGTCGCCCAGTGCGCCGATTGCCGAGCGCCTCGACGCGCTGCGTGCGGTGCTCGCACGGCCGGAAGTCGACGCGGCGTTTTGTGTTCCTGCTTCCTTTCTCCTGATGCACCTGGCCGCCAGCGACGACTACTTTGTCGACGAACTGGTCAGTCACGTGCCGCATCTACTGCCCGAAGTGCTTGCCGCACGTGCCGAAGCCGAGCGTTACTTGCCGCGTTCGCTGGCGGAAGAACTGCACGCCGATCGCCACCACCGCGCTGCCGTGTTGTTCGAGAACGTGACGCAGTTCGGCGGTGCGGCCAACAGCGGGCGCTGGCAGCGCCTGCTCGATGGCGTTTTTCTGCATCCCCGCTGGGGTCTGCTCGGCAGCCTGGGGGTGTTTGCGCTGGTTCTGGTGATGGTTTTCGAGGTGAGCAAGACGCTCGATTCGTGGACCGCTGCGCCGCTGATGGAATGGGCACAGCAGTGGCAGCCCGAGTCAACCTTCGGGGTGATTGCGCGCGCGGTGATCGATGGCCTGATCGGCTTGATCGGGATCGCCATCCCGTACATGCTGCCGCTCGTCCTGCTCCTTGTCGTGCTGGAAGAATCGGGCATCATGCATCGGGTGGCCTTCGTCGTCGACCGCGCCTTTCACAGCATCGGCCTGCACGGCAGCGTTGCCGCTTCGTTTCTCGTTGGCCTGGGTTGCAACGTACCGGCCATCTCGCTCGTCGCGGCAACGACGCAGGGCAAGGACCGGCTGGTGGCGACGTTGCTGCTCGCTTTCGTTCCCTGTTCGGCGCGTTCGGCAATCATTCTCGCCATGGGCGGCAAGTACCTCGGGGCTGCCGGCGTCTTCGCGATCTTCGCGTTGACCTTTGCCGTTCTCGCGCTGCTCGGTCGCCTGCTTGCCCGGCGCTACCGCAAGCTGGCCGTCGGCCTGATCCAGGAGATTCCACCGTATGCGCTGCCCAACTGGCGCGGCCTGCTGGGCAAGACCTGGGAACGGACGAGCGACATCGTGACCATCGTGACGCCGCTGCTGGTTGCCGGCAGCGTTGTCCTCGCCTTGCTCAACCACTTCGCTGCCGATCGCTGGATCAACCTGCTCCTCGTGCCGATCACCGAATGGTGGCTCGGCCTGCCGGCGCTGCTCGGCGTGCCGATCCTGTTCGGCGTGCTGCGCAAGGAACTGTCGTTGCTGATGGTGTACCAGGCACTGGGGACGATGGAGATCGAGCCCGTGCTCGATTGGGTGCAGATCGCCACCTTTCTCGTCTTCCTGACCTTCTACATTCCCTGCGTGTCGAGCTTTGCCGTCATGCTGCGCACGATCGGTTGGCGTCAGGCGGTGTTTTCCGCCGGACTCTCGGTCGCCGTCGCCTTACTGATCAGCGGTGCGCTGCGCCTGGTACTCGAAGTGGCGCGGGCGCTCGCCGGGTGATCGCTGCGTTTGCCGTTCAGCGTCCGCCGCGATAGCGCTGCCAGACGTTCGAACGTTCGCCGTAGGCGCGCACCTCGAAGCGGAAAAGGCGTGCGTGCTCGCTGTCGATGATCACTTTCACCCAGCCCAGGAACGGGTAACCGAAGGTCTCCAGGCGCGTGAAGTTGGCTATCGGCCGGCCGTTGAGCGGATTGCGCAAGGGCTGATCGATGCGCTGCCAGTGCGTGTCGCCGTGGATCAGCAGGACCTGGCCAGGGAAGGCGACCGTTTCGCGCCGCAGCGTGTCGAGCAACTGGCGATAGCCGGCGTGCGCCAGCCCCTTGGCGTCGTGCGCAAACGAGGGATTTGCCTGCATGACGATGACCACGCCGGCCAGGCGTCCCTGCCGGGCGCGCGCAAAGCCCTCGCTCAGCCACTCGATCAGGCGTGGATTGCGCGCCAGGAACTCGGCGCTCGGCTCGACCGCGTTGCCGTAGTTGCTGTTCGGCCCGGGTACGTTGAGCGTCAGAAAGAGCACCGGACCGAGTCGCCAGCGCTGGTGTTCGGGGTAGCTCCCGGCTTGCCGCTCGAGCGCCATTGGCGGCTGCCCGAGCGAGCGCGCTTCGGCAAAGAAGATTTCGCGCAGCTTGTCCAGGCGCTCGCGCGGGTCGTAGCCGCCGGCCAGCCCGAATCGGCAGTCGGTCCATTCGTTGTCGCCGGGAACGTAGATCAGCGGGACGCGCGCCGCGTCGAGCAGGGCGCGCCGAGAACGGAAAAGCTCGTCGCTGCAGACCGTCGTGCTCGCCTTGAGGTCGCCGGCATGGACGATGAAGCTCGGATGTTCGGCGGCGATGACATCGAGCATGCGCGGCAGCTCGCTCGTCTCGTAGTCGTCGTAAGGCGTGTCACCGATGACGGCAAAACGCCAGGTCTCCGCCGCGGCAAAGCCGCTCAGCAGGAGGCAGAGAAGGGCACAGAGCAGTGTCTTCATCGTCGGTGCGCTCCGGCTATTCGCCGACGAGCAGCGAACGCAGCTCGTAAAGCGCCGCCAGCGCCTCGCGCGGCGTCAACTGGTCGGGGTCGACGCAGCGCAGACGCTCGAGCGCCGGATGCAGATCCGGCGTTCGCCGGTCCTCGGCATCGGCCAGCGCGCTGGCGAAGAGATCGGGCTGCAGCGGATTGATCGAGGCGCGCTGTTCGAACTGGCGCAACTGTCGGCGCGCTGCCTTGACGACCGCAGGCGGGATGCCGGCCAGCGCAGCGACCTGAATCCCGTAGCTCTGATTCGCCGGGCCCGCTTCGACCGCGTGCAGAAAGACGATGCGCTCGCCGTGCTCGACTGCGTCCAGATGAACATTGGCCAACTCGCGATACTCGTTGGCGAGCAACGTCAACTCGAAGTAGTGCGTCGAGAACAGCGTCAGGCTACGGTTCTTCTCCAGCAGATGGCGGCAGATGGCGAAAGCGAGCGCCATTCCGTCGAAGGTCGAGGTGCCGCGACCGACCTCGTCCATCAGGACCAGACTGCGATCGGTCGCATGATGCAGGATCGTCGCTGATTCGGTCATTTCGACCATGAACGTCGAGCGCCCGCCGGCGAGATCGTCGGCTGCACCGATGCGCGTAAAAATCTGGTCGAGCGGTCCGAGAACCGCGCGCGTCGCCGGGACATAGCTTCCGACATGTGCGAGCAGGGCGATCAGCGCCGTCTGCCGCATATAGGTCGACTTGCCGCCCATGTTCGGACCAGTGATCAGGAGCAGCCGGCGGCCGTCGCCGAGCTCGGTATCGTTGGCGATAAAACCTTCGCCGTCGGCAAACTGGTCTTCGACCACCGGATGTCGCCCAGCTTCGATCGACAACCCGGGTTCCGGGGAGAAGAGCGGGCGGCAATAGTTGCGCTGCTGCGCGGTCTCGGCAAAGCCGGCGAGCAGGTCGAGCGTCGCCGCAGCCGTGGCGATCTGCTGCAACTGCGGCAGATCGTTCTGCAGCGTGTTCAACAGTTCGTCGTAAAGCAGCTTCTCGCGCGCCAGCGCCCGTTCCTGCGCCGACAGCGCCTTGTCCTCGAAAGCCTTCAGCTCGGCCGTCAGGTAGCGCTCGACGTTCTTCAGCGTCTGCCGTCGCCGGTAATGCTCGGGAACGCGCGCCGCATTGGCGTTCGATACCTCGATGTAGAAGCCGTGCACGCGGTTGTACTCGACCTTCAGATTGGCGATGCCGGTCTGCTCGCGCTCGCGTGCTTCGAGTTCGAGCAGAAACGCGCCGCAGTTGTCGTTCAGCGAGCGCAGCTCGTCGAGTTCGCCGTCGTAGCCCGGCGCGATGACGCCGCCTTCACGAATCAGCGCTGCCGGCTCGGTGAGCAGCGCGCGTGTCAGCAAGTCGATCGTCGCTGTCGGCGGCGTCAGATCGGCGTGGATCTCGCAGAGCAGCGCTGCCGCATTGTCGGCCAGCGGCGCGCGCAGCTCGTCGAGACGCCGCAGGCTGTCGCGCAGCGCCGCGAGATCGCGCGGGCGGGCGCCAAACAGCGCGATGCGGCCGGCGATCCGTTCGATGTCGGCGAAACCGCGCAGCGTCTGGCGCAGTCCACGCAGCGTCCGCCCGCCGTCGTCGAGCAACATGGCGACCGCCGCGTGTCGCGCGGCAGGAATGCTCGGATCGCGCAAGGGGTGATGCAGGGCGTGTCGCAGCAGGCGCGATCCGGGCGAAGTGACGCAGTTGTCGAGCAGGCTGCACAGCGTTGGCGCCGGCTGTCCGCGCAGCGTTTCGGTCAGTTCGAGGTTGCGCCGGGTGGCCGTATCGAGCCCGAGGAAAGTCGCGTCGCGTTCGACGATCAGCGCGCGGACATGCGGCAGGGCGCGCACCTGCGTCGCCTGCGCATAACGCAGCAGCGCGCCGGCGGCGGCGATCGCCGGCCGTAGTCCGTCAGCGCCGAAACCGCCGAGCGAAGTCGTTCCGAAGTGCGCGCGCAATTCGCGCCCCCCCGTTTCCGCATCGAAATGCCAGTCGGCCCGGCGAGTCAGCGCAACATCTGGCGGCAGGGCCAGCGACAAGCTTTCCGGCACGATGATCTCGGCCGGCGCGATGCGCTCGAGCGTCGCCGCCAGCTTCACCGGCGCCACTTCGCACAGGCGGAAGTCGCCGCTCGCCAGATTCAGCCAGGCCAGTCCGGCGAGCTGGCGAGTCGTACTCAAGGCGAGCAACAAGGTGTCCCGCTTTTCGTCGAGCAGCGACGCGTCGGTCAGGGTGCCGGGCGTGACGATGCGCACGACGGCGCGCTCGACCGGGCCCTTGCTCGTCGCCGGATCGCCCATCTGCTCGCAGATCGCCACCGACTCACCCAGTCTGACCAGCTTGGCCAGGTACTGCTCGACCGCGTGATAGGGCACGCCGGCCATCCTGATCGGCTGCCCGGCCGATTGACCACGCGTCGTCAGCGTGATGTCGAGCAGGCGCGCCGCCTTTTCGGCGTCGGCGAAGAACAGCTCGTAGAAATCACCCATCCGGTAAAAAAGCAGGATATCCGGATGTTGCGCCTTGATCCGCAGGTACTGCTGCATCATTGGCGTGTGCGGTGTCGGCGCGCCTGGCGGGACGCCCTGATCATCTGCCATGGTGACTCGAATGCATCGCGTGGTTGAAGGACATCGGCGAGCTCGCTCGGCGGGAGGCGAACAGAACAGCGCTGTCCCCGCCAACTGCGCGTGGGCGTGCAGTATAGCCTTCTGCCGTTGCTTGCGATCAGATGATGCTGGCGCTCCAGCAGTTCTCAATTCAAATCCTGTAGCAGGGTATGGTCGAAGTCAGGACTGTTGGATGGGGTAAGTCAGCCGGTGTCTGGGGCGTTGGGAGCGAGGCGCTGCAGCATGAAGCGCATGAGGTGATCCCAGTCATCGAAGGGCAGGTACTGTAGCCAGGCGCGCTGGTGTTCGAAGAAGGTGCGGCGTGAGGGCACGAGGGCACGCACCTTGGCATAACGGGAGTCCATCCAGTCCAAGGCGGTATGGAGCAAGAAGGCCAAGAGGATCGGGGTGGCGAACAGGTTAGCCAGGAACTGTTTGCCGTGACCGAAGTTGTGGTCGAAATGGTAGCCCTTGGTCTTGAGGATGTTGTTGTTCTCGTTCTCGATTCTCCAACGCGCTCGGCCGGCGGAAGCCAGAGCGGCGACGTTGTGGTCGGTGATGCCATGCGAGGTGGCACAGGCGTTCTTGAAGACAATGGCGCCACGGGCATCGGTGGTGATCAGTTCCAGCCAGTTGGCTAACACGGCATCGTCCGTGTTGCGCAACGGCACTTGATGGGCATAGCGATAGGTGTCGATAAAATGCTTCTTGCCAACGCGTCGTGCCTGTACGACGCG
>NZ_JAPUVR010000001.1 GCF_029255125.1 Accumulibacter sp. | reverse complement strand
TTCTGCCATGGGTTTCGCTCCAGGTTAAAGTCACCCATCGCTATTTACCTCACCTCCGCTCATTTGTCTAGTGCCGAAGGCCAATGCCGACCACCCCGGCGCCAGTCGCACTTTCGATTGCACCCGGCAGCCAGCCATTTCTTGAACGCGGTCCCGCACAATGCGACAATGCCGGTCTTTGCGAGCCGGCGCTTTTCACCCGCGCCACTTCATCCAGCGGCTGAGGAAGCGGCCAGGAAAGCGGCTATCAATCAGCGGTCAAGCACGTATGCATCAATAGAATCAGAAGGATAGCCTAGTCATGCTGCTGATGATCGATAACTACGACTCATTTACCTACAACCTCGTTCAGTACTTCGGCGAGCTTGGGCAAGAGGTCAGAGTGTTTCGTAACGACGCCATCAGCCTGACCGGGATTGCCCGCCTCGATCCCACCTATCTCGTTATCTCGCCGGGCCCTTGTACGCCAAGCCAGGCGGGAATCTCGCTGGCGGCGATCCGGGAATTTGCCGGCAAACTGCCTCTGCTCGGCGTCTGCCTCGGCCACCAGGCGATCGGCGAGGCCTTCGGCGGTCGCGTCGTGCATGCCCGCCGGCTGATGCATGGCAAGGTGTCGCCGGTGCACCATAACGGCCAGGGGGTGTTTCGCGGGCAGCCGAACCCGCTGAGGTGCACGCGCTATCATTCGCTGGCTGTCGAGCGTTCGTCGTTGCCCGACTGCCTGGAGATCACCGCCTGGACCGACGATGGCGAGATCATGGGATTGCGGCATCGTACCCTGGCGGTCGAGGGCGTGCAGTTCCACCCCGAGTCGATCCTTACCGAAAACGGTCACCAGTTGCTTGCCAACTTTCTCGAGGGGGGTCAGAGATGAAGCCACAGGACGCTTTGACGCGGGTCATCGAACACCGCGAAATCTTCCACGACGAAATGGTCGCGCTGATGCGTCAGATCATGCGCGGCGAAGTCAGTCCAGTGATGATCGCCGCGATCATTGTCGGCCTGCGCGTCAAGAAGGAAACGATAGGCGAGATTTCGGCCGCGGCACAGGTGATGCGCGAGTTGTCGACCAAGGTTGATGTCGGCGACCGCACACATCTCGTCGACACCTGCGGCACCGGCGGCGACGGCGCGCAAACTTTCAACATTTCGACTGCCGCGATGTTTGTTGCCGCTGCCGCCGGCGTACGCGTCGCCAAACACGGCGGGCGATCGGTTTCGTCGCAATCGGGCAGTGCAGACGTGCTCGAAGCGCTCGGCGCCAACATCAGTCTGACGCCGCAGCAGGTTGCGCAGAGCATTGACGAGGTCGGCGTCGGTTTCATGTTCGCGCCGAACCACCATAGCGCGATGAAGCACGCAGCGCCGGTTCGCCGTGAACTCGGTGTGCGCACCCTGTTCAACATTCTCGGCCCGCTGACCAATCCGGCTGGCGCGGGGAGCCAGGTACTCGGCGTTTTCCATCCCGATCTCGTCGGCATCCAGGTACGCGTTCTGCAGCGCCTCGGCAGCGCCCACGCGCTGACCTTGTTCGGCCGCGAGGGACTCGACGAGATCTCGATTTCCGGCGAGACGCTGGTCGGCGAACTGAAGAACGGCCGTGTCGACGAATACACGATTCATCCCGAACAGTTCAATCTGCCTGTGCATGACCCGCGTGTTCTGCGCGCCGCGACCGTCGAGGAGTCGAAAGCGATGCTGCTGGCTGCGCTGGAGAATCGCGCCGGAGCTGCGCGCGACATCGTGGCACTGAATGCCGGAGCGAGCATTTACGTCGGCGGCCTGGCCCCGTCGCTGGCCGATGGCGTCGATGCCGCGTTTGAAACGATCGCCAGCGGAGCTGCGCGGTCAAAGGTCGACGACTTCGTTGCGTTCTCGCGACGCTTCGCCGCGTGATCCAGGCGAACCGAACGGTTGACCCCGAGGGCATCGAAGCGGCCCGTGGTCGACGACAGGCGAGCCGCCAATGACCGACATCCTGCAGCGTATTCTTGCCGTCAAACGCGACGAGCTTGCCGCCAGCGCGGCGGAGACGAGCCTTGCCGAGATCTGTGCGACAGCGCAGCGGCAGGAGCGGCCACGCGATTTCGTTGGCGCGCTGCGCCAGCGGATCGCTGCCGGCCAACCGGCGGTGATTGCCGAAATCAAGCGGGCCAGCCCGTCGAAAGGGATACTGCGCGCCGATTTCCAACCCGCAGCAATCGCTGCCGGCTACCAGGAGAATGGTGCCGCGTGCCTGTCGGTGCTCACTGACCGGCAGTTCTTCCATGGTTCGCCTGCGGCGCTGCAACGCGCCCGGGCCGCCTGTTCGCTGCCAGTACTGCGCAAGGACTTTCTGGTCGACGACTATCAAGTCCACGAAGCGCGCGCGATGGGCGCCGACGCCATCCTGCTCATCGTTGCCGCACTCGACTTGCCGACGATGCAGCGTTTCGAGCAGATTGCCACCTCCTACGGAATGTCGGTACTCGTCGAGGTGCACGACCGACACGAACTCGAACTCGCGCTCGAGCTGGCGACCCCGCTGATCGGCATCAACAACCGAAACCTGCGCAGCTTCGAGGTCAGCCTGCAGACGACGCTCGACCTGTCGCTCGAGGTGCCGGCGGAGCGGATCGTCATCGCCGAAAGCGGCATCCTTGCCGCCACCGACGTCAGCTTGCTGCGCCGCCATGGGGTCAACGCCTTTCTCGTCGGCGAAGCCTTCATGCGCGCCGATGAGCCCGGCAAAGCCCTGGCGACGCTCTTCGCCTGAGTTCGACACGCCTGTTGCAGAAAACCAACAATCGCTGCGCCGTCACGAGCGAAAGCGATCAGGGAACTTGCTGCAATCTGGCGCCTTTGCCAGAATCCGCCCAACTTCTCGTCTTTTCGAGAGGTCCAGTTTGGTGGAGCGGCAGGTAGCTTCATCGATCTCAAACCTAGAGGAGATTCACAATGCAAAAGAAACTCATCGCACTGGCAGTCGCCAGCGTAGCTTCCGGCGCTGCTTTTGCTCAGACCAATGTCACGATGTATGGCATCGCCGACGCGGGCTATGTCTATAGCACGGGCAAGGCCAATATCGCCGGCGGCGGCACCAACAAGTTCAGCGGCATCGAGTCCGGCCTGCTGAGCGGCTCGCGCCTCGGTTTCAAAGGTGAAGAAGCGCTGGGTAACGGCCTGAAAGCCATCTTCCAGCTCGAATATGGCCTGAGCATCGACAGCAACGCGGGCGTTGGCACCGCGCTGGCCCGCCAGCAGTTCGTCGGTCTGTCCAGCAACGCGCTGGGTACGGTCGCCCTTGGTCGCCAATATGCTCCCGCCTATGACGCCACCGCGAGAAACGACGCCTTCGCCGGTGCCGCTTTCGCTCCGCAATCGTTCCTGACGACCTCGACTGCCGGCAACAACACGATCACGCCGAACAGCGGCGCGCGCTGGAACAACGCCGTGACCTACACCACCCCGAATTGGGGCGGCTTCACCGGTAAGGCGATCTATGGCTTTGGCGAAAACGCCGGCAACGACCGCTTTGTCAGCACCAGCGACAACGGCCGTTGGGGCGTCGGCGCCAACTTCAGCGCCGGCATGTTCAACGTCGACGGTGTCTATCAAGTGCGCCAGAACGTCGTTGCCGCCAACGGCAAGGACATCAACGAATGGTATGTCGGCGCCACGCTCGACCTGAAATTCGCCAAGTTGATGGCCAGCTACCAGGATCAGAACGACAAGAACACGCTGACCAACAACGACAACAGCACGTGGTCGGTCGGCGCGGTAATCCCGGTCATGTCGTCGAGCGCGATTCACCTGGGCTATGCTGAGCTTGACTTCGATCAAGGCAACAAGGGCGCCCAGTTGAACGGCAAGTCCAAGGCTGCTGCGGTGGCTTTCTCGCACGGTCTGTCGAAGCGTACAACGCTGTACACCGGCTATGTCTATGTCAAGAATGACAACGACACCGTTGGCGCAGCCCCGGCCGGCCTGACCGGCGTCATCGGCGCAATCGACCGCAAGAACCACACGTTTACCGCTGGTATTCGTCACACCTTCTGAGCCGGTTAGCAGATCAGAGAAACGGGCGCCCGGGCGCCCGTTTTTTTTTTGGCGGGGTGCCCAGCGGAGCGCCTTGCCAGCCGCGCCCTCTGTCGGCAACGGGATTGGGTAGAGCATGGCCAATGCAGCGTCTGCGCTCAGAGCAAGTCGTCGTAGAGCACGGTGATCGCCTGACGACGATGGTCCGGCCAGACCACTTGCCGAGCCGGCAGTTCTCATTTCAACCTAAAAACCGCAGTTAGCCGACGCCATTCGCATAATTCCCCAGCAAGCGATGCGTTGGTGGCCCCTCGATGCCAGCGAGGATCCGCTTGAGGTGATCACAGACACGATGCCAAACGGATGGGTT